>NZ_UHIA01000004.1:380000-1036057 GCF_900460215.1 Suttonella indologenes
GTATAATGGGTCAGCGAGTTACATTCAGTGGCGAGGTTAACTGATTAAGGAAGCCGAAGCGAAAGCGAGTCTGAATAGGGCGTTGAGTCGCTGGGTGTAGACCCGAAACCGGGCGATCTATCCATGGGCAGGTTGAAGGTTGAGTAACATCAACTGGAGGACCGAACCCACGCATGTTGAAAAATGCGGGGATGACCTGTGGATAGGAGTGAAAGGCTAAACAAGCTCGGAGATAGCTGGTTCTCCCCGAAAACTATTGAGGTAGTGCCTTGTGGATTGACTTACGGGGGTAAAGCACTGTTTCGGCTAGGGGGTCACACCGACTTACCAAACCGATGCAAACTCTGAATACCGTAAAGTTTTACCACAGGAGACACACGGCGGGTGCTAACGTCCGTCGTGAAGAGGGAAACAACCCAGACCGCCAGCTAAGGTCCCCAAATTACAGTTCAGTGGGAAACGAAGTGGGAAGGCGAAGACAGCTAGGAGGTTGGCTTAGAAGCAGCCACCCTTTAAAGAAAGCGTAATAGCTCACTAGTCGAGTCGTCCTGCGCGGAAGATTTACCGGGGCTAAACTGTATACCGAAGCTGCGGATGCACGCGAAAGCGTGTGTGGTAGGGGAGCGTTGTGTAGGCTGATGAAGGTGTTTTGAGAAGAATGCTGGAGGTATCACAAGAGCGAATGCTGACATGAGTAACGATAATGCGGGTGAAAAACCCGCACACCGAAAACCCAAGGGTTCCTGCGCAACGCTAATCGGCGCAGGGTGAGTCGGTCCCTAAGGCGAGGCTGAAAAGCGTAGTCGATGGGAAACAGGTTAATATTCCTGTACCGAACAATATTGCGATGGGGGGACGGAGAAAGCTAGGCCAGCACACTGTTGGACGTGTGTTTAAGCGCATAGGTTGAATACCAAGGAAAATCCGGGTATTTAAGACTGAAACGTGATGACGAGTCTCTACGGAGACGAAGTGGTTGATGCTCTGCTTCCAGGAAAAGCCTCTAAGCTTCAGATATTGTTTGACCGTACCCCAAACCGACACAGGTGGGTAGGATGAGAATTCTAAGGTGCTTGAGAGAACTCGGGTAAAGGAACTCGGCAAAATGATACCGTAACTTCGGGAGAAGGTATGCCTCTGACGGTGAATAGCTGTTGGAGGCCGCAGAGAATAGGCCGCTGCGACTGTTTATCAAAAACACAGCACTCTGCAAACACGCAAGTGGACGTATAGGGTGTGACGCCTGCCCGGTGCCGGAAGGTTAATTGATGGGGTGCAAGCTCTTGATCGAAGCCCCGGTAAACGGCGGCCGTAACTATAACGGTCCTAAGGTAGCGAAATTCCTTGTCGGGTAAGTTCCGACCTGCACGAATGGCGTAACGATGGCGGCGCTGTCTCTACCCGAGACTCAGTGAAGTTGAAATCGCTGTGAAGATGCAGTGTACCCGCGGCAAGACGGAAAGACCCCGTGAACCTTCACTACAGCTTGACACTGAACATTGAAATACGTTGCATAGGATAGGTGGGAGGCTATGAAGCAAGAACTCTGGTTTTTGTGGAGCCAACCTTGAAATACCACCCTGCGTATTTTGATGTTCTAACGACGGTCCCTGAATCGGGATCTCAGACAGTGTCTGGTGGGTAGTTTGACTGGGGCGGTCTCCTCCTAAAGAGTAACGGAGGAGTGCGAAGGTGGGCTCGGTACGGTCGGAAATCGTACCAAGAGTGCAAAGGCAGAAGCCCGCTTAACTGCGAGACAGACAAGTCGAGCAGATACGAAAGTAGGTCTTAGTGATCCGGTGGTTCTGAATGGAAGGGCCATCGCTCAACGGATAAAAGGTACTCCGGGGATAACAGGCTGATTCCTCCCAAGAGTCCATATCGACGGAGGAGTTTGGCACCTCGATGTCGACTCATCACATCCTGGGGCTGTAGCAGGTCCCAAGGGTATGGCTGTTCGCCATTTAAAGTGGTACGCGAGTTGGGTTCAGAACGTCGTGAGACAGTTCGGTCCCTATCTGCCGTGGGCGTTGGAGATTTGAAGGAAGCTGTTCTTAGTACGAGAGGACCGGAATGGACGAACCTCTGGTGTACCAGTTGTCATGCCAATGGCATTGCTGGGTAGCTATGTTCGGAAGGGATAACCGCTGAAAGCATCTAAGTGGGAAGCCCCTCCTAAGATAAGATCTCCCTAGACCTTAAAGGTCTCTAAAGATCCGTTGAAGACGACGACGTTGATAGGCTCCATGTGGAAGTGCAGTAATGTATGCAGCTAAGGAGTACTAATTGATCGTGAGGCTTGATCATACAACGCTCAAGTTATTTTGAAGCTTAAAGAATTACGTTGAAGTATCGGTAAGAAAGTGATCGATACATAAATTGAAGTAACCGGTTTTCCTGACATCCATAGAGCTGTGGTCCCACCTGAATCCATGCCGAACTCAGAAGTGAAACGCAGCATCGCCGATGGTAGTGTGGGGTCTCCCCATGTGAGAGTAGGTCAATGTCAGGTTTTTATTCGAAGCCCCTGTAGTAATACAGGGGCTTTTTTATTTATTGCTTTTTGTTAAGTTTAAAATCTCTTACGTTTATGTTCTAATTTTTAGAGCTTAGAGCTTAGAGCTTAGAGCTTAGAGCTTAGAGCTTAGAGCTTAGAGCTTAGAGCTTAGAGCTTAGAGCTTAGAGCTTAGAGCTTAGAGCTTAGAGCTTAGAGCTTAGAGCTTAGAGCTTAGAGCTTAGAGCTTAGAGCTTAGAGCTTAGAGCTTAGAGCTTAGAGCTTAGAGCTTAGAGCTTAGAGCTTAGAGCTTAGAGCTTAGAGCTTAGAGCTTAGAGCTTAGAGCTTAGAGCTTAGAGCTTAGAGCTTAGAGCTTAGAGCTTAGAGCTTAGAGCTTAGAGCTTAGAGCTTAGAGCTTAGAGCTTAGAGCTTAGAGCTTGGAGCTTGGAGCTGGTTCAATTATTACTTAACCTGAGTTTTCGGGATAAGCCACCTCTATTTAGCAGCCGCCAAAGCATTCTTCCCAAACATCTGCGGCTTATACGGAAACAAGCAATATGCCGTTAATCCAGAAATCAGATTCAACAAAAATCCCTTCTCTGAACGATGGCGAGTATGTTCAATTTGGCATAGATTCTTTAACTGATCAAAAATTGTTTCAACAACACATCTTTGTTTTAACAACCTTTTTTGTTCAGGATTTTGGGGCGAGGATTTCATATTCTTTTTCTTGCCTGTCAGTAAAGTGATGTTGTATCTCTTTTCTAAGCAATCGCTTAACTCTTTGCTGATATAGCCTCTATCCCCAACCAACAATCCAAACAGTTTGTTTGCCATTTGTCGTAAGCCTTTACGGTCATCAACATTGCCTGGCGTTAGGCAGAAATTGACTAGCTCTCCTACATGATTAAACACTGCATGAGATACCGTCCCAAAAAGTGTGTCTTTTTGCAAGAAAGTCAGCATAGGCAGTTTAGCTAAAAAGTAATGAATCTGCAAAACGGCTCAATGGGTAACGGTAAGTTGTTTCACCCATATCAATAGCAGTTTTACTCATCAGCGTTAATACAGAATCTACATTGGGCATGCTGTTGCGTATCTTTAAAGTGCGTTTAAAGGATTTGTTCAACCGCTCAATTTGATTGGTGGTGTAAATCATATTTTATACCTCGTTTTCATAATGCAGATAGGTTAAATAGTAGCTTAGCTTGTCCTTATCAGCCAATATGGCAAGAGCTTGCGGGTAGTATTTCTTCCATTTCTGATAACAGGCTTTAGCACGTTCAGTAGATGCCGATAAACTGTCATGTTTGCCCACACAGAAGACGTCTTTTAAATCTTGTGCCAGCTCCGCTCTATGGCTGGTTTTGCTTTGACTGAGTAGGCGTCTTTTCAGGTGCAGTACGCACTTTTGTATGCGGCAGGCAAAGTGTTTTTCAATCCTCTGATCCAGCCCTTTCAAGTCATCGATGATAGCTAACTCAATGCGCTGTATCCCTCTTTCTTTCAGGTCTTGGCAGATGCTGTCCCAAGTGCTGGCAGATTCTGTGGGGGCGTTGTAGATACCGAGCACCTCGCGGGTTTTGTCCAGCTTCACGCCGAGCACAACATAGTACGCTTCGCTAGAGACGGTCTCACGTTTGGTTTTGACGTAGGTGGCATCCAAATAGATGATGGGATAATTAGGCTCTAGCGGTCGTTCTCGAAAGGCTTTCATGTCCTCATACAGGCTTTCGGTGATGCGTGATACCGCGCTTTTGGAAAGCTTTTTGCCATAGATGTTTTCAGTAATGCCTTCGATCTGACGGGTAGTTAAGCCGTTGGCATATAACTCAAAACACAGCTTATTCAGCATATCCTGCTGCTCACGCATGACTTCTAGCAGAAGAGGCTTAAATTGTCCTAAACGATCTCTAGGAATCGCTAACTCAATCTGCTCACCAATACCCAGTCCGCGTAGACTTCGGTAGCCATTAGCTTTATTACCATGGCAATGATTTGAGACTAAAAAGTCCTTGCGCTCGGCTTTCATCAAGCTGTTCAACATAATAGATAGTAGCGTATTGATGCCATTGGGCTTGTTGGTAAAATCATGACAAATTTCTTGTAGCTGCTTTGGGCTTAGTTGTAAACTGTTCATAGGGTCTCTCTCTTTTTTGGATTGCGTTTGCTAAAACATTCTTACAAAAATTTGAGAGACCTTTTCTTTTGCCTCTCATCAGACACACTTTATGGGGCGGTATCAACTTGGAGCTTGGAGCTGGTTCAATTATTACTTAGAGATAAGAGGTAAGGATAATGTTTAAAAAGATGTTAGCTAAAAGAGCAGGGGTTTTAGTCTTATTAGGCATATCGGCAGCGGTATCTGCCAAGGTAAATATCAATACTGCGACGGTAAAGGAATTGTCTCAGTTGAAAGGTATCGGAGAAGCGAAGGCTAAGACAATCGTAGAGTATCGCGAAACCAACGGTGATTTTGCCAAGATTGAGGATCTTGTAGAGTTGTGATACCACCTGATCCCATATCGAACTCAGAAGTGAAACGCAGCATCGCCGATGGTAGTGTAGGGCTTCCCTATGTGAGGGTAGGTCAGCGTCGGTTTTTATTTTTTTGTAGGTGTTGCATGGCTGTCGTCAGCTCGTGTCGTGAGATGTTGGGTTAAGTCCCGCAACGAGCGCAACCCTTATCCTTACTTGCCAGCACTTAGGGTGGGAACTGTGGTTTATGTAATTATTAGGTGTTTTTTGTAATTTATTCTGTGATTGTTTTTAATAAGGAAGAGAATATGAAAAAATCTAAGGGAATATTATTGTTTAGTTTTGTGATTTGTCTTACTGGAGTATTAACGGCTTGGTTTTTGGGGGTATTTGAACCAGAATGGAAGAAATATAGCTTGGAAAGTCCAATGGAAAAAATCTATAAGACGGATACAAAAAATGGAATTAAACATAAAGAAGTTTATAGGCTCAAGGAAGAATACGCTAAATTAGGATTGAAGGGGCTGGTTTATCATTATGAGATTAAAGAAAATCTATTTGAAGAAGGGCTTGAGCCTTCTAGAGAGCAACCTATTTTGTTGTGTAGTGTAGATGTCTATTCCTTATCTAAACCTAAAAAATTATCTGAGTTAAATCAATATGCTTTATCTGATGATATGAAAAACGCCATCAAGCAAAATCCGCAAATTGACTTTTATGTGAAAGAAAAAATCCTAAAAAATGACGATTTCTATAAAGAAACTGTTAAAGAAACGCACATTCATAGCAAATGGTTGCCTGCAAATCTCGTATTCGCTATCAATGCGGAGAATGTTTTTGCAAAAATAGATAGCGACGGCATTATTATTGACAGAACCACCGCTTCAGTGCCTAGACAATGGAAGCAGTTGGAGATATGCCTAAAGGATGTAGAAAGGAAAAATGGTAGAGAATTCGTTAATCCACCAGAATATTGGAATAGTATCAGTCCATCCCGACGCTATGCAGTTGTGGAACAATTTCACCCAAAAGATAACCAAGCTGAGTTTAAGGCTGGACTTATGAGAACTATTTTCTCTGATAAATCGTTTATTCGTATGGATGATAGTATAAATTGTAGTTTTCAATATGATCCACTGGGCTCTCTTGATAATCAATATAGTGATACATATTGGAAAGATAAACCTAAACCTGATGTAGAAACTGACTTAAAAGCAAGGAATCATGCTAGATATATAAACTACAAACAGTATGGAAAAGTTTTCACCACTTGGCAAAAAACTTTCATTGATATTTATAATATTGATGAAAATATGTATGTAAGAGTGTTTTCTGAGTATAGCAATGGATTGCCTTACATACAAAGGTACTGTGAAGAATAATTTTCTTCATATTTATTTAACTTTTTTTAGGGTGGGAACTGTGGTTTATGTAATTATTAGGTGTTTTTTGTAATTTATTCTGTGATTATTTTTAATAAGGAGGAGAATATGAAAAAATCTAAGGTGCTACTATTATTTAGTTTTGTGATTTGTTTTTGCGGAATCATTGCAGCTTTTACTTTGGATAAACAACCTAAAGCAATGAAAGAAATTAACGATGAGAAAATCCTCCGAAAATATATTGACATTCTTTCCTGCGTTCCAGAACAGCAGATAGATAAAGAAGTTATATTTGCCGAAGCTATGAAGCAGTATTGGCAGTATAAGATGGACAAACTTTGGGATGAAGATAAAAATCTAAACAATATTCATAACTTCCCCTATAGAGTGAAAATAGTTGAAGATCATTGCGGATTGAAATTCAACTGGAGGGGTAAACCGTCAAAAATGACTAAAGAAACTTGCTATCCATGGGTGGTGTCTTACAAAGATTTGGATGAACTTTTTCAAGCTCTTCTAAGTCATAAATTTGAATTTCACGGAAATCATAGAGAATATGTTGAAAGTGCATTTCGTCAAAGAATGTATTCTCTTAATGCTAAACCATATAATCCGAAAACCGATGCCAATATTTACTTAGGGGAGCAAAATTTTTCAATCATCAAAAGAGATGGTGCAACTTATACAGATTTTTATCCAGCGGATTGTTGTAGTTTATTATCTTATCAAGAAATAGCAGAAAAAGATGAGAATTATAAAGGAGGAGATTATTTTCTACATTTTATATTTCCTTCCTTACCTAGGGAAGTTTTAACTCAGATTTATTTTTTAGAAATTCGAGCATATACTATAGATGATGTTCAGTATGATGCTGCGTATGAAGGTCTGGGGGCTAATCTTCGTTCAGATTACAATGAAGAGGGGGAGAAGAATAGATTTTTTGAGAGTAAAGAAAAATATAGCTATTCCTACTATCCTGTTTCTCTTTGTGGTAAGGGTATTTTTTCACGATTTTTATTGCAATAGAATGTTGGACAGATTTTGATGTCCCGCATCTGCGATAAGCTGTTGGGTATCCTGTCTTTTGTGAAAGCTATAGTCGGAGAAGTGAAAAAGTAGTACAAGGCGGCGAGCTGCAGGCAGTACAGAGCGTAGAGCAAGGCGAACCAAATCCGTAATACTTTTTCAATTCTTTGACTATATTGCTGTAGAGATTTTAAGGATTATCCAGTTTAATCAGGCTGAAAGCCGGTGTTTCATAAGGGTGGCTGGCGTGCAGGGCGGCGATGACCGCTTCTTTGCATGCTTCGGTCAAGACCATTTCCACGCGCCATTCGGGCAGGCGGCAGAGTTCGCCGTTTTCGCCGATATGCGGATTGCTGCCCGAGAGCGGCAGGAATTGTCCTTCGCCGCGCACTTGCCATGCGCAATGGGCGTAGTTGCCGATTGTGCCGGCACCAGCGGAGAATAGGGCGGCTTTGACGCTTTCCAGCGCGTCCTCGGGAATGTAAGTGATAAGTTGATACATAAGAATTTGAGGTTTAGAGCGGGGTTTTTTGCCGACCTTGGACGTCGAAATTATCTGCTGCCAGCCAGCGCTGAAAGCGGGCTTTGTTTGCCGCCCATTCGCTGTCGAGCATGGAGAACCAAGCGGTGTCGCGGTTGCGTCCGTGATAGACAAGGTGTTGGCGGAAGATACCTTCAAATTGAAAGCCTAAGCGCAAGGCGGCGCGGCGCGAAGGGTCATTGAGGCTGTCGCATTTCCATTCGTAGCGGCGGTAGCGCAGTTGTTCAAAGACGTATTGGGCGAGAAGAAATTGCGCTTCGCCGGCGATGCGCGAACGTTTCAGGGCTTCGCCGTAAATCACGGCGCCGACTTCGACACTGCGGTTGGCGCGGTCGATGCGCATGAGTGAGAATGTGCCTAATGCTTTGCCGTCGGCTTGGTCGATGATGGCGAAGTGATAGGGGTCTTGCGATTGCATCATTTCTTGCATAAAGGCGGAAAAATCATTTTTATCGGCAAAAGGTCCGTATTTTGGGGGTAGATATGTCCAATTTTGCGCCGGCGTTTTATCGTTATAAACCGCCCATAAATCTTCTGTATGCGCTGTACCGATTTTTTCCAGACGGCAGTATTGTCCCTGCAAGAGTTGCACTTGCGGCAGTTCGCCTGCCTGAAAATCCCTCAGGCTTTGCCCGATTGCTTGTCCGTATGCGTTTGTCTGCATTTAATGTGCCTCGTCCCAGTTGCTGCCGATGCCGATGTCCACAATCAGCGGCACGGAGAGGGCATGGGCGTTTTCCATATGGCGGCGGATAATGTCGCTGTACTGCGGCGCCGCTTCTTGCCGCACTTCAAAGACCAGTTCGTCATGCACTTGCATAATCAGGCGGCAGTCGGGATTGTCGCCGAGTTCGCGGTCAATCGCCAGCATGGCGAGTTTGATGATGTCGGCGGCGCTACCTTGCATAGGTGCGTTAATCGCAAGGCGTTCGGCGGCGTTGCGGCGCTGTTGGTTTTTGCTGTTGATGTCGGGAATGTAGAGGCGGCGACCGAGGAGGGTTTCGGCATAGCCTTGTTGGCGGGCGGCGCTGCGGGCATTGTCCATGTAGTCGCGGACTTTGGGATAACGGGCGAAATAGGTGTCGATATAGCCGGCGGCTTCTTGGCGGCTGATGCCGAGTTGCCGCGCGAGTCCGAAAGCGCTCATGCCGTAAATCAGTCCGAAGTTGATGGCTTTGGCATTGCGACGGTGTTCGCGGTCGATGTGTTCGGGGTCGCCGCCAAAGATTTCGGCGGCGGTGGCGGCGTGAATGTCTTTGCCTTCTTTAAAGGCTTGAATCAGTCCTTCGTCGCCTGAGAGATGCGCCATGATGCGCAGTTCAATCTGCGAGTAGTCTGCCGCCAAGAGATAGTAGCCCGATTCGGCGATAAAGGCTTGGCGGATGCGCCGCCCTTCGGCGCTGCGCACGGGGATGTTCTGCAAATTGGGGTCGGAGGAGGAGAGTCGTCCTGTGCTGGTAACGGCTTGATGGTAGCTGGTGTGAATCCGTCCTGTGTGCGCCTGAATGAGTTCGGGCAGTTTGTCGGTGTAGGTGGATTTGAGTTTGGCGAGGCTGCGGTGCTCCAAGATGATTTTTGGTAATGCGGCATGATGTTCTTGGGCGAGGATTTCCAGCGTGCTTTCATTGGTGCTGGGCTGACCTTTGGGCGTTTTTTCCACGACGGGCAAGCCCAAGCGTTCAAAGAGAATTTCCTGTAATTGCTTGGGCGAGCCGAGGTTGAATTCGCTGCCTGCCAAATCGTAGGCACGGCTTTCTAAATCTTTGAGCTGTATCTCGATTTCCGCGCTTTGCTGCACAAGCCGCTTGCTGTCGATTTTTACGCCGCGCGCTTCCATGCGGTATAAAACGGCGGACAGCGGCGCTTCAATTGTTTGATATAGGGCGGCAAGCGAATCGTTTTGCGCCAATTGGCGAGAAAAATGTTCGTATAAACGCAGGGTAATGTCGGCATCTTCGCAGGCATAATGAGCGGCGCGTTCGATATCGATTTGGTCAAAAGTCAGCTGTTTTGCGCCTTTGCCGGCCAGCGTTTCAAAACTGGTGGTCTGATAATTCAGGTAATAATGCGCGAGGTCGTCCATATTATGCCGTGTGGCGGTGCTGTTATGGCAATAGCTCATCAGCATGGTATCGTCGATATTACCTGCCAATTCAATCCCTTCTTTGGCGAGAATATGGCGGTCGTATTTAATATGTTGTCCGATTTTGCCGACGGCGGGGTTTTCCAATAATGGCTTGAGCGCGGCAAGGCTTTCTTGATAGGGCAGGTTTTGCGTCAGTTGATGGCGCAGCGGCAAATAATAAGCTTCGCCTGCCTGATGCGCGAGGCTGATGCCGACCAATTGCGCCTGCATGTAATTCAAAGCGGTGGTTTCCGTGTCTAAGGCGAAGTGCGGAAGTCGGCTGAATTTGTCAATCAGCTTCTGTAAATCTGGCATATTATCAATAATTTGATAATTCTGCTCCGTCGCCTGCATAGGACTGGGGGCAGGGGATTGCTCTTTTATCGGATTGAGGTATTTCTGCTTAATCGCATTCAAATCAAATTGATTGCAGAGCTGCTCAATTTTGGTCGGATTGGGGCTGTACAAGGCAAGATCGGCAATGTCGGTGGCGATATTGACATCGCAATCAATTGTCGCCAAGCGATAAGACAGGCACAGTTGCTCAATTCCTTGGCGCAGATTGTCGCCGATTTTGCCGCCGATTTTGCTGGCATTGTGAATAATATTTTCCACGCTGCCGTATTCTTTCAGCCATTTGGCGGCGGTTTTCGGCCCGACCTTATCCACGCCGGGAATATTGTCCGCCGTATCGCCGACCAGCGCTAAAAAATCCACTACTTGATTGGCGTTCAGCGCATCGACTTTAAAACGCTGCGCGACATCGGCGGCGGTGGTCGCCTCGTTTTTCATCGTATCAATCAGGCTGATATCGGCATGGCTGAGCAATTGTGCCATATCCTTGTCGCCGGAAGAAATCAACACCTGATAATTCTGCGCCAAAGCGCGGGCGGCAAGCGTACCGATGACATCATCCGCCTCCACGCCGCTTTCCATAATCAGCGGAAAACCCAAAGCGCGGATCAATTCGTGCAAAGGCTCGATTTGCACCCGCAAATCATCGGGCATGGGCGGGCGGTTTGCCTTGTAAGCGGGGAACATCTCATGGCGGAAAGTCTTGCCCTTAGCATCGAAGACCACGGCAAAATACACCGGCTGATAATCCTCATAGAGCTTGGCAAGCATTTTAATCACGCCGTGCAAGGCGCCGGTCGGCTGTCCCTCGCGATTCGTTAAAGGCGGCAAACCGTGAAACGCGCGGAATAGATACGAAGAACCATCTACCAAAACAACCAAACGATTAGAATCCAACATGCCCTGCTCCGAAAAAACAAGGCGCTACTTTAGCATAAAGCAGCGCCGTTACGGCAACTATAGTCAAAGAATTGAAAAAGTATTACGGCGTTGGCTCGCCTTGCCGTACGCTCTTGTACTGTCTGCGGCTCGCCGCCTTGTACTACTTTTTCACTTCTCCGACTATAAGTCAGAAAGAATAAGATGGGTTAACTTAAATGAACATAGATTCTTATCAAATTTATCAAAATTTTGCATAAACAAGAGTATCAAACATTTTTTATTGTTTTTTAATAAATTTTCGTGGTGAAATTACTCTTTTGTGAATTTTTTTCCTAAAACAAGCACGTGATTTATTAATGAAATGAAGAAAATATTTTTTCAAAAATAAATTTAAATAAAAATTATTTATAGAAGACTTGTTATTAGTTAAATCACTTGAGAAATTTCCTAGTTTTGAACCTTGAAAAACTAATGCTTGCTTAGACCAATAGGTTTGAATACCAATATCTGCATAATGCTCTGTAATAAAAGCATCTGCAGGTAGGTGAATTCCTTTGTGTTCTTGTAGTTGCTCATCGATATATTCATAGCATTTTTTTGCTGCTATTGGGCTGATTAAATAAGCTCCTGCTAGTTTAGTACCTTTCATTTCTACAAGATCATAAAAAAAATACCATAACGGAATATCATCCGTGGTAAATTCTATATTAATATAAAATGCTTCATTATCAGAAAAATAATTTAGTAAGTGCTGAGATTTAATAAGTAGATTTTTAGAAAAAATAGCATCATCTTCAATTACTAATCCTGCCTGACCGCTAGTTGCGATTTGTTTAAAAGCTGCGTAGTGTTTATAAAAACAGGATTTTGCGCCAATTGACTGCTGAAAATCATAGCGTACATAGGGGGATTGTGCATTTTGACTATCCGTAAAAAAATCGACAGGAAAATCTGTTATCCAAATTAATTGATAATTATCTGTAAGTGCAGCGCATTGCTGTAAAATAGATTGTTTTCGAATATGATAAATCTCTCTATCTTCATGTATGCAATAAATATTCATTAATTATACTATAGTTTTTTTATAATATTAAAAAAGCGCTTCAAAAAGAAGCGCTTTTGAGGTTTAGGATTGCATTGTCGGTTTTTCGCGTTTGCGGATATGCAGTTCTTTTAATTGCGCATCGCCGGCTTCGGAAGGGGCTTCGGTCAGCGGACACCAAGCGGTTTGCGTTTTCGGGAATGCCATTACGTCGCGGATAGATTTTGCACCGGTCATGAGCATAATCAAGCGGTCAAGCCCGAATGCCAGTCCGCCGTGCGGCGGTGCGCCGTATTTCAGGGCATTGAGGAGGAAGCCGAATTTTTCTTGGGCTTCTTCTTTATCGATGCCGAGGCTTTTCAATACGCGTTCTTGAACATCGGCGCGGTGGATACGGATAGAGCCGCCGCCTAATTCTGTGCCGTTTAAGACCATGTCGTAGGCGCGCGAGAGTACGCCGCCCGGGTTGTTGTCGAGTTCGGACAAATCGTCGGTTTTGGGTGCGGTGAATGGGTGATGCACGGAATACCAGCGTCCGTCTTTTTCATCGAATTCAAACATCGGGAAGTCCACTACCCATAGCGGTGCCCATTCGCAGGTAAGCATGTCTAAATCTTTGCCGATTTGAATGCGCAAAGCGCCCATGGCGTCATTGACGATGCCGGTTTTATCCGCGCCGAAGAAGACTAAATCGCCGTTTTGTGCGCCGACTCTTTGTAGGATTTCAAAGGCGATTTCACCTTCTTTGCCGCCTTCTTTGGTCAGGAATTTGACGATGGGGCTTTGCAGTCCTTCTACATTGCTGAGGTCGTTGACTTTGATGTATGCCAAGCCTTTAGCGCCGTAGCGTCCGACAAAGGCGGTGTAGTCGTCAATGGCTTTGCGTGTGAGTTCTGCACCTTTGGGAATTTTCAAGGCGACAACGCGTCCGTTGCCTTGTTTGGCAACGCCGGCAAAGACTTTGAATTGGCTGTCTTTAACCAAATCGTCAATGTCCACCAGTTCTAAGGGGATACGCATATCGGGTTTGTCGGAGGCGAAGCGGCGCATGGCTTCGGCATAGGTCATGCGCGGGAAGGGGTTTTGCAGTTCGACGCCCAGATGTTCTTGGAAGATTTGGCGAATCATGTTTTCCATCAGCTGCATGATGTCTTCTTCGTTTAGGAAGGAGGTTTCGATATCCAACTGGGTAAATTCCGGCTGGCGGTCGGCGCGCAGGTCTTCGTCGCGGAAGCAGCGCACGATTTGGTAGTAGCGGTCAAAACCGCTCATCATCAGCATTTGTTTGAAGAGTTGCGGCGATTGCGGCAGGGCGAAGAATTTGCCCGGGTGGGTGCGCGAGGGTACGAGGTAGTCGCGTGCGCCTTCGGGGGTGGCTTTGGTCAGCATCGGGGTTTCAATGTCTAAAAAGCCTTTGTCGTCTAAATAGCGGCGCAGAGAGGAGGCGACTTTGCTGCGCAGAATGAGGTTTTTTTGCATTTGCGGACGGCGTAAATCAATGGTGCGGTTTTTCAGGCGCACTTCTTCCGAAATTTCGCTCATGTCGTCTAATTGGAAAGGCGGGGTGGGTGATTCGGAGAGTACGTCCAGCACTTTGCCGAGAATTTCGATTTTGCCGCTGGGCATGTCGGGGTTTTCCGTGCCTGCCGGACGCAGACGCACGCGGCCTTCAATCGATAAGCAGAATTCGTTGCGCACTTGCTCGGCTTTGGCGAAGGCTTCTTCGGTGTCGGGGTCGATGACGATTTGCACCAGTCCGCTGCGATCGCGCAGGTCGATGAAAATCACGCCGCCATGATCGCGGCGGCGGTGTACCCAGCCCGCAACGCGGACGGTTTGCCCGTCAAGGGCTTCAGTGACTTCACTGGCATATTGGCTTCTAAAACTCATGGTACTTCCTAAATTTTGGACAAAGTCTTGTAAAAAACGGCTTATTGTAGCACTGAATACCTGCCTTTACTGGCTTAAAAATGCCTCGACTTGCTTTAACAGCGCCGCTGTGCAACCGCTTTGCAGGGGATTGTGGATTTGCAGGGGGATAGCGGCTTGCAGGCGGTTGTTCATCCACGTGATTTGCCGCTTGGCTAATTGGCGTGTGGCGATAATGGCGGCTTCCAAGGCTTGCGCTTGGCTGCATTCGCCCGCCAAATGTGCCCAGAATTGGCGGTAGCCGACGCTGCGCATGGAGACGCTTTCTGATGTTAATTGCGGTCGAGCGCGCAGGGCGGCGACTTCTTCGATGAATCCCTGCGCCAGCATGTCTTGCAAACGCAGGGCGATGCGTTCGTGCAATAGGCTGCGTTCGCAATTAAAGCCGATGGCGAGGGTTTGCCAAGCGGGGGCTAATTTTTCTTGGGCGGCAAATAATTGCTGCGGCGTTTGTCCGGTAAGCAGCATTAATTCGCTAAAACGTATCAGGCGTTGGCGGTCATTAGGCGAGATTTGTGCGGCGGTAATCGGGTCGCGTTGTTCTAAGTCGGCATATAAGGTTTTGCCGTTGTCGGCGGCAAATTGCGCTTCGATGGCGGCACGGCTGTCGGCGGTAGAGGCGGGTAAATCCGCCAATCCTTCAAAGAGTGCCAGAAAATACAGCATCGTACCACCGACTAAGACGGGGATTTTGCCCTGCTGATGGGCAAGCGCGATTTGTGTTTGGGCATCGCGGCAGAATTGTGCGGCGGAATAGACCTCTTCCGGCTCGAGAATGTCGATTAAGGCATGGGGATAGCGTGCCAAGGTCGCGGCATCGGGCTTTGCCGTGCCGATGTTCATGCCGCGATAAATTTGCGCGGCATCTACGCTAATCAAATGTACGGGGAAATGTTCTGCCAAAGCAAAGGCAAAGGCGGTTTTGCCGACGGCGGTAGGCCCGAGCAGGCAGATTAATGGTAATGGAGCGGTGTCTTGCATGGTGTATATCGTAAAAAAAACAGCACCGGAAAAGCCGGTGCTGCATGAATTATCACACTTCCATCGGAATAAACAAAATGGAATAGAGGATAATGACCAAAACTCCCGCCAACAAAGGCACGCTGGTGCGCTTAAGCAATAACAAAGGCGAGATTTTTGCCGCACCAGAGACCGCCACAATCACGCCCGAGACAGGAGAAAGGGAACGTCCCGTATTGGATACCTGCATCATAGGGGCAATCAGATAAGCGGGGTTGATGCCCAATTGCGCGGCTAATTGCGGTGCCAATTCCACAAAGGCAAAGAAGGCGGCATTGCCCGAACCGGCAGCAACGCTGACTAATAAGGTAATAATCACAAGAGCAATCATCATCACTAATCCCGCCGCGCCGAATCCGCCGACCAAATCGATGAGCGCTTTGGTAAAGCCGATAACGCTGAGGCTGTGGGCAAAAATACCGGCGGCGACTAAGAGCACGACGACACCGGAAAATGCTTCGCTCATGCCTTGATAGCAAACTTCCAATCCCTCGAAGGTTTTTTTCGTATCAAAACTGCGGATAAATTCGATAAGGGCGGTGAGAATAATTGTCAGCACCACAATCGCGCCTAAAGACATTTCGGGCAGGGTATAGTCGCCGATGCTTAATTTGCCGTTAAAAAACAGAATTAAGATAATCGGCATAAAGGGCAGAATGAAATAAAACGTAGGGGCTTGCCTTTCTTCGATACCTGACTGTGCCGCCTGCATTGCCATATTGTCGCTATTGCCCAATAGTCCTTCTTTGCGGTCGCAATAACGTTGCCAGAAGAAATGCACAATCGCTACCACGATAATGGTGATAATCGACATCGGCAAAATGGTTTTAAATGAAAAAGCGATTAAATCGGCATTGGCTTTTTCCGCCGCCAAGACCACATCGGCGGAAGTGGGCGATAAATTAACGACGGTTGTGGTGCCGCAAATCGCAGCGGCGGAAGGCACGCTGATGCCCATGCGCACCATAATCGGAAATAAGGTTGCCATTAAAAAGACGCCTAAGGCGGTGGCGGAATTGATGGCAAAAGACATGAAAGAACCTAAGATAAAACCGCCGACCAATAAGAGATAAGGCGATTTGATATGCTTTAAGGGCTTGGATAAGACGCGAATGACCACGCCGTTTGCCCCCACATGGCTCATATAGGCGGAAAAACCGATGAGCACCATGATTATCAGCCCCAAGCCACCGCCGCGACTGGAAAATAAATTGTAAATATAGGTGCTGATGTCATGAAAGAAAATGCCTGTGGCTTTATCAATTGGCGCTTTGCCGCTGAAAGCGCCGATAATCAATAAGGCGATGCCGGCGGTAAATAATACGCCTTTGGCATTGTAGCCCTTGATAATCGTATAACCGACAATAAAGATGGCAATTGCGCCTAATAGAATGGGAAACATGGTTTTCTCCTAATTTATTGATGGGCAAAACGCTGAATGATATTGAGCACAACATTCAAAGACAGATTCATCACGTCAATCGAAACGTATTCAAAGCGACCGTGAAAATTCGCACCGCCGGTAAATAAATTCGGCGTCGGCAAACCTTTGAAAGACAGTTGTGCGCCGTCTGTGCCGCCGCGAATCGGTTCGCATAGCGGCGTGATGCCCAAATCCTTCATGGCGGCTTCGGCAATCTCAATCAATTTTGGGTGTTGAGAGACTTTTTCATGCATATTTTGGTATTGGTCGCTGATGCTGAGGCTGGCGAAGTCCTCGCCGTATTTTTGCTGCAAAGCGGCGAAGGTATGATGAAAAGCCGCTTTCTTCTCCTGCATGCCTTCTGCGCTGAAATCGCGCAATAAATAGTGCAGATGCGCGGCTTCCAAAGTGCCGGAAATATCGTGCAGGAAAATAAAGCCTTCGCGGCCGCTGCTGTTTTCGGGTCTTAAATGTGGCGGCAAAGCCTGATGAAATTCCACCGCACGCTCAAAGCCGTTAATCATTTTGTCTTTTGCCGAACCGGGGTGGATATTCAAGCCGTGAAAGGTCAGTGCCACTTTTGCCGCATTGAAATTCTCATATTGCAATTCGCCTAAGCTGCTGCCGTCCAAAGTGTAGGCGATATCCGCACCGAAGGCTTGCACATCAAAATGATGCGGCCCACGTCCGATTTCTTCGTCGGGCGTAAAGCCGATGCGGATTTTGCCATGTTCGATTTCAGGATGGGCGAGCAAATATTTCATTGCGCAGAGAATAATCGCAATGCCTGCCTTATCGTCCGCGCCTAATAACGTGCTGCCGTCTGCGGTCATCAGGCGGTGTCCGATTAAAGCCTGCAAAGCAGGATAATCGCGTGGCGACAAATATTCGCCGCTGCCGGCAAGCAAAATATCGTCGCCGTCATAATTGTGAATGATTTGAGGCTTGACCGCTTCGCCGCTGTAATCCGGCGAAGTATCCACATGCGCCAGCAACCCTAAAACGGGAATCGCTTTGTCGGTATTCGCCGGCAGAGTGGCAAATAAATAGCCTTTATCGTCAAGGCTAATCTCGCTTAGTCCCATGGCTTGCATTTCTTGTTCCAGCAATTTGAGCAAATCCCATTGGCAGGCGGTACTTGGCGTCGTGTCGCTGTGCGGGTCGGAAATCGTATTGATGCGCACATAGCGATCAAGGTGTTGTGTTAATTCCTGTGTCATTTCTGTGTGAATCATATGCAGGCTCCTTGCTTTTATGAGGATATTGTCATCTTAGCAATGATAAAAGAATATGACAATTTCTCTTATGGCTTCAGGCGATAGATAGTCAAAATAATTTTTTAAAGCGCTGATTGATCTCTTCAATCGTGTTTTGATTGCGCCCGATGATAATCGAGGGTTCATTGATGTAAAACAGCAGCATCGGCTCATCGCTTAAGCGGTTCTCCACCAAATACGTTTCCAAAGAGATATTGATGCTAGGGTCGGTGGTGTCTTTATTATCAACAAAATACATAATCGTTTCTCTATAAATTAAAATTCGCTTCTGATGATGGTTTATTATTTAAATTTAAAAACAATACATCAATTTTTTATTTTGATTTTTTAAATTGCGAAAAAATCCGGTCTATATTTTTAGCTTGTTTAATGCGTATTTAAAGGCTGCAAAATATCTTGAATGCCTTGCATATTGCTGGCTGAAACAGTCGATGCTGTCGGCATGTTCTATCGTCGGAGAAGTGAAAAAAGTAGTGCAAGAGAGCCAACACCGTAATGCTTTTTCAATTCTTCGACTATATACTATAAGTCGGCTGCATTAGAGCAAAAATCGCTGTTATTATTTATGCTTTGGGCGCAGACAGTTTCATCACGATGACGCCGCTGACAATCATCGCAGCGCCGATCCAACGTCCGAATGAGGCGGCATCGTTAAAAAAGACGATGCCGATTAAAAATGCGCCCACTGCGCCGATGCCAGTCCAAACAGCATAGGCGGTACCCATGGGAATTTTTTTCTGTGCAAGAAAGAGCAGGTAGCCGCTGGCGGCCATAAAGCCTGCGGCTATCAATAAGCCTAGTAGCAAATAGCCGTCGTTTTGCGCCAGTTTCAAGCCTAAAGGCCAACCGATTTCCAATAGTCCGGCGGCAAGCAGAAATGCCCAATGCATTTAGCCCGCCAATTTCATCATAATGACACCGCCGATAATCAGGCAGGCGCCGAGCCAGCGTCCCCAATGGCTGTTGTCTTTGAAAAAAACGATGCCGATTAAAAATGCGCCCACTGCGCCTATGCCTGTCCAAACGGCATAGGCGGTGCCCATGGGAATGCTTTTTTGCGCCAAATAAAGCAGAAAACCGCTGATGCCAAGAAAAGCGGCGGCGATAACGGTGCCGAGTAGGCGTTTGCCATCTTGTTGAGCGAGTTTTAAACCCAGAGGCCAGCCGATTTCGGCGATGCCGGCGCTAATTAAATAAATCCAAGCCATTGGGAAGAAAAATGAAATGGCGATTTAAATTTTCGGCTTGGCGTTGATGCGTTGCCAGAAAGAGGGCTGTTTGTGTATGTCGCCGTTGAGGTAGTGTCGGATTTCTTTGTCTTGCAGTTTGTCGGCAAAGTTCAGGCGCAGCACGGCTTCGGCATCTTGGGCGAGGGCGGTTTCGCCCATTTCGCGGTAGGCGCGGCTCATGGCAGCAAGGGCGTAGGGTGCGCTTTGGCTTTGTTCGTATTCTTCCAATACTTGTTTGTAGCGATTAATGGCGGCGATATAGGTGCCGCGGCGCAGGTAGTAATTGGCGACTTCCAGCGTGTGTTCGCCCAAGAGGTTATGGATGAAGACCATGCGCGCTCGCGCGTCTTCGGCGTATTCGCTTTGCGGGTATTTGTCGGCGACTTCGGCAAAGGTGTTGAAGGCGGTTTTCAGCGCTTCAGGGTCGGTTTGCGAGAGGTTGGTCGGCATCAGGCGGTCGAAGAAGGAGACGTTGCGTTCGTATTCCACGACGCCGCGCAGGAAGAGGGCATAGTCCGCATAAGGGTGTTGCGGATAGGTGTGCAAAAATTCGTTGAGTTTTTCGATGGCTTTATCTGGCTCCGAGTTTTTGTAATGCACGTAGGCGATGTCGAGAATGCTTTGCTGCGCTAAAGAGCCGTAGGGGAAGCGCGCCAGCAGTTTGTCGTAGTAATCCACGGCGGCGGTGTAGGAACCGCCTTCGCGTTCCGCTTTGGCGGCTTCGTAGAGCTGGTTGGCGCTCCAGCCGATGGTGCGGTCTTGTTTGAGTGAACTGCAGCCAAAGAGAATAGCTGAAGCGGTGCTGAGCAGAAGAAAATGGCGCACTCGCATGTAGAAACTCCGTTACAATGAAAAGCCCTATTATAAACGTTAAATTATGGATAAACACAGCCCCAGCGTATTACGCGAGATTTCTTATACGGTCGGCGCCGATGAAAACGGTTTGCGCGCCGACCAAATCCTTGCCGCCGCCTTTCCCGAATATTCCCGCGCGCGTTGGCAGGCGGCTTTGAAGGCGCACAGTATTTTGGTCAATCAACGCCCTGCCAAACCCAAGCAGGCTTTATTTGCGGGCGATGTGATTAGCGGCGGCATCGAGGAAGAGCAGCAGACGCAGGATTTACCGCAGGATTTGCCGCTTGAAGTCGTATTTGCCGATGAGGATATTATTGTCATCAATAAGGCGGCGGGCATGGTCGTGCATCCGGCAGTGGGCAATGCCGACGGCACTTTGCTCAATGCCGTGCTGCATCATTTTCCCGCTACCGCTCAATTGCCGCGCGCCGGCATTGTGCATCGCTTGGATAAGGATACCAGCGGTTTGATGGTGGTGGCGCATTCTCTGCGCGCCCACACGCATTTGGTGCGGCAGCTGCAAGAACGCGAAATGGGACGGGAATATCTCGCCTTGGTGCATCGCTATGTTACCGCCGGTGCGACGATTGATCAGCCGATCGGACGCCATGCGAGCGACCGCCTGAAAATGACGGTACGCAGCGACGGACGTGAGGCGATTACGCATTACCGCATTGAAGAACGCTTGGGCGATTTCACGCTGCTGCGCGTGAAATTAGAAACAGGGCGCACGCATCAAATCCGCGTGCATTTATCGGAAAATCGTTTTCCTTTAGTGGGCGATACGCTTTACGGCGGGCGGCTGATTCCGAGCAAGCAAACGGCGGAAGCGGCGCGCGAAGCGGTGATGCGTTTTCCGCGTCAAGCCCTGCATGCGCAAAAATTGGCTTTGCTGCACCCTGCGACGGAAGAATGGCTGGAATTTGAATGCGAACTTCCGTCCGATATGCAGGGTTTATTAGCGGTATTGCGAGCGCAGCAGGGCGCGGAATAAGTCCGTTTCATTTATTGGATTTCCACCCAAGCAGGGGCGTGGTCGGAGGGGCGTTCTTGTTCGCGCGGCGCCATGTCGATATCGGCGTCGATGAGTTGCAGCGCGGGGCTGATTAAGGTTAGGTCGATGCGTAGTCCCAGATTGCGCCGCAGTCCGCCCATGCGGTAATCCCACCAGCTGAATTGCTGTCTTTCAGGGTGTCGGGCGCGGAAGGCATCTGTCAGTCCCAAATCGAAGAGGGCTTGCAAGGCTTGGCGCTCGGGCGCGGAGCAGAGGATTTTGTCCTGCCATGCCTTGGGGTCGTGCACGTCAATATCGGCAGGAGCGATGTTGAAATCACCGATGACGACGAGTTTCGGATACTCTTGCAGCAATCGGGCGACATAGGCTTGCAGTTTTTCCAGCCAGCCGAGTTTGTAGTGATATTTTTCATCGCCGACGGCTTTGCCGTTCGGCACATAGAGATTCAGCACCCGCAGATCACCGTAGCTGGCGGCAATGGCGCGCGCTTGTGGGTCGTCTTCGTTATTCGGTATGCCGCGCACGACGTTTTCCGGCGCGCTTTTGCTGATGAGGGCAACGCCGTTATAGGTTTTTTGTCCCTGTGTAACGAGATGCCAGCCGGCTTGAATGAAGGCTTCGCGTTTGACCGCTTCGTCCGTTTGTTTGAGTTCCTGCAAGCCCAGCACGGCAGGGTGATGGCTTTCGAGATAGTCCAGTACTTGGGATTGCCGCACGTTGAGGGAATTGACGTTCCAGCTCACGATTTTCATAGGCATAAGATAATTCCTCGTAAATACGTTAAAATGACGGATTGCATTTAATCATGATGATTCATTAATGACAATTTCTAGGACGGTCTTATGCGTTTAGTGCGCCTGTTTCATTCGCAGCCGCCGCAGCTCGGGCTGAATTGGCTTGAGGAAGCGGCGGCGCATAAGGTCGGCAAGGTACTGCGGATGCGCGTCGGCGATGCGGTGGAGCTGGTCTGCGGCGACGGACGCAATTATCGGGGCGCTATCGCGCAATGCGATAAAAAAGCCGTGGCGGCGGAGATTGTCGCGATTGCGGATAATCCCTGCACGCCGACTTTGCCCCTGCATTTGTATATGGCTTTGATTAAGGGCGAACAGCAGGATTGGGTCTTGCAAAAGGCGGTGGAGTTGGGCGCGACGGCGATTGTGCCGCTGATGACGGCGCGCAGCGAGCGCGAATTATCCGCCGAACGCTGGCTGAAAAAACAGCAGCATTGGCAGGGGATTTTGACGGCGGCGGCTTTGCAATGTGGGCGGGCGGAATGGCCTGTCTTAAGCGCACCGCAGCCGCTTGACGAGACGCTGAACGCGCCTTGCGCGCTCAATATTATGCTTAGCCCGCATGATGAGGCGGCATTACAATTGCCCTCGCAGATAGACTCGGTGGCGCTGATGATTGGTCCCGAAGGCGGTTTTACTGCCGAGGAAGTGGCATTGGCGTGCAGCAAGGGTTGGCAGACGCAGCTGCTCGGCAATAGAATTTTGCGTGCAGATACGGCGGCGGTGGCGGCAATGACGGCGGTTCAGTTAAATTATGGAGAATTCAAAACATGGTAGAGCGTTTGGTGCGGGAACGTAATGTGGTGATTACGCCGAATAATCCCGTCTTGACGGGGTCTTTGGTGGAATGCGAGAGTCTGCGTTATCGTCGCCGCATCATGCATGTTGCCAATATGATGCGCTTGGTCTTTGCGCTCTTGTGCGTGATTTTTGCGCCTTTACTGCTTTCAGGCAAGATGCAGTTTATTTGGTGCAGCGAATTTGTAGAGCAGAACACGATTTTGCTTTTTGGCTGCGCCTATATCGTCTTATTATCCTTAATCACTTTATACAGTTTGCGCGGCAAGGGCGACGAAGGTTTATTTTTGGTTAATGCCTTAGTCGATATCTTTTTCGCCGTCTTGTTTTTGGTATCTTTGGATTTCAAGGAAAACTGGCAGTGGCTGGTGCCTTTTATGTTGGTTAGCCTTGCTTTGTCATTATTGACATTAAATATTTTTCAATGCGCCAGCTATGCCTTTTTTGTGTTTTGGGAACTGGTTTTGGTGTATTTGCTCTGGTCTATGGATCGTTTGAATTTTTTCGGCGCCAATGTGAAAACCATCGGGCAGAGCGCCTTCGATTTGTGGAGCAGACATGACGGCGAATTGATCGGCATGTTGGTGGTGTGTGCAGCACTGAGTTTGATTTTGTTCCTAGTCGGCTATTTGGCGAATAATGCGCGCGAAAACGGCATCATGGCAAAGCTCAACCGCACTTTTTACGAGCAAAGCCGCAGTTTGAACGAATCGATTATTGCCGAAATGCCCAGCGGCTTGATTGTGCTGAACGTGCGTAATGAAATCGTGGCGATGAACCGCATCATGCGCGAGCGTTTTCGGATTAGAAGAGAGGAATCAATGCCCTTGACGCTCAAGCAGTTAAGCCCGCTATTGGCGCGGCAGTTGGCGCGCTGGCTGGACTTAAAGCACAATGATTTGCAGCCGCTGAATTTGTTTGGCGAAACCTATACCGCCACCTTTACTCCTTTGCCGATTGCCGGCTATTCGCCTTTGATTATGATTTCTTTGGAAAATACGGAGGCGATCTATCAGCGCGTGCGCGAAACCAGACTGGCATCGCTGGGACGCTTAACCGCCGGTATTGCCCATGAAATCCGCAATCCCCTAGGCTCGATTCAAAGCGCGAACGAATTGCTTGCCGAAGCACGCCCCGATGACGAGAAATTGCAGGGTTTATGTCATAAGATTCAATCCAACAGCCGCCGCATCAATGCGATTATCAGCGATATTTTGGATATGTTTACTGACCGTCCCAGTTCTCCTCAGCTCTTAGCCTTAAACGATTTTCTGCGCAACAGTATCAGTAATTCGCGCAATGACAAGGATTTGGAGCTGACGCCGATTAGCCTCAACGCGGAAGAAACCAAAGAATGCAGCGTATTTTTCGATCCCAGTCATTTGGGGCAGATATTGCATAATTTGATGCTCAATGCGATGAAGCACGGCGGACGCAAAGATATAGAAATTATCATGCAAACCCATCTCGGCGAAGGCGGACGCAGTATTTATTTGGACGTGATTGATAATGGTCGCGGCGTGCCGGAAAATTTGCGCGAACGGATTTTTGAACCTTTTTACTCTTCCAGTCACGAAGGAACGGGGCTGGGTTTGTATTTGGTACGGGAAATGTGTCTTGCCAATCAAGCGCATATTATTTATGTGCATAGAGCGCAGGGAGCGAGTTTCCGTATCATCATGGAACGTTATTTGACAGAAAATGACAATATCTAAGGAATGACAGATGAGCTCTAAAGCCTTAATTATTGATGATGAACGCGATATTTGCGAATTGGTGGAAATGGCGCTGACGGCGCAGGAAATTGTCTGCGACAGCGTGTACAGCGTGAAAAGTGCGATTAAACAGCTCAAAGAGAAAGCTTATGATGTGATTTTCTGCGATGTGCGCCTGCCTGATGGCGACGGCTTGGAATTATTGCTGCACATCAACAAACATTACCCCGACACGCCGGTCTGCATTATGACGGCGCACGGCAATATGGACATGGCGATTAAGGCCTTGAAAATGGGGGCCTTTGATTTTATCAACAAGCCTTTTGAACTCAAACAATTGCGCTCGGTCTGCGCGGCGGCGCTGAAGGCGGGCAAAAAATACAAGCCGCAGGAAGCAGCAAAACCTTCGGCAGCTGCGAAAACTCATGCCGCCAAAACAGCGGCGAAGGCAGCGGAGCCGGATGCTTCCAATGGCGGCGGACGGCGGCAGACGCATTTGATCGGCGAATCGCCGCAAATGGTGGAGGTGCGCGAAATGATTGCGCGCGTGGCGCGTTCTCAGGCGACGATTTTTATTCACGGCGAATCGGGAACCGGTAAGGAAGTAGCGGCGCGCGCTATTCACGAACAAAGCAGCCGCAGCGAAGGTCCCTTTATTGCGGTTAACTGCGGCGCGATTCCCGAAAACCTAGTCGAAAGCGAATTTTTCGGCTACAAAAAAGGCGCATTTACCGGCGCGAATCAAGACACGGACGGTTTATTCGTCGCCGCCAGCGGGGGTACTTTGTTTTTAGACGAAGTGGCGGATTTACCCCTGCCGATGCAGGTCAAATTGCTGCGTGCCATTCAGGAACGGGCGGTGCGTCCTATCGGCAGCGACCGCGAAGAAAGCATCGATACGCGCATTATTTCCGCCACCAACCATAATTTGGCGGAGAAAGTGAAGAAAGGCGAATTCCGCGAAGACTTATATTACCGCCTCAATGTCATCGGCATCGATTTGCCGCCGTTGCGTGAAAGAGAAGGCGATATCGCTTTATTGGCGCATTTTCTATTGGCGCGATTGGCACGCAATGCCGGCTATCCTGAAGCGCAATTCTCGCCCGCCGCCTTTGAAAAACTCTGCGCCTATCATTTTCCCGGCAATGTGCGCGAATTAGAAAACGTCCTAGAGCGGGCTTTGACCTTTATGAATGACAATACGATTGAAGCCGAGGATATTCGTCTGTCCACCGCCCTGCATCAGCAGGACAGCGCAGAAAGCGATAATGAAGCGAAATTTCATTTCAGCTTTGATGATTTTGCCCAGTCCATTGACAATAGCAAACCTGAAAAAGCCGCCGCTGCACCGTCTAAGCCTGAAGCACCAAGTAAAGGTAATTCCGCTTTTTGGGAGCCGGCATCCGAGCAGGCGGCGGAAACATTCGGCGAAGACAATCATTTGCAGGATATGTTTATACCCAATGATTTGGAGCAATACATGGAAGACCTCGAGCGCCAGCTGCTCGTCAAAGCCTTGGAAGAGGCGGGTAACAATAAAACGCGGGCGGCGGAAAACCTCGGCATCAGCTTCCGCGCCATGCGTTACAAATTGAAAAAATTAGGCATCGAATAATGAAAACCCTGCACGCGGTCGATTTGCAAAGCCGCCATACTCTTGCCGCCCCTGCTTTTGCCAAGACTCTGATTGAGTTGGAAAGCCCTGAAGAAGCGGCGATTTATCAGACGGGCGACCATATTTTAGGCGGCGGCAGCAATACGATTATTGTCGGCGAGATTAGCCAGCGCCTTGTGCAGCCGCGTTTTGCAGGGATAGAGATAGTCGAGGAAAGCGCAGACAGCGTACTGCTGCGCGTTTTGGCAGGCACAAACTGGCATGATGCGGTGCAATGGGCGGTCGGGCAAGGTTATTACGGCATTGAGAACCTCGCCTTGATTTACGGCATGGCAGGCGCGGCGCCGGTGCAGAATATCGGCGCTTACGGAGTGGAAATCCGCAACTGCTTGGCGGCGGTGGAAGCCTATGATGCCTTGCAGCGGCAATTTGTACGGATTGCGGCGGCGGATTGCGCTTTGAGCTACCGCAACAGCCGCTTCAAACAGGATTGGAAAGGGCGTTTTTTGATTACGGCGGTGCATCTGCGTCTGCACAAACGCGGAGAATTGCAACGGCAATACGTCGGCATTAGCGAGGCGGTGCAGACCTTGCCTGAAATGTTCGCCCATATCTGCGCCTTACGCCGTAGCAAACTGCCCTCGCCCGAGCAGCAGCCCAATGTCGGCAGTTTTTTCCATAATCCGCTGATTAGTCCTGCGCAGTTTGCCGCCTTGAGCGCGCGTTTCGGCGCCATACCGCATTATGCGGCGGGCGAGGTGGTGAAAATTCCTGCCGCTTGGCTGATTGAGCAATGCGGCTTTAAAGGCAGACGAATCGGCAATATCGAAATGAGCGCCCGACATGCCTTGGTCTTGGTCAACCATGGCGGTAGCGGCGCGGAGATTTTGCAGTATGCCGCGACGGTGCAGGCGGCGGTGCGCGAAGGTTTTGAGATTGAATTAGTGATTGAACCGGATATTTTAGGAGTAAAGAATGACGATTGAAGCAGTGGCTTTTGACAAAGACGGCGTGATTTTCGATTCAGAGCGCGTTTATGCGCGCGGTTTGGAGCAGGCGGCGGCGGAATTCGGCGTGGCATTGCCGGCGGATATTCATGGGCGCCTGACCGGCGTGAGCGCCGACCAAAGTTATGCCGTATTGCGGGAATATTTTGGCGAGCGGACGGAGAGTTTTATCGAAGAACATTGGCTGCCGCTGGTCTATCATCTCTTGGAAGCAGAGGATTTGCCCTTTATCCCCGGCGTGGAGAGCCTGATTGAAAGCCTGCATGCGCAGGGCTATCCGCTGGCTTTAGTAACTAACGATTTTCAGGAAAATCTGCTGCGCGATGTGAATCATACCCGCCCCGATTTGCTGCAATATTTTTCGGTGGTGATTACCCGCGACGACGTCAAAGACCCCAAGCCGCATCCGGAGCCTTATCAAAGAGCCGCCGCCTTATTGGGCGTGGCGGCGGAGCAATTATTGGTGATTGAGGATTCCGATACGGGCGCGGAGGCGGCATTGGCGGCGGGCGCGCAGGTATTGCTTTTAGCGCACGGACGCAAGGTTGCACCGGAGATGCTGGCGCGTCTGCGCCGCGTGATTGCATCGCATCATGAAGTGATTCGGGAGTTGGACGCATGATAGCGGCGGAAGTACCGCAGGAATTGCGTTTGGCGAAAGACGGCAGCAGCCTGACACTTGGCTATGCCGATAAATCCTATACCTTAAGCGCGGAGTATCTGCGCGTTTGCTCGCCCTCGGCGGAAGTGCGCGGACACGGCGGCGCTTGGACCTTTATCGGCGGCAAACGCGAGGTGCGCATTCGCGATATTTATCCGGTCGGGCAATATGCCGTGCGCTTAGTTTTTAGCGACGGACACGACAGCGGCATTTTTTCTTGGGAAGTCTTGCAGGATTTGTGCGCGCATCAGGAACGCTATTGGCATGAATATTTACACGCTCTCGAGCTCGAGGGCAAAACGCGGGAGCAAAATAATGAGTGAAACCCATTTTGGCTATCAAAAGATTGATGAAGCGGAAAAAAATGCGCGCGTGGGCGCGGTTTTCGATTCCGTGGCGGGCAAATACGACATCATGAACGATGTGATGAGCTTCGGCGTGCATCGTTTTTGGAAGGACTGGTTTGTCTGGCAAAGCGATGCGAAAGCCGGCGAAACGGTATTAGATTTGGCGGCAGGCACCGGCGATATCAGCAAACGCTTGGCAAAACGCATGTGCGGCGAGGGCGCAGGTGCGGATATAGAGGGGCGTTTGATTGTTTCCGATATCAATGCGGCGATGCTGGCGCGCGGGCGTGAGCGCTTAATCGGCAAAGGCTGGTTGCAGAATATGGAATTTGTCTTAGCCAATGCGGAGCAATTGCCCTTTGCGGATAATTCTATCGATTTGATTACCATGGCTTTTGGTCTGCGCAATGTTACCCATCAGCAGCAGGCGCTTAATGAAATGGCGCGGGTACTGAAACCTGGCGGACGGGTCTTGGTGCTGGAATTTTCGCATCCCAAATCGGCGCTGTTCAGCAAGGTTTACGATTGGTATTCCTTTACCTTTTTGCCGCAGATGGGCAAATGGATTGCCAAAGACAGCGAAAGTTATCAATATCTTGCCGAGTCTATCCGCATGATGCCGACGCAATTGGAATTGCAATTGATGTTTGAAGCCGCAGGGCTGGTCGATTGCGAATATCAAAATTTAAGCAACGGCGTGGTGGCGATTCATCGCGGCGTGAAGCCATAGGAGCGGCAATGTTGGAGAAATTATTACAGGCTACGATGCTGGAGCATGCCATCAATGCCGCCTTGAATCTCGATCCGCAGGCGGCGGAAAAATTGGCGGTCATCAATGGGCGGCGCGTGAGCGTGCAACTGGAAAATATGCCGCAAACATGGCTGTTTAGTATTGACGATGCGCGTTTGTCCCTATTGCAGGAAAGCGAAGCGGCGGCGGAAGCGGATGTGCGTTTGCGCGGCAATTTAGGCGGTTTCTTGCAGCTTTTCCGCGGTGCGGATAAGGCGGCGGATAAGCAGAATAAATTGTATATCGAGGGCGATGTTTACGCCGCGCAGCAGTTTCAGCGCGTGATGGCGGAGCTTGCGCCGGATTTTGATGCGGTGCTGCGTGCGCGTTTGGGCGATGGTTTGGGCGGCGCGGCGGCAAGCGCTTTGCAGATGTTACGCAGTCAGGGTGAGCGCGCCAAAGAAAAAGCCGAATCTTGGTTGCAGGAATTTGTGCAGGGCGAGGCGGGTTTTGTCAGCCAAGCGGAATTTGCCCTGCAAACGGCGGAGCTGGAGCGTCTGCAAGCGCGTCTGCGTGCTTTGGAAACGCGCCTTTCACAATGGGAATCCCGCTGATGCTGCGCTCAATCAAACGTTTATACGATATTTTCAATGTCGTGATTTTCTACGGCTTGGACGAGTATTTGCCGAAATCGGGACTCTTGCGCTGGGTGCGTTACGGTGCTTATCTGCATCCCGCCCATTATCGGCGCAATCAGGAGGGTTTGAGCCGCGGTGCGCGGCTGCGCCTGAGTTTGCAGGAATTAGGTCCGATTTTCGTCAAATTGGGGCAGACCTTATCCACGCGCCCCGATTTAATCCCCGCCGATATTGCCGCCGAGCTGAATTTGCTGCAAGACCGCGTGCCGCCTTTTGCCGGCAGCGAGGCAAGAGCGATGGTCGAAGAGGCCTTGGGACAGCCGATTGCGGCGGTATTCTCGCAATTCGACGATGAGGCTTTGGCTTCAGCATCGGTGGCGCAGGTGCACGGTGCGGTGCTGAACAGCGGCGAACAGGTGGTGGTGAAAGTACTGCGTCCGAATGTGGAAAAACAAGTGGCGAACGACATCGGCTTGATGTACGCCTTGGCGCGCGTGGCGGAGAAAAGCCGCGAAGCGCGGCGTTTGCGTCCGCTGCAAGTGGTACGCGAATTTGAAAACACGATGGCAAATGAGCTGGATTTGATGAACGAGGCGGCAAGTGTCAGCCAAGTGAAAGCCAATTTTGCTGGTTCGCCGATTTTGCATGTGCCGCAGGTGTATTGGCCTTATTGCCGGCAGAAAGTTATGGTGCAGGAGCGGGTGTTCTATCTCAATATCTCGGATATGGCGGCGATGGAAGCGGCGGGAGTCAATAAAAAAGTCTTGGCGGAACGCGGCGTGGAAATCTTTTTCACGCAGGTTTTCCGCGACAGCTTTTTCCATGCCGATATGCACCCCGGCAATATTTTTGTCGATATCGAAGACCCTGAAAATCCGAGATATTGCGCGATTGATTTCGGCATCATGGGTTCCTTAACGCCTGAAGACCAGCATTATTTGGCGGAGAATTTCCTCGCCTTTTTCAATCGCGATTATCGCCGCGTGGCGGAATTGCATGTGGAATCGGGCTGGGTACCGGCGCATACTCGGGTAACGGATTTCGAGGCGGCGATTCGCAAAGTCTCCGAGCCGATTTTTGGCAAACCGATTAAAGATATTTCTTTCGGCGCTTTCCTGTTCAGTCTGTTCCAAACTGCGCGCCGCTTCGATATGCACATTCAGCCGCAATTGGTGCTGCTGCAAAAAACCTTCTTTAATGTCGAAGGCTTGGGGCGGCGGCTGTATCCCGATTTGGATTTGTGGACGACTGCCAAGCCGGTGCTGGAAGATTGGATGAAAAAACAAATCGGGCCGCGGGCGGCATTGAAACGCTTAAGAACGCAGGCGCATGAATATATGGATATTTTGCCTAAAATGCCGGTGCTGACCTACCGTCTGATGCAGCAGCAATTGTCGAACGAGCATCAGGCGGCGGAGCGCGAACGCAAGCAAGCGGCGCAGAGCCGTCAGCTCAGCGCTGCGATTTTGCTGCTCGGCAGCGCGGCATTGTGGATTACGGCGCAGCCGCAGGGCGGACAATTGGCAGCCGTCGTCGCTTTGGCTGCGTTGGGCGTGTATTGTTTATTCGGGAGGAAATCATGATAAAAGCGCTGGACAGACGCGGCAGCGATTCTAAAAAATGGCATAAATACGCCGGCACGGACATTCTGCCGCTTTGGATTGCCGATACCGATTTTGCGGTCGATGACAAGATTCTTGCCGCCGCACAGGCGCGTTTGCAGCATGCGGTATTGGGCTATCCCTATAATGAAGACGATTATATCGGGGCTTTTGTCGAACATTGCGCCGTCCAATACGATTGGGAAATTGAGGCAGAATGGGTGGTACCGATTCCGGGCTGCGTGCCGGGTTTGAATTTCTGCCGCGGACTGTCGCAATTGCGCGGCAAGCAGGCGGCAGTTATCGCCACGCCGACTTATCCGCCTTTCTTCAATCAAAGCAAAATGATGCCGGAATTTCGCCATCATTGCGTGCCTGCCCGCTGGGAAAACGGACAATGGTCGATGGATTTTGCAGGCATGGCAGAAGCGGCGGCGCGCCCCGACAGCGGTTTGCTGATTCTGTGTCATCCGCATAATCCCTTAAGCCGCGTCTATCGCGAAGAAGAATTGCAGGAATATGCGCGCATTGCCCAAGCACATGATTTGATTGTCTGTTCCGATGAAATCCACTGCGATTTGATTTTAAACGGCAGTCGCCATCGTCCTTTTGCGATGTTAAGCGAAGATGCGCTTAAACGCAGTGTTACCCTGATGGCGCCCAGCAAAACTTACAATATTGCCGGTATGTGTGCTTCTTACGCCGTGATTGCCGATGCCGATTTGCGGGCGGATTTTATGCGCGTCTCTCAGGGCTTTGCCGATGTGAACGTCTTAGGGCGCGTGATGGCGCAGGCGGCATATCGCGAGGGCGAGATATGGCGGCAGGCGCAAATCGCCTATTTGCAGCGCAATGCGCAGGAAATCGAGCGCCGTATCGCCGCCTTGCCGCCGCTGTCCGTGGCGCCGCTCGAGGCGACCTATTTGGCATTTATCGACTGCCGCGCTTTGCCGGTGGAAAATCCGCAGCGCTATTTCGAGCAGTACGGTCTCGGTTTTGCCGACGGCGCAGACTATGCCGCATCGGGCTTTGTACGCTTTAATTTCGGCTGTTCTTTTGAATTGGTGCAAGAAGCCTTGAACCGTTTGGAAACGGCGGTCAAAGCCTTATGACGGCGGCAATTGAAATCCGCAATTTGCATAAAATCTATCCGAACGGATTTCATGCGGTTAAGGGATTGAATTTGCGCGTGGAAGCAGGGGATTTCTATTCCCTGCTGGGTCCGAATGGGGCGGGGAAATCCACTACCATCGGCATGCTGACCTCTTTGGTGCGCAAAAGTTCGGGCAGCATTAAGATTTTCGGCATCGATATCGATGAGGATTTTTTAGCCGCCAAACGCTGCATCGGCTTGGTGCCGCAGGAATTTAATTTCAACGTTTTTGAAACTCCGCTCAATATCGTGCGCAATCAAGCGGGTTTTTATAATCTTCCTTACCGTCAAGCCACTGAACGCGCGCATTTTTATTTGGATAAGTTGGGACTGTACAATAAAAAAAACGAGCAGACGCGTGCCTTATCCGGCGGCATGAAGCGCCGCTTGATGATTGCCCGCGCCATGGCACATGAGCCGAAATTATTGATTTTAGACGAGCCGACCGCCGGTGTGGATTTGGAAATCCGTCATAGCATGTGGCAGTTTCTGCAGGAAATGAATGCCGCCGGCACGACGATTATTTTAACCACGCATTATCTGGAAGAAGCCGAGCATTTGTGCCGCCATGTGGGCATCATCAATCACGGCGAAATCGTTTATCAGAATAATATGAAAGACTTGCTCAAAGAATTGGACGAGGAAGTTTTTGTGGCGGATATTGCCGCGCCGCCGGCGCATGTGCCGCAATTATCCGAAGCGGCGTTGCGGATAATTGATGATAGTTGTGTAGAAATTATCGTGCCGCGTGGAATTTCCGGCGGTTTGAATAAAATATTTGCGGAATTAAGCGCTCAAGGCATAACTGTGCTATCCTTGCGCAATAAAACGAACCGTCTGGAAGAATTGTTTTTGCGGCAGGTGCGTGAAAGTGTTTAAAAGAATTTGCCTGTATTTGGGTAAATCCCGTCGAGCTTCGTGCGTGAGTGTTTCGGTTGGTAGAGTTTGTACGCACAAAAAGGATCTGAAATGACCAATATTTATGTCGGTAATCTGTCTTACCGCACCGATGAAAATGAACTGCGCGAATTGTTTGCTCAATACGGCGAAGTCTCTCGTGCCAGTATTGTCAAAGACCGCGAACACAATAACCGTTCGAAAGGTTTCGGCTTTGTTGAAATGGAAGACGCACAAGCCGCGCAAAAAGCCATTGTCGAGCTCAATGACAAAGAAGTGGGCGGACGCAAATTGCGTGTCAATGAGGCGCAGCCGCGCGAAGCACGTCCGCCGCGTCGTGCTTTTGCCGCCGAATAAGGCGATTGACGTAAAAAAAACAAAACAGGCGGTCTATCCGCCTGTTTTTTTGATTGTTGAGGAGAATTATGACAGAAGAAACAAAATCACAGCTGATTGTGCGCGAAGAAGACATGAGCATTGGCTATTTGAGTCAAGCACTCAAAGATGCTTTTTATGAAGTATCGAATATTACAGACAATAGTTTTGATGTGGTGATTGCGGAATATCGCGCCACGATTAAGATTTTGGAAGATAAAAAATGCCTAAATATCCGCTGTGTAGATAGGGTTGGGGATTATCAGCCTGAGCTGTTTGCGCATCTCTTAGAAGCGGTGAATGAGGCAAATAGCGAAATCATCAATGTGTGCAGCTCATTGCGCCATTATGAAGATGAAGAAGATAATTTGATTTTCTTAGAAGTGCAGCAATATATTAGCTATCGCAATGGTATGATTATGCAACAGTTTATGTATTTGTTGCGCAGCTTTGAGCAGATTGATGTGTGCATCTATCGCGATTATGTGATGAAAGTCTATCGCAGTTTTGAAGAACAGAATGAAAGCAAAAATCGTTTGTTGAATTAGTAAAAATGCCATTCTTGAGCACTGATGTTTTGCTGTTCTTCCAGCATGACGAGCGCTAAAGCAATAGTAGCGGTGTTTGTTTGTAGCCATCGTCCAAAGGCGATTGGATAAGATGCTGTATAAGCGGTGAAGCGATGCTCAGATAATGGGCAGACTTGGATAGCCAATGGATTAATCTGCAATCCTGTTCCCCATGCTTTGCTTGCCGCTTCTTTTGCTGTCCAGAATTGTGCGCGTGAATATGCTGTTAGCTTGCAGTATTCATGCGGTTGTAGGGCAATTTCATTAAATTGGGCAAAATCACAGTGTGTTTCATATTCTAAATCAATTCCTAGCGCGATATGCCAAGCCAGTGCAATGGCAACATAATCACCGCTATGGCTGATGCTGATATTAGGCAATAAAGGCTGATGCTGATAGGCGTTCAAGGTTAAAAAAGGCGCACCTTGTTTGTTTTTGTGTATAGATAAATGTTGCGCTGGGTGATTAATATGAGGTGCGGCAATTTCTCGGCAGAGGAGTCGTGCTGTTAAAAAACGCTGTTTATCTTCTAAGCGGTAGTAAGATTGTGCCGCTTGCCATTCTGTTGTTAGGCAATGTCGTTCTATAGTCGGAGAAGTGAAAAAGTAGTACAAGGCGGCGAGCCGCAGACAATACAGATAGTACGGCAAGGCGAGCCAACGACGTAATACTTTTTCAATTCTTTGACTATAATAGCCTGAGTGGGGCGAGTCTGCTCCAATAGACTTCAATCATGCTGATGCTTGTTCAAGCGGTAGATGTGGTCGGCATAGGCGATCAGGCTAGGGTCGTGGGTGGCGACAATGACCATATTGCCTTTATCTGCCAGTTTTCTGAGTTCTGTGCAGAGTTGCTCGGCGCTACAAGCATCTAGCCCTGATGTGGGTTCGTCCAGTAAGCAAATGTCTCGTTGTGCATAGAGTGCAGCGGCAAGCAAAACGCGTTGTTGCTCGCCAGCTGATAGGGCTTGTGGGTGCTGCTCAGCTTGATGCGCGATAGAAAAAACCTTGAGATAGTGTTCAAGGCGTTCTTTATCTTGCTGATTGAGTTTGCGCTGCGGCAGGGTGATTTCTTCGCAGACTTTAGCGGCAAAGAGTTGGCGCGGTATGTCTTGCATGACAAGAAAGCTGCGTTGCATGAGCTGTTTGGCTTTTACCGCTTTGCCATTGAGCATAATGGGGTAGGCGGTTTTGTTGAGTCCTGCGAGTGTGCGTAATAGCGTGGTTTTGCCGCTGCCATTTTGACCTATGATTGCGCTAATGCTGCCCTTTTCACAAGCAAATGGGGCTTGATTGGGCGCATGATAAGCAAGGTGGGGCTTAAGCGGTGATGAGGGCTTGTGGCTTAAAAGAGTTTTAGTTGGCGTTTCTTGCCAATAGTCTTTTGCTTTTTGATTGTTGATGATTTTTCCTTGTTTCATGGTGATGACGCGATGAACCCTGTCTTTGAAAAAATGGCAGCGGTGTTCGGCAATGAGCATGGTGATGCCGCGTTCGCTCAAACTTGGAAGCAAGTCGCGCAGCTGTGCGATGCTTTCGGTGTCTAAATTTGCGCTAGGTTCGTCAAACAGTAGGATTGGGGCTTTATCCACGAGTGCCGCTGCAATGGCGACACGCTGTCGTTCGCCGCTAGAGAGTGTCCAAAGGTTGCGTTCAAGTAGAGTGTCGATAGCTAAGGCTTGGCTAACGTATTCAATATCGAGCAGAATTTCTTGTGGATTTTCACCTGCGTTTTCTCGTGCAAATGCCAGTTCTTCGCGCACATTGCGACAAAAAAATTGCATGCGTGGGTTTTGATAAATCATGCCAATTTTCCGCCCCAGTTGATGGATTGGCGTTTGTGCAGGAATATGTTCTGCAATCTTAAGTTTGCCGCTTAATTGGGCAGGATAGATATGAGGCACGATGCCGCTTAAGGCGCGTAGCAGGCTGCTTTTGCCACAGGCGCTGTGGCCTGTGAGTAGCACACTTTCGCCTTTCTTAATGCTGAGGCTGATGTGAGATAGGCTAGGGCGATGTTGATTGTGATAAGTGAGGCTGAAGTCTTCAATCTGTATCAATGACATAGGCTTATATTCTATTTAGTAAGATGAGTAGGCAGCAGCTTAGACAAAGTAGCCAGTCTTTCCATGTGAATGTCAAAGGATAAATGCTGGTTGGACGATGTGGGCTGCCCAGTCCGCGACTGAGTGCCGCAGCGGTGAGCGCTTCGCCTGAAACAATGGTGGCACTAATCAGCGGGATTAGAAAATATTCCAACATATTGAGCGGTTGAAAGATAGCCTGTCTAAAGCTGAGACCGCGTATGCGCATGGCTTCTCTAATGGCGCGTGCATTGTCGCTGAGTGTGGGTAGGAGGCGAAGCATCACCGCAAGAGCGGTGGTGAGGGCGCGTGGGCAATGTAAGCAGTGTAGCCCTGCAAGTAGTAAATTGGCGGGGCTGACTTTGATGAAGTAGTAGCCCATGCAGCTGGCGCAGAGAAAAGGGGCGCTAAGGCGTAGGCTGGTGTAAAGTGCGCTATGCCAGTTGCCGCTAGGAAGAAAGCTGAGTAAGCGGTATAGCAGGGCTAAGATGATGGCGCAGATGCTTACATTTACCGCTTCTTTCCAAGCGCGACAGAGTAAGAATAAGATAATGATTTGCCCAAAAATCACAAAGAGAAATGTGGGGTTGTCATTGGATAGCACTGCAAGATTGATGCTGATAAGCGCAAATAAATGACTGCGCACATCAAATGGTGAGCGGATAGCGCGTTTAGGCATGACCTGCTCTTGCAAAATGTTTGTTAATCAGTTTATTGGCAATGATTGCGCCAATAAAGCCGGCGATGAGCACCAAACACAGCATGCTAACAATGGTGAGCGGCTGAAAGATAGCGGCGATGTTGTTTGCATATTCTGCGCCAAAACGTTGTTCAATATCTTTGATAATCGATTGGCGCAAAAAGAGAAAAGGCAGAAAGGCACCGCTTTGCCATAGGGCAAAGATGCTATAGGCAAGATAATTGAGTGTGGCTTGTTTTCGGCGGCGAGCAAGCAACGCGATGCTGTCGGCAATGCTGCCAGCGATTAAGGCGCTCAATAGCGTGAGCGGATAATCACCGAGCAATACAGCGGTGAGTGCAAGTAACAATGCCATGAGTGTGATGAGCCCAAATTGATGAATGCGGCGAATAAACAGCATAAAGGGAATGGCAGCGATAATGACCGCTATCGGGGCAAGCGGCACAATCAAAATTGGACTAATGGCAGCAAAAGCGGTGATAGAGAAGTATAAGAAAAAATAAATGACGCTAAAAATGCCGAGTTGAATATAGGATTTGGCTGAGTTCATGGTCTTTCCTTTTGATTATGTTGGACTTGTGCATTGGGAGATAAATGGGCTTGCCAGAATTGGGCATAGCGACCATTTTGTGCGACTAAGCTGTGATGGTCGCCGCATTCGCAGACTTTTCCCTGTGCAATAAAGGCAATTTGATGGGCTGAGAGAATGGTGTTGAGTTGATGAGCGATGACGACAACGGTGGCATTTTTTGCCAATTCTTCTATTGCCGCGCTAACAATCTGCGCACTTTTGCCATCAAGAGCAGCGGTGGCTTCATCAAATAAGACAATTGGCGCACGTTTGAGCAGGGCGCGAGCAATGGATACACGCTGACGTTCGCCGCCTGATAAAGCACTGCCCCCTTCGCCAACGCGGCTGTTTAAGCCCTCAGGCAGTCTGGCAATGATTTCATCAACGCCAGAGAGCGTGATGGCGGTGTGCAAATCGGCTTCACTGGCATGAGGATTGCCTAATCGGATATTGGCTTCTAGGCTATCATCAAAGAGATAAACCTGTTGAAATACGAGGGAAAATTGCTGCATCAACTCTTGATGACTGAGTTGGCGAATGTCGTGTCCGCCAATAGAGATGCTGCCGCTATCAATATCCCAAAATCGCGCGATAAGTTGAATGATGGTGCTTTTGCCACAGCCTGATGCGCCGACAAGAGCGGTGATTTGACCGCTGGGAATATGTAGATTGAGTCCTTGCAAGATAGGCGCATGGCTATGATAGCCAAAGCTCACATTGCTCAATGTGATGTCATGACGATTGGGTGCTGGCTCAGGATTTTCGGCTTCTGGCAGGCTTGGCGTATTTAACAGATTGACGATGTCTAGTAGCACTGCTTTTGCGCGTTTCAGCCCTGCACCATATTCAGATAATAATTTGAGCGGTCCGCTAAAGAGTGCGCATAATCCAATCAAGGCAAGCGTTTTGGCAGGAGTTAAGCTGCCATTTAAGGCAAAGAGTAAGGCGCTGCTGACCACGATGGCAAGCAAGGTTTGCACCAAGATGCTTTGGCTGAGCATTCCCCATAAAGAGGCAAATAAGGCTTTGTGTTGGGCTTGATGCTGAGCGTTTAAGGCTTGAATGAGCGGTGGATAATCACCGCTGTGATAATGGCTACTGCGCAGCAGGCTTTGGCATTGAATATATTCCAAGATGGCTTCACCGCTTTGTTGATGTGCATGGTGAATGTTTTGTTCGGCGCGTTCATGGCGCAGCGTGGAATAATGTGTTAGCGCATAAATCAGTGGTGTAGAAAGGATTAAGATCAGTCCTAAGCGCCAATCAATAAAGAGCATAATGACCGCTACGCTCAGCGGTACGCAGATGTTGATGATAAGCGGCAGCAGAATATCCATCGCGCTTTGCGCAACGAGCAGAGTACCACGTACGGCAATATGTGCAGCAAAGGCACTTTTTTCTGGGGCGAACCAGCCAATTGGCAGGCGAATGAGATGTCGCCCTAATTGCTTGTGCATGAGATGAATGAGTTTCATGGCTTCGTCAAATCCACGCATGGTCGCCACCGCTTCTAAATAGGCACTGATTCCAGCGGCAATCATCATTGCCAGCAGCCAGTATAAAAAGGCTTGATACTCTCTTTGTAGCAGGTGTTGCATGAGTGGTAACAGCAGGATAACGGCAATGCCTCGCACGATGCCTGTGCTAATGGCAAGGAGAAGAAATTGGCGAAATTGTTGGCGCTCTCCAAAAGCGGCAAGACGGAAAAGTGCTTGAATCATACTTGCTCCGAAGTGTGTTGGCTATGCCAAAGTTGATAGTAAAGTCCTTTTTTGGCAAGCAGTTCGCTGTGCTTACCTTGTTCAACAATCCTGCCTTTGTCCATCACCAAAATTTGGTCGGCATGAGCAATACTGGCTAGACGGTGGCTGATGCTGATGATGCTGTGTTGCTGCGTCAATTCCTCAATGGCTTGACTAAGCATTTGCTGCGTGAGTGGGTCGGTCGCAGCGGTGGCTTCATCAAAGATGATAATGGGTGGGGCGTGTAATATCAGCCTAGCCAAATGAATACGTTGAATTTCGCCACCAGATAGTCTGGCTTCTGTGCCAATTATGCTGTCGTAGCCTTTTTCTAATTGCATGATTCGCTCATGAATGCAGGCACGTTTGGCAGCGGCGATGAGTTGCTCTTCGCTAGCACTTTTACCAAGCCTGATATTGTCGGCGATACTGGCATGTAAGAGCGGTGCTTGTTGTCCCAATATGCCGATGGTTTCCTGAAGCTGGCTCAATGGAATGTGGCGCAGTTCTTGCCCATCAAGGCTAATACTGCCTGCTTCAATATCTTGAAAACGTGCGAGTAGGGCGGCAAGGGTGGATTTGCCAGCACCAGAGCTGCCCACAATGGCGCTATGGGTCTTGGGTGGAAAATCGGCATTGATGTGTTCCAAAATACGATGCTCTGCATAGCCAAAAGAAAGATTGCTTACGCGCAGATGAGGAATGGCAGAGAGCGGCACGATGGTCTTGGCATTTGTCAATTCTGCTTGTTGCAAAAAAGCATAAATGCGCTGCGCTGCTCCTTGAGCGGCAGCACGTACTTGCGAGGAAAGTGCAAGCGTCATGAGCGTGCCGGGTACAAAAAGAGCAATGAGTGTGGCAATCAGGATATGCTCAGGTGCAGGCGCTTGGGGGAGAAAAGCGGTGGCACTCATGATGACAATGATAACAGGGGCAGATAAGGCACATAGAGCAATGCCTTGCGCGCGCATGGCTGGTTGCACCAGTGTGCTGAAGCGTTGATAAAAATCACTACTGGCTTCGTCAAAGCGGCTATAGCCCATCTCGCTTTTAGCAAAGATTTTCAGCACGGCAACGCCATTGACGTATTCTGTAATCGTGGCGCTGACTTTTTGTAAATGGCGGTTTATCTCTTCCATGATGCCGCGCATATCATAACGTGCGCAGAGGCTAAATAGGATAAGGTACAGCAGTAGTGGAGCGGTGGCGGCAATGCCTAGTTTCCAGTCAAGATAAAAACAAAAGCCAATCCCCATCAGCGGTGTGAGCGTGGCGGCTAACATTTCGACAAGGGTATGGGCAACCAGTTGATGCAGGGACTCAACGTCTTCTTGTATGAGTTGTCTGATTTCGCCTGAAGCGTGATGGTTAAACCAAGAAAGCGGCAGCTTTGCTAGTTTGCTGATCAGCTTGCTGCGAAGCAGGGCTTGCAAGCGGTGGTCGGCAATATGAGTCAGCCATAGGGCAATTGCACCGAGACCTGAATGCAATCCTAAACCCATCACAAAGTAAAATAATGCTTGTAAAGCCGCTTGTTTTTCACCGCTAAATAAAGCCTGACTTAAGGCGAGTAAAGCGGCGTAGGGAATTAAGGAGCATAAGCTCGCTAGTATTTGTGATAAAGCGGCAACACTCATGCGATATTTAATCGGAGACAGTAGCTGCCATAATGGCGTATGTTTTAATTTCAACATGATATATCCTGTTCAGCTGTGAGAGATTCGGCAAGTTGGTGGAGGAGATTGGGCAATTGCGTATTGGGCGCTGAAAGATAGAAATGTCCGCCATCAACAGGCGTGTCAGGGTGAGTATAGTCGGAAAATTGTTGCCAATGAGGGAGTGCCTCTTGGCAAATTTCATGGTCGTCTTTACCATAAATAACTGCTAATTCTCGTACTTTTTTGCCGCTAGGTTGATAGGTTTCTAAAAGGCGGTAGTCCATTCTAATAATGGGCAGAAATAAAGATCGTAGCTCAGGGATTTCCCAAATATGACGTGCCGCTGGATTTTGGCGATTGATGTCTGCAATCAATTGCTCATCAGGGGCTTGATGTAATTTGCTATGCGGCACAAGATTGGGCGGATTTTGCCCAGAAATCACCGTAATGATGCGTTGCGAACAGCCTTTGAGTAAAATGCTGGCTTCATAAGCAAGCCATGCGCCCATTGAATGTCCAACAAGCAATACGCAGGCACTGGTTTTTAGCGCAGCATGAGCATGAATTTCAAAGGCGAGTTGATGCGCTAGAGTTCGTAAAGATTCTGGTGCTGGAGCTTGTAAAAGATGGTCTCTCCCTGGATAAGTCAAGCCAAATAGGGGGTAATCAGGTAGAAGTTTTGCCCAAAAATGAAAAAAACGTGGGCTACCACCTGCGTGTGGAAAGATAAATATGGCTGGACGACTGCTCGTTGATACCTTGTTTAATGCGATAATACTACTCATATTGTTTCTAAATTCCATCAAAAACAGAAAGATGACGAGGGTATGACCATTGTTCATTTTCAGCTGCGCCAATGTCATGGGTAATACGTTCAACATGGCGTAAGACAGCTAGTTGGCACTGATGCTGCTGTTGATGATTGTCATCAGGATTCAAGAGTGCGCCAATCGCCGCTTGTATGGCAGGATAGATGTAGTGAGTGCGCATCTGCGAGGGGCTAATGTCTTCAAAAGGAAGATGGCTTAAAATGGCGTGGTTAGGGTAAATATCAATGCTTTGAGTTGATTGTCTTTGCTGGGTTTGTTGTAACCGTCTTTCCCATAAGGGCTTAGTCCAAAGACTTGGTAGAAAAAGTTCTCCATCACTTGTGCTTAAGGTGAGTCCAAATAGCGGCTGTGAGCCATCATCAGGGCTTTGTGGATTAAAGCGGTGATGCAATAGCGTATCCACCGCTATGTCTCCCCATTGGCTGCTAATAAGCCATTTATGCTGAGCTGCCATTTTTTGTGCGCCAAGATATTGGCTTGGCGAGCGGTTGAGCAATGTTGCTAAGACGAGTTGGCTTTGTAAAAAGGTTTGTATCGTGGCGCGCAATTCAATACTGATAAGCTGTGTTTGTGTGCTTAAAGAGGCGATGATTTTTTTGAGTTGAATTATAGAGGCTAAGCGGTCATAAAAAGGGTTGATGGCAAAGTGGGTTGAGTATTGTTTGGCAATGCGCAAGGTTTGCAAAAAATCTTGTGAATGAATGGGTAGCTCCTGCAATACGGGGATATGTACTTGTAAGAGTTGGCGTGCGATGTTATCTCCCTCACCGCCCACCATTTGTCCTCTTACAGCTACAACCGCAGCTTGTGCTTGGCTATACTGCAATGCTTGAGCAAGAGTGTTGTAGTAAGGACAGTTCATTTGAGCGGCAAGTGCTTGCCCTAACTGTCCGCCTTTTCCAACAATACCTGCTAATGAGTAGCGCTTATCTGCGGCAATAGCATGGGCATAGTAGGAACCAAAACCTGAGCCAATGACTAAAATGTTATTGCTGTTCATAATGTGCCTGTTTCTATTTCTGTTTGTGCTGCTGTCTCTTGCCAATTGATATATAACTCTTTATTTTCAAGTAAGAGTTCATTCCAAGCTTGTAAGGCTGAATCAATTGCAGAGAACCAGTTGATGCCAGTTGGATATTTTCCTGCTTGTGCCCAGCATGCCGCATGTGCGGCGATTTGCCCTGTTAGGCGGTAGCTGTCTTGGCAATAAGCAAGTGTTTGGAAATTGCTTTGCTGACCCTGATGTTGAGCGCTACCGCTGGTATGAATCCGAAAATAAGGCGTTTTGCCAAATAGGCATAAATTAAGTTCTTCGCAGCTCGGTAATTCGCTTGGATTATCTGAGCCAATCGCAGCTTGCAATTGTCTTGCTAATTCAGGAGCATCTATTACATTGTAACTTTCCAAATGTGTTAGTTCTTCTATGTGTGCCACAAAAAGACTTTCATCATCTAGACTGGCGTGTGCCGTTGCTGTGCTTGGAAAAGATGGTGGTGGTGCAAGAGTATGGCTAATGGGGTGTAATTGCGGTGCTTGCCAGCATTGCGCAGGACGACTTAGTCCTGCTTTGACCGCGTATAGATAATCTGCAAGTCCTGCGGGAGTGAGTGTCTGTAGTCCACCAATATGTGTGATGATTGATTTATGTTCGCCAAGTAGTCGTTGTGCAACCGCTCGAATACTGAGTCCTGCCAAACCGGGTTGTACTCCTGCGCCGATAATCACGGTCATATCCTTTTGTTGGCAGGCTTGCTGATAGTGATCAATCAAACTTGGTTCTGCTCCAACATCTATCAAGATGGGAATTTTTTGCGCGAGGCATCGTGTTAAAACAAGCTCGCTAAATTGATAGGCAGGTCCTGCACAGTTAATGACGATGTTTGGCAGTTCTCCTGCATCATTTATTGGGATATTGTCTTTGGTGATGTCAAAAGCAAGTTTTTGTAAGCGTTCTTGGCGTGCCGTATGGCGTATGGTTAAGCGTTCAAGGTGACGTGCGGTAGCACAAACCCAGAAACCCTGATTGAGTAATGCTTCTACACAGGCACGTCCAACTGTACCACTGGCACCAATAACCAAAGCCGTGTTTTTTTTGCCAATACTCATTGCCAGCTCTCCGCGATAATTTGGGCGACCGCTTGCCCATTAGAACCTGTTAGGCAATTGAAATGGTTGCCGCTAATGTCTCTAATATTGAGTGTGCCAAGACAATATTCTTGCCAAAATTGGCTCATATCAGCCTTTAATTGTGGCAAGAATGGAATGTCTCCGCTTTGTCGCAAGAAAGTAATGTCTCCAAAATAGCCTGAGTCATTAAAACGAGTAACGGCACGCAAGCTGGCAATATAGATTTCACGCAAAGCAAGCAATTCATCAATGCTTAGACTCAAGGTTGGGCTATGATTAGCAAGTTGTGTTAGACGTTCAATGGTGCTATGCGGCATGGTGTTTAGCACGGCAGCGATGTTAGGAAATTCTGTGGCAAGGGTTTGCATAACGCCATCAGATAAGTGTTCGTGAAAGCGGTGGCGAGCGTTAGAAATCAATGCACCTAGCTCATCTTGTGGGAAATGAAGTCCCATGAAAGCAGGATCTTCTCCTAATAGGCGGGCAAAAGCATAATCGAGTAAAACATTATCTTCTACTTCGAAAGGAATGCGATAAGCACTAATCACGCTAAGATTGACGACTTGTATACCTCGAGTCAGTAAGCGTTCTGCCATGACAGCTGCAATCAATCCTCCCATACAATAACCTAGTAAATAAACCTGTTTATATCCAGCTGCAACGATGGCTTGCACATAGCGTTCCGCTAGATGTTCAAATAAGGTTTCGGCTGGTAGGGTTAAATAGCCATCATCTTTAGTACGGATTAGACCAAGACAAATAGGGCGTTCCGATAATTGTGCAAAAGCGGTGATAACATCGCGATAGGGTTGGATTCCACCTGAGCCGTCATGAACCAAAATAAGCGCAGAGGTTTCATCATGGCGCTTACCAACCGCTGGCAATAATAATTGTAATGGAGATGAAGGCTCTGCTTCTTTTGCAGTTTCAAGGAGGTGGCTGTTATTTGGGAAAAAGCATTGCGTGCAATGTGCAAGTGTTGGTTTAGCAACAATTTCTCGTAATAGGCTGTCCCATATCAATTGTTCTCCTCTAGTAATCCTTTTGCGTAAGATGCCGATACAGCGTGCTAATAGAAGAGAATCTCCACCAAGTGCAAAGAAATTGTCTTCTGGATTAAGAGGGGTTTCTTCTCCCAAATTTAATACTTCTCGCCAAATGGCAGCTACTTGCTGCTGTGCTTCGTTTAGCATAGAAGTAGTGGCTTTGCTAATAAAAGATGAAGAAGAAAGGGATTGATTGACAGGTTTTACAAGCAGATTTTGCAATTGTTTGCGGTCAATTTTCCCGTTTATGGTGAGAGGAAGTTGGGGGAGGATCGTGAAACCGCTTGGAATCATATAGGCAGGCAATTTGGTTTGCAGTTGCTGTACAAGCATGAAGGGTTGAACTTGGTCAGAAAAGCGGTGTTTTTGAGCCAAAATCACGACTTGATGAAATGCCTGATTCACCGCTTGTTCACGTTGATTATATTGAGGATTATCTTCATCGGGGAAAAGATGTGTGCTTGTAAAAGCAGAGTTTGCTAATGCGTTTTGCCAGTCAGTGTAATCAAAAAAGACTTCTTCACGAGATGCCCGTTCATCGGTAAAGTCCGTCAATCCTTCTTTAAATTCCATTGTAATCATTAAAGGTGCATTAGGGCGACTGGCATCAATTGCCGCTAATATACCTTCTGGTACAAGCAATGTATGAATAGCATCTAAAGCCTTTGGAATATGATTTGCGTTATGTAAAACATTCGCACAAATGACAATATCAAATGAAGATGCGGCAAATCCTTGAGCCTGAAAATCTTGGTTTAGATTAAATTGTTGGCAATGTAGTTGTGGCCATCTTCTTTTTGCGTTATTCAGAAAATAATCTGAAATGTCTGTAAAAGTATAATCATAATCTAAAGCAAGTTCGGTGGATAATTTTTCTAATAAGGGAATAATAACCTGTGTCGTTGCGCCAACTCCGCCACCAATTTCTAAAAGACGTAATTTTTTATTATTTTTCAATAAATTTTTGGCATATTCCTCAATAATTGAAACAAGTAATTCATTGAGATGGCGATTGATTAGATTATCTGCATAAGAAGCATTGGCAACATCCATTTCTCCTTCTGGGAAAAGTAATGATAAAGGATTTAATTTTCCTTCTACTAATTCCGTTAAACCAATAATACATTGCTCAATATAATCTAATTGTTGTTTTCCATAATAAATTTTATCTCCTAGCGGTCGGGCTAATGTTAATAAATGCTGCGCTTGCTCAAGGCTAGGATTGTTATATTCAATAGAATGTTTATTGAGTAATTTTTTCCAACGTTTTAACAGTGCTAGATGTCCGGGGGCAGGGTTAATATTCCCTTGTAAAATAGCACACATGGCGCAATAAGATGCTTCATTAATTTGTTTAAACATATCCAAGAAAGTTTCTTGGTCAAGCTGATGTAAAAATTGTTTATGTTGAGTGCTTAATTTTTGAGAAATACCTTTGCTTAAAGGAGAGACTGATGATTTTGCTTTAATCACGCTGTAAAGTTGCTGATTATCTACAAAGGCAATAGCATCTTCTACTTCAGGTAGAGATTTTAATACGGCTTCTATTTCACCCAGTTCAATGCGATATCCACGCAATTTAATTTGATTGTCCTTACGCCCCAAAAATTCAATTTCGCCATTTGGTAAATAACGCCCTCTATCACCCGTGAGAAAACTTTGCAGCTTAGTATCGGGGTGAGTAAAAAAAGCTTGATTTGGTGCACCGAGATAGCCATTGCTAACACTCGCTCCGCTAATCATAATTTCACCAATTTGACCATACACTGCTTCTTCTAAGTCTTCATTGACAATGTGCATTGCTTGTCCATGCAAAGCTCTGCCGTATGGAATGCTTGCTTGATTGCTGTTGAATGTGGAGGATGGAAAATGATAATTTGACCAAATAGCCGCTTCTGTTGCGCCACCTAATGCAATAAAGCGACATTGTGGTGCAAATTTGGCTAAATGTTGTGGTTGTTGCACAGGTATCCAATCTCCTGATAAGAGTGCCGCTCTCAAGGCTGTGGGCAAGGAAGATGCTTCTCGCTCACAGACCTCTAATAACAGTTGCATTTGTGCAGGTACAGAGTTCCAAATAGTAACGCTATGTTTATGCAAATCTTCTAACCAAGCATTAGCATCAAGCCCTGTGCTGTCTTGAGGGATAACTATCGAACCACCGACTTTGAGTAAAGAGAAAACATTAAAAATTGCAAGATCAAAAGTTGGCTGAGAGAGCGCAAAGACCTTATCTTGATGATTGAGCGCTAACATTTCTTGCATTGCGCACAAGGTATTCATGGCTTGTTGATGTGTAATGGGAACACCTTTTGGTGTGCCTGTTGAGCCAGAGGTAAAGATAATATAGGCAATTTCTTCGACGTTTGCGTTGTAATCCTCTGCATCTGTTTCAGGACCAATAATGTCTTGATCAAGATAGTGGCAATGATGTTGAGGGCGTGTTTGCTCCAAAATGTTATGCATTGCCGCTATGCGATCTGTAGGTGCATGCGGCGAGATTGGCACAAAAACTCCTCCTGCTAATAGTGTTCCGATTTGAGCGGCAATTTGGGAGAAACCCATCGGTAATTGTATGAAAACAGCATCACCTGCTTGCAGCTTTTGTGCATATAAATAATCGCGATATTGACGTGCTTTTTGCAACAATTCACTATGGCTGAAGCATTTATCCCCATGAATAATGGCAATATGATGAGGCTGAGTCTTGACATAAGACAGCCAATCTTGCAATAGAGTTTGATGAGAAGTGCTAGGTAATGAGGGTAGCACTAATGAGTGGCGAGGCAAAATGTCATATTGCCAATATTCTGGTTCCTCACAAAGACGATTGAAAGCTTGCGTAAAATCTTGAAATGCAGAATCTAATACTGCTTCTGGAAATCCACCTTCGCGACTATCCCAAACAATCGCCAAATCTTGCTGATGGTCAGAAAGTTGTACGTCTAGTAGTACTTGCGGTGTTTGGCTCAGTCCTAGTGTCAAATCGTTTTCGAGAGGACTTTCTTGAGAATAAATACTTGCCCCAATGGTTGAAGTAACGACCACATCACTAAATGTTTGTTTATTGCCTGTTTCACGTTCATATAAACGAGAGATTTCCATGCCTGATAGCGCACGATGTTCTAATGCGGTAAATAGAGTGTTTTGAATACGATGCGCACGTTCCAATAGAGAGTCTTTTCCGCCATCAATGGTGAGCAACAGTGTTGAAGTGAAGTCTCCAACAATACGTCCGACATCTTCACAAATAGGCATACGATCTAGCAAAGTAGCGGTGATAGTGGATTGTGCGCTATTCCCATAGCGACGTGCAACACGAGCAAGAATAGCAAGTGCTAGTGCATTAGGAGTGAGTCCAGCATTACGAATCTGCTGATTAAGCACTTGCCATTTTTTACTGGGAAGTATAAAAGCACGCCGCCGATACTGTGCAGTGGCTTGATTATTCTCACTCATCGCTCTTCCTCCTAATATCATTGCTGGAGGGAGCTGAGCGACTTGTTCTTTCCAATAGCTCAAAGCCTGTGCTTTACGTTGCTGTCCTAAAGGACTATCCTGCTGTTTTTGCTGATAAGCAAGATAATCACGAAAACTTAGACTAGGAGTACTTAGGTTTTGATTAGGGAAGCGTAGCGCTTGAATAAAATCATTTAATAGCGTTTGTAGTCCTAAAAAATCTGTCAGAATTAAATCAACTGATAAATGTAGACTTTTCTCTTCTTCACCATCAATTAAGACAATATTGAAATAAGGAGGATTTTCAATTGTGTATTGTTTGTGGCGTAATTGCTCACGAATCTGTTGCTGGGCAGATGCAAAATCTGATTTTTCTGTTACTGTTTCAATGTGTAGTGGTACATCAATGCTTTCATCAATATGCTGCCAGCCTTCTGCAGAAATGCGAACTTTGAGCATGGGGTGCGCTTGTACGACTTTTTGCCATGCTTGCTGGCAGTCTTGAGCGGTAAAATCATGTGGATTGTTGAAGCGAAACTCTGCATAGCCATGACAAGCGGTATTACCATTGGCATAAGCTCCTGTACGTCCTATAAGGTAAGCGGATTGCACTTCGGTTAAAGGAAATGGGCTATAGGCGTTAGCATCATCTCTTTGAGGTGAATGAATGGCTTGTAAATGGTTAATCAATGCTTCACGCTGAGCTTTGACTTGCTCACGTAGTTCTGGTGTAAAAACACCTTGTGGTGCCTTGAAGCGCAATTCTCCTGCTTCCAACCATAGTTGGATACCTAGACTGTCAAGTTGTATTGTTAATTCATGCAAGGTCATCACAAGACTCCTTCTTCTGTTTGTTCAGTATGTTGCTCGAGTTGTTCAATGGCACTAAGAAAATCGCTAAAGTTTGGTTGTTGTATGAGGGTGCGCAGAGATATTTCTGGATGGATTTGCTGCTGCAACTCTCGAATAAAGCGTGTTGCACGTAAAGAATCTCCGCCATCTCGGAAGAAATTATCAGGCACAGTATCAGATGCTAGCGCAAGATGATTTTGCCAAAGATGTGTCAAACGTGCTTTAAGCGGTTGTGCGTGCTTTTCTTGCGTAGAAGGTAGCAATGCACATAATGTTTCTAGGATAGCCTCTAAAATTTGTTCAATAATTGTTGGTGTTAATAATTGACTGACATAATCTGCACTTAAATGCAAACCTCTTTCATCATCATATACTTGTAAGTCTAAAGTAACCTGAGGGGTTTGTGAGCAGGCATAGACCAAATGACCAAAGCTAAATTTATCAGCGCGTTGCTGTCCATTTAGTCCAAGCCCACAAGTCAGTACAACAGGGAATAAGCCGTCTATAGGATTGCCTGTTTGACGAACGATAGCTCGCGAAAGATGAATGGTGTTATGCTCACTATCTTGTAAGTCTGCAAGCGTCTTTTGAATATGGTGTGCTAATGCTAGTAAATCGTATTGTTGAATCAGTTGCCAATTGATTGGTAATAAACGTAATACGGTAAAGTCTCCAAGCGATTGCTGATAAGCTTCTGGTCTGACAAAAGTGGTTAGATTGAGACTAAAATCTGTCTCTATAGAGAGTTGCTTGCTTAATGCAAAGGCATACGCCGCTGTAAGCAGGCTTGCAGGGGTTAGTTGTGCATTGCGTGCCAGTTGCTGTAGTGGCAACCATAGGCTGTTATCTAAATCTGTTTGATAGCGTGCAAATTTTGGTACTTCAAGCATCATCAGACTGTTTTGATAAGGCAGCGGTGGAGCTGGAGGGATATTGTAATGAGCGTTTTGTGCAAATAGGGTTGGTGGTAAATTCGGGATATTTTCCACCGCTAATAGTGGCAAAGTTTGTCCTGCGTATGCTAAATCGAGTTCATGTAAGATTTGCCACATGGATTGACCATCTAACAAAAGGTTATTCATGCCAATTCCAATAGTACGTCTATCTGTTGAAATACGTAGCACGAGCGGTGATTGTATGCTGGCATCGGGGATTTCATGAGCGGTTTTTTCTCGCACATTATCGCAATACTCAATTTTAGGTGGATTAACAGCGGCAAATTGTCCTAAAGCTTGTTCATTTTGATAGATAATGCCTGCTTGTAAAATCGGATGTCTTTGTACTAATTGTGCTAAGGCATTGGCAAATTTTTGTGTATCTAGCGCATTATTTTCTGCTTGATATTCAAAATAGCAATGTGCTCCTACGCCACCCAAGATTTGTTCTTTGGATTGCCCTGCGAGATAGGCTTGTTGCACATCAGATAGTGCAAAACTCTGTTTGACTTTTAGAATAGGGGGTGTTGTGTTTATAGAAGTTTCTACCGCTTGTGTAGCCAAATAGCTAGCAAAGTTTTGCAGTTTAGAATGGTTGAAAAGGTCGGCTAAGCGCAATTTAGCATATCCTTTGGAACGTAGTTCTCCAACAATTTGAGTTGCTTTTAAAGAATCTCCGCCAAGCTGGAAAAAGTCTTCTTGAGCGCCTGGTAAATGATTAAGTGATAAGACTTTCTGCCATAAGGCAGCAATTTGAGCGTCATCTGACAAAGATATGGCCTTATTGGTATCAAGCACAGGACTAGGATATTCAGGTAATGCGGTATTTTTTATATGAGCGCTGCAATAAAGTAAGTTTGCCCATTCATGGCTTTCATCTATTATCACACCTAGCTTGATGAAAAAGTCTTTCCACTTCTGTGCAGACTGAATGCTGCTTAGATGAGGATTAAGCAAGCTGGGGTCTAACAAAGCGGATATCTGTGTTGCAGCGCTAATTCCTGTGATTTCAATAATAAATATGTGTGCTTGTGGATTGCATTGCATAAACTGCCGCAATAGTGTTTCAATACGACTATCGCGATGCAAGCTGGCAGGAATGACAATAATATCTGGTGCGGGGCATTCTTCAGGTGTCAGCGGATATACACCTCGCTGATGACTATGCTTAGCTAATTCTGCACTAGGTTCAATAGGATAAAATTGTAGAGAAAGCTGATTCTGATGAGCTTGTTTAATGAGTTCTTGATAAATTATTCCAATACCACTACCAAGTACTAAACAGCGACACTCTTTTTGATTTTGTACGATATTAAGCATTTTTAGCTGCTGATAAAAACGTGCATAAAATGATTCTTCTATCAATACCTGATGTAGAATTGCTTCTGGAGAAAAATGAGGGTGTTGCCATAAGCTCATAGGAGATAAATCGCCTAATAAGCACCGTTTCAAATAGGTAATATCAGTATCTAATTCGGGATTAGAATTTTTGATAGCAGGGTAATAATCTTGCCAAGTACTAAGAACAGAGGACAGTTCAGTTTTTGGTTTAAGATTTTGAGTCAATAAATCACTAATGCAGGCTTCTATTACTTGTTCATAGGGTGGAATAAGGATTTGCATAGTAATGCCCAAATTTTGCATTTGAGCAATGAATTGCTGCTGTAGTGTTGCAAAGAAACTAGACTCTATCACGCCATCAAGATAATCCCATCGAATGTTTATCCCTTTATCAGCAGGGCTAATTTGGCAATCTAATAACACGCCAGGAGTACGAGTATGTGCCCAAACAACCTTTTGTTTTCCTGAAAAAATACTTTCTGCTACCGAACCTAGAGTGCTAGTAAAAACAACGGGATAACTTGCTCTTCCACTAGAAGCGATTTGGCTAAATCCTGGTGCGCGACCACTAACAGCATGAGACAAATCTTGATTGAGTTTTTGAATTGTTTCACCTTGTATAGATCGGCAAAGTCGTAATTGGCTAAAGTTTCCTAATGCCTGTGGTATATCGTCTGGGCGATAAGAAACGGGCAGACAAATCGTAATGACATTTTGGTGGCAACTGTACGCTAAAGCTTGCCCAAAGGCATGGAGTAATAATGCTGTTACTGTTATTTGCTGTTGTTTAGCTAATTTTTCTAAATCATTACGAGCTTGCGCAGATAGTGTAAATGTTAGAGATTGCGGTAGGTGATATTGCTGCTTAATGGGTTTTAGTGGCAACTGTGGTGGTGGATAATCTGATAACAAATTTGTTTGTTTATTAGCGATAGATTCTTGATGTTGAGCATAATGAACAAATGCTTCAATATCACTGGGTAAATTGCTTTTGCCCAAACAAACTTCTGATATCCATGCTTCAATAATCATTAATAAAGAACTAGCATCATGACAAAGATAATTCATGGCTAAGCCAATATGTAAAGGATCATTTTCTACTATTAGCATTTCTATACAAGGTGCTTGTTCAGCATTTGGACAGGCTTGTAATAGATATTGTTTAAGAGATCCCCCTTTGGGGAGAATTTTTAGCTCAAGCGGTGATGCTTCAACACATTGCTGATGCTCATTTTTTCTCACTAACCTTAAGGCTGGAGTTTGATTAATAAGTCGATTTAAACTTTCGCACCATATTGATACTGGATGCTCACCGCTTGTTTTTAAAATAAATGAGCAAATAGTAGCTTGAGAAACAATCCCTACTACCCCATCTGAGCCTAAAGCATAAGCTCGTTGTAGAGGAGTAAGCGGAAAAGCTGTATTACAATCTATTGTGCTAATATTAGAAGAGGTATTTTCTATGTTTAAAGAACATATTTGAGCAAAATCAGATAAGTTAGGGTGAGTAAATAATTTATCTACGCCTACAGAAATTCGTTTTTTTCTTAATTCCGCACAAACTTTAGTTGCGCTTAAACTATCGCCACCCAAAGCAAAGAAATTATCTTCATTGTGGATATGATTCAGACCTAATATCACTTGCCAAGTCTCACGACACTGTTCAAGCAATTTTGTCTTAGAGGAATGATCTGTATGGTGAATATGATTAGAAAATGATAGTTGTGATAATAGTTTCTCTGCCCATTTTCGGTCGACCTTACCATTGCTTGTTAGTACAAGCGTATCACTAAACACAAATTGTTCTGGAATCATATAGGTAGGTAACGTTCGTGCTAAAGTATTTTGTAACATTTCAGTAGTTAAAGCATCATGTGCAACAACCACTGCTCCAAGTGCATGATGTTCACGAATAGGCACAACGACCGCTTTATCCACCTCAGATAACTTGCTTAATGCTTGTTCAACCTCACCACACTCAATTCGATAACCATTTATTTTAACTTGATTATCTTTGCGACCAAGAAAATATAAAATTCCTTTATGCCAAAACCCTATATCTCCAGTACGATACCAGCGCATTGCACTAGCCGTTTCTCCACCATCAGTATGGATAAAGCTTTTTTTCGTACGTACTTCATCACGATAATATTCAGCAGCAAGACCAACTCCTCCAATCCATAATTCACCGCTAACCCCATCTGCACAATCAAAAATTTGTGATGGTTTATCACAATCATTAATTACTTTCACCACACGATATTGTTGTCCCGCTAAAGGTTTTCCATAAGGAACTTTTTGCCATGGATTATTTAAATCTTCTTTATTACAAATAATATGGATATTTGACCAAATCGCAGCTTCCGTAGCACCGCCCATTGCAACGAGTATGCTATTAGGGCTTGCTAATTGAATACGTTCAAATAAATCATAACTAATCCAATCACCAGAACAAAGATAGCGGCGCAGACTAGGTAATTTATCATTAGCTATTAATAGCATTTCAACTAATGCAGGAACTGAATTCCAAATGCTAATATCGAATTTTTTAACTAATTCTCCCCAAGCAAAAGCATCTTTTTTCTCATTTTCATTAAGAGCAACAATTGAGCCACCACAACTTAATAAACCAAAAATGTCATATACACTTAAGTCAAATTCTAAAGCAGAAACAGCTAATATTCTATCACGAGCATTAAATTTATTTTGTTGATTAACTGCATATATTGTATTTAGTGCTGAATAATGGCTAATTGCTACTCCTTTAGGCTGGCCTGTTGAGCCAGAAGTATAAATAATATAAGCTAAAGATGAACTTGCTGCTTGTCTAATATCTGTTTCGCAAGGTAAGCGTGGTTCAAATAATGGAGAATAAGTACTAATTTCAGAAAAGTCTTGTTCAGTTAAAATATAAGCCACATTTGCAGATTGACAAATATATTGTAAACGTTCTTTTGGAATATGAATATTGAGAGGTAAATACGTACAGCCACTATACAAAACTCCTAATACTGCAATAATTTGCTCAGCACCTTTGGGAAGGTGAATTCCTACGACTGAATTAGTAGGTACCTTATTTATTAGAAAAGCTGCAATTTGTCTAGCCATCTCATCTAGACGAGCATAACTAATTTCTCCATGAGAGTCAGAAATAATATCAGGATAAAATTTCTGTAATATGGTCGGTGTTTCATAGGATAGAGAGAATAACAAAGCTGGTGAATGAGGTTGTTCAGTAACTTTATTACGAAAAGGACTATAAAGCCAATTAGGATCACAGGCAGGTGGTAAAGAATTAATTTCAAGACGCTGTCTAGCAGTATGAGAACTAATTAATAGACTAGGTGTTTTGTTGTTAATAATATCATTGATTTGTTGGCAAATTGCCTCTAAAATAGTGTTGATAATATTTTTATCCAATGTATCTCTGCGAACATCTAATCCAATTTCAATGCGTTCTCCATCAATATTAAATACTTGACAATCCATGATTACTTGCGGTGTTTGACCCCAGCAATGTGGTGTTCCTAAAGTTTCTGTTGTTAATTCATCAAAAATACGTTGATTTGCGGCGTAAGTCAGTACATATGGAGAGATGCCAACATGACCATGCTGCTTTACTTGAGATAAAATTTCTTCTGGTGCTTCAATGTTCTGTCTCATACGCAAACGCAGATCTCGATGTGTTTGTTTAACTAATTCATCAAAGTTAGTATTAGGATAGGAGCGGTGTAAATAAGCGGTCGTACGCATTCCTAAGAGATATTTAGAATGTTTAACTCTCAATCCTGCTAAGGTAATAATAAATTCATCATTTTCAGAACAATGTCTTAAGGCTTGGGAATATAAAGCAAGAAATAAGGCAGCAGGACTGGCATTATATCGCTTAGCTGCTTCTTCAAAAGACTTCCATTGTTCCTGTGAATAAAAGTAGGAATATCGGTCGATAATAGTCAGATTAGGCTGCAAGTTTTGTGATAATAATTGTGGAGGAGAAGGTAGTTTTTCTACTTTAGATTCTAGTTGTGTATGAACTGTAAAATCAAGGCTAACTGATTCATAAACAGTATTAAGATTTGTAATGATTGAGCAATCTTGTTGATTATATTTTTCTGCTAATTGATGAGAAAATAATGCAATCCCATGAAAATCAATGACAGCTAGCGAGAATCCTAAATGAATGATTGTTTGAGTTTCTGTAATTGATAATGCAATATCTAACATTTTTCCTTTAGTAATATCTATAGAATTGCTAAAAAATTGTTCTCTAAAAAATGTACTATAGTTGTCAATTTCTGCATCAGTAATATAAATTTTTTTGATTTCTATATCCTTGTATGTGGAAGGTGTAATTGTATTTCGATCAAGGAATTGGCAATTGAATACTGCATTTCTGCTTAATTGTTTTAACGCATTTTCTAATCTTGATATGTCTAACTTTTTATTGCGAAATTCAAGATATCCTACGCATTCTAATCCACCAAGTGGGATATCGGAATTAATACCAGTAAAATAAGCGCGTTGCATAGGACTAGTTGGGACGGTCAGCATGGTTTATTCCTTTTGATAATAAACAATAGGTGATAAGTGTTTAAAAAGCTAAAACAACACTCTTGTTGCGTAATTTTGCACAACAAGAGAATAATATTTTTATTGAGTATAATTTTTTGGGATTATTCTTATTTTTTAGAAGCGATAGCGATAACCAACACCTACCGCTCGTCCTTCACGAATAGAACCAAAGCGAACATCAGGCGCAAATTGATAACCATAAATTGGGCTACGGTTATTCAGCAGATTTTTACCCCAAATATAAATTTCACTATTGTTAGTAGAGATACCAAAACGCGTATTTAAGATATGCGCAGATTTTAATAAGAAGTTATTACCTACATCTTCTGCACGTTTTCCTGTAAAGTGATAATCAATATGGGCATTGAAATCGGCATCTTGGTTAAAAAGATAAATTGGTGTTGTATAGTCTGCACTCAAACTTGCAGACCAACGTGGTGTATCAGGAATTCGGTTACCTGCTTTGGCGGCAGATAATGTATTCGCTGGTACTTTGCTGATTTTTGCATCGGTATAAGCAATATTGCCACCTAATTTGAAATGTTCATTGATTTGCCAACTGGCTTCTAATTCAGCACCTTTGCTTGTTGTATCAAAATTCTCTGTAGTATTTGCCCAACTTGTCATCGGGTCTATTAATACATAAAGATGTTCATTGCGTGTTTTATTGTAGAAAACAGAGGCTGATGCTTCTAAGCGATTATCTTCACTTTGCCATTTTGTGCCGATTTCATAGCTATTTGTTTTTGCCGCTTGGTAAGGTGTGTCTTGAATACCCGAAGCAATGTTAGTTGAAAATTCACCAAAACTACCCGTTTTATGGCCATGTGCATACATACTATATACTTTCGATTGCTCATTGATATCAAAGGTTAAACCAAGGCGACCTGTAATATAGCGATCGGTTAAACTTTGTGCATCTGTATTAATACCTGAACCGGGTGTTTTTCCTTCCCATCTTGCTGAATAATTAAGTTTATCCCAGTTAAAACGCAAACCACCTGTAATAGAGAATCTGTCAGTTAATGGATAAGTTATTTCACCAAAAATGCCTGTGCTACGTGTTTTATATTTACGGTCAATTCGCGCATACATTGCCCCTCCAATTTGACCACCTGTCTCATCTTCTACAAAATCAAAGAAAAAATCGCGATTGCTGTGTAAATAATTTGCTCCAATTGTCCAAAAAATAGGTGCGCTTTCCAATGAACCTAAGCGAAATTCTTGAAACACATTTCTTTGTGTGCTTCCCATTTGGCGATTGGTGTCAAATGTTTGACCCATAACTACTTGGAAAACGCGGTCATCATAAGCAGGACCGCCAGTAGTGTAATTATTTTTCAAAACATTAGTGGTACTAGAGAATTGAAAATTATCCCATTGATGCGTCCAATTGAGTGTTGCACTGCTATTTTCTTGATCGCCAAGTAATTTACTGTCATCAATATCTGTAGAAGTGCTGCCGTCTAATAGTGTGATCGCTGCAAATTGTTGTGCCTGTTTATTATATTCAGCGGTGAAAAGTAATTCATCTTGAGCGGTGGGTTGATAGCTCAATCCTAAGCGTGCGCCACGACTATTGGGATAACCTAATGGCTTTCCGCCATTTTGTGTATTATCTAAAGCATGAGCTTGTTTTTGATAATGTGCGGAAAAACGAGCGTTTAATTGTTCATTGATAGGTTGGTTGAACATAAGTTCCGCTTGTTGGAAATGTTGCGTGCCCAGTTTGACATCTATACTGCCCTCTTGTTGAGCGCTAGGTAGATTTGGCATAAGGTTGATAACCCCAGCGGAGCTATTTCGTCCATACAAAGTGCCTTGAGGGCCTTTGAGAATTTCAACTTGCTGCATATCAAAAATAGGCAAACTGAGACGATTATTGGCTTGTGGCGCGCCATTTTGATAAATCACCACCGCTGTATCGTCTGAGCTTCCTGACTCATTACTTAATAGTCCTACGCCACGAATTTTGACCGTTGATTGTGGATTGCCAAAAGAATGAATTTCGACCCCAGCAGTTTGTTGCATCAAAGACTCTAAGCTGTGGTCTGTATGTTGTTCGAGTGTTTGTTCGCTAATGCGATTGGTGGTAAATGGTAAGTCAAAACTAGATTCGGAGATAAAACGTGCATTGACCGTGATGGGAGCAAGCTCTATGGTATTAACGCTGCTGCTATTGGTATTTTCTACCTTTTGAGCAGCAGCAAGATTGGGCAAGATTACTGAAATTGCGAGAGAAAGAGGGGTAATTTTCATATTATATTCTCAGTTTTTGAACGTTGTAAGAATATAACATAGTTAAATTTTTCCTTCAATAATAATCTTTATTGTTTATTTTAGTATTGTCAATTGCAAATAGGTTATTTGTGCTAAGACATATTAAATTTTTTTATTCTGCACCCTCTTTATATATTTTTATTAATATCATATGATTACACATATGGATGTGAAGTTGCTTTAGTCGATTTTGCTTTTTTGCTTGCAATGAAAAATAATCTGTTTATAATAGCGCCTTCATCAGTTGCGGGATGGAGCAGTCTGGTAGCTCGTCGGGCTCATAACCCGAAGGTCGTTGGTTCGAATCCAGCTCCCGCTTCCAAAAGGTTTCTTAAGAAAAGCCCTTGTTTAAGGGCTTTTTTCTTGTCTGAATTTTTTTTGGCGGATAGCCGAGGGGAGAATATGACGCGCGAAGAAGCAGTAACAGAATTGTTGCAACCTGTTGTGGAATCAATGGGCTATGAATGGTGGGGCGTGGAGTATCATCATAATTCCGTGCATTCTATTTTGCGGGTATATGTGGATAAGCCGGAAGGCGGCATCGGTATCGACGAGATTGTGGAGATTACCGATCAGCTCAATCCTGTCTTGGATGTGGAAAATCCCATCGCTACGGCTTATACCTTCGAGGTTTCTTCTCCGGGAATGGATCGTCCGCTTTATACCTTGGCGCAGTATACGCGCTATATCGGCGAGACTTTGAAATTGCAGACCCGTCAAGCGATTAACGGTCAGCGTAAATTTACAGGGGTGTTGCAGACGGTTGACGAGCAGGCGCAGGAAATCACTTTGCATTTTCCGCAGGCGAAAACAGGCGCACAGCAGGTTTTGCCTTTTGCGGCGATTGAAAAAGCGCGTATTGAACCTCGGTTTTAACCCTTAAAGGAATTATGATTATGTCAAAAGAATTATTGGCGATTGTCGAAGTGGTGTCGAATGAGAAGGATGTCAGCCGCGATACCATTTTTCAGGCTTTAGAGGCGGCATTGGCAGCGGCGACGCGTAAGCGTTTTGCCGATGAAGAGATTGAAGTGCGGGTCAGTATCGACCGCAAAACAGGGGAGTATGAGACGTTCCGACTTTGGTATGTGGTTGATGATGAAGATTTTTTAGAAAACCCCGATGCGCAGATGTGCGAGACGGTGGCACACTTGGAGTTTCCGGAAGCGAATTTGTCGGTCGGCGATGTGCATGAAATTCAGATTGAAAACGAAGAGTTCGGACGCATCAGTGCCATGATGGCGAAGCAGACGATTATCCAAAAATTACGCGAAGCCGAGCGCGAAAAGGTCTATCAGCAGTTTATCGATCAGGAAGGCACTTTGATTCATGGCATTGTCCGGCGTTTTGAGAAGAATAATGCGATTGTCGATGTCGGCGGCGTAGAAGGTACGATTCTGCGCAGTGAGATGATTCCGCGCGAGAAATTGCGTGTGGACGATCGCGTTTTAGGCTATTTGAAAAAGGTAAATGCCGATTTGCGCGGCCCGCAGTTGCAGATTAGCCGGGTGGATCCCGAGTTTTTAATCCAGTTGTTCCAAAAAGAAGTGCCGGAGATTGCTTCGGGCAATATCGAAATCATGGGCGCGGCACGCGATCCGGGCTTACGTGCCAAATTGGCGGTGCGCAGTTTCGATCCGCGCATCGATCCTGTGGGTGCCTGCGTGGGTATGCGCGGTGCGCGCGTGCAGGGCGTGATGAATGAGGTCGGCGGCGAGGGCGTGGATATCGTTTTATGGGACGAAGATGCCGAAACTTATGTCCGTAAGGCGATGGCGCCGGCGGTAATTACCGATACGGCGATTGACGAGGAAGGCAAGGTCATCGAGGTGGCGGTGCCTGAAGAGAAATTAGCGCAGGCGGTCGGTCGCGGTGGTCAGAATGTGCGTTTGGCAAGCGAATTGACCGGTTGGCAAATCACGGTCTTGTCGGAAAAAGAGTTTGCCGAGCGTCAAGCCTCTTTGCAGGGCGAGCGCGAGCAGGTACTGACGGAGATGCTGGGCTTGGATGAGTCGCTGGTGGCGGCTTTAACGGCTGCCGGCTATGCGGATGCCGAGGCGCTTGCCTATGCCGAACGCGAAGATTTATTGGCTTTAGAGGGCTTGGACGATGCCGCGGTGGATACGATTTTAGAGCGCGCAACGGATTATTTGCTCCAGCAAGCCTTTGCCGCCGAAAGCGATCCTGAGGCGGAGATGCAGACCCCTGTGGCGGAAATGGAGAGCGTAAGCGCGGAATTGGCGGAGAAATTAGTCGCCAATGATGTGAATACGCAGGAAGATGTGGCGGAGTTGTCGGTAGATGAATTGATGGAAATCGGCGGCTTGGGTCAGGAAGAGGCGGCAGCCTTGATTTTAACAGCGCGCGAACCTTGGTTTCGCTAATCGATAGCGGAGGAAATATGTCAACAGTAGCAGAACTCGCCAAACAATTAAAAATTCCCGTAGAGCGTTTGCTCGAGGTCATCAACGAAGCCGGCTTGGGAGAAAAAACGCAGACAGATACGCTGACGCCTGCGCAGAAATTAAAGATTTCTCAGCATATGACGAAAAAAGGCGGCAAGGGCGCATCGGCTGTGAAAAGCGTGAGTCCGCCGAGCAAGGCGGCGCCGAAAGCGGAGGGCAAAAAAGCCGATAAGAAAGCGGCGGCTAAGCCTGTGAAAAAGAATGAGCCGAAGAAGTTAAGTGCGCGCGAAATTGCCCAGCAAATGGCGGAACAGAAACGCATGCAGCAAGGCGAGGAGCAGCGCGAAAACGAAGCGCGTGCGCGTCAAGAGGCTTTGGCGGCGGAAGAAAAACGTCAGCAGGAAGAATTAGAGCGTAAGAATCGCAAAGAAGAAGCGGAAAAGGCGGAGAAAGCAGAGGCGCAGGCGCGCGAGAAAGCCGAAGCCGCTTTGCAGGCGCAATTAGCCGAGCAGGAAAAACAGCGCGCGGCGCGCGAAGCGGAAGAAGCGAAGAAAAATGCCGCCGAAGAATTGCGCAAGCAAGAGGAGCGCGAGAAGCGTTCGGCTAAAGAGCGCGAGGAATTGGAGCGTCAGCGCCAAGAGGCTCTGCGCGATGTGGAGCGTCGCGAGGGTTATGAAGAAGAGGCGGAGAGCCGCTTCCATATCCGCAGCAAAGATAAGAATGCCAACGGTCGTACCGACCGCAGCAGCAAACGCGCGGTGCGCAACAGCGATGATGAGCAACGCGGTTCGGCACGCGGCGCCGGCGGTAAAACAGGGCGCAAAAACGAGCGCAAGGGCGGCAAATTTGAAAAACCTGCCCAGCCGGTAAGCCGCGAAGTACGTATTCCCGAAACGATTAGCGTCGGCGAATTGGCGCAGAAAATGAGCGTTAAGGCGGGCGATTTGATTAAGGCGATGATGAAAATGGGTTCGATGGTGACGATTAACCAAATCATCGACCAAGAAACCGCTGCTTTGATTGCCGATGAATTAGGCCACAAATATGTGCTGCTCAAGGAAAACGAGTTGGAAGAGCAGGTCATGGCGGAGGCCGAGGGCAATAGCGCCGATGTGATTACGCGTGCGCCGGTAGTCACGATTATGGGACATGTGGATCACGGCAAAACCTCTTTGCTAGATTATATCCGCAAAACCAAAGTGGTCGCCGGCGAAGCGGGCGGCATTACCCAGCATATCGGTGCCTATCGCGTCGATACTTCCCGCGGTCGGATTACCTTTTTGGATACGCCGGGACACGCCGCCTTTACTGCCATGCGGGCGCGCGGCGCGGATGTAACGGATATCGTGGTGTTGGTAGTGGCTGCCGATGACGGCGTGATGCCGCAGACCAAAGAAGCGATTCAGCATGCCAAAGCGGCGAATGCGCCTGTGATTGTGGCGGTAAACAAAATGGATAAGCCGGAGGCGGATCCCGAGCGGGTCAAATCCGAGCTGTCGCAGGAAGGCATTATTTCCGAAGAGTGGGGCGGCGAGAATCTATTCTCTTACGTTTCCGCGAAAACGGGTGAAGGCATTGACGATTTGCTTGAGCAGATTTTGATTCAGGCGGAGGTAATGGAATTGACCGCCGCTTCTACCGGCGTTGCCAAAGGTGTGGTTGTGGAATCGCGCTTGGATCGCGGACGCGGCAGTGTGGCAACAGTCTTGGTGCAATCCGGTTTGATGAAAAAAGGCGATATTATGTTAGCCGGCATGGAATACGGACGTATCCGCGCGATGCTGGACGAGCACGGCAAGGAATTGGAAGAAGCCGGTGCCTCGACGCCGATTGAAGTGTTGGGCTTATCCGGCACGCCGAATGCCGGCGATGATGTGATTATCGTTGAAAACGAACGCAAGGCGCGCGAGATTGCCAACTTCCGCCAAGGCAAGTTCAAAGAAATCAAGATTGCGCGGCAGCAGAAAGCCAAACTGGAAAATCTGTTCAATAATGTCGATAGCGGCAAAGTCAGCACCGTTAATCTGATGATTAAGGCGGACGTGCAAGGTTCTGTGGAAGCATTGTCGGATTCTTTACTCAAATTATCGACCGATGAAGTGCAAGTCAGCATTGTTTCTACAGGCATCGGCGGGATTACCGAATCCGACGTGCAATTGGCGATTGCTTCTTCGGCAACCATTATCGCCTTTAACGTGCGTGCCGAAACCAATGCCAAGAAATTAGCCGAAGATGAGGGCGTGGATTTGCGCTATTACAGCATCATCTACGAAGCCTTAGACGATGTGAAAGCGGCGATGCAAGGCATGTTGTCGCCGGAAATTCGCGAAGATATTATCGGTTTGGCAGAAGTGCGCGATGTCTTCCGTTCGTCCAAACTGGGCGCGGTGGCAGGCTGTATCGTGGAAGACGGGGTATTGAAACGCAACAATCCGATTCGCGTTTTGCGCAATAACGTTGTGATTTACGAGGGCGAATTGGAAAGTCTGCGCCGCTTTAAAGACGATGTCAGCGAAGTACGCGCCGGTACAGAATGCGGCTTAGGCGTGAAAAACTACAATGACGTGCGCGTCGGCGATCAAATCGAATGCTATGAACGCGTCTCGGTCGAGAGGACTTTATAATGCGTAAAGGAATTGACCGCACTCGCCGCATCGGCGAACAAATGCGGCGCGATTTGGCACAGGCGGTGGGCGAAATTCTCGACCACCCCCATGCCTCGATGCTTTCTTTTACCGGTGTTAACGTAACGCGCGATTTGTCCTATGCCAAAGTCTATGTAACGCATGTGCTGGATAATCCGCTGGAGCGTGAGGAATTGGTCAAGGCACTCAATAAGCATGCCGGACAATTCCGTCATTATCTTGCCAAGTGTTTGTCTATCCGCAAAGTGCCGGAGCTGACTTTCGTTTACGACCAATCGGTAGAATACGGCGCGCGCATGGAACATTTATTGGGCGATTTGGTTAAGGATTTGCCGGCGGAAGACGAATCTGAAGAGGATGAAGCGTGAAATTGAATTGGCGCGGCGGATTGGAGCTGCTCTTATTAGTTGCTGCCTTATTATTGTCCACGCGCGGCAAATCTGCCGCCCATGATGTGTAAGCGGATATTCATATGAAACGCCCTCTAAGCGGCATTTTATTATTGGACAAAGTCGCCGGCATCAGTAGTAATGCCGCCCTGCAAAAAGCGCGGTGGCTGTATCAGGCGGAAAAAGCAGGGCATGGCGGCACGCTCGACCCCTTCGCCACAGGTTTATTGCCGCTGCTTTTCGGCGAGGCAAGCAAATTCGGACAATATCTTTTAGGCGCGGACAAAGGCTATGTGGTAACTATCCGCTTTGGACGCGAAACCACGACTGACGACCCCGAGGGCGATACCCTGCGCGAAGCCGCCATTCCGGATTTGGCGCAGCAAGATTGGACAAATCTGCTCGCTTTCCTTCGCGGCGATTATTTGCAAACGCCGCCGATTTTTTCCGCACTCAAAGTGCATGGCAAACGCGCTTATGAATTGGCGCGCCGCGGCGAGATTCCCGAGCTGGCGCCGCGTTTGGTGCAATTGCATGCGCTTAATCTCTTAGCCGTGCATGAAGAGCAGATTGTGCTGGAAGTCTCTTGTTCCAAAGGCACATATATCCGCGCCCTGGCGCGCGACATCGGGCGTTTGCTCGACAGCGCCGCCTATGCTGAACAACTGCAAAGAACGGCGGTGGGCAAATTATCCCTTGCGCAGGCGCACAGTCTGCAAACGATTGAAACCTTAGCGCCCGAGACGCGCGACGGATTGCTGCTGCCGATTAGCGCCTGCTTGGATGATATGGCGCGATTGGCAATCCCTGCAGCAAAAATCCGCTTTATCCGCCACGGCAACGATATTGAAACGGATGCCGATGAAGGCGAATATGCCCTTTATGACGAGGGCGATTTTTTCGGCATCGGGCGAGTGGCTAAGGGGCGGCTGTATCCGCAGCGTCTCTGCCGTTTGCCCGATTCAGACAAGGAGCGGCAATGAGCCCATATCAAAAATCGGATTTCCACTATGAATTGCCTGAGAAACTGATTGCGCGTTATCCGCTTGCCGAGCGCAGTGCCTCGCGTCTCTTAGTCGCGCAAGTACAAGACGAGCAGAATCTGATGCTTAGCGACCAAAAAGTCAGCGATTTGCCGCAATTTATCCAGCCGCAAGACCTGCTGGTATTTAACAATACGCGCGTTTTGCCCGCCCGCCTCTTCGGCGAAAAATCCAGCGGCGGCAAAATCGAACTCTTGATTGAACGCCTGCAAGATACGCATCATGTCGCCGCCTATATCCGCGCTTCCAAAGCACCGAAAATTGGCGCGACTCTGCATATCGGCGGTTATCAAGTGCAAGTGCAGGGGCGTAATGAAGCCCTGTTTTATCTGTACAGCGACAGCCCTTGGGCGGAAATCATGCAGCGCTTGGGCGAAATGCCCATACCGCCTTATTTGGAACGCCAAGCCGATGAAAGCGATGATGAACGCTATCAAACCGTCTATGCCAAACATCTTGGCGCGGTTGCCGCACCGACCGCCGGACTGCATTTTGACAGCGCCTTGCTCGCCGCTTTGAGTGCCAAAGGCATTGCCAGTACGGAAGTTACGCTGCATGTCGGTGCAGGCACTTTTCAGCCTGTGCGTCATGAAGACCTATCCGCCCATGTCATGCACAAAGAATGGCTGAGCGTCAGCGAGGAAAACGTGGCGGCTGTTGAGGCTTGCAAAGCCAGAGGCGGACGCGTGATTGCCATCGGCACGACCAGTTTGCGCGCCTTGGAAAGCGCGGCGCAAAGCGGCAGATTGCAAGCCTTTGCAGGCGATACCGATTTATTCATCACACCGCCTGACTACCGCTTCCGCGTCGTCGATGCCTTATTTACCAATTTCCATCTGCCCGAATCTACCTTGCTGATGCTCGTCAGCGCCTTTGCCGGCATGGAAAACACGCGTCGCATCTATGCCCACGCCATTGCGCAGCAATACCGCTTTTACAGTTACGGCGATGCGATGTTTTTACCGCAGCGCTTAGATAATCAAAGAGAAAGCTAAACCTGCCTTACAGTTCTTCGGCAGTCGATTATTGTTCCCGTTTTTGTGTCAATAGCCAGTGGATGACTTCCGGACTGTCGAAAACGCTTTCCCATGTGTTATGCGGATTTTTGCTGAGAATGCCGTTATCTCCGGCTTGCATGGTGCTGAATTCGGTATAGCGCAGGAAGGGGGCTTTCAGTTCACGCAGAATGGCAACGTTGATGCGTGTGCCTTCTACCGGCGCGGTCTTATCTTCTTTGCTGTGGAAGAACCACATAGGAATGTGTTTGACGGGTTCCAAACTTTCGGCATCGGCTTGTCCGTCTATCCATTCAATTGTGTTCGCTTCGCGTCCGCTGAGCAACAGAGCGGCAGCAAAGAAATCGGGACGTTGCTGTAAGAGTTTTAGTGCGCCTTCCGCGCCGCGCGATAATCCGATGAGGTAAATGCGGTTTTTGTCTATATTGGGATGAGCGGCGATCGTTTCCTCAATCATTTTGAGTAGTAGTGCAAGACGATTTTGTGTCTGCCAATGAATGCCGCCGGTTTGCCCCTTGCTTGCATCGTCGAAAGGATCGAAGACGGAGGCATATTGCGGCGCCAGCACAAAACCTTGTTCTTGTTGCAAGGTGGCAATCGCGCCTTTACTGGATAAGAGTTGCGCCGTATTGTCTTTACCCAATTGTCCGGAACCGTGCAGGAAAACGGTAAGCGGATAGGTTTTTTCGCCGACTTGCTGCGGTTGGTAAAGGCGGTAATGAAGCCGGTTGTCGGGATTATCTGCTGCACTGATGTGATGCGGCGTAAAATCTTGCACATAGGGCATGAGAACTTGCGCTGCCGTCGTTTCAATATGGTTTTTGCCTACGGTTTTGCCGTTAAGGAGTTTGAGGTGTCCGTTTTGGCGGATGCGATAGACGAGGCGTTCGCCGTAATATTGCGGTACGCGGTTGGCTTGCACTTTTTCCACGTTGACGATATTGCCTTGCTCGTCTCTTGCACGAAAAGTTTGCGCAGCTTCATTTTCAATCTGCAATTGGTATAAATTGGCATTGGCATCTTGGACGTCTAATTCCAAAATGAGAAATTTTCCTGCCTGCGGACTGGCTGATTTTGCCGCTTTATTATTGCTGTAGGTATTGAGGACGCTACGTTTGCCGGTTTCTTGCTGATCAAGCAGGGTATTAATTTCAAAAATAGGGGCAAGGTGGCTGCCGGAAATCAAATTGTCTTCGTATTCCAGAGCAAGCGCGGAAATTTTTTGCCCGTTTGGACTGAGCTCGGCAATGAGGGTAGCATTAACGATGCTTGTGTCTTGCACCAAATCTGCGGCAAGTGTTGCGCTGTGAATGCCGATAGCTAAAAGGCTGATAATGGCGCTGCGGTATTTATTCATGATATCTCCCGAAAAAAGCCCCTTCGTTTAAAGGGGCTGTGTGTGAATTAGGATTTCAACTTTTGCGTTTTGACGTAGAGCATGATGCCGCCTAATACGCCCAAAGGCAGAATGAGGTCGGTAATCGAACCGTCATTTCCCCATACTAAATTGGCGAGAATAACCAGCGAACCGCCAATTGCCCAAGCGATAGTGGTTGGAATTGACCAAACAATCATTTGTTTTTTCACGTCATTAATTCCCATCATGCGATTCACTACCCAGAATAAGCTGTCATTGAAATAACCGAAGAATAGTGAGCCCATAGTGGCGGCTTGTGCGGCCAGCAGCATGTTTACACCGGGAATCTGCGAAAGAATCGGTGCGGAAATCGAGGCGGCGGTAATCATAGCAACTGTGCCCGAGCCTTGAATAAAGCGGACTAAGGTGGAAACGATGAAGGGGATTAAAATCGGCGAAATAGGCAATTGCGCGATTTCTTTTGCCAAAGCATCACCGGCACCGCTTTCGCGTAAGACCATGCCTAAAGCGCCGCCGGCACCTGTAACCAATAAGATGATGCCGGCGGATTTTACGCCTTCTTCCAAATAATTGGCGGTGTCGTTTTTGCTGCTGTGTGGTAATAGCGTATATACGGCGATCAATACGCTGATGGCTAAAGCAATCATCGGGTGTCCGATGAAGACAAAAAATTGATAGACAACGCTGCTGTTCAAGTCGGGATTGCTTTTGGCAATCAAGTCTAAGATAGCTTTGATAAAGATTAAGGTAATCGGTAAAACGATCGGCATTAAAGAAAGCGTTAAACTCGGCAAAGCTTTTTTCTCGCGACTTTCAATGTAATCGTCGTATTTTTGTTTCAATTCTTCATCGCTAAAGACTTGCTGATTGAAATCAGGATATTTTTTATCCAACCATTTGGCATACATGACCATGCCGATTACAGGAAAGGCGGCAAAAGACATACCGACCAAAAGCATCGCGCCGATATCGACATTAAACAAACCCGCCACGCCTAAAGGTCCGGGCGTCGGCGGAACGGTATGGTGGGTAACGACCAAACCGCCGGCGAGCGCTACACCTAGGGTTAAGAGTGAACGTTTGCCGTTTTTCGCCAATGCTTTAGCGACAGGATAGAGAATCACAAAGGCAGAATCCACAAAAATGGGAATACTGACTACGTAACCGGTAAGCGCCAAAGCCCATTCTTCTTTCTTTTTACCTAAGAATTTAATGAAACTGTATGCCATTTTCTCAGCAGCACCGGAGGCTTCCAGCACGCTGCCCATCATGACGCCCAAGCCGATGACAATGCCGATGCCGCCTAATGTGCCGCCGAATCCTTTGCTGATGGCGCCTAAAGTGTCGTTAACGCTCATTCCGCCGATTAAGCCGGCAATCGCCGCGGCAATCAGCATGGCGATAAAAGCGTGTACGCGGGTTCTTAATACCAGTATGACCAGCACGAAGACCGCTATTAATAAACCGATGACCGGTATGGGAAGACCTAAAAACATAACTACCTCTATAAATTAAAATTATTTCATGTCAAATTGAATAAACTGCTTGATGACACTGGCGAAATCGGCATCAGCTTTAAAACCGAGTGCCTGTGCTTGCGCACAATTGATTTCTACCGGCCAACTGGCAACGATGTTATTGATGTTTTCGTCGAACTCGAACGTGATTTTTTCTAAAATTTCCTCTCCTTTGATATGGGCCAAATCCGCCAGCATTTGTTTGACGCTGACCATAAAACCGGGCAAATTAATCACATGCCAGCTGCGCGGCGGTAGAGATGGCAGCGTTAGCGCGTGAATAAAATTCTCGACAATCGTGTTGGGACTGGATAGCCACAGCAATAAATCCTCCGATACCGGACAGATGGCATTTTCGCCGTGCAAAGGCTCGCGTATGATGCTGCTGACGAAAGAGGAGGCGGCTTTGTTCGGTTTGCCGGGGCGGATGCAAATAGTGGGCAGGCGTACGACCAAACCGTCAACAAAGCCTTTGCGGCTGTAATCGTTAATCAGCAATTCGCTCATCGCCTTTTGCGTGCCGTAAGTTGATTGCGGGGTAAGCGCGGTAGCGTTTTGAATCACATCGGGCAATTCGCCGCCGAATACGGCTAAAGAACTGGAGAAGATAAAGCGGATAGAGGGCTTGATACGACGACAGACTTCGAGCAAATTGCGTGTGGCGAGAAAATTGATTTCATAGCCCAAATCCGGATCTTGTTCGGCATGGCTGCTGACAATCGCCGCCAAATGGAAAATGGCATCGGTATTTTTCGTGATAATGGCATCTAAACCTTCCGGATTGCGCAAATCCATTTCAATGCAGCGGACTCGCGGATCATTATTGGGCGCAATCGGTTTGATGACATCGATTAAGACCAATTCTTCAATCTTAATCTTGTCTTGAGACAAGAGCGTTTTCGCCAAACGTTGGCCTAAAAATCCTTGTCCGCCAGTGATAATAATGTTCATAGTTTCTCCTAATTATTGTTTTTTTGATGTTTTTTCTATTGTTTAAATAGAAGTTTGTATAGCAAAGCCGCTAATGCCGCACCAAGCAAGGTCCTACAATCGGCACCCAGGCATAGGCAAAATTCGATGAGCCTTTATTTTTTATCGGCAACATGCTGTGTAATAATCTGGGCATAAAATCCCTTGCCAGATTAATGGCATATCCAGTTAATCCGCCGAATGATATTACGCCGCCGGCAACACCTGATGTGTGCCGCAATGATTGGGCAAGGTGGTTAAAAAACTGCTGAAAGGGGGTTCTGCGCTGACGTCGGTGCAGCGCGCTACTTTTACCGTCGGCTCGCCCGACCATGCCAAATCAGCGGGATCAAGAACATGCGAGAGATAAACAAACATAATAAAATCCTCATGTTGGAATAAAAATAAAATGCTTAACGGTTTTTGGAAGTGTTGTAACTCATTTAAGTGGATGACCTCCTTGCTTTTTATCAGACGGCATAGCGCCTATTTATATGCTTGAAACCATTCAAGTCCTGCGTTTGTTTCTCCGCGCGGTTTATATTCACAACCGATATAGCCTTCATAACCCATTTCATCCAATTTATTAAAAATGAATTGGTAATTGATTTCCCCTTCGTCGGGTTCATGGCGATCCGGCACGGAAGCGATTTGGACGTGTGAAAATTTGCCTTTGAGTTTGTCGGTCAAACGGGCGAGATTGCCGTCAACATTTTGCGCATGGAAATAGTCCAGTTGAACAAAAACATTGTTTTTATTGATTAAATCGACAATTTCCAAGGTGTCGTATTGGCTTTTGAGAAAATATCCGGGTTTGACTTCAGGGCTTAATGCTTCTAAGCAGATATTGATGCCTTGGGCTTTGAATTTATCCGCCGCATACAGAATATTTTCGATAAAGGTTTTTTTATAGGCTTCCCGGTCTGCGCCTTCAGGCACGACGCCTGCCATGATATGCACGGTAGGGCAGTTGAGGGCGAGGGCGTATGCCAGGGCTTGATCAATATCGCGGCGGGCATCCGCTTCGCGTTCCGGAATGGCGGCTAATCCCCATTCCCCTTTGGATACGTCGCCTGCGGCAGTATTAAACAGAACTTGTTTCAAACCGAATTGATCGAGTTTGGCTTTTAGTTCTTCAGCAGGGTAGTCGTAAGGCCATAAATATTCGACGTATTTGAATCCCGCTTTAGCCGCTGCTTCAAAGCGGTCCAAAAAAGGTTTTTCGTTAAACATCATGGTGAGATTCGCAGCAAATTTAGGCATGTCATTTTCCTCTGTTTTCTAAATCTTTTACTTCATCATCCGTGAGATAACGGATTTTTTGTCCTTGAAGAATGAAGAATAATTTCGCTGTTTCTTCCAATTCTTCGGCATTGTCCGCCGCATCCGAAAGATCGGATCCCGTAACGACGACGCCGTGATTCGCCAAGAGAAAAGCTTTGCCAAGCAGCGCTCTTTCGCCCAGTTCCGTAGCGATATGCGGCGAACCGGGACGGTAATAAGGAATTACAGGCAGTTTTCCTACGCGCATGACGTAGTAGGGGGTAAAGGCTTTGATGGCATTGTCGTAGTCAAGATTTTCCAAACAGGACAGTGCGGTAAGATAAGTGCTGTGTAAATGCACGATGGCTTGGCAGTCGGGATTGCGGCGATACATTTCCAAATGAAAAACCGATTCTTTGGAAGGTTTGTCGCCCGACAATACCTTGCCTTGGCTGTCGATGACGGATAAACGATTGATTTGCAGGCGCCCTAAGGAAGAACCGGTCGGCGTAACCAAGATGCGTTCTTCATCAAGGCGGACGGACAGATTTCCCGCGCCGCCTACCGTGTAGCCGCGCTCATAAAAGGATCGCCCTAGGCTGACCATTAATTCTTTTTGTTCCAATTCAGTCATGAAAACATTCCTTGTGCGTAAGCGAAAAAGTCTTCCGTGCCGAAGTTTCCTGATTTCAGCGCCAGATAAATGTCATCGTCCAAAGCTTTTAACCAAGGCACACCGGGGGCAATCTGTTTGCCGATATGAAAACCTGTGCAGCCAAGTTCTTGTACGACAATACTTGAGGTTTCTCCGCCGGCATTGATGAAATTCACGACGCGGGCTTCTCGTCTTAAGCGACCGGCTAATTTGGCAAAAGTTTGCTCGATGGCATGACTGGCCTTATTGCCGCCGAATTCGGCTTGAATGGCTTTCAATTCTTCCGGCGCAACAGTGGCATATATCATCGGCGCAAATTCATCGTCTAAATGTTTGATAACTTTTTCATATAGTTCATCGGCATAATCGTGATTGTTAACCGCTTGCGCGACATCAAGATAAAAATGGTTAGCTTTGGCTTTATAAGCATTGACTTGCTTATTGGTCATAAGGGAGCAAGAGCCGGATAACACCACGGTTTTTGCTTTTTTAGGCAGGAAAGCATTCGTGCCTTTTTTACCGCCGCTAAGATATGCCGCCATATAAGCGCCTAAGCCAGAGCCGCCTGTTACCAATTTGAAATCTGCAACAGCTTCTGCCAATACCGCTAATTGGCTGTTATCCGCCGCATCAACCACCGCATAGCGGTAGCCCTGCGATTTCAATTCTGCAAAACGCGCCTTGACGCGTTCGGCGCCTTGAACGACATCGCTGTAAGCCACTAATCCCGTTTTGCCTTTTGCCTGAGCATTCATCAAACGCATGAGATTTGCATCCGACATAGGCGTGATAGGATGGTGGCGCATACCGGATTCGTTGAGTAATACGTCGCCGACAAATAAATAGCCGTTGAAAATCGTGCGACCGTTAATCGGCAAAGCAGGCGTGATAACCGTGAAATCATCACTCAATGCCGCTAACAAAGCATCGGTAACAGGGCCGATATTGCCTTTGTCAGTACTGTCGAAAGTCGAGCAATATTTGAAATAATATTGCTTGCATCCGTTTTCTTTCAGCCATTCAAAGGCGTTTAAAGACTGCTCTACCGCTTCGTCTGAAGGATTTGAACGCGATTTCAGGCTAATGACTACCGCATCGACTTTTTCAGCCAGTGCCTGCTTCGGTACGCCGTTCATCTGTATGCAAGACAAGCCGTTTTCGACCAAAAAACTGGCAATATCGCTTGCGCCGGTAAAATCGTCAGCAATCACTCCTAACATGAATTACGCTCCTTTCTTAGGTAAATCAATGCCGCTAAAGATTTTAATCACCGCACTGTCGTCTTCCTTACCATAGCCGGCATTGCTGGCTTCGGTAAACATCGAATAAGCGGTGCTGGCAAGATGCAGGGGAAAATGCAGAGATTTGGCGGTATCGTTTACCAAGCCCAAATCCTTGACAAAAATATCGACCATTGAAAGCGGGGTGTAATCGCCGTCAACAACATGCTTCATACGGTTTTCAAACATCCAAGAATTGCCCGCCGCATGCGTGACGACGTCATATATCATCTCTAAAGGAATTCCCGCTTTTGCGGCAAGCGCCATCGCTTCCGCACCTGCGGCGATATGCACGCCTGCCAATAACTGATGAATGATTTTGACGGTAGCGCCTAATCCGATTGCTTCGCCGATGTTGTAAACCTTAGAGGCCGTAGCGTCTAAAACAGGCTTCAGCTTATCGAAGGCTTCTTGCGGACCGGAAGCCATGACCGTCATTTCGCCTTGCGCCGCTTTTGCCGCACCGCCGGACACAGGAGCATCTAGCATAATGAGCCCCAATTCTGATAATTTTTGTGAAATACTTTGTGTGTCAGCCGCAGCCATAGTTGAAGAGACCATGATCGGCGTTCCTTTTTTGAGCTGCCTGGCAATGCCGTTTTCGCCGAATAAGACCATATTTGCTTGAGTCGCATTCACAACCAAAATCACGACCGCATCTAATTTTTGTGCAAAATTGTTAGCATTCACAGCCGTTTCTTTTGCGCCGGCGAATTTTAATTTTTCTAATGAAATCTGATTGATATCAATTCCATAAGTATCTAAACCCGCATGGATGCAAGATAATGCGGCTCCCATGCCCATAGAGCCGAGTCCAATAACAGCGACCGAGTAAGTCATAGCATCTCCTAGATTTTTGAGTGAAAATATAATCTGGTAAGTGAAAAATTACTTTTTATTTACTACTTGGCAAGACAATAGCACTGATAAAAAATGTTGTCAAATGTTATTTTGTGTAAAAGTTTGTTTTGTGAGAACGTCGCTCAGCCTAGAGTAAAAGGTGGAAGACCATCGTATCTTAGTGCATATTTTGAAATGATTTTGAGTAATTTTTGTTTTTTTATTATAATGTTATCTAAAAATACAACTATTTTTTTGATAAAAGAAAATGTTTTTTTATAATAGCTCACACAAATTCACAATATTTAAGGTTTTAACGTGATTCCAGCACAAAGACAAAAACGCATTCTTAATTTGATAAAAGAAAGAAAAATAATAAGTATCAACGAGTTATCTGATATTCTTCAAGTCTCACACATGACCATTCGCCGCGATATCCAAAAACTGGAAGACGAAGGTAGAGTGGTTTCGGTGTCAGGCGGCGTTCAAGCTTTGGAGCATTTGCCTTATGAAGCCACTCATGACGATAAATTCTTGGTTTTCCATGATGAAAAAGAAAATATCGGTCGTCAATCCGCGCAATTGATTCCCGAAAATGTCACGGTTTATTTGGATGCCGGCACTACAAGCCTTGAAATTGCGCGGCAAATCGCCGCACGCGAGGACTTGTTGGTCATTACCAATGATTTTGTCATTGCTAATTTCTTGATGATGCAAGGACAATCCAATCTGATTCATATCGGCGGCACGGTCAATAAACTTAACCGCTCTTCAGTCGGCACATTGGCGGCGCAAACATTATCCCAATTGGCGATAGATATTGCTTTTGTTTCCACTTCTTCTTGGAATTTAAAAGGCTTGACCACGCCGGATGAAAATAAAATTCCTGTCAAAAAAGCCATTATTCAAGCGGCGCATAAAAATATTTTGGTATCGGATTCTTCCAAATACGGCAAAGTAGCGACATTTTTGATTTGTCCTTTAACGGTTTTCGATTGCATTATTTGTGATAAGGAATTGCTGCTGAATGCGCAGGAAGCCATCCGCGATATGGATGTGGATTTATTATTAGTCTGAATGATTTTTAGGAAGGTGAGGCTGGAAGTATCCAGCCTTTTTAGAGCTTAATATTGTGGGCAGGGAATATAAATTTTTTCATCATTATGGCTATTGCATAAATAATAGCCATGTAATATTGCACGGAAACTATGTTGACTTTTAATAAAGTTATTACCTTTTTCTGTCACTAATCGCTTGACCATTGCCATGCGCTCTTTTTCTTCTAGCGCCGCAAAATAGCGCGGCAATGGAATTTCGAAAAGCTGATAAAATAATCTGGCTTGATTCGTGCTGCGAAATTCATAAGTTTGAATCCAAGTAACATCTTTTTTTAAATAATAATACAAGCGGCCGGCACTGATTTTATTTCTTATAGCGATTCTTTCTTCGGCGGTTTTTATGGATATTTGTTTGATATTTTTAATAATTTCATCGCAAGCGTGCTGAATGTTTTCCTCTGGAATATCAAGGCTTGCAAACAGTGCTTTAATTAAGGTAAGTCGTTTTTTAAGAGTTCTGTATTTTAAATTTTCGCTTAATGACAACGTCTTGCTATTCAAAATCATATACACTTGTTTTTTAGATTTTTTATAGATATGGGGGTCGGAAAGTTGGGGCAGATACGCTTGCATTTTGTTTAATAATGCGTTTAGCGAAATATGCTGTTCCTGCATTCGCATTAAGGCGTTCAGGCTCAGATAATGTGTGGGGGATAATTGTGCGGAATTGCTAAGACAGTCCGGGCAGAAATGAATGTTAGACGGCGTATAAGTAAACATATTCATGGAATTTCCTTTTTCGCGCATTAAAGAGGGAAACGGAAATTGCCTTGCGCGTTGAGGAAATCCGCTTTACCAGATAGTTTTACATCGCGCTGGAAGTTGAAAATTAAACCCGCGATGGCGCGCATTATTCATGCTTGCTTTTATTTTGTCAAGAACTCTTATTGAATTTGAAAGAATATACAGAATATTAGTCAGATTATTATTGCTCTCTTCTGCCGCGCCATAATTGCCAAGCCGCGCTCAAATGCACCCCGATATCTAGTAATGGACGCGGCGGCAGGAGCGAGGCTTGTCCGCCGGCAAGATACGTCCGAATATCAGGATTATCAATACCTAAGGCTTGGTCGGCAATCAATTTTCCGGCGGCGCTGTGGCGTACCAATCCCGCACCGTTGCAGCAGGAAACGACAAAGACATGAGGCTGCGCCTCGCCGAAAATCGGCATGTGATTATGCGAAATCGGCAGCCAGCCCTGCCATGTATGCGCGGCAGTCGCCTGAATCTGCGGAAAACGCTTACCCAACATCGCCAAATGCGATTGCTGCACTTGCTTAATATCGCTTAACTGTTCACGCAATTTGGGCGAATAGCGAAAACCGTGGCGGCTAAGCAGGCGGCGGTCTGCGGTTAAGCGCAAAGTCGCGCCGACCGTGCCGTGGGCAGGCGTAATGCCCCAATTGCGGACGCTGCCCAGCTGCGCCATCTCTCTATCGCTCAAAGGTTCGCTCAACGTAGCGTAAAGCACCATCGTTTGTATCGCTGGCACCTGCCGCCAGCGATACAAACCAAAGGCAGACAAAAAGCTGTTTACGGCGATAATCACACCGCCGCAGCAAATGCTGCCTGTCGGCGTGTAAACGATTTTCTCATCGCCCGAGAAATTGCAGCGGATAACCGGCGATTGCTCGAAAATACGCACATTTGCCGGCAAAGTGTCGGCTAAGCCGCGTACCAATGCGGCAGGATTGAGCAGATAAGTGCCGACGGTAAAAATTGCGCTGTGATAATAGCTGTACCCAACGCCTGCGCCAATTCATCGCGAGCGCAGTCGCGGTAAGGCTCCTGCCATTGCTCGAGATTGCGGCGGTAATTTGCCAGCAAGGGCGCGCCGACATCGGCGGTTACGGCGGCATGATAACGCCCTGCCTGAAGTCAATCGCAGTCGATATGATGCGTCTGAACTAATACTTCTAATTGCTCGAGCGTGCGGCGAAATAATTGAATCTCGGCTTGCGCGGCGGCGGTGCCGGTAACGTTATTATCGCTGTAATGCGGTAAATCAATCGCAAAACCCGAATTTTTGCCCGAAGCATTTTCGTCGATAACATGTGCTTCCAACACGGCAATGCGCGCTTGCGGTGCCTGCTCCGCCAAACGTCTGGCAGCGGCAAGCCCTGCGAAACCGCCGCCGATAATCAGCCAATTCGCAGTCTCTGCAGCGCTTAAAGCCGCCATCGCCTCGCGTTTCGGTAATAAAGCATTCCAACCGCTAGGCGAATCCGTACAAGGCAAAGTCGCTATCTGTTTCAAGCTCATAAAAATTTCTTCTTACGCAAAAAAGCATAAAATTCCTCACTGAATAAGGCATAACCTGCCGCATTCGGATGAATTTGATCGGAGCGCAAATGCTCTTTGCGCAAAATATCGCCCCAAGCCGAAGGATAGAGTGTGATATTTTCAGCGGCGGCAATCTCGGCATAGAGTTCATGGTCTCTGGGTACGCCCAAAACCGCACCCGCATTCAAGCCCGGCACGCCGACTAAAATCATCTGCGCCCCTGTTTCTCGCACTAATTTAATGATTTGCTTGATGTTGCTGCGCGTTTCGCCGGCAGACTGTCGGCGAAGAAAATCATTACCGCCGATGCTGATAATCACCAATTGCGGCTGGTGCTGCGCCAATAAAGCCGGTAAACGTGCCAAGGCTTGCGCACTGGTATCGCCGCTCACGCCGCCGTTGACAATATGCCAAGAAGTTTTCGCCGCCAACAGACTCGGATAATCTTCGCCCGCCCCTGCACCATAACCCGCCGTAAGTGAATCGCCCAAAGCCAACACGGTGCTGCCGCCGCTGACATAGCGGCCGTCAGGACTGTCATTGCCGCAACCATAGAGCAAAGCGCTGAGTGTGAGAAAAATCAAATGGAGAAATTTCATAATATTCCTTTGTTAAATAAAACAGGTTTATAGATTAAAGATAAGATACAGCAAAAATTTAATGGTTGCCATAAAAAAGTGTATTGATTCCAATAAATAACATTGTGATTATCGTTTATTATTTATGTAGCTATACAATTTTGAAAATTGAATTTGTTAAATAGTGAGTAAATTTTTTTTGAAACAATATGCAAAATATGATTAAAAACTTTCTATTGAAATATTTAAAATAGCTTGTAATTAAAAGATAGAAAAAATACTAAGAGATTGTTGGCTTTTAGCAGTAGGGTTTGCGCATCACGGTGCAGCTGTCTCGCCTGTTTTAAGCTGATATGCGGATAACAGCCTAATGACAGGGTGCCTTTGCTTTGATAATGGTAGCGAAAGCGTCGGTATTTGCCGCTGTGTATTTATCCTTGCCTGTGATTAGATTATCGCATAGGGCTTGATTGTCTTTCAGGATGTAAAGCACAAGTGCAGCAATAACCTTGTTCTGCGTATTGATAGTTTTGCTACTGGATTTTTTTGATTCCTCTGTTTTTTTAAGCGGCAATAAAGAAGAAATAAATTCTTCAAGCGCTGCTGGTGTGCATACTATTTGATTTTTATCAGTCATTAAACCATCTAGTGAATTGTTAAATACAAAAAATGTCCTATTATCTTCTTTTGAATAAGAACCTAAGCAGTAAAAATTTTCGTCATCCTTAAACCATAAAGCATCTCTTATTCCGCATTTTTTTCTAGTTGGAATATCTTTTTTATAGTATAGGTTTTCATATAATAATAAACTAGATTCAGTAATAGCGAATCGAGTAGGGATTTTTGCAGTCAACTCAATGATTGAATTGTATTTAATTTTATTTTTGTCAATATAAAAATTGTCGCTAAATGATTTTATTGTATCAATTGCAATCTCAATAGTTGTTTTCTTATTCCTATTTTTATCAAATAGACTGTAGTAAGATTCATATTCTTCCCTACCGCCAATAATATTCCACATTAAAGCTGTAACCTTTTCACTTTCATTAAATATGAATGATAATTCCAGTAATCCTTGAAGTGCGTAATTATATATGTCACTTTTTTTTACTTCTTTGTTGAAATAGTTGCCTAAAACTTGGGAAGTTTCTTTAATACTCAACCATGGTTTGGCTTTGGTTAATGGGTCTAACATATTCACTTTCCTTGCTGTAGTAGCTTTAATATTGATTTCAATACATCACGGCATAGCGCGGTTCATTGGCGCAATCGATTAAAAAGGCTTCCATCGCCGCCGCCTCGCCGCTTTCATAATAGCGCAATAGCTCGTCTCTGTAGCGCGTATCTTGGCTGGGGGATATGGTTATCGGCGGATAGCCCTGCATCATCAGCTCGCCGTTCATCATAAGCTGTCCTGTGCGTTTGTTGCCGTCGGCAAAATATTGATTGCGGGCAGTATGCAGGAATAGCACAAAGCCTTTGCGGTAGTCGGCGGCTTGTTCATAGGCTTGCATCATGTCGCGGTATTTTTCCGCTAAAAGCATCGGCAGCGGCGGGCTGTATGCCGTGCCTGTGATACTTACCGGTCGCGTTCTAAAACCGCCTGTTTCGGGATTTTCGCCCTCTGCCACAATGCTGTTCAGGTAAATGAAATTGTCTTTGCTTACCTCGAAACGCTGCGCTTTCACTTGCGCAATCAGGGCATTCCAGCCGTCGCGGATATGTTCTACCTGATGCAGTTCAAACATGGGCTTTCCGCCGATGGATATGCCGTTGATGACGGTCTGCGTTTCGGCAAAAGTCAGGCTGTTGCCCTCTGCCTTTGCCATGTTGTAAATAAACTCATCACGCATCTTATGGGCGATAAATAACGCCCTGTCTGTGCCTATGTGTTGCATTGTTGCTCCTTTTCCAGCGCCTGCGCTTTTAATCCGTCCAAATAATCGGCGTATGCCTGCATCATGGCGCGGCGGTCGTCTAAGTAATCGGCATGGTTGTAAGTGCCGCGTACGCTGTTTTTATCGGCATGGGCAAGCTGCATTTCTATCAGATGCGAGGGATAGCCCTGTTCGTGCAATAGGGTTGAAGCCGTATGCCGCCAGCCGTGCAAGGTTGTCAGTTCGTGCAGGCTTTGCCCCTGCCTAATGCGGTTTGATTTTAATATCTTATAGGCGGCGCCCTCGGTAATCGGCGCTATCCGCCCGCCGAAGGTGTTAGCGAGAATATAGGGCGTATGGGCGCTATGCAGGCGCATTTCTTCAATCAGGGCTTGCGCTTGGCGGGGTAGCGGTATCAGATGCGGGCGGCGCTTTTTCATGCGTTCTTTGGGAATGTGCAGCGTGTCTTCCTGCAATTCCTGCCATAGGGCAAGGCGCAGTTCACTCGGGCGGCAAAAGAGATAGGGCAGTAAGCGCAGGAATGCACGGCTTGCCGGCAAGGCGGCGGGCGCACGTTCAATGGCGATTAAGGCTTCGCCGATAATCTCGGGCTCGACAATATGGCGCATGGGATTACCTTGATGTGCGGGCAGTAATTCCCCCGCCTTAAGCAATTCCGCAGGGCTGTAGGGAATCAGACGCATGTTAAAGGCATGGCGGCAGATACGCTTGATATTGCCTAGGGTGTATTCCGCCGTATAAGGCTGGGCAATGCCGGCGATGTGGGCGATGATGTCGGGCGCAGTCAGTGCCTCGATATTGAGCCTGCCAAAAGCGGGCAGAATGTGATTCTTGAGGTTTAAAGCGATGTCTGTGCGGTGCTTATCCGTCCAGTTTTTCGCCTTGGCGGTCGTTTCCAGCCAGTCTTCGGCAATGCTTGCAAAGGAAGTGATACCGCCGGCTTCGGCTTTTGCCTGCTTCTTCTGTGCATTCGGGTCAATGCCCTGCGCCAAAGTCTGGCGGAAAACTGCATGCGCCGCCCTTGCTTGGGCTAGGCTTACTTCGGGATATACGCCGAAAGCAGCCGTTTTCTGCTTGCCCTCGAAACGATACGCCGCCCGCCAATATTTACCCCTGCTGCCGGCTTCCAAATACAGCCCCAAGCCGTCTGCATAGCGCTTCGGCTTACCGTCGATAGTCGGCTTGGCATTCTCGCAAGCCTTTGCCGTTAATTTTCCCATGTCATTCCTTGCGTAAAAAATGGGCTGCGGTGTTGGTATTTCGGCATTGTTGGTATTTTTCTAAGACTCGATACCTGCCCAAAGCCTTATCCCACGCGCTTTTTACTGCCCTTGTTGGTATTTTTTTAGACTATGGTAAAAGATACCAACAAAAATACCAACAAAAGATGCTGCTTGCACTTGATGCCCTTTGATGGCGTATGAGGTAAAAATTCAATGAAATCAGCCATGAAACAGGCAATAAAAAAACGCCTTGAGGGCGTTTGAGGTAAGGTATGGCGGAAAGACAGGGATTCGAACCCTGGAAGGGCGTTAACCCTCGCCGGTTTTCAAGACCGGTGCATTCAACCACTCTGCCATCTTTCCGTAATGAGGGCGCAATTTTAGTGAGTTCTGTTTTTTTTGTCTAGCCTTATTTTATGATTCTTCGTCTTTGCAATGTTTTTGCTGAATTTTTATTCAGATTTTGGAAAAGGTTTTGCTTGCTTTTGGGGCTGCGGCTACAATAGCGCGCCATGAATTTTTCTGCTTTTTGGTCTGCGCCTTCGTTTGCGGCGTTTTTCCCACAATCTTGCTTGCATTGCAATGCTTTTTGTGAGGAGCCCTTATGCACGGATTGTCAGACCTTATTGCGTGCTTTTCCCCGGCATTGCCGTTCTTGTTCGCGTCCTTTGCCGCAGGCGGAGGTGTGCGGAGCGTGTTTGCGCAAACCGCCTGAAATTGAGGCTTTGTTTATTGTTTGCTGTTTTGAGCATGTGGTGCGTGATGTGGTTTTGGCGGCAAAATATGCGGCAAATCGCAGGGCTTTGGCTTTGATGGCGACGATGATGTCGCAGTGCTCGCTGCCTGCTGTCGATGTGTTGCTGCCGATGCCGATTTCAAGAGGGCGTTTGCTGCAACGCGGTTTTAATCAAACGCATTATTTGGCGGCGGCGATGGCAAAGCATTACGACTTGCCGATGAATAAGGCTTTGTTAGTCAAGCAAGGGCGAGCGCCGCAATCTTCTTTGGCGGCAAGGCTGAGGCGGAAGAATATTCGAGGGGCGTTTTCGGTGCAGGGCGCGAGTCCGCCGTCGGTGCTATTGTTGGATGATGTTTATACGACGGGAGCAACGATGCGTGAGGCGGCGCGGACGCTAAAAAATGCAGGTGCGCAGAGGGTTTATGCGGCGGTATTTGCTGCTGCACTTTTTGATTAATGTAGAGGATATATGCAGGATTTTATTCCGGTTGTGGCGTTTATCGGCGCTTATGTGTCGGCACGTGTGTTGGGTTATGCGGAGCAGGCGATGTATGTGGCGACGGCGGCTTTGATGCTGGTGTCGGCTGTGCAATTGCTGTGGATGAAGTTGAGAAATACCGCGATTGAGAAACGCCATTGGCTGACGGTATTGGTGATTTGGGTTTTGGGTGTGCTGACTTTGGCGGTGCATAATGATTTGTTTATCAAATTCAAACCGACGGTTTTAAATATCGCGATTGCGGCGGTCTTTTTAGGCTCGCAATATGTGGGCAGGGAAAATTTGACTAAAAAGATGTTGCATAGCGCATTCGATATGCCCGAGCATTTATGGACGCGCTTGAATGTGGCTTGGGTCATTTTCTTTTTGTTTGAAGGTGCGCTGAATGTTTTTGTGGCATTGAATTTTTCAAATGATATCTATGTCAGCTTTAAGTTTTTCGGCTTGATGGGGTTGACGATTGCCTTTTTAATTGCGCAATTTGTGCTGCTGCGCGCTTATTTGTGTAAGGATAAGGAGGGCGAGAATGAGTGAGGCGCGGATAGCGATGTTGGATCAGGCTTTGCGCGTGGCATTTGCGCCGCAATGTTTAGAGATTCGCGACGATTCCGCCTTGCATGTCGGACATGCTTCGGCAGGCGGGGCAGGGCATTTTGCGGTATATATCGTGAGCGAGGCTTTTGCGGGTTTATCTGCGGTAAAACGGCATCAAGCCGTCTATGCGGCGGTGGCGGATTTGATGGGAACGGAAGTGCATGCCTTATCCATCGAGGCTAAGACGCCGCAGCAGGTCTCATCGGCATCAATATAAGCGCGTTTCGGCGCTTATATTTATAGTTTCTAAGAACATTGATGTGAATCCGCCTAGGCGGAAATTTTTATTAAGGGGAAAATATGCCGCGTTGGCTTTTATTTGCGGTAGTGATTTGTTTGTTTCAATTGCTGCTTTTTGTGTTACTGCGTTCGTATATATGGCTGAGTGGACATAAGCCGCGTTGGTATGCGGTGGTCTTGCTATTCGGCTTAGGCAATAGTTTATTCGGTGCGCGTTGGTTTTTGCCGCATGGCATTATCGTATTCGCTAATGTATTGGCTTTGTCTTGGCTATGGTTTTTGGTCGCTTTGCCAATCGGTTTACTGCATTTGTTGGGACACGGTCGTCATGATAAATATTTAAAACCTCTATTGCCGACCGCTTTTTTGGCATTACTGGGCTTTGCTTGGTTCAGTGCGCATTCGCCGACCATTTTGCGCTATCAAATTCAGCTGAATAAGCCGCTGGCGCCGTTAAAAATCGCTTTGGTTACCGACACGCATTTTGGCTTGTGGGTCGGCAAAGGCATGGCGGAAAAATTGGTTGCTATGCTCAATGCTGAGCAGGTAGATATGGTGCTGATGCCCGGCGATATTATCAATGACAATCCTGATTATTATGACCGCGACGGCATTGCACAGATTCTCAAGCGCATTCAGGCGCCAGTTTATGCCACTTTGGGCAATCATGAATTTTATGGCGACACCGCCGGCAATGACCGTGCTTTGCGCGAGGCGGGAATGCATGTATTGCGCGATGAAACGGCGATATTTAACAATCAAATCGCGATTATCGGACGCGATGACGACTATGCCCGCGCTCGTCCTTCCTTGCCGGAATTATTGGCGCAAGTTGATCAGCAAATGCCTGTATTTGTGCTCGATCACCGCCCGACCAATATTGAAGAAGCCGCCACACTGCCGATTGATATGCAGGTGTCGGGGCACTCGCACCGCGGACAGATTTTCCCCGCCAATTTCATAACCAGCAGTATGTATGTTCTGGACCATGGTCATGGCGAAATCGGCGGCGTGCATTTCTTTACTAGCAGCGGCTTCGGCTATTGGGGCACGCCCCTGCGTCTAGGTTCGCGCTCGGAGTTGATGATTATCGAAGTCAGCGGGAAATGAGTTGTATTAGAGCACAAAAACAATATAGGTTTTTAATGTCTAATGAAGAGGAAGAAAATAAATACTGCTTTTTTTGCTTAGAACAAACGAGAGAACAGTTGCTAAAATCTTATTATTAAGATTAGGCGAATAATAGAAAGATTCAGAAATATAGTCATCTTTACCTATAAGATTTTTGCATCATCTCTATTTGCAGTGCAATAGCGCTTTTTCTTTGCGGAACATTTGTGAAAAAGTCCGTAGCGACAGACATCTGCTTTGCATTAGGAACAATTGCTAAAATCTTGCCGCTTAATTCACTTTCACGCGTTTGCCATGCGCTTAAAAACTGTTCCCGGCTCAGAGATAAATGCCCTAAAGCAGGATCGGCGAGTAAAACGGTTTCTCTATTAATGCCGTATAAAACGGAAAAATGTTCATTATTGCGATAGCGTAAATACACAATGACGGGGGCACGTAAATGCTGTAATTGTTCAAAAGACAAAGCATAACCCTGTGCCTGAAAGCCTAAATTAGGCAAAATTTTCTGCATGTCGGCAAAAGAAGCCCGCCAAGATTCCTGTGCTTCCTGAAGTAATCGTTCCAAAATATCAGCTTCAGAATAAGATTGTCCATAATAGCGGTTGAGCAAAGTCGCAATTGCTGCTGCTCCGCAGGAATAATCCAGATTTTGCTTAATAATTCCCTCATCTCGCAGATATTTCCAACTTTTTATCTGCGGATGCATGGTTGGCGGAAAATAATCTTGTATGCTGATTTGAGCAATAGAAAATTGAGTGACTAGTAAAAATGAAATAAGCCAGTAATTTATTCTCATGTGCTTCTCTTGATATATTTAATTTTTTAAATTTTTTCTGCTATTAATGCGTTTTTCTAATTCTGGTGAAAGTGGTTCACTATCGAAAAATTTTTCATTCAGCATTGCCTGTATGCCAAATTTAGCCCATATCCACAATAATAATCCAAATGGAATTAGGCTAAAAAATTGCAATAATAAAAATGGAAGCAGTGAGGTTAGAAATAAATAAATTAAACTATAGACGACTGATAGTTTTAAAATTTTTTTATTTCTTATGTTTTTATCATTTTCATCTAAAAGTTCTGTATGTACGCAAAATATAAAAAGAGTAATAAAACATATGATTACACTAATTGCACCATGAGCAACCATAGTCATTTATTCTCTTTCTTTGGTTTTTTGTTAAATAAAAAATGTGTAGAAATAGAGATAACTATAATAGAGAATATGATAAATAATAATATGTCAAACCTGAATTGTTTAATATATACGAAATTGAATAAAGATATGCAGATAATTGCAAAAAACATAGCAAGTTTTTTATTTTTTAAAGGTTTTTTTGCAGCCCCGATTGTCATGCCTAAGCTGGTTAATGCCATAGATGTTATAAAAATAAGTTGTTCCGTAATTTCGTTATTTGCGTCCATCATCAAATTTCTCAAAATAATAATGATAAAAGGTCAATCCTCATTTTAAGGATTGACCGCCTATTATTTATGGATTATTAGGATTTGAGTCTTGCCAAGGAAACGTTGCTGCATTAATTGCAAGTTCTGTTTTTATTGCATGATAAGCAGCTAATCTACTTAAATCTTCAGTCAAAACTTGGGTTAATGTTTTACCAGCGGCAGCGGCACCAAGACCAGTTAATCCGCCTGTTGCTGCGCCAGCGGTTGCTGAAATCAAATTTGACTCTAAACTCGCAAAACTTCCATGTGCAATATAGTGGTATAAATTACCAGTAGCAACGCCAAAGCTTGCACCAGCCAAGGCTCCATTTCCTAAAGTCCCCCAAGCAAATGCACCTTCAGTTTCATTCATTTCCTCTGGGCTAAGTGCAGCGAGTGCGAATTGATTGTCGAATATTGCCTCGGCAATAGCATCTGTGTGCGGTGTTTGCTTAATGGCTGAGAGCGCTGCGTTAAAAGCTTGTTCATCTCCTATCTGGCTAAAAGTTTGAGTATCTGCATAGCTAGTGCCGGCAAAAGCAGTAATGACAATGGTTAATATGAGTTTTTTCATGATTTTTCCGTGGTAAAGAAAATGGTTTTGTCTGATGATTTAAGCGATATTAAATGCTAAAATAAATAAATATAAATATTTCATTTTTTATATAGTAATAATAATGAACCATCTTTTCTCATTCTTTCAAAATAGCCCTCATAAAGCAATGACATAAAAATAAAATATACCCAAATAACAATAAGAGAAACGATAGGAAAAATATAAAAATCAAATGCCAAGATAAATATGGGGAAAGTAATGACAAGATAAATAATGCTTAAAATCACCCCTATTTTTATCACTTTTCGAGCGGTGATTTCTGCTGTGATACATTGCAATGAGAAAATAAAAATCCGGCAGGCAATTGCAATCAGCAAAGGGCAGATAACGGGGAGGTAATTATTCATGTTTCCTCATCAATATGAATAATAATATAGAAGTGGCGGAAAATATCAGCAGCAGTATCTCGGAACTGATACTTTGATGTTTAAACATGGCAAAAGCGGGAGATAATTTGTCTCTCATCATTAAATGATATAGGGAAAATATGGAAAAAGCGAATGACAGGCAGAATAATTTAACGAGCGTTTTTTGATGGGAGAGACTGACGTGCATCAAGGCAGAATATACAGCAATTATAATGAGAACTTCATGAATAAGAGTTATTTTTTGCATATTGAAAATACCTGATAATTTGTAGGTTATGCGCTTATTTATTATTTAAAAAATCCTCGTTGCTATTTCTAGCGCTCCAGCTGTCAACAGCATAGCGTAGGCCGAAGTACCCTAGCAAAAAAATAGGGGCGTAGCTGAATTTTTTAAAGGCGAAAAAGATGACAAAATATGAGAGTGCTAGGTAAATAGCGATGTAGTTTAATAATCTTTTAAAAAGTGCTTTCCCCGAAGTGTCGCTCAACTCCCAATGCACGATAAAAACTAGGAAAAATACAATAAATAAGACGCAGCTAACCACGCTTCCCGGAGTGAATAAAGGATGTTCCATATCAATTCCAACGCTTAAATGCCAACCAGTGAAAACTGGCTGTTATAATAAAACTTGCTATAATAATGGCTAAAAAAACTGAGAGTTTGAATTTATTTACTGCAATAAAAAAGAATAAAGATGTAAAAATTCCTACTAGAAAAACTATTGTCATTTTCTTTTTGAAGGCGACAGGCGTAACGCCAATCTTAGAACATAGCAATAACAGAAATGCAGTGGCTAAATATATAAAACCATTATTCATATTTTCTATAATTTACGAATGATGTTATTATCTTTATCTGTAGAGAATATCAAGGGTTACACCTTGATATTCTCTCTCCTATATGTTAATTGTTGGAATTTTCGTATGGAAAAGTTGCTCCTAATATTACTATATCTGTTTTATAAGCATGATATCTTACTAAAGCCTCTATCTTATCTTTTGGTGTAAGTAAATCATATTTCTCCCTTGCTGTTAAAGTTTGCCATGTTTTTAGGTTCGCTGAAGCGCCAGGCAAAAATGCTCTCGCACCTAATATTGCACCCAATACTGCGGATTGAGCATTAGAATCCCAGCTGGCAAATTCATCATACTTTAAATAATGCATAATATTATTTAAGGATACATTGTAAGCAGAGCCAATTAACATTCCATTTCCTAAAGTCCCCCAAGCAAATGCGCCTTCGGTTTCATTCATTTCCTCTGGGCTAAGTGCAGCGAGTGCGAATTGATTGTCGAATATTGCCTCGGCAATAGCATCTGTGTGCGATGTTTGCTTAATGGCTGAGAGCGCAGCATTAAACGCTTGCGCATCTCCTACCTGGCTAAAAGTTTGAGCATCTGCATAGCTTGCACTGGCAAAAGTGGCTATGGCGGCGGTAAGCATGAGTTTTTTCATGATTTTCTCCTGTGGTTATGAAGTACATCAAAATCTATGCTGAAGAGCGAATGTAATATTGCTGCCCTCATTACCTGAGAGATGCCACTGCGCATCAGCAGAGAGTGATGTTTGTGCCGAAACAGCATAGCCGACGCCGATACTGGCACGACTATTCGTTTCAAATGCTTGTTTGGTACCGTTAATGCGGTCGCCTTGTTTTCCTATCCATTGCAATTTGGCATTGAAACTGACGCGGTCATTAGCGGCAAAAGAAACTCCGGGACGGACAAGCCAATAATTACCCAAGCGATAATCGTCATTATGTTTTAGGTGGAAGCGATAACCTGCGTTGAGTGAAAAAACAACAGGGTCAATAGCTTTGTAGGCATTGATACCCACGAACCAAGACTTGCCATGGTGGGTTCCTCCGCCAATCTTTTCTAAGGCCGCGGTTTCCACAACGCCAATCAACATAGGGTTAGCGCCATCGCGTAACAGTACATGATTTAAGCCCAGCGTGATTTCGGCAAGCTCGCTTTTGTTATCTGAAAGGCTGAGATTATTCATTGTGTAACGGTTTTGTTGCCAAAAGGCGCCTAGATTGGTGTAAATTTCCGTGTTTTCACTCAAACCGTATTGAAAGCTGAGATTGCCGTAGAGCATATCCGTATTTTGCTCGCCGGTTTGTAGGCGCGTGGGGATTTCAATGAGCGTATTTTGTGGCGTGAGAAAATAATTGCTGCCTTGGGTATAGACATCGGCATTGCGGTTGTAATAAGTCATCGACAAGCCTAATTTCATGCGGCGCTGCTGCGGCGATACGCCTTCAAGAGAGAGCGGCAATTCGGCTTGGGCGGTGATGGTGCAGAGTGCGGCCACCATGGGAAGGCATATTTTTCTTCGCATAATTATTCCTCTATATTTTTTCTGCATCGTAATTTTGTCGTTGGTAATTGTCAAGAATGCCGGAAAGATTTTTTAATGCGCGCTCTGCCTAATTATTAGCCAGGGGTATAATTTTCATTATAATCAGATACATTGCTGTGGTGCGTTGTCGCTGGCGGGGCAGATTTGCCCTATTAAAGATGCGGGGGAAGCGGCGGTTCGTTGTTGGGATTTGCCGCAATGAAGACTTGAAAATGAAAACTTGGCGCAGGTGCGCGAGAATTGACTGCCTATATCCGCCTAATGCGGAGACTGTTTTGGGTGATGGTGTGGTTTATAAGTTTGTTTTTATAGCCATTCAACCCAAAAATCTATTTATGCTGAAAACGTCCAGATTTCTGACATTGCTTAATTCTTATGATTTATTTTTAACGCTGCGCTGTGCCGTACTTTCTTTGCGCTGCCAAAGAAAGTACGCAAAGCAATCACCAAAGAAGCGCTAGTAAGCAACGTAAAGGCAGCCCCTTGCCTTGTTTTGCTTCGCAAAATCCCCTTGCCAGCTTGCCAAATTAATTTTTATGGTTCGGCGCGCGTCAAACTCGCTACGCTGCGCTTCGCTCAAACAGTGACGCGCTTGTTCCCGAAAAATCCTGCGCTGTCTGCGGCAAGGCAAAAGGGGATTTTGAGTGCTCCGTAACTGGTTTTGTGGAAATTTGCAGTTTCGCCGGCTCTGCGTAGCGAGTTTTGCTCAAAACTTTGCTTTCTTTGCTCTTCGTAGGAAATTCCGTCTTGTTTTAAAGTTTAACGGCTATAGATCTATGCCGATTGGGCGCTGCATTCGGACAAAATAAAGCCCCTCACGGGGCTTTTGTTTATGCCGCATAGGCGGCGGGAATTTGGCGGTGATAATCGCTTTCTTGTTGAAAGCGGTGGGCGAGGTTGAGCAGGCGCGCTTCGCTGAAATGCGGTCCGATTAATTGACAGCCGACCGGCAGATGTTGAATAAAGCCCGCCGGATGGCTGATTGCCGGTAATCCTGCGAGGTTGATGGCAACGGTGTATAAATCGCCGAGGAACATGGCGACCGGATCGTCGGTTTGGCTGCCGATGGCAAAGGCGGGGCTAGGCGTGGTCGGGCCTAGGATGAGGTCGCATTCTGTAAAGGCTGCTGTGAAGCTGTTTAAGATGGCGCGGCGGGCGCGGCGTGCTTGTTCGTAGTAGGCGTCGTAGTAGCCGGCGGATAGGGCGTAGGTGCCGATGAGAATGCGGCGTTTGACTTCTTCGCCGAAGCCTTCGCTGCGGCTGCGGCGGTAGAGGTCTTGCAGATTGTCGGGGTTTTCGCAGCGATGTCCGTAGCGTACGCCGTCATAGCGCGCCAAATTGGAAGAGGCTTCGGCGGAGGCGATGAGGTAGTAGCTGGCAATGGCGATGTCGGTGTTTTGCAGTTCGATGTCTGTGAGCGTTGCACCGAGGCTTTCATAGACTTTTGCCGCCGCCATGATGTTGTCCGCCATTTGGCTGTCGAGTCCTTGGAAATAGATGCGCGGTATGCCGATGGTTACGCCGTTGAGCGGTTGGTTGAGCAGGTTGTCGAATACGCGCAGAGTGTCTTGGCTGGAGGTGGAGTCTTTGGGATCAAAGCTCGCCATGGCGTTTAAGATAAGGGCGCAGTCTTCCGCGCTGGGGGCGATAGGCCCTGCTTGGTCGAGACTGGAGGCGTAGGCAATCATGCCCCAGCGCGAACAGGTGCCGTAGGTGGGTTTGATGCCGGTAACGCCGCAGTAGGCGGCAGGTTGGCGGATGGAGCCGCCGGTGTCCGAGCCGGTGCTGTAGGGAACGAGTCTGGCGGCGACGGTGGCTGCCGAACCGCCGGAGGAGCCGCCCGGCACGGCTTTACTGTCCCAAGGGTTATGTACTACGCCGAAGGCGCTGCGTTCGTTTGAAGAGCCCATGGCGAATTCGTCCATGGAGAGTTTGCCGGTCATGACAGCGCCTGCTTGTGCGAGGTTTTCGGCTATGGTGGCGCTGTGCGGCGGCACGAAGTTTTCCAGCATTTTGGAGGCGGCGGTGGTGGTGATGCCTGCGGTGCAGAATAGGTCTTTATGCGCCATTGGAATGCCGTCTAGGGGCGAGCGGATCTCGCCTTTGGCGCGGCGTGCGTCGCTGGCTTGGGCATCGGCGCGCGCTTGTTCGGCGGTGATGCGGATGTAGGCATTAAGCTGCGGATTATGCGCCTCGATGCGTTGCAGATAGTGTTCGGTCAGTTCTAATGATGAAAGCTGTTTGTTTGCCAATTGGGCGGCAAGTTCGCGAATGCTGCTGTGTAAAATGCTCATGGCTGTCCTTATTCAATGACTTTCGGCACGGTGATGAAGCCGTCTTCAAATTGCGGCGCGTTGTTCTCGATGGTGGCGAGTAAATCGCGGGCAACGGCTTGGTCGGCACGCAGGCGTTGTTTGGCATCTAAAGGATGGGCGAGCGGCTCAAGAGCGGAAATCTCGACCTTGTTCAAGGCGTCGAAGAGCGGAAAAATAGCGGCGAGATCGGCTTGCAGGGCTTGTTTTTCTTCGTCGCTGATGTGTAATTGTGCCAATTTGGCGGTTTTTTCTATAATTTCAGGTGTTAAGCTATTCATAAGTAAAAGTCTCGGGCGCTTGCTTGCGCAAGATGATGTAAAAAAACGCTTAAAAAGGTATCATATCCGCTTTGTCTTTGCACGCCCGAGAAGGGCAATCTATTTTTTGAGGCTCAGTCTATGCGGTTTAAGTTTCTTAGCGGTTTGTTTTCTAGTGATTTATCTATCGATTTGGGAACGGCGAATACTTTGATTTATGTGCGCGGCGAAGGCGTGGTCTTAGATGAGCCTTCGGTGGTGGCGATTGCCCAAGATCCCCAAGATGGTCGCAAAAAGATTGTCGCCTACGGCACGCAGGCAAAGCAGATGTTGGGACGTACGCCGGATAATTTAAGCACGGTGCGTCCGATGCAGGACGGCGTGATTGCCGATTTTAAGATTACTTCCATGATGTTGGATCATTTCATTAAGCGCGCGCACGGACGCGGCGGCTTTTTCCGCCCCAGTCCGCGGATTTTGGTCTGCGTGCCTTCGGGAGCGACGCAGGTGGAAAAACGCGCGATTCATGATGCGGCGGAAGCGGCGGGTGCGCGCGATGTCTTTTTAATTCAAGAGCCGATGGCGGCAGCCATCGGAGCGGGGATTCCCGTAGATGAGGCTTACGGCTCGATGGTGGTCGATATCGGCGGCGGCACGAGCGAGGTGGCGGTGATTTCTCTGAACGGCATTGTCTATGCCGCTTCCGTGCGCACGGGCGGCGACCGCTTCGACAGCGCGATTATCGATTATGTGCGGCGCAATTTCGGCATTGTGATCGGCGTGCCGACCGCCGAGCGGATTAAGAAAGAAATCGGCTGCGCCTATCCTTCGGCGGAAATCCGCGAATTGGAAGTGAAGGGCACGAATCAGCAAGAGGGAGCGCCGCGCAGTTTTACGATTAATTCCAATGAGGTGCTAGAAGCCTTGCAAGAACCGCTAGGCAGCATCGTGCGCGCGGTGAAATTGGCTTTGGAACAAACGCCGCCCGAATTGGCGGCGGATGTGGCGGAACGCGGTATCGTGCTGACCGGCGGCGGCGCTTTGCTGCGCGATTTGGATAAACTGATTATGGAAGAAACGCGCTTGAATGTGATTGTGGCGGATGATCCTTTGACCTGTGTGGCGCGCGGCGGCGGCAAGGTTTTGGAATTATTGGATCAACGCGGTGTCGCTTCTTTCTTGATGACTTAATTCATGTTCGCCACGCCTCCTGCAGATGACGAACAGCGTTCTGTCCATTGGCTTCCTGCTTGGGCGACGGCGATAACGCTGAGTCTCTTATTGTTATTATTGAATAAATATAGCCCTTGGCTGGATAAGCCGAAGGCATTACTGCATGACCATGCCTATGCGCCTTTGCAGCGCATGGTCTATGCGCCTTTGAGCGGCTTGAGCCGACAATGGCAGCAGTGGCAGCAAAAGGAAGATTTGGCGGCGCAGGTGCAGCAATTGCGCGCGCAAAATGGCGAGTTGCGAACGCAAATTCAGTTGCTGGGGCATTATCAGGCGGAAAACCGCCGTTTGCGGATGCTGATGGATTCGGTGGGCAGCGTGACGGTGCCGGTGATGATTGCGGAGATTTTCGACAGCAATATCGAAGGTTATCGCGAAACCATATTGATTAACAAAGGTTTGTCTGACGGTGTCTATCAGCATCAGGCGGTAATCGATCCTTTCGGCTTGGTCGGACAGGTAACGGAAGTATTTGAGCATCAGGCGCGGGTCATGCTGATTAGCGACGGACGCAGTCGCGTGCCGGTCTATGTCGAGCGTACCCAGCAACGCGCTTTGCTCAGCGGCATGGCGGAGCGCAGCGCCTTGACGGTGGAAAATATCCGCTTGGACAGCGATATTCAAATCGGCGACCGCTTGGTCAGCTCCGGACTCGGCGGCGTCTTTCCGCGTGGTTATCCGGTGGCGGAAGTGGTGGATGTGTCGCGCGATCAGCGTAATTCTTTTTTACAGATTGAACTCAAATCCTTAGCGCATCTGTCTTCCATGCTTGAGGTCTTATTGTTGGATCAGCGCGATATTATTCCCGAAGTGATTTTGCCTGTCGGTCCGCCACGTCCTGCGCAATTAGGGGGGCAATAATGCCTGTCTTGCCCTTGCTGTTGTATTTCTTTGTCTGTTGGCTATTGCTGACGGTAGGCGCTTATTTCCGACCTTGGCTGTTGCTGCCCGATATTACGGTTATGGTCTTGCTGTATTTGTTTTATTATCAGCCGCGCTTGCCGCTGTGGCGGGCTTTTTTGCCGATTAGCTTTTTATTGGATTTGTCCGCGCAGGTCAGCATCGGTTTTCACGGTGTGTTATACGGCTTGACGGCATTACTGATTTTTCCTTTGCACACCTATTGGCGCACGGTGTCGGTCTTTGAGCAATTGCTGGGCGTGATTTTTCTAGGGGCGGGATTTATCGTCTTGAAATTCTTGTTGCTTTATATCGTGGAAGGTATTCCGGCGCCAGCGGGCTGGCTGTGGTGTTTTCTGCTGCAATTAGCGGCTTGGCCGCTGATGCGGATGATCAGCCTGATCTTTATGCAGCATTATGGCGGGCGGGTGCGGCGGTGAAAAAATTCGCCCATGCCGATTTGCTCAGCCATAAAAAACAGGAAGGCAAAGACGAGGCTTATTTAAAACGTTCTTTTACGCGCCGCGTTGCCTTAACGGCTTTGGCGGTCTGCGCAGGAATTGCCGCGCTCTTTGGGCGCATGTTTACCCTGCAAGTGCAGCGCTACGATTATTACCGCACGCGCGCCCAATCCAATCGGGTCAGAATCAAGCCGCTGGTGCCCGAGCGCGGCACGATTTATGATGCCAACGGTATTGCCCTGACGGAAAATATTCTGCGTTATCAAGTGGTCGTCAATCCCTCGCATGTGGAGGATTTGGAACAGCTGCTGGCGCAATTAAGCCTGATTTTGGGCTTGGATAGTGTAAGTATCGAACAATTTCGTAGCCGCTATCGGCGCAGTCGCCGCTATGAAAGCGTGGTGCTGAAAGACTCGATTGAAGAAGAAGCGCATTACCGCTTGGCTTTGCAATTGTACCGCCTGCCCGGCGCGGCGATTGAGCCTTATTACGAGCGCTTCTATCCCTATGGCGAACTCTGCGCGCATGTTCTGGGCTATACCAATCGCATCAATGAAAAAGATTTGCAAAGCATTGATCCCGATGATTATCAAGGCATCGACTATATCGGGCGTAGCGGAATCGAGCGGCAATACGAAGCGCTGTTGCGCGGTAAATCGGGCTATCAGCAGGTCGAAGCCGATGCCAACGGCAATATGGTGCGCCTGTTAAAAGAAGTGCCGGCACAGCGGGGTAAGGATATTTACCTGTCTTTCAATTTGAAATTGCAGCAGTTTATTTATCAAGTACTGGGCGAGCATCGCGGCTCCTGCGTGGCGATTAATCCGCAAAACGGCGAAGTGCTGGCGATGGTATCGAAGCCGGGTTTTGACACCAATTTGTTTACCAAAGGCATCAGCCAGCGGCAATACAAAATGCTGTTAGACGATCCGCACGGACCTTTATATGACCGCGCATTGAAAGGGCGCTATCCGCCCGGTTCCGTGATTAAGCCGATGATGCTCTTGGCGGGTTTGCATTATCAGGTGGTGCATGAACATAGCCATGTGCATTGCGGCGGCGCATACCGTTTGGCGGAAAATCCCAATGCCCGTCCTTTCCATTGCTGGAAGCGCACAGGACACGGCAGTTTGAACGGCGTGGGTGCGGTCGCTCAGTCTTGCGATATTTATTTTTATTCACTGGGACAGCAATTAGGTATCGACCGCATGGCGCAATATTGCCAACATTTTGCTATGGGGCGGTTGACCGGTATTGATATGCCCGACGAAGACAGCGGCATCATGCCGACCCGTGCTTGGAAAGAAGCGCGTTACAAAACCAATTGGTATATCGGCGATACCATCAATGCCAGCATCGGGCAGGGCTTTTTTACCACCACGCCTTTGCAATTGGCATACATGACCGCCTTGATTGCCCGCGACGGCAAAAGTTTCACCCCTTATCTGCTTAAGCGCATTTACGACCCCGTAAGCATGCAGTTTCAAAGCCCCGAACGGGCGGAAGAAAAGATTATCCCTGTTTATGAGTCGCAGACATGGCAAATTGCTAAAAACAGCATGGAGCGTGTGATTCATCATCACAGCGGCACGGGCAAAAACATTGCCCAAGGTCTGCGCTACCGCATGGCGGGCAAATCGGGCACGGTGCAAGTGATTTCCTTTAAAACCGATCAACGCATTTCCAACAGCCAATTGGCGCGCGAGCATCAAGACAATGCCATGTTCGTTTCTTATGCCCCTGCCGATGCGCCGACAATCGCCTTGAGCATTGTGGTGGAACGCGGCGGCGGCGGTAGTTCGACCGCAGGTCCGATGGCAAGGCAAATCAGCGATTTCTACTTACTCGGCAGCGCGGCGGAGAATAACAATGGCAATGGATGAAGTCAGACCGCGCAGTACATGGAAAATCCTGCAATCGGCGATTTTTTATATCGATTGGTGGTTGATACTGCTGCTTGCCCTGCTGATGGGCTTCAGCTTGGTCATTTTGAACAGCGCGGCGGAAAGCGGCGGTACGGTACTGCGTCAAGCAATTCGTTTTGCCGCCGCTTGGGGCTTGTTCGGGCTGTTTTTATGTCTGCCTGCCGGTAAAATTCGCCAAATAACGCCTGTTGTTTATGCTTTTACCCTTATTTTGCTGCTCTTGGTGCTGCTTATGGGCAGTCATGCGGGCGGGGCGCAGCGTTGGCTCAATATCGGCATTGCCCGTATTCAGCCTTCGGAATTGGCAAAACTCTCCGTGCCGATGATGGTGGCTTGGTATTTGACGCGGCAAGCGCGACCGCCGAATTTATTTACCGTTTTGATTTCGCTGGTAATTATCTCCGTTCCCGCCTATATGATTTTAGATCAGCCCGATTTAGGCACCGCCCTGCTGGTCACGGCTTCCGGCATTATCGCTCTGTTTTTGGCGGGCTTGCCTTGGTGGCTGATTGGGGTCGGTGCCGTGATGGCGGCGATTGCCTTGCCGCTGTTTTGGATGTTCGGCATTAAAGCCTATCAGCGCGAGCGTGTGCTGACGCTATTTAATCCGGAAGCCGATCCCTTCGGCGCGGGCTATCACATCATTCAATCGCAAATCGCTATCGGCTCGGGCGGCGTTTTTGGCAAAGGCTACGGCGAAGGCACGCAGTCGCAATTATCCTTTCTGCCGGAATCGACGACGGATTTTGTCTTTTCCGTGATTGCGGAAGAATTAGGCTTATTCGGCGTCAGCCTGCTCTTGCTCGCCTATCTCTTACTGATTTTGCGCGGACTGTATCTCTCGACGCGACTGAATAACCGCTTTGCGCGTATCCTAGTGGCGGCGATTTTTTTATCTTTCTTTATCAATATCTTTGTTAATATCGGCATGGTAAGCGGATTTTTGCCTGTAGTAGGCTTGCCGCTGGCGCTGATCAGCTACGGCGGCAGTTCGGTTTTATCGCTTATGGCCGGTTTTGCCATTGCCGTTAATCTGATCGGCGGCTACAAACAATCCCCTAAACAGGAGCATTTTTCATGAACACATTCCGTTTAGTCCTTATCGCGGCACTGGCTTTGGCGCAGGGAACTTATGCGCAAAGCGCCGAAGAAACTTCCGACATGCCGCCTAATTACGCGCAAAATGCCGATGCCCGCGAACGCATTTATCAATTGGCTGAAACACATCAGATAGATGCGCGCTATCTGCTGTCTTTATTGATGGCGATTCATCGCGATGAAGACGTGCTGGCGAAAATCAGCCGTCCGGCGGAAAAAAGCAAACCTTGGTTTGAATACGCCACCATTTTCTCGGATGCGGCAAGATTGGAAGACGGCGTAGCCTTTTACCGCCAGCACCGCGAAGCCTTAGAACGCGCTTATGCGCAATACGGCGTCGATCCGGCGGTGATTACGGCGATTATCGGCGTGGAAACCCGCTATGGCAAAGTCACGGGCAATACGCCGGTTTTGCAAGCCCTCGCCACCCTTTGTTTCGACTATCCGCCGCGCGCCGAATTCTTTTGCAGCGAATTTGACCATTTCTTATTACTGGCGCAGCAAGAAGATTGGAATCCCTTGCAAATTCAAGGATCTTATGCCGGTGCTATGGGAATGGCGCAATTCATGCCGAGCAGTTACCGCAATGATGCGATAGATTTCGACGGCGACGGAAAGATTAATTTATGGCAAAGTCCGGAAGACGCCATCGGCTCGATTGCCAATTATCTTGCCAACCGCGGTTGGGAGAAAGATGGCGATTTGTATTATCAATTGCCACAAAAGCCGAGTCTTAGCATTTTTGACGGCAATGTGAAGCCGGCTTATGATTTGCAGGACTTATCCACAGACGAAAGCCTGAAATCTGACCAAAATTTCATGAATTGGTTGGCTTCTCAAAGTGCGGAAACGGTGGGAAGCCTTGTGCTGCAAGGCGAGCAAGAGGAATTGGCGTTTATTATTTATAATAATTTCTATGTGATTACCCGCTATAATACCTCGCCGATGTATGCGATGGCGGTGAGCAATTTGGCTGCTGCCATCAAGAGTCCAATTAACGAGATCTATTGATGAAAAAACAAAGTCTAAGCGCTTTGCTAGCGGTAGCCTACCTGCTCCCGCTCTCGGCTTATGCACAGCAAGCTCCTATTGCCACGCCTGTCGAAGCCCCGCGCAAAATTGTGAAAACTATTGATTTCACCAAAAATTCTGACGTGGCACTATTTGCCCAAGTCAATACCCCGCAGGCGAAACCTGCGCAAGCTGTTGCCGTAAAAGCAGAAGCAGCGAAACCGCAGGCGAAACCTGCGCAAGCTGTTGCTGCAAAAGCGGAAGCTGCCAAACCACAGGCGAAACCTGCACAAGCCGTTGTCGTAAAAGCAGAAGCAGCGAAACCGCAGGCGAAACCTGCACAATCCGTTGCCGTAAAAGCAGAAGCAGCGAAACCGCAGGCGAAACCTGCACAAGCTGTTGCCGCAAAAGCGGAAGCCGCCAAACCACAGGCGAAACCTGCACAAGCCGTTGCCGTAAAAGCGGAAGCTGTCAAACCACAGGCTAAACCTGCACAAGCTGTTGCCGCAAAAGCGGAAGCCGCCAAACCGCAGGCGAAACCTGCACAAGCCGTTGCCGTAAAAGCAGAAGCTGTCAAACCACAGGCTAAACCTGCACAAGCCGTTGCCGTAAAAGCAGAAGCTGCAAAACCTACCGCACCTGCCAAAGCGGAAGTTAATATCGTCAAAGTGATTGATTTTACTCAGCAAGATCCTTTTGCAGCGGTGGATTACAGCGGCAAAGCCGTTAATCAAGCCGCTGCTCAGGCTGCTAGCCAAAAGCAGGCTAAAGTCGTTGCGCAAAGTACGGCGATTGCCAAATCCGTCACTTATAACGTGCGCGGCAAAACTTACCGCACGCTCAGCACGGCGGAAAATTTTTCGGAAGAAGGATCTGCTTCTTGGTATGGTCCCGGTTTTCACGGACGCAAAACCGCCAGCGGCGAAGTCTATAATATGCATGATATGACCGCCGCGCATAAGCATCTGCCCTTGGGCAGCCAAGTGAAGGTAACTAATCTGAATAATGGCAAAAGCGTGATTGTACGCATCAATGATCGCGGACCTTTCCACGGCGATCGGGTGATTGATTTGTCTAAGGCGGCGGCGCAGCAATTAGGCGTATTGCAAGCCGGTGTTGCCAAAGTCAGTATTGTGACGCATAAATAGGCATTTATAGTCTCTTCAGATTAAAATGATACGCCTTAAAACAACATATTGGAATATTTTTCAATATGTTGAAAATTTTTATTGTCTCATTTTAATCTGAAGAAACTATATAAGCTGTGAAAAGCGCGCTGGTCGCGCTTTTTTCTTTGCCAAAAGCAGCAGATTTTGCGGCGGCGTGATACACTTGCGCCCCATTTTTTATGCAATCTTTCGCGCTTCGGCTGTGTTGAGGGCGATGGTGCGCAAGCCGGGCTTTGCTTTCTGCGCAGGCTTTGGCAGAGATGTTTTTTAGAAATTTAAGGATATTCAAATGGCTGGTCATAGTAAATGGGCAAATATTAAACATAAAAAAGCAAAAGAAGATGCCAAGCGCGGCAAGATTTTTACCCGCTTAATTCGTGAATTGACGATTGCGGCGCGCAGCGGCGGTTCCGATCCGAATTCCAATCCGCGTTTGCGTTTGGCAATCAGCAAAGCGCAGGCGGAGAACATGACGAAAGATACGATGGAGCGTGCGATTAAGCGCGGCGCGGGCGAGCTGGAAGGCGTGCAGATGGAAGAGGTGCGCTTTGAGGGTTACGGTCCAAGCGGCGTGGCGATTATGGTGGATTGTTTGACGGATAATAATAACCGCACGGTCGGCGAAGTGCGTCATGCTTTTTCTAAATGCGGCGGCAATTTAGGTACTTCCGGCTCGGTGGCTTTCCAATTTAAAGAGCAGGGCGTCTTGTTTTTTGAAAGCGTGGCAGATGAAGATGCTTTGATGGAAGCGGCTTTGGAAGCCGGCGCGCAAGATATTGAGTTTGATGAGGGCAGTGCGGAAGTGATTACCGACCCCAGCGATTATGCCGCCGTGTATGAGGCTTTGGTCGCCGCCGGTTTCACGCCTGATGAAAGCGAGGTAACGATGCGTGCGGAAAATCTCTCGCCGGTAAGTGCGCAAGATGCGGATAAGGTCATGCGTTTGATTGATATGCTAGAAGAATTAGACGATGTGCAAAGCGTGGTTAGCAATGCGGAATTCCCAGAGGATTACGCTGGTTAATGACAGCTGTTCGCCGCATTTTGGGCATTGACCCCGGTTCGCGAATAACAGGCTACGGCATTGTAGATGTGGAGGGGCAGCAGGTTCGCTATGTGGATTCCGGCTGCATTCGCTTGGCGGAAGAGTCGATGCCTATTCGTTTGATGATGATTCATCAGGGCATCGGCGAGTTGGTGCAGCGTTATCGTCCGCAAGAATTTGCCATAGAAGAGATTTTTGTGCATAAAAATCCGAATTCCGCTTTGAAATTGGGGCAGGCGCGCGGTGTGGCTTTGTGTGCGGCAGTATTGGCGCAGTTGCCGATTTCGGAATATGCGGCGAAAAGCATTAAGCAGGCGGTGGTCGGCAAAGGCGCGGCGGATAAAACGCAGGTGCAATATATGGTGAAATTGCTGCTCAATCAAACGGGTAAGATTCAAAGCGATGCGGCGGACGCTTTGGCGGTCGCCCTGACGCATGCGCATTATCTGCAAACGGCAATTATGCAGCGCAAAAGCGGCATGCTGTCGGCTTGGGAGAAGTAAATGCGGAAATATCAGGATTTTTTTACGGGCGGCGATGCGCTTGAAGCACAAAGAGAGGCAGAGCGATGATCGGCTGGTTACAAGGTTTGGTGCTGCATAAGCAGGGTAATCAAGTGATTATGAATGTGAACGGCGTAGGCTATGAAATCGCCGTGCCGATTTCCATTTTGGAGCAATTACCGCAAGGGCAGGCGGCGGAATTGTTCATTCATCATGCGCAAAGAGAAGACGGACAATATCTCTACGGCTTTGCCAGCATTGCGCAGCGGCAATTGTTTCGCGAATTAATCCGCATCAGCGGCATCGGGCCGAAACTGGGTTTGCTGGTCTTATCGAGTTTCAGTGTTGAAAATTTTATCGCTATTGTGCGCGAGAATAATAGCAATGCTTTGTTAAAACTTTCCGGTGTCGGCAAAAAGACTGCGGAGCGTTTATTAATCGAATTAAAAGACCGTGTCGGCGGCAGCAGCGTTTTTACGAGCATGGCAGGTGCGGCGGATACGCCTTTGCCTATAGGCGTCACGGCGGCGCAAGAAGCGGTGGAAGCCTTGATGGCATTGGAATTAAAACCGGCCGATGCGGTAAAATTGGTTGAGAGTGCACTCAAGCAATCGCCGGATGCCGATACGGCGGCTTTGATTAAATCCGCCTTGCAATTGAAATTACAGAGTGGCAAATGATTGATTCCGACCGTTTAATTAGCGCCGCCGGGCGTAATGAAGAGGGCGCGATTGAGCGTGCCGTCCGTCCTAAACGCTTGGCGGAATATATCGGGCAAAACGAGCTGAAAGCGCAATTAAGTATTTTTATTGAAGCGGCATTGGGGCGGCAGGAATCACTTGACCATGTGCTGCTATTCGGTCCGCCGGGTTTGGGCAAAACGACGTTAGCGGCAATTATTGCCGGCGAATTGGGTGTGAATCTGCGCCAAACCTCCGGCCCGATTTTAGAAAAAGCCGGCGATTTAGCCGCTTTGTTGACTAATTTGGAACGCAATGATGTTTTGTTCATTGATGAAATCCACCGTCTCTCGCCCGCGATTGAAGAAGTGCTTTATCCTGCAATGGAGGATTTTCAAATCGATATTATGATTGGCGAAGGACCGGCGGCGCGTTCGATAAAAGTGGATTTGCAGCCGTTTACATTAGTCGGCGCTACTACGCGTTCCGGCTTATTGACGGCGCCTCTGCGCGATCGTTTCGGCATTAGCCATCATCTGCAATATTATTCTCACGTCCAATTGCAGGAAATTGTCTCGCGTGCGGCGAAATTGCTGGGAATTGAGATTGAAGACAGCGGCGCGGCGGAAGTCGGCAAACGCTCACGCGGTACGCCGCGTATTGCCAACCGCTTGCTGCGGCGCGTGCGTGATTATGCCCAAGTGCGCGGTGACGGCGTGATTACGCGCCAAATGGCAGACGAAGCCTTGAAATTATTGAAAATTGATGCCGCCGGTTTGGATGAACTCGACCGCCGTATGCTCTCGCGTTTGATTGAGCATTTCGGCGGTGGGCCCGTCGGGATTGAGACTTTGGCGGCGGCTGTGGGCGAAGAGCGCGGCACTTTGGAAGATGTGGTCGAGCCTTATTTGATTCAACAAGGATTTATCCAGCGCACCCCGCGCGGACGCATGGCAAGCGATGCCGCTTATCTGCAATTGGGTTTGCCTGTGCCGGATAGGAATATTTAGTCAATTGTTTTTAAAAATATTAAGCGCCATTTTTCAAGAATGGTACAGCAATAGCTTTTGGTTTGCTTTGCCGTACTGTCTGCCATTTGCCGCCTTGCATTATAGTCTCTTCAGATTAAAATGATACGTCTTAAAACAACATATTGAAATATTTTTCAATATGTTGAAAATTTTTATTGTCTCATTTTAATCTGAAGAAGCTATATTTTTCCATTTCTCCGAATATAGTCGGAGAAGTGAAAAAGTAGTACAAGGCGGCGAGCTGCAGACAGTACAAGAGCGTACGGCAAAGCGAGCCAACGCCGTAATACTTTTTCAATTCTTTGACTATACATTGTCGTTTTGCTTGCTTAATCCCTGTAAAGATTAAGAAACATTTGCCCAATTTCCCTGAAAAACAATCTTTACTTAGAAGTCCGCCTACAATTTGATTGATTGGCAAAGAAATATTTTCTTCATTTTTACCACTACTTGATAATTATTTTTATTTGGATTACAATTAATATAACTTTAATAAAAACCGAATAAAATGAGATACTTTACTTTGTTGACATTAGTTTGTTCCTGTTCTTCAGTGTGGGCGGAAGAGGCTGCTAAAGCCGTTATCCACTTGTCTGAGATTAATGTTAGTGCTGATTACATCAATCAGCCTTATACAACACCCGCTGCGGTGTCCGTGATTGCAAAAAACGAAACCGGACGCGATTTGAACGAAGTCTTGCGCAGTAGCCCCAGTTTATTTACACAGCATGATATCGGGCAGGGCGGTATTGCGGTCAATTTGCGCGGTTTTGAAGGTGCGGGGCGGGTAAACACCAGTATTGACGGTGTCAGCCAAACCTTTTATCAGACCAATCCGGCGCATGGTTGGAATGGCAATACGGTCTATATCAATGAAGATTTTATAGCGGGCGCGGAAGTCGAGCGCGGTTTGTCGCATGGCAGTTCGGGCGGCAATGCATTGGGAGGGAGCGTGAATTTTCGCACATTGGTGCCTAGTGATTTGGTGCAAGGGGACAATACTTTTGGCGGTCGTCTGATTTTGCGACATGGCAGTAATGGTTACGGTACAAACGGTATGGCGGCGGTGGCGCATCGGCAGTCATTTGACAATGGCGGTTCGTTCGGCGTCTTGGCGGCATATGGCGGCAAGGTTAAGGGCGGTTATCGCAACGGTGCGGGCGAGACGATTGCCGGCGATGGTTTGAATGACAATGTTGCGATGGAAAGCGGCGTGCATGCGCATAATTTTATGGGCAAATTGGAGTATGCACCTAATCGCTATCATTATTTTAATTTCAGCCATATTGCCAATCAAAGCCGCAGCACGAATAACCATACGCCGATTGATGTGAAAACCAATAGCAGCTTATTCCAATATCGCTACAATCCGCTGTCCGACAAAATCGATTTGCGTGCGGATATTTCTTACGGCGATTCGCGGCAATATTTTGCCAAGGAAGACCATGATAACGGCTATCAAAACCGCCAGACATATAATCCGACTTGGCAGTTTAGTTTGACTAACCGCAGTGTATTTGAAATCGGCGAGGCGGATTTAAGTTTTGATTATGGCGCAAAAATCCAACGCACGCGTTACGGATCTAAAGAGCGTGATGCGGATTTGCCGCATTACGACGGCATTTTAGCCAAAGGTTATCAGCAGACGGGCAATCTATTTGCTGAAGCCGAATTTCAGCACGACAAATGGACTTTAGGGGGCGGGCTTCGTTACGAGCGCTACCGTTACGGCGGTTTCTTGCCCGAAACATTCGATAACGGCGCGATTGTGTTTCCTGCCGGCGGCAATGTGGATTTCTCTCATAAAGAAAGTCATGTCAATCCCTATTTTTCTTTGGCATATCAGGCAAACGATTGGTTGCAGCTCTATAGCACTTATGCGCATACCAGCCGTGCGCCGACCGTGCAAGAATTCATGTATGTGAATAATATCAAAAACAATCCCTACTCGGTTAATCCTTATTTGAAAAGCGAGACATCGCATAATCACGATATCGGATTTAATATCTTTAAACAAGGCTTATTTACCCATAATGATACGGCGCGTTTGAAAGTAAATTATTTTACTAGTCGTATAAAAAATTATATTTTCCAAGATCAATTTTATGTCTGCGATGACCATACAAAATGCAGTTTGGATGATTATTTAAACGGCGATATGGATGTTTCTCCCGTCGGAATATTTTTCAATATGCCGAATAAGACTAAAATCCGCGGTTGGGAAATAGAAGGCGGTTATGATTTTGACCGCGCTTATATCAATCTCGCCTATAGTCGCAATAAAACGGATTTGCCGATTGATTATTTGGCAGATATGGTCAGCACGATTCGTACGCAACCGAGCAGCCAGTTAGCGGTCGATCTCGGTACGCGCTGGTTGGATAATAAATTAATTGTCGGCGCGCGCTTAACGCGCATGGGAGACGATACCGTTCCTGCAGGCGTGGATACGGATACCGGCCTTCCTACGGCAACTAAAGTGAAAGGCGGGCAAAATGTTTATGATTTATATGCCAAATATAATGTGAATAAAAATGCCAAATTGTTTTTCAATATCGATAATCTGACTAATACGATCTATAACTATCCGCTGAGCAGCGGCGGTACATTAGGCACGGGCAATACGGGGGCGCAATCGGATTGGGCGAATAAAGGCACGGGGCGCGGCAGAACTTTCTATGCAGGTTTTATAATGCAATTTTAGACTGTTTTGACTGAATGTTTATTCAATTCATATAGAATTATTTATTCTGATGATTTGAATGGATGCGGATGCGGAATTGCTTTGCAAGGGACGGCTTGTATGGATTTACCTAGGAAGATAATGAAAAAATTTGTTTTAATGTTTGCAATTGTGTTGCAGTCGGTCTGTGCCGAACCCTTGGGGCGGATTATCGATACCCAAAGCGGTCAAAGCCTTTCGCCGAGCCGCTTGGTGCAGATACTGTCGCAGGCGCAAATCGTATTGATCGGCGAGAAGCATGATAATGCGGCGCATCATGCCGCTCAGGAATGGCTGTTGCGGCAGACGGCGGAGGCGCGCGCAAACGGCAGTGTGGTTTTGGAAATGTTGGTGCCTGAGCAGCAGCAGGCTGTAGGCGATATGCAAGCCTATTTGCACAGTGGCGGCAGTACGGGAAAGCGTTCTTTAGCCGAGAAAATTAATTGGAATATGCGCTGGGATTGGTCGCAATATCAATCCTTAATCTATGCTTTGTTAGAGCAGAAAGCGCCGCTGTTGGCAGGCAGTCCTTCGCGTCAAGAATTGGCAAATCAAAGTCGCTTTATGCCTCAAGGTCTGCGCAGCGGTCATCCGGCGGTGCGCGATAGCTTGGCTCAATTGATGGATACGCATCACGGCAGTCCGCAAGATTTGGTCTCGCTGCAGCAATATAAAGATTTTAAGATGAGCACGGTCTTATTGAATGCGCCCAAACCGACATGGCTGATTGCAGGAAATATTCATGTTTCCAAGCAGTTGGGCATTCCTTTGTTTTTGCAGGATGCGGGCTTTTCGGATGGTGTGAAAACGCTGTTGCTGACCGAGGAAGGCAGTGAGATGGATATGCGGCATGCCGATTATATTTGGTTCTTTTGATTGGAATGCTGCGCGGTAACGATATGAAGAAAATGGTCGTATTAGCTTTTTGTGCCTTGTCGTTCGCTCAAATCACTTGGGCACAGCGGATTGTGCTGCTGACGCCTGACAGCGCCGATATTGTGGCTGCGTTGGGAGCGGCAGATAAAGTAGTTGCCGTGCATGACCATAACCATAACCCGCTTTATCAGGGCAAAGAGACGATTGGTTTTTACCGCACTTTGTCTGTAGAGCCGATTATGGCGCAGAAACCTGATGTGGTTATCGGCAGTTTTATGGCGATGCCGCCCAATATTTACGCCAATCTCAGACAAAGCGGCATTGTGGCGGAAAACGTGCAAGAGAATGAAACGATTGAAGATTATCAAAACAGCATTATCCGCATCGGAGAATTGATTGATAAAAAAGAACAGGCGGCGGTCTTGGCGCATCAATTCAAAACCGCTTTAAAAGCGCAGCCGGCAAGCGGCAAACGTTACCTACTCAGCTATGACGGACGCTATGTTGCCGGACGCGGCACGGTGGCGGATAGCTTAATTCGATTGGCGGGCGGCATTAATGCGGCTGATGGCGTGGAGGGGTTTAAGCCTTTGTCGCGGGAAGCATGGCTGGCGGCAAAGCCTGATATCGTCATTATTGCCAAACATAATGAAGAAATCCTCGGCGGAGCAGAAAAACTGGCTGCCCGCCCTGAATTGTCCGCCAGTCCTGCGGCGAAAAACGGCAAAATCGTTTTTTGGCATTCCGATGAGTTTTTGCGTTATGGCTTGCATACGCCCGAAAGTATTCAAAACCTGCATCAATTAGCACGCTGATGTTGTGTAATTTTATGATAACAATATGTTAAAACCTTTTTTATTGCCCTTGCTGATACTGGCGCCCTTGATTTTTTTCTGTGTCGGAGTGGGGGAGGGAACGTGGCAAAATCCGCTGAACGTTGATGAGATTATGCTGCAAATCCGTTTGCCGCGCATCACCGTGGCATTATTGGTAGGCGCTGCTCTGTCTGCCAGCGGTTCGGCTTTGCAAGCCTTGTTTGAAAATCCGCTTGCCGATCCGAGTTTGATCGGCACTTCGGGGGGCGCGGCAATCGGTGTCGTCGTCATGATTGCCATGGGCTGGAGCGGTATCGGTGTGCCGCTGGCGGCATTTTTGGGCGCTTTAAGCGTTTGTTTATTATTGTTGTTTCTTCATCGCTGGGTCGGCGGCGGCAAATATGGTCTGCTCGTTTTGGGTTTTGTGTTGAGCAGTTTATGCGCTGCTGTGGTAAGTCTTATTTTATTTATGTCGGATGATATGGCTTTGCGCGGCGCAATGACATGGCTGGCGGGCAGCTTTGCTGAAGCCGGTTTTGTTTCTCTGACCTATGCCGGCAGCGCTATTGCGGCGGGAGGCTTATTGTTAATCATTCTTGGGCGGCAACTGGATTGCTTGCTGCTGGGCGATGAGGCGGCGCAAACGATGGGTATTACCGTTGCCAAAACGCGTACCTTAGCAATTGTCGGCGCCTCGATGATGACGGGAGCGGCGGTTTCTTTAGGGGGCATTATCGGCTTTGTGGGGATGATGGTGCCCAATGTGTTGGCGCGAGTGATTGGCGGCGGACGCAGCCGTCTGATTGCCTTGTCGGCATTATGGGGAGCCGTATTTTTACTGATAGCAGATACTTTTTCGCGTTGGGTAGTCTATCCGGTTGATTTTCCTGTCGGGATTGTGATTTCAATTTTGGGCGGGCCTTTTTTCTTGTGGCTGATTATGGACAGAGGGCGCGAATAATGTCCCTACAATTTTCTCATGGTCGGATAAGCAAAGGAACAAGAGTTATTTTAGATGTGCCGGCAATCCGTTTTCCGGATCATTGCATCAGCGCCATTATCGGTGCGAACGGCGCAGGAAAATCCACTCTGTTAAGACAACTTTTGCAATCGCCCGCGACTATTTGGCGCGGAGAACCTTTTCGGCTGGCTTTAAAACAAGGACGGTGCGCTTGGGTCGGGCAGCATGAAAATTTTCAGTTGCCGATGACGGTCTTAGAATACGTATTAATGGGGCATTATCCGCGCCTTGTCTGGTATCGGCAAAGCCCTGCCTCGAATCGGCAGCGAGCGATGCAATGGCTGGAAATTTTTGAATTGGACGGCTTGAAAAACAAGCGTTTGGAAAACTTGTCGGGCGGAGAAAAACAACGTGCAGCCATTGTTCGCGCCTTATTGCAGGAAGCGGAAATTCTGCTTATGGACGAGCCGACCAACCATTTGGATATCCGCCATCAGCATCATTTGATGAAGCAGCTGCGCTTATTGACCGCACCCAAACCCGCCGTAATTATGGTGCTGCATGATATCAATCTTGCCGCGCATTACAGCGATTTCGTTGTACTGATGAAGCAGGGGAAAATTGCGGCAAGCGGTTCGACGGCAGAAATCATGCAGGCGCAAGTGTTAAGCGATTTATATGACTGGCGTATCCTATGCGAGCCTAGCGGCAATTTCATTCCCGATTACGCTAACTAAAAACAAGATATTGCACAATATCGGCATAAGGCATTGACCGCATTTAACGATAAATCCTGTTGAGAATTAAAATATATAATCAAATCAATCATTAAATTTTTTGCTGTCGGAGCAGCTTTAGCAAACGGCAATCCGCACCTATTTTTTCTGAGAGCGGTTTGCGCTACACTGCCTGCCGCGCAAGACTAGAGAAGGAGTTTTCCCTTGCAAAATGAATTATCCATCATGCAGTTAATTGGCGATGCTAGTGTTTTCGTTAAAATCATCATGCTGATTTTGTGCTTGATGATGCTTGTCTCGATTTTTATTACCTGTAAAAAAGCGGTCTTATTTTCACGCCTGAATAGAAAAACCCGGCAATTCGAGAAGGCTTTTTGGAATTCGGGCACGAATTTGCAAAATATTTATGCCAATTATGAAACGCAGGACACGGAAGGGATTGAAAGCGTTTTTGTGAATGGTTTTTATGAGTTTAGCCAGTTTTTAGAATCGGATTTGATTGGGTCTGATAAAGCCGTGCAGAACTGTCAGCGCGCGATGGAAGCCACAATTATCCGCGAAGCGGCGAAACAGGAAAAATATTTAGGCATTTTAGCCACTTTCGCTTCTTCTGCGCCTTATATCGGTTTGCTGGGTACCGTCTATGGGATTATGAATTCCTTTATGGCTTTGGGAGCGGCGCAGCAAAGTAGTATCAACAGCGTTGCCCCCGGTATTGCCGAGGCCTTGATTGCTACGGCAATCGGCTTGATGGCGGCGATTATTTCCGTTTTATCCTATAACGCTTACATGGCATTGTCTGAGAAGAAAATCGTGGAATATGACGCCTTTCGCGAAGAGTTCAGCAATATTTTGCAGCGTCAGCAGTTGCAATTGCGCGCGCATTTGAAACGGCGGTAATCATGGCTCGCCGTGTTCGCGCCCAGCGCATGAAAGCAGAAATGAACGTTGTGCCTTATATCGATGTGATGTTGGTACTGCTTGTGATTTTTATGATTGCCGCGCCGCTGATGCAACGTTCAGTGGAAATCAATCTGCCCGAGGTTTCCGAGCAAAATAGCGAAGAGCAGGGACAAAGCGAAGATTTGACCTTGCCATTGGTGCTTACCGTCGATGCCGCCGGCAGTTATTATCTCAATATCAGCGCTCAGCCGACGACGGCGATGAGCGAAGCGGATATTCAAAGCCAAGCCGCCGACTATTTGCAGGCGCATCCTGAAATAGATGTCTATGTGAGCGGCGATGCGGCGGTGGATTATGCCCATGTGATTAAAGGTGTGGATTATTTGCGCGCCGCCGGTGCGCGGCAAGTGAATTTAAGCAGCCAATTGCCTCAAGAGCCGAGCAATGAGAGCGAGTGAAAAACGGGCTTTGGCGGAAAATGCGGCGGGCGTGTTCGGCGTGGTGCTGAGCGTAGGTTTGACCGCTGCCAGCATTTGGTATCAAAAAGATGTGCTGCTGCCGAATTTTTCTCATCATAACAGTAAGACTGCCGGCGGCACGGCGGTGGATGCGCAGATGGTCAGCGCGCAGGATTTGCAGGCGCGTCTTGACCATATCGAAAACCGCAAACGCGAAATTGAAGAAGAGCGTTTAGCCAAGATTCGCGCCGAGCAAGAGGCGAAGCGCCGCGCCGAAGAGGCGGAGAAACGCCGCATTGCCGAAGAAAAACGCAAAGCGGAAGAAGTACGCAAGGCGGCGGAACGAGCAGCAGCAGAGAAAGCGGCTGCCGAAAAAGCCGCCAAAGAGCGAGCGGCACGAGAAAAAGCAGAAAAAGCGGCGGCGGAAAAAGCAGCGAAAGAAAAAGCAGAGCAGGAAAAAGCGGAAAAATTAGCCCAAGCCAAGGCAGAAAAAGTCGCCAAAGAAAAGGCGGAGAAAATCGCCGTGGAGAAAGCCGCCGCGGAGAAAGCCGCTAAGGAAAAACAAGAGCAGGCGGCAAAAGAAAAGGCAGAAAAGGCGGCAAGAGAAAAAGCCGAAAAAATCGCCAAAGAAAAGCAGGAAAAAGCCGCTAAGGCGGCAAAAGAAGCGCAGGCAAAAGCCAAGGCGGCGGAAGAAAAAGCCAAGCTCGATGCGATTAGCGCACCGGCTTTGGAATTGTCCAGCTATGATGGAAATGCGCAGGCGCAGTCGGGAGCGGCAAATTCGGCGGCGGTACAGCAGGCGCGCGATTTGGCGTTTTCCGCCTTTACGACAGCCGTGCAGGAGAAAGTCTGGGGGCGTTGGGTCATGCCTTTGAATGTGCCGGACGGTTTGAGCGCGAAGGTCGTGATTAGCCTTGACCGTAACGGCAAAGTCTTGAAAGCGCGCGTCAGCGCGAAAAGCGGCAATCCTTTATATGACGCTTCGGTCTTGGATGCGGTGAAAAAAGCCTCGCCTTTGCCGATGCCCAAAGACAGCCGTTTGCTTGACATGATTGTGGAGGAAGGAGTGGAATTTCGTTTCTAAGCTTTTCTTTGCGTACTAGAAACTGCTACAATTTCACCCTTTGTATTTTCAACGCTCATTAATTTTGTTGATTGAGGATTATCTATGAAAAGACGCAACCTTTTGGCTTGGGCAATCGCATTGTCTGCCGGTTTTTCCTTTGCACAGGTCAGCATCGATATTCCTGCGGCACAACGGCGTGCGGCAATTCCGATTGCCATTGTGCCTGTGCCCGGAGATCAGGAGCAGATGGATTATATTATTGCCAGCGATTTGTTTAAATCAGGCTATTTTCAGCCGATTGCGCCGGATCGTTTTAGCAATCGCCCCAATTCGCCGAACGAGATTGATTACGGGCAGTTTGCGCAATTAGGCGCGCAATATGTGGTTCTGGGGCGTTTGCTAGGCAATGCCGGGCAAGCGCAATTCGTGATGAATCAAGTGGGCGATCAAGCGGTGGTCATGAATGAAGAGATGCGCGGCGCGAGTAATCGTATGGTAGCGCATGCCACTGCCGACCGCATTTTGGAAGTTTTGACTGGCAAACGCGGCGCATTTGCGACCCGCATTGCCTATGTATTGGAACAAAGCGGAAGTAATTCGCGGCGTTATGCTTTGGTGGTCTCGGATATTGACGGCGGCAACCGCCAAGAAATCGCCTCAAGCGATCAGCCGATTCTTTCGCCGACATGGTCGCCGGACGGTCGTCAATTGGCTTATATGACTTATGCCGATTATCAAGCGCAAATTGTGATTCAAAGCGCAGAAGGCGGCGGTCGCCGTGTGGTTTTGCAAAGCGACAGCACCAGTAGTGCGCCGGCATGGTCGCCGGACGGCAGCCAATTGGCGGTGTCTTTATCGACCGGCGAAGGCAATATGGATATTTTTCTCGTCGATGTGGGCAGCGGCGCGCAAAAGCGTTTGACCAATCATGCCGGCATTGATACCGAACCGGCGTTTTCGCCCGACGGCGCCAGCATTTATTTCACTTCCGATCGTGCCGGCAGTCCGCAAATTTATCGTATGGGACGCAATGGCGGCGGCGCGGAGCGCGTAGTCGTCGGCAGTAATTACAGCAGTAATGCGGAATTGTCGCCCGACGGTCAATATTTGGCTTTGACGCGCCAAAGCGGCGGCGGCTATCAAATCGGTTTATACGAATTAGGCAGCGGACGTTTCAGTGCTTTGACCAGCGGTCGTTTGGACGAAGGTTCGACTTTTGCGCCTAATGGAGAAATGCTGATGTACACTGCGATGGAAGGTGGACGCAGCGTATTGAAATTAATTAATTTAAAAGGAGAGGTCGTGCAGACCCTTTCCGATCCCGGCGGGCGTTTGCGTGATCCTGCTTGGGCACCTTATTCACGTTAATTTGACTTTTTTAAGGGATTGAAATCATGAAATTAAATAAATCTGCTACCTTGATTTTCGGTGCGGCGCTGATTATCGCGGGTTGTTCCAAACCTTATGGCGTGGATGCTTATGGCAATGCGCCTCCTAATGAAATTTACGGTGCAGGGGGAACGGTATATGGTGCGGACGGCTACACCGTGCCGGGCAAAAGTACGATTTACGGTAATGTCCAAACTAATCAAAGAGCGTCTTACGGCGATTTCTATGAGGATCCGACTTACGGCGTGAATGTGGTTGGTGGGCCTCAGGCAGGTGCGAAAGACCGCGTGATTTATTTCTCTTATGACAGTTCGCAATTGGATTCGCGTTCTGTGGCGGTGGTCCAAGAACATGCCCGTTATCTGCGCGAAAATCCGCAAACGCGCGTGGTACTGGAAGGGCATACCGACGAACGCGGCAGCCGCGAATACAATTTGGGCTTAGGCGAACGTCGTGCCTATTCCGTGCGCAATGTCTTTATCGAGCAAGGTGTGAATCCTGCCCAGTTGCGCGTATTAAGCTATGGCGAAGAGCGTCCGGTGGATTTCTGCTCTAATGAAAGCTGCTATGCGAAAAACCGCCGTGCGGTGATTGTGTATTAAGATTAAGCGATGAAGAAGATTTCCATTTTTGCGGCAAGCATGCTGTTAGGCGCTTGTTCCTCCGGTTTGCAAGAAAAACTAGACCAAAGCACGGCGACAATCCAACAATTACAAAATCAAGTCGTGGATTTACGCGCGGAAAATGCAGGTTTGCAACAGCAATTGTCCGAAGCTAAACAAGCCAGAATTCCCACCGGTGTGATTGCGGTAGATGCCAGCGGCACAGGCAGTCTGTATCAGCGGGTTTCTGCCGGAACGGTAGTGAGCGAAGCGCATGGCGTCAGCTATGACAATGCCTTGCAATTATACCGCGCAGGAGATATCGATGGCGCAATTCGCAGTTTTGAAGCTTTTTTAGCCGGCGGGGCGCAAGGAGAACAAGCTGCATTGGCGCAATATTGGATTGGCGATGCCAATTACAGCAAACAAGATTATCCACAAGCCGTGCGTTATTTAGGTACTTTTTTACGCAATATGCCGCATAGTGAGAAATCTGTGCCGGCTTTGGAAAAATTGATTCGCGCATTACGTGCCGTCGGACGCAATGAAGATGCCGATGTCTTGCAAAGCCAAGGTGTCAGTGCGATTCAATAAATGTTTACCGCTCTTGTCGCGCTTACACGGCAAGAGCCTTTCTACGCCGCATTTGCGGCAAATAACATAAGGAAACCTCAATGAGCCAAATCACCCATAACAGTGCAGTCAGCATTCATTATCGATTGACCGATGAACAAGGCAATCAGTTGGACGCTTCTACGCAAGAACCATTAGTGTATCTGCATGGTCATCACAACATTATTCCCGGTTTGGAAAAGGCTTTGGAAGGCAAGACGGTCGGCGATGAATTGACAATAACCGTTGCGCCGGCAGAGGCTTACGGGGAGTATTACCAAGAAGCCGTGCAGGATATTCCGCGCGAGTATTTCCAAGGGGTCGATACGATTGAAGTGGGCATGCAGTTCCAATCGCAGACGGAAAACGGTCAGCCGATGTTGGTGCAGGTCATTGCCGTTGACGATAAGACGGTCAGAGTGGATGCCAACCATCCTTTGGCAGGTAAAAGCTTAACTTTTGAGGTGAAAATAGTGGATATTCGCGCCGCGACAGAAGAAGAGATTGCGCACGGACATATTCACGGCGTCGGCGGACATCATCACTAATCCGCTTTTTTTAATAAGGCGATAAAAAAGGCCGCTTATATAGCTTCTTCAGATTAAATTGAGGCAATAAAAATTTTCAACATATTGAAAAATATTTCAATATGTTGTTTTAAGGCATATCATTTTAATCTGAAGAGACTATAGCAGCCTTTTTTTTGCGAGAGTGATAAATCTTTTATTGCTTCAGAGCTTCGATTTGAATCACGATATCGACTTCTTTGGCAAAGCCTTTGTCAATCAGATAATCCACGCCCCATTGGCTGCGGTCGATAGTAGCGGTGAAATCGCCGCCGCAAACTTGGGTTTTTGCCATCGGGCTGTCGTAGCAATTGAATTTTTCCGCTTTCAGCGTTACCGGCGCGGTTTTGCCTTTCATGGTCAATTGTCCTTCCACGCTTTCTAATTTGTCGTCTTTTACGTTGAATTTCTCAGATACGAAGCGGATTTCAGGGAATTGCTCCACATCGAAAATATCCGCGCTTTTTAAATGCTCGTCAAAATGTTGATTGCCGCTGCTGATGTTGTTCACCGGTAGAGTAACATCGATTTTGCCGGTTTTGCTTTCCGAATCAAATTCCATGCTGCCTTCTAAATTATGAATGGCGGCACGGTTGGTGCTGGTGCCGAAATGGTCGATACCGAATCCTGCATTGGCATGTGCAGGGTCAAGTTTGTATTCGGCGGCATTTGCCAAGGCGGCAGCAAATACGAGACTGCTTAAGAGCGCTTTTTTCATGGGTTTCTCCAATGGTTTTAAAAAGAGGGCTTATGATAATTATTTTTGACTTGAATATAATGGCGATTTTTTCATGATGCGGGAATGCTCGGTATTGCAGGATGGGCTTCGCTGCTGCTGCTAAAAGGCGTGCTTTTCGGCAGGTTTTCTTCTGTGGACGTCGCAGATGCGGTGTTTTGTAAAATACTCATGGTGGTTAAGATATTTAGGGCTTCATATAGTGCAAAATCTTGTTCGGCAAGATTGGCGGCAGCATTATGGTTCGAAGCGCTGCCCTCTATTTTTGCAGCGCTATGCTGATTGGGTAAATGGTTGGGCAGATTGCGCTCGCTGTCATTGTTGCTTTGGCGTTGTTGATTAACTTTGAGCGGCGATAAGATGACTTGCGGACTGATGCCGGCGGCTTGGATACTGGTGCCTGAAGGGGTGTAATATCGGGCGGTAGTGAGTTTGACGGCGCCGCCGTGATAGAGCGGAGCAACGCTTTGCACGGTGCCTTTGCCGAAAGTTTGCTGTCCGATAATCAGGGCGCGTTGGTTGTCTTGCAATGCGCCGGCGAGAATCTCTGCGGCAGAAGCGGTGCCGCCGTTGACGATGACGACTATCGGTAGATGATTTAAGGCATCGCCTTCATTGGCGATAAATTCTTCTTGATCAATATCTCTGCCGCGAATGCTGACGATGATGCCTTGGGAGAGAAACAAATCGGCGCTGTCGATGGCGCTTTGGAAGATGCCGCCCGGATTATCGCGCAAATCCAGCACCATGCCTTTGACTTGGTATTTCACATGCAGAGCTTGGATTTCTTTGGCTAGGGCTTCGGCGGTATCTTCTTGAAATTGGGTGATGCGCACATAGGCGTAATCGAGATTGAGCATGCGCGAGGAAACGCTGTTGGCATGGACGAGTTCGCGCACAAGGCTTAATTGCTGCACGGTGTCGCCGCGCACAATAGTTAGATTGACCGTCGAGCCGATTTCGCCGCTTAAGAGATTGTCGATTTCATAGAGGCTTAATTCGGCGACGATTTTTCCGTCCACTTGGCTGATGATATCGCCTGTAGTAATACCGGCTTTGGCGGCGGGCGATCCGTCAATGGCGGAAATCACGCTGGCCGAACCGGCTTTGATGTCCAATACCATGCCCAGTCCTGCATATTGTCCTTCGCTGCTTTGGGTAAAACTTTGGTATTCGCTTTCGTTCATATAAGCGGAATGCGGGTCAAGGCGCGTGAGCATACCGCGGATGGCGCCTTCGATAAGGCTTCGGTTATCCACTTGATCGACATAGCTGTTTTTAATCGTGTCAAAAACATCGACAAAGGTTTTCAAGACATCGAAAGGAATATCGTCAGGCTTATTGCCGCTGTTTTCTTGACTGAGCGAGGTCAGCTCCAAAGGATTGACTGCCGCTGTCGAAGGGGCAGGGGCGTTTTGGGCAAAAGCCGCGATATGGCAGCAGGCAAGAAGAGGAAGAAAAACACGCATGGCAGAATCCGCTAAAAATTTGTGCTAGATTATCGCATCTTGTGTGAAAAAATACATGACACTCCGTAAAGACTGTGGCAGTATCCGCATTTTTCACTAGGAGGATAATATGAAACGCAGACAATTACTCACCGCAACTAGTGCCGCTGCTTTAGCATTGGGCGCCGGCGCAGCACAGGCAAAAGAGAAAGAGCAGAAGTTCAACTGGAAATTGGTTATGGCTTGGCCGAAGAATTTCCCCGGCTTGGCAACATCGATGGATTGGTTCGTGCAAGAGGCGAAAAAACTCTCTAACGGCCGTTTGAATATCACGCTATACGGGGCGGGAGAATTGGTGCCGGCTTTCGAGGTCTTTAATGCGGTCAGCGAAGGCACGGCGGAAATGGGACATAGCACGCCGTATTATTGGAAAGGCAAGATTCCGGAAGCGGAAATGTTTTCATCAGTGCCTTTCGGCATGCTGGCGGATGAAACCACCGCTTGGTTCTTGGAAGGCGAGGGACGCAAATTACTGACGGAATTGTATAAGCCTTTCGGGGTCGTGCCTTTTATCGGCGGCAATACCACCATGCAGATGGGCGGCTGGTTTAATAAGGAAATCAACAGCCCTGAAGATTTGAAAGGCTTAAAAATCCGTATGCCGGGCATCGGCGGCGAAGTGTATAAAATGGCGGGCGCTTCGCCGACATCTTTGCCGGGTTCGGAAATTTTCACTTCCATGCAAAGCGGCGTCATCGATGCGACCGACTGGGTCAGCCCTTGGAATGATTTGGCATTCGGTCTGCACAAAGCGGCAAAATTTTATTACAACGGCTGGCAGGAGCCTTGCGGCCTGATAGAAATTTTGCTCAATGAAAAAGCCTTAGCCAGCCTGCCTGAAGATTTGAAAGCGATTATTGAAAACCTGACACAGGCCTTAAACCAAAGAATGATGAACGCCTTTATGCACAATAACGGTCAATCGCTTAAGGTTTTGCAGGAGCAGCATAAGATCGAAATCCGCAATTTCCCTGCCGACGTCTTGAAAGTTTTCAAAGAAAATACCGCCAAATACTTAGAAACCTTTGCCGGTAAAAGTGCGATAGCAAAACGTATCGTGGACTCTTATCAAAGCTACCAAGCCAGTCAAGTTGAATACGCTAAAAACCGCATCCAATTCGAACAATCGCGTATCGCTTAGGAGGCAGTATGAAAAGACGGCATCTGCTTAAAACGGACGGTGCGGCTGTCGTCTTGGGCGCGGCAGGCGCTGCCAAGGCGCAAGATAAAGCCATTCATTGGAAATTGGTCATGACATAGCCGAAAAACTATCCGGGACTGGCTGCCGCCATACAATGGTTTGCCGACGAAGTGCGGCGCGGCAGGCGGAAGCTGCATTTTTCCGCGGTATAAATTTAGCGCTTGACTTGTATTTTTTTTTTTTTGTCATAATGATAGCTCCATTTTTATGGGTTTTTTAATGTCATTACTAAGGAGCTTTGCTTATGACGGATGTGAATGTTCAATCGAAGGGCGGTACCGTGGCGGGGATTATCGCCTGTGTGCTGGCAGTGTTGGGAATCCTGTTTCTCGGCATCCTCTTTGTGCCGTTGGCCGCGATTGTGGCGCTGATCGGCACGATTTTTGCAGTCAAAAGCCGCAATATGGGCGGTATCGGTATTAATGTTCTGGCCTGGGTGCTGACCCTTGTCGGCCTGATGACCTCGCCGGTGTTGCTGATGGCCATCGGCATCGGCGCATCGGCCTAGGGGCTGTTAACCATTCGGAGCCAGTTGCCTTGTCGTTCAAAATGGCGGTATGCCGTCATTTTGGACACAAACTGAAGGGGCGGTTCCAGTTTTTGACAGTGTAATTTTTCATAAAAACATAACGTTAAATAGGTGATTGAGTAAATGCCGCGCGCGACAGTTTGAGCAAGAAAATCTATGATTCCTATCATAAATTCTTGTCGGAACGGCGCCTGTGGTCGGAAAACGAACGGCGCTATCTTGTAGCTCGTAATACGTTATGATTAAATTTGATAAATAAATTAGTCAAGTAGATTATTTGACTATGTTGATAATAAAGGCTTCGCAGAGCGAAGCCTTTTTATTTTTTCTCTAGTTTTCAAAATATTGCTTAGCATTATAAAAGCAAATATTGCGGATGATTTCGCCGAGCAGTTTTTCATCGGCGGGGAGTTCGCCTTGTGTCACCCAGTTGCCGAACATATTGCATAGAATGCGGCGGAAATATTCATGTCTTGTGAAGGAGAGGAAGCTGCGGCTGTCAGTCAGCATGCCGACAAAGACGGATAAAATCCCCATTTGCGCATGGGTCATCAGTTGTTCTTCCATGCTGGCTTTTTGGTCGTTAAACCACCAGCCGGAGCCGAATTGCACTTTACCGCGAATGCCTTCTTCTTGGAAGTTGCCGCACATGGTGGCAAGCAGGGCGTTGTCGCGCGGATTAATGGTGTAAAGAATAGTTTTGGGCAGTTGGTCGCTGCTGTCCATCGCATTGAGCAGGGCGGCGAGGTTGTCGGCAATCGGGCGGTCGCCGATGGAGTCATAGCCGCTGTCCACGCCGAGTTTGGCAAACATTCTGCCGCTGTTGTTGCGCTCCGCCGATGCCGCACCTATGCCTTATCTGCATGGGTTGCTGTGTTTCGGGCGGGACGGACGCCATAATCTCGAGGCGCTGCTCGAATGGGCGGATGCCGACGGCGAAGCTGCGCATGTGATTGCCCAGTATCTCTGTACCGCTCGGCATGCGGATTACGGCTTATGCGATTATCACGAATGCTGGATTGCGCTGAAAGCGGAATAACTCATCGAAAATGAGCGAGATTGCCGCCGCTATTGACGGCTTATTGTGATTCACATGAGATGCCGATAGGCGCTGTGGCGGTCGGGGAAAAGATTCTCCGCGCCCACTTTCTCTATCAAACCGCAGCGCCTGAGAATATCCTGCGGCTGCGGACGCAAACCGCAAATCAGCAGGGGCATATTGCGCTCCTGATAAAATTCCAATAACTCCTCTAAAGTTTCCGCGCCCGAACTGTCGATATAAATCACGCCCGAAAAATCCAAGACCATCGCCTTGCCCTGCTGATACTCAATCCGCTCTAATAATTTCGTCGCCGCGAAAAAGAGTGCGCCGGTCAGCTTATATGCCGGCACATCCTGCGGCGCATCCGTCAGCGGCTCGGCAATCGTCAAACTGGAAATGCGGTAAATAAAAATCAGACAAGCCAAAAGCAATCCCACTTCCACCGCCACGCTCACATCCACAATTACCGTCAGCGCGAATACCGTCAATAAAGTCAGGCGGTAAGGCAGGCGGAAACTGCGCAAACGCAAAAATTCCCGCCACTCGCCCATATTCCAAGCCACAAACATCAAAATCGCCGACAAGGCGGCAAGCGGAATATATTGCGCCAGCGGCGCGGCAATCAAGACCACCAAAAGCAGCACCAAGGCATGCACCATGCCGGCAATCGGACTGCTGCCGCCGTTCTTAATATTGGTAATCGTGCGTGCAATCGTACCGGTAGCAGGCATACCGCTGAAAAAAGGCATACTCATATTGGCAATTCCCTGCGCTAAGAGCTCCTGATTGGAATCATGCTTATCCTTAATCAGACTATCCGCCACCCGCGCGCAGAGCAAAGACTCAATCGCGCCCAAAATTGCCAAAGTAAAAGCCGGCATCAATAAAGCGCCGACCGCCGTCCAAGAAATATGCGGCAAACTGAACTGCGGCAAACCCTGCGGAATACCGCCGAAGCGCGAACCGATTGTCTCCACCGACAAATGCAGACTCTTCGTCATCAACGTGGCAAAAATCAGAGCAATAATCGAGCCCGGAATCAGCGCCAAAGACCCTTGTACGCGCGGCAGCAATCCCGCCGCCTCGGGCAGATTCACCCGCCTTTTCATAATCTTCTGCCAAGCGATAATCACCGCCAGCGAAGTCAGCGCCGTGGCGCAAGCCTGCGGATTCCACGAGGGCAAGGCTTGAAATAATGCCCGAATTTGCGCGGAAAAACCTGCCGGCATCTCGCTAATCCGCAAACCGAGAAAATCCTTAATCTGCGTCATGCCGATTAAGACCGCAATCCCATTGGTAAAGCCGATAATCACCGCCACGGGAATAAACTTAATCAAAATCCCCATGCGCAAACAGCCCATCAGAAACAGCATCACGCCGCTCAGGAAAGTGGCAATCAGCAAACCGCCGACGCCGTGCTGCTGCACAATGCCGTATACAATCACGATAAAGGCGCCGGCAGGTCCGCCGATTTGCACGCGCGAACCGCCGAACAGAGAAATCAGAAAACCCGCGATAATCGCCGTAAAAATTCCCGCCTCCGGCTTTAAGCCCGAAGCAATCGCAAAAGCCATTGCCAGCGGCAAAGCCACCACCGCCACCGTAAAACCGGCGCCGATATCCCGAATCAAACGCTCGACAGAATAATCCAACAACAACTCGGCGCTTTTCGGACGAAAGCGCGGCAAAAACAACATAGCAACATCCTTAATTCCTACGGCAGAGGCAAAATTATAGTCCTCTTTGGCGGCAAAGGAGAATAAAGCCGTCGCAAACATACTCATAAAAAAGATAATATTCAAAACGGATCTTAGAAACGTTCAGAAAAACAAATTTTAAGCTGGATTAACTATAGAGATTTTTCCTCTCAAAGCATAAAAGCGGCAATTGCCGCTTTTATATTGAGTGTTTTCGCTAAAACAAGCCGTTTTACACAATGCCTTGATCCAACATGGCATGGGCGACTTTCTTGAAGCCGGCGATGTTGGCACCGGCCACATAGTTGGTAAAGCCGTCATGAGTGCCGTTTTCCACGCAGTTTTCATGGATGTTTTGCATGATGTCCGCCAATTTGGCATCGACTTCTTCGCGCGTCCATGAGAGGCGGATGGCGTTTTGGCTCATTTCCAGTCCCGAGGTTGCCACGCCGCCCGCATTTGCCGCTTTTCCGGGGGCATAGAGGATTTTGGCGTCGATAAAGGCTTCTGCCGCGTCTAGGGTGGAAGGCATGTTCGCGCCTTCGGCAACGCAGATGCAGCCGTTTTTCAACAGGGTTTTGGCGTCTTCGCCCTTAAGCTCGTTTTGGGTGGCGCAAGGCAGGGCGATATCGCAGGCGACATCCCAAGGTTTTTTCCCTTCAAAGTATTGCAAGCCTTGTTCTTCGGCATAAACGGAAAGACGTTCGCGGCGTTCGTTTTTCAGCTCAAGCAAGGCGGCAAATTGAGCTTGGCTCATGCCTTTGTCGTCAAAACGCACATAGCCGTTGGAATCGGATACGCTTAAGACTTTCGCGCCCAATTGCAGGGCTTTTTCCGCAGCGTATTGCGAGACGTTGCCCGAACCCGAAATAACGACGCGTTTGCCTTCGATGCTTTCGTCGCGCGTTTTGAGCATATGTTGCACAAAATAGACGGCACCGTAGCCGGTGGCTTCGGGACGGATAAGGCTGCCGCCCCAGTTAAGCGCTTTGCCGGTCAGCACGGAGGTAAATTCATTGCGCAGTTTTTTGTATTGCCCGAAGAGGAAGCCGATTTCGCGTCCGCCGACGCCGATATCCCCTGCCGGTACGTCAGTATCCGCGCCGATGTGGCGGTAAAGTTCGCTCATAAAGGCTTGGCAGAAACGCATGACTTCGCCGTCGGATTTGCCTTTGGGGTCGAAATCCGATCCGCCTTTGCCGCCGCCCATCGGCAATGCGGTCAGGGCGTTTTTAAAGACTTGTTCGAATGCCAAGAATTTCAAGATACCCAAATTGACGCTGGGATGAAAGCGCAAACCGCCTTTGTACGGTCCGATGGCGGAGGACATTTGCACGCGATAGCCGCGATTGACTTGCACTTGTCCTTTGTCGTCTACCCATGCCACACGAAACATGATCACGCGCTCCGGCTCGACAATGCGCTCTAACAGCCCTTGCTGCGAGTATTTAGGATTTTTGGCAAGAAAAGGGGCAAGACTGTGGAAGACTTCTTCGACGGCTTGATAAAATTCTGCTTGGTTGGGGTCGCGCTGTTTGATGCTGTTAAACAGGCTGTCTAATTGACTCATGTTATCTCCGGTTGTTCATTAAGAGTTTTTAGCTTAACAAAAAAATTCCTGCGGTAAAGCGGAAATTTTGCGGTGCTTCTGTGTTTTTCGGTAGAAGATGCGCTTAATTCTGCATTTTTATGATGAAATTAGTGTTTTTGATGTGAAAAAATAGTAGAAATGATTTCTTGAAAAAATTGTTATCCGTTAAATAAAAAAAAATTACCACATGGACAAAATATTAAATTTTTCCTTTTCACGGATTTTGACTTGCTTTTAGGAAAATTTATGTACAAAGAAAAAGCGCCGTAAAGCGCTTTTTCTTAGCGTTTCTATAGTCGGAGAAGTGAAAAAGTAGTACAAGGCGGCGAGCCGCAGACAGTACAGATAGTACGGCAAGGCGAGCCAACGCCGTAATACTTTTTCAATTCTTCGACTATAGTCATGATTAGGCGGAAGACGTCATCATATACACGCCCGGTCCAATCGGCAGTCCGATCAATAGCCACAGCAGCAGAAATGCCGTCCAACAGATCAGGAAGCCGATAGAGATCGGCAGCATGGTCGCCATAAGCGTGCCGATGCCCAAATCGGGGCGGTAGCGCTGCATATTGGCAAGACAGACTGCAAAATAAGGGCTCATCGGCGAGATGATGTTGGTTACGGAGTCGCCGATACGGAACATGGCTTGCACGAATGCCGCTTCAAATCCAATCATCATCAACATCGGCACGAAGATCGGCGACATGAGCGACCATTGTGCAGAGCCGCTGGTCATGAAGATATTGAGCGCGGCGGTCATGATGATAAAGGTAACGACAAGAGGCAGACCGGTAAAGCCGGTATGTTCCAAGAAGATAGAACCTGAGACAGCGATGACTTCGCCCAAGCCTGTCCAGCGGAAATAGGCGATAAATTGCGAGATGACAAAAAACAGCGTGAGAGTGGGTGCCATTTCGCGCACGGCTTCGGTCATTTTTGCCGGAATATCGCGCATGGTTTTCAAAGTGCCGGCGACGCGTCCGTAAGTGATGCCTACGGTGATGAAGAATAGGAATATCACGGGTACAAGGGATTTTAAAAACGGCGAGGGCAATAAGCCGCCGTTCTCATTGCGCAAAGGGGAATTCTGCGGCAAAAGTATTAAGGCAAAGACGGCGATAAAGGCAAGCGCGGCATAGCCGGTCATTTTGAGCGCTTTTTGCTCTTGGGCGCTGACTTCTCGCATATCGGGTTTCTGCACCAGTGATTCGTCAATGCTGATGGTGCGCTTGAGGCGCGGCTCGATGACTTTATCGATCAGAATCGTGCCGACAATGGCAAGCAGCGGCACGGATGCGGCAGTGAAATAGTAATTGTCCAAAGGTGTGATTTCCGCTTGCGGATTAATTAGTTGCGCGGCGCTTGTGCTTAGTCCCGCCAAAGTAACATCCGTACCGGTAACAAAGAGGCTGATGTCAAAGCCTGCGCCGGCTGCGCCGTAAGCTGCTGCCGCACCTGCCAAGGGATGTCTGCCGAGAGAGTGGTAAATCATTGCCACCAAGGGAATGAGAATGAGGTAGTTGGCATCGGAGGCGATGCTGCCGCTGATGCCGACAATGAAGACGACAAATGTCAGCATAGAAGGCGGCGCTTTGGCAACGGTGTAATGGATTAAATTGCCGATCATGCCGACTTTATCCGCCAGTCCAATCCCGAACATGACGACAATAATCAGCCCTAAAGGCGGGAAATTGATGAAGTTGCTCACCATTGAGCCAAGCACGTATTCTAATCCCGCGCCGGAGAGAAGATTTTTAACGCCGACAACTGCCTGCGTTTTCGGATTCGTTGCCGTTACTCCTATCAAGGACATGATGCAGGAAACGACAGCAACGATGATGGCTAACCATAAAAAGAGAAAGAAAGGATGCGGCAGTTTATTGCCGATACGCTCCAAGCCATTGAGAAATTTCTGCATCTTAAGCTCCTTTACCGCAGTAGTCTTCGACAATACCCACAAATGCCGCAGCGGCGGTGGGCAAAATGGCATCATTAAAATCGTAGCGATGATTATGCAAATAAGCGCTGTCTATCCCATTGCCGACAAAGAAAAAACAGCCCGGACGCTCTTGCAGGTAATAGGCAAAATCTTCCGCCCCCATGGTCGGCATATAATCGATTTGCTGCACATCGGCTTGCGGCAGGATTGCTTGAATCGCCCGCAAAGCACGCTCGGTTTCCTCGCGATGATTTTCCAGCGGCGGAATGTGATGAATATGCTCCAGCCTGAATTCGGCTTCAAAAGGCGCGCAAACGCCGGCAATCAAAGCCTCGAGTTTACCGACTAATTGCCGGTGGCTTTCCGCGCTGTCGCTGCGGATATTGATGATGATTTTGGCAGTCTCGGGAATGATATTGTCGGCATTGCCCGCCTCAAAACCCGTAACGCTGATGACGCCGGCTTTTAAAGGCGATTTGGCTCTTGAAACAATGCCTTGCAATTGCATAATGACGGCTGCACCTAGATAAATCGGATCAACCGCCAAATGCGGCATAGCGGAATGCCCCGAACGACCTTGCAAGGTTAAATAAAAAGTATCGTTGCCGCCCATTGTTGAACCGGCTTTGGCGAAAATCGCGCCGGTTTTATAACCGGGGCGGTTGTGATAGCCGAAAACCGCATCCACGCGCGGATTTTCCAAGACACCGGCTTTAACCATTTTTTCCGCCCCATTACCGCCTTCTTCGGCAGGTTGGAAAATTAGCTTAATCACGCCGGATAATTGCGCTTTGCGGCGCATAATTTCCGTAGCGGCGAGTAATAAAGTGGCGGTATGTCCGTCATGTCCGCAGGCGTGCATTTTGCCGCTGTATTCAGAGCGATAGGGCAGATCATTGGCTTCTTCAATCGGCAGCGCGTCCATATCGGCACGCAAAGCAATCACGGCTCCGGCACGCCCTGTGTCTAATGTTGCCAGCACACCGGTGCCGGCAACACCGGTTTTCACTTCATAGCCTAAGGCGCTCAAGCGTTGGGCGACCAGCGCCGCCGTGCCGTGTTCCTCGTATTGCAATTCGGGGTGCTGATGGATGTAGTGCCGATCAGCGGCGGCTTGTTGAATGGCTTCGGTATCAAACATATGCTCTCCTCTTTTTTTCATAAAAGCCGACATCGAATAGATGTCGGCGCAAAAATAGCTTGAGTTTCTAGCGATGTAAAGCTAAAAATTCAGCAAAGGAGAATATCTTTATTAATTATTGCAATAAGAAATTGTTTTTTGCTCAATATCAAGGCGCAGAAAAAATACTTGCCGTTTATTGCAAATCAGCCAATGCCTTCTTGGCGGCTTCATGCCCTTGCGCGGCGGCAAGGCTTAGCCATTGCTGCGCTTTTGCCGCCTGATAGGCAATGCTGCCTTTTTTGCCGTACAGCATGCCGAGGCGGTATTGCGCCGCCGTATAGCTTTGCTCGGCCGCCATCAGATAGTAGCGTTCGGCAAGTCCGATATCGCTTAAGCCGACCACGCCATGTTCATAAAGCACGCCGAGGTTGTATTGCGCTTCTGCCAGCCCCGCATTGGCGGCGAGTTTCAGCCATGCAATCGCCTGCACTTCATTTTGCGCCACTGCATTTTCACCGCGCAAATAGCCCATGCCGAGTTCGTATTGGGCGCGCATATCGCCTTTGACCGCCGCTTGCTGCAGGGCATCGGCAGCCGCCGTTTTTTCGCCGAGACGATAATGCAACACATAGCGCTCATAATGCGCGGCAGCATCATCAGCCAAAGCCGAGAGGCGTTCTGCTATGATGCTGTCGATACCATCGGCATTTACGTCGCCGATGGACATTTTATTCCATTCGGCTTGGGCAAAAATGTCGCTGCCGAGCAGCGGCGCTTCGCTTAGCTCTGCAGCGGCAAAACCGTAAGCGAATAAAAAGCTGAATAAGAGAGGGCGGAAAAAGGTTTTGTTCATAGATAGGCGCTGATTAACATATCGGATGTTCATTAAAAAAACCGCCGTAGCGGTTTTAAGCATTATTTGTCTTTATCCGCACCGTTATAGATTCCGTATAGCACCAAACTGTGATCTTCTAAAGTAAAGCCATGTTCGGCGGCAATTTCTTTTTGGCGTTTGGCAATGACTTCATCATAAAATTCCACGACTTTGCCTGTTTTCACGCAAATCAGATGGTCATGATGGTCGCCGTTGTCTATTTCAAATACGCTGTGGCTTCCTTCAAAATTATGGCGTTTTAAAATGCCCGCCTGCTCAAATTGAGTCAATACGCGATAAATGGTTGCCAAACCAATGTCTTCATCGGCTTTAAGCAGGATTTTATATACGTCTTCCGCGGAAAGATGCACATCGTTGGACGAGGTTTCTCTTTCCATGATTTCCAAAATTTTCATCCGCGGGCCTGTGACTTTCAATCCGGCGCGTTTGATTTGCTGACTCATGTGTAAACTCCTTTATTTAACGTAGGTTGTCTCAGAACCTCTATTATGCGGCTATTCATTTTTTCCGCAAGTGTTTAGGCGCTGATGCTTGTCTTTAATTCTGCCAAAGCTTGTTGTTCAATCTGGCGAATCCGCTCGGCAGAGACTTGGTATTTGTCCGCCAAACTTTGCAGGGTGGCTTTGTCTTCATTCAACCAGCGGGTTTCCACGATTTCACGGCTGCGCGCATCGAGCTTGTTTAAGCCCAGATGTAGGCGGCGGTGCATCAAATGGGTTTGTTCTTCGCGTTCGGTGCTGCGCGCGGGGTCAATATTCTCATCAACTAGCCAAGCGGAAGGGGCAAAGCTGTCTTCTTCGTCGTTATCGAGCGGGTCAAAGGCAATATCCTGACCTTGCAGGCGGCTTTCCATTTCATAGACGTCTTTAATGCTGACGTCCAATTCGTCGGCAATGGCTTGCGCTTCGTTTTCATTCAGCCAATTGGTGGATTTCTTCATGCTGCGCAGATTGAAGAATAATTTGCGCTGCGCTTTGGTGGTGGCAATTTTCATCATGCGGAAATTGCGAATCACGTACTCATGGATTTCCGATTTAATCCAATGCACGGCAAAAGAAATCAGGCGCACACCGCGTTGCGGCTCGAATCGTTTGACGGCTTTCATCAAGCCGATATTGCCTTCTTGGATTAAATCGCCCAGCGGCAAACCGTAGCCTAAAAAACCGCGCGCAATATGCACGACAAATTTCAAATGATGCACGATTAGGACTTGCGCGGCTTCCAAAGATTGGTGTTTTTGCAATTGCTCCGCCAATTCGCGTTCTTGCTCGGCTTCTAAGACGGGAATTTGACGCACTTTGGCGATGTAGAGGTCAATATCGCTGCTTGGGGTCAGCCAAAACGAAGGCGCAGCAACGGGTAATTGAGAATTCTGCATAGAAATAGCAGTTGCTGTCATGGTCTTTCCTTCAATAAATTTTACTCGTTGTATAGTAGCACATTCACAAAATCACGCACGTTAAAAGGACGTAAATCGTCCGCTTTTTCCCCGACGCCGATAAAGCGTATCGGCAGGCGCAGTTGGTGGCTGATGGCAAATAAAATGCCGCCCTTCGCCGTGCCGTCCAGTTTGCTGACGATCAAGCCGTCCAGCCCCACGACTTCATGGAAATGCTTGGCTTGGCGCAGCGCGTTTTGCCCGTTGCCCGCATCGATGACCAATAAGGTCTGCTGCGGTACGGCGGGATCGAGTTTTTGCAGCACTCTTTTGATTTTTTTGAGTTCTTCCATTAAATGGTCTTGAGTGTGTAAACGTCCCGCAGTGTCGATAATCAGCACATCGGCGCCGCGCGCCTGCGCTGATTGCAGGGCATCGTAGGCCACAGAGGCGGAGTCGGCGCCGGTTTTTTGTGCAATCACCGGCACTTGATTGCGTTCCCCCCAGGTTTGCAGCTGCTCCACCGCGGCAGCGCGGAAGGTGTCGCCCGCCGCCAGCATGACTTTTTTGCCTTCGCTTTTAAAGCGGTGCGCCAATTTACCAATGGTAGTGGTTTTGCCCGCGCCGTTAATCCCGACCATGAGAATGACATAAGGTTTGGCACCGTCCGTATCCAAGGCTTGCTCATAGGGCTTGAGTAAATCGCACATATGCTCGGCAACGCGCTGCTGCACGGCGGCGACATCTTGCAATTGATTGCGCTCTAATTGCGCGCTGACATCATCAATGATTTGCATGGTGACTTCCATGCCGACATCGGCGCTCAGCAATTGCATTTCCAAATCTTCAATCAGGTCTTTGTCCAGCGTTTTCTTACCTAAGAATAAATCGGTAAATCCGCTGCGGGTTTTGCTCAATCCTGCTTTCAGGCGGGCAAAATAGCCTTGTTTTTCTGTCGCCGCATTATCCGTATCACTGCTGATAATGGCTTCGCTTGCCGGTGGAGTGTCAGGTATTGCGCTCTCAATCGGCGCTTCAAGATAAGTATTACTCTCTGTTTCGACGGCGGTTTCCGCTTGCTGAAGCGCTTCTTCGGTAGGAGCATCAGAAGCCTCCGCCGCGGGCGATGCTTCATCAGTTTGCGGCGCGACTTCTGCCTGCTCAAGCTCAGGCGTCTCTTCCGCCGCATTGTGTTCTTCTTTGCCTTTTTTAAACCAATTAAAAATCATGTATTTTCCTTCTTTGATGGATATGCCGCATTTGGCTATGCAGTATAGCTTATGCTTCGCGGCTGCGGCGCATTTTTAGCCCGACTTCGCGCGTGGCGGCAATCGCCCCCGGTTTTTGCAGGGTGATGGTAATGGCCTGCGCCGGCGGAAATTGGCCGAATAATTCTTCCAATAAGGCGGCGGCAAAGACTTCCAATAAGCCGAACGCGCTGTCGCGGGCAAATGCGCATACGCAATCCGCTACCGCCGCATAATTAATCGCATGACTAATATCGTCGCTTTCAATTGACTGACTGAAATCGGTTTCCATTTCCAAGCTGATAATCAGGCTTTGCGGCTGAACTTGCTCATGCGGCAAAATGCCGATAATCGTGCTGGTTTTAATATTGTGTAGATAAATGATGTCTTTCATCTTAAATGTCCTTGCGGGTAGATACGCGCTTTTCTCTGCCCTTTGTCTGAAAACATAGCCATTAACGCGGAATTTGTGTCAAGATAGACGGACAATTTTAGCCTAGAAGGAGAAATTATGCAGATTATTGCCGTCATTGCCGCCGCTGTGGCGGGCTATTTAAGCGGTTCTTTAAGCAGCGCCGTGATTGTATGTCGCATGATGGGGCTGCCCGATCCGCGCTCTCAAGGCTCGGGCAATCCCGGCGCCACAAATGTGATGCGCATCGGCGGTAAAAAAGCCGCTGCCATTACTTTGGCAGGCGATTTGCTCAAAGGCCTGATTCCCGTGCTGATACTCAAAATGCTTTTCCCCGCGCATGACCATCTATGGATTGCGGCAGGCTTAGGCGCATTTTTCGGGCATCTGTACCCGATATTCTTTGCCTTTCAAGGCGGCAAAGGCGTGGCGACCGCCGTCGGCGTACTGTTGGCTTGGCATTGGCCTGTCGCCCTGATTTGCATCGTGATTTGGCTGGGTATTTTTCTCTTGACGCGCGTCTCCTCCCTATCCGCCCTCATCGCCTCTTTCTGCGCGCCTTGGCTGGCATTTTTCTGGATTGCCGATAAACAATTGCCGATGGCAATTCTGGCGATGGTCGCCGTCTTGATTTACCGACATCGCGAAAACATCCGCCGCTTAGCCAAAGGCGAGGAAAGCGCCTTTAAAAAACGTCGAGATAACAAGGAATAAATATGCGACTTCATCACGTGGCTTTGATTGCCGGCGATTATGAGCTTAGTAAGACTTTTTATACGCAAATCCTAGGTTTAAAGATTTTGGCGGAGCATTACCGCGCCGAACGCGATTCTTGGAAATGCGATTTAGCCGCCCCTGACGGACATTATCTTTTAGAGCTGTTTTCCTTTCCCAATCCGCCGCCGCGCCCGAATGCGCCGGAAGCCTGCGGTCTGCGACATTTGGCTTTTGCCGTGTCCGATACGCAAACAATGCGGCAAGACTTATTAAATAAAGGCGTAGATTGCGAAACAATCCGCATCGATCCTTATACGCAGCGCAAGTTTTTCTTTATTAAAGACCCCGATGCTTTGCCGGTGGAATTTTATGAATGCCCTTGAGTTGCATCCCTGTCCTTGGGCGGCAAAAGAAGATTTCTATCTGGATTATCACGATAATGAATGGGGCATTCCCTGCTATGACAGCCGGCATTTGTTTGCCATGCTGTGCTTGGAAGGCGCGCAGGCAGGTTTGAGTTGGCGGACGATTCTGCTGCGCCGCCCTGCCTATTACGCCGCTTTTGATGATTTCGACCCTGAAAAAATGGCGGCATACGATGATGCCAAATGCGCCGCATTGCTCGAAAACAGCGGCATTATCCGCAATAAACTCAAAATTAAAGCCTTTATCAGCAATGCCCAAGCCTATCTGCGTATTAGTGAGCGGCAGACATTTGCCGATTATCTGTGGCAGATGGTCGGCGGCAATCCGCATATCCATTATTTTCAGAACTTAAGAGAAATTCCCACGCAAAACAGCCTTTCCGAAGCAATGAGTAAGCAATTGAAAAAAGACGGCTTTCGCTTTGTCGGCCCGACGATTTGCTATGCCTTTATGCAGTCTATGGGCATGGTAAACGACCATTTGACCACTTGCTACTGCCATCCTATGTATCAATCCCTTGAGAATATAGTACCTTAACTTCAAAATGAGACTTAGAGATACACATTTTGTCAGGAGAAGCACTTAGAATAATCTTCATTTTGAAGTTAAGAGACTATACATAGCATTTCCTATTAAAACAGCAAGCCGATGAAATTGCGATGCTACGCGATATGTTGGCTTTTTTGAAAAAAGAAGCCGAAGCAGATTAAAATCAGATGGAATAAAAGGGGGCTTTGAACAGCCCTTTTTTTATTGCTTTTATTCTACCGTAACCGATTTTGCCAAATTGCGCGGCTGATCCACGTCCGTGCCTTTGAGTAGGGCGACGTGATAGGCGAGCAGTTGCAAGGGAATGACGGCGGCAATACTGGCGCTGAGGTCATTGAGTTCGCCCAAGCAGATGATTTGCGCTTCGGGGAAGGGAGCGGTATTGCAGCGCGAGTCGGCAAGCAGAATGATTTTACCGCCGCGTGCCTGCACTTCTTGCAGATTGCTGAGGACTTTTTCTTCGACGCGGTCGTGTTTGACGAGGGCGACAACTGGCATATGTTCGTCAACAAGGGCGAGCGGTCCGTGTTTGAGTTCGCCTGCCGGATAGGCTTCGGCGTGAATATAGGTCAGTTCTTTGAGTTTTAATGCACCTTCGGCGGCAATGGCACTCATTTCTCCGCGGCCGAGGAAGAGACAGCCGTGGCGGTGCTCGATGAGTTTGGCGGCGGCGGCGATTTGCGGTTCTAGGGCGAGGATGTCTTGCAATTGGCGCGGCAGTTGTTCCAAAGCGCTTAAATCGGGTTCTTGTCCGCTTTGTAAGGCGAGGATGAGGGCATTGACGAGGTGCAAGACGGTAATTTGAGTAACGAATGCCTTGGTGGAGGCGACGCCGATTTCGCGCCCTGCACGGGTCAGGAGGTTAAAGTTTGCGGCTCTGGTCAGTGCGCTTTCCGGCACATTGCAGATGGCGAGAAAGTCTAAATATTTGCCGCTGTTTTTGGCTTTTTCCAATGCGGCGAGGGTGTCGGCGGTTTCGCCCGATTGCGAGAGACTGAGAAATAGGGTGTTTTCGGGCACGGCGACGTCGCGGTAGAGGTATTCGCTGGCATATTCGACGTGGGTGGCGATGCCGCTTTCTTCAAAGCGGTATTTCATGACTAATCCCGCATGGTAACTGGTGCCGCAGGCGATGATGTGCAGTTGGCGGGTGCGTTTGAGGACGTCTAAGAGTTCGGGGCGGAAAGAGGCAAGCTGCAATTTGCCGTGGGCAAGGCGGCCTTCAAGGGTGTCGGCAATGGCGGTGGGTTGTTCAAAGATTTCTTTTTGCATGAAATGTTTGTATTCGCCTTTGCCGCTGATGTCGTTGCTTTGGTCGCTTTCTACGATGTCTCGCGTAACCAATTGGTCTTGCGCGTCATAGATGCGGTATTCGCCGCGCATAATCACTGCCAAATCGCTTTCTTTCATATAGATAAAGCGGCGTGTAACCGGCAGCAGGGCAAAAATATCGGAGGCGATGAAGTGTTCGCCGATACCGATGCCGATGACCATCGGCGAGCCGTGGCGTATGGCGACGATTTCATCGGGTTTGTCTGCTGCCATGACCGCAATCGCATAAGCGCCACGCAGTCGGACGAGGCTTTGGCGGACGGCTTGCTGCAAATTGCCGCTGTCGCGGTAATGGTGATGAATGAGATGAGCGATGGTTTCGGTGTCGGTTTCGGAACTGAATACATAGCCTAGGTCGCTGAGTTCCGCGCGAATTTCCTGATAGTTTTCAATGATGCCGTTGTGCACAAGCGCTATGCTATCGCTGCTCATATGCGGGTGGGCATTGGCTTCGCTGGGCACGCCGTGCGTTGCCCAGCGGGTGTGGGCGATGCCGCTTTGTCCTTGTACGGCATTCGCTTGCGCTTTGCTGACCAAGCTCGCCACTTTGCCCACGGCACGCGTACGCACAATGGCATCGCCATTATTGACCGCCAGCCCTGCGGAGTCATAGCCGCGGTATTCCAAGCGTTTCAGCCCTTCCAATAAAATCGGCACGACATTTCTTTCTGCCACGCCGGCGACGATTCCGCACATAAGTTTTTCCTTAATATCAAATAAAAGGGCGTTAATATAGGCAGGGCTTTAGGGCTTGTCAAACATGGCGTTTTGTTCAGAGAGCTTGATTTCTCTTATTTTGTAACCATTCCTTTTATTCTCAACAAGGAGATGATGATGCCTTTATTATTGTTTTTTGCGATTTGGTTGGTATTGGAACTGATGGTGCTGTCGGCGGTAGTCGATGTGTTCAGCGTCTTGGGGACGCTGGCTTTGGTAATTACTTCCGTGCTGGCAGGTATAGCGATTTTGCGCGGCGAGCAAATCAGGTTTTTGCTGAAAATGCAGCAGGTGCAGCCTTTACATCAAGGCGATGGCGGCGGTATTTACCGCGTATTGGCAGGGGTCTTGCTGATTTTCCCCGGTTTTATCAGCGATATTTTGGCATTGTGTCTGTTTTTTGCGCCGCTGCGCCGCTTATTAGGACTGGGGCTGTTGCGCGCATTTAAGCCTGAGCGCGTGGTGCGCGGTTTCGGGTTTAAAGTGAAACCCGATGTTAGCTATGAATATGACGGCGAAGTGCAGGCGCATCGTGCCGACGGCAGCGTGATTGAGGCGGAAATTATTGATTCTTCTACGCCGCGCAAGAGAGATTAGCCGTGCAAGCGCATCAATCTTTATTATTAGACTATTACGAGCTGACGATGGCGAATGCCTATTTCACCCAAGGGCGGGCGCAGGAATGGGCGGTCTTTGATTACTATTTCCGCCGCGTACCTGATAACGGCGGCTTTGCGATTTTTGCCGGTCTAGAAACGGTTTTGGATTATGTGCGCGAGCTGTCTTTTAGCGCTGAACAGATAGATTTTCTGCGGCAAAAAGGCGGATTTGACGAAGGTTTTTTGCAATATTTGCGCGATTTCCGTTTTGGCGGCGAGATTTACGCCTTTACCGAAGGCTCGGTGGTTTTCCCCAATGAACCGCTGCTCAGCGTGCGCGCGCCTTTGATTGATTGTCAGATTTTAGAAACCTTCCTTTTGCTGACGCTCAATCATCAATCCTTGATTGCGACCAAGGCGGCGCGGATTTGCGCCCAAGCACAGGGGCGCAAGGTGTTTGAGTTCGGCTCGCGCCGCGCACATGGCGCAGATGCGGCTTTATACGGTGCGCGTGCCGCTTATATCGGCGGCGTGGCGGCAAGCGCCAATACGCAGGCGGAAGTGGTCTTCGGTGTGCCGGCGGTCGGCACGATGGCGCATGCTTTCGTGCAGAGTTTTGCCGATGAATACAGCGCTTTTGCCGCCTATGCCCAGACTTATCCCGATCATACGGTATTGCTGATAGATACTTATGATGTGCTGCGCAGCGGCTTACCCAATGCCATTCGCCTGCAGCAGGAAGTATTGCAGCCTTTGGGCAAGCGGCTTAAAGGCATTCGTATCGACAGCGGCGATTTGACGTATTTAAGCCGCCGTTGCCGCGAACTGCTGGACGCTGCCGGCATGCAGGACTGCGAGATTATGGTGTCTAATGGTTTGGATGAATTCATTATTAAAGATTTGATTCAGCAGGGCGCGGCGATTGACGGTTTCGGCGTGGGCGAGCGCCTGATTACCGCGCGCAGCGAACCGGTGTTCGGCGGCGTGTATAAAATCGTTTCCTTAGAAAAAGCCGGCAAAGCCGAGCCGAAAATCAAAATCAGCGAAAACTTGATTAAAACCACGACCCCCGCCTTTAAACAGGTTTGGCGTTTATATAATCAGGCGCAGATGGCGATTGCGGACGTGGTGAGTTTGCGCGAAGAAACCATAGACGGCAGTCAGCCTTATACCTTATTCGATCCGCAAGCGCCGTGGAAACGCAAAACCGTGCAGGATTTTCATGCCAAACCTTGTCTGCAATTGGTGTGGCAGGACGGCAAAGCCGTGCAAAAACGCCCGACTTTGGCAGAAATCCGCGCCTATGTGCAAAGCGAATTGAATACTTTGTGGTGTGAAGTCAAGCGTTTGGAAAATCCGCATGGTTATTATGTGGATTTGTCGCAGCCGCTGTGGAATTTAAAACAGGATATGTTGGATGGAATTGCCAAAGAAATGGAGGCGGGACGATGAATTGGCTGAAATATGCGGATTATGTCTGCGAATGGTTGGAAGAGCAGCGGCGCGAACTCTATGCCATGGACGGCTATGTCTTGGGCTTGAGCGGCGGTGTGGATTCGGCGGTCTGCGCTTATTTGCTGGCGCGCATTGACGCACCGAAGCATATTTACATGTTGCCGGCGGCGGTCAGCAGTGCGGCGGATTTGGCGGATGCGCAGGCGGTTTTAGACGGAGCCGGCTTAAGCGGCGAGACGATTTCGATTGCGCCGATGTATGAGGCGGTGATGGGGCAAATCGGCGCCGCTTTATCGCCCAATCCCGATCGGCAGCAAGTCTTGCATGGCAATTTGATGGCGCGTTTGCGTATGGTCTGTCTTTATACCTTGGCGCAGAGCCATCGCGCGATTGTCTTAGGTACGGATAATCTGGCGGAAAGCTATACCGGCTATTTCACCAAATTCGGCGACGGCGCGGCAGACGTATTGCCGTTGGCGCGTTTGCGCAAAGAGCAGGTATTTGCCTTGGGTGCGGCTTTGGGCGTACCGGAACAAGTGCTGAGCAAAGCGCCCAGCGCGGGTTTGTGGAAAGGACAGACGGATGAGGGCGAATTGGGTTTCAGCTATGCCGATTTAGACCGCTTTCTGCGCGGTGAAAGCGTATCGGCGGCGACGCAAGAGAGGATTGCTTTTTGGCACGATCGTTCGCGGCACAAGCGGATCTTGCCGCCGCAGCCCGTCGCGCCTGAAGAAATCGATGCGCTATGATAGACTGCGCCTTTTATTTGCGCCCAAAGGATAAAATGAAAGCTGTCGTACAAAAATTCCTATTATTGATTTGGTTGCCGTTTTTGCTGTGGCAGCCGCTTTTCGCACAGCAAGCGGCGATTGATGATTTGGTTTCCGGCTATGTGCTGATGGATGCCGAAAGCGGACAGATTTTGCGCGAACGCAATGCCGATCAAGCCTTGCCGCCTGCCAGCATTACCAAATTGATGACCGCCTATTTGACTTTCCAAGCCCTGCAAAGCGGCAAAATCACGCTGGAAGACAAGGTCAGTATCAGTCAGCAAGCCTATAAGCAGGAAGGCTCGCGCATGTTTGTGGAGATTAATTCGCAGGTGGCGGTGGGCGATTTGATTCAAGGCATGATTGTGCAATCGGGCAATGATGCCAGCGTGGCTTTGGCGGAATATCTCGGCGGCTCGGTGGAAGGTTTTGCACAGATGATGAATCAGGCGGCGGCGCAATTGGGCATGAAAAATACCCATTTCGTCAATCCTACCGGCATGCCCGACGAGGCGCATTACAGCAGCGCGCGCGATATTGCCCTGTTGGCGCGGGCGATTATCATGCAATTCCCCGAATATTATCATTACTACAGTCAGAAAGAATTTGTATGGAATAAAATCAAGCAGCAAAATCGCAACCGTTTATTGTGGCGCAATGCCAATGTTGACGGGCTGAAAACCGGCTATACCGATGCGGCGGGCTTTTGCTTGGTAGCTTCGGAAAAGCGCGGCGAGGCGCGTATGATTAGCGTGGTATTGGGCGCGAGAAAAGAAGAGCATCGCTATGAGGCTTCTTTGCAATTGCTCAATAGCGGTTTTGCTCTGTTTAGCCGCATTAGTCCCGTGCAGGCAGGGCAGGTCTTAAGCCAAGCGCAGGTGTTTAAAGGCGAGACGGACAGCGTCAATATCGCGGCGCAGCAAACACTTAATCTGCTTGTGCCGAATGAGGCGAAAAACAGCTTGACCGCGACTTTGAATATCAACGGCACGCTGGTTGCCCCGATTGCCAAAGGGCAGGTTTTGGGCGATATCCGTATCGCGGCGGGCGGACAAGTCTATGCGACCGTGCCGGCGGTGGCGGCGGAAGCGGTGGCGGAAGCCGGCTTTTTCAAACGTACTTGGCATGGTTTAAAAATGTGGTGGAATAATGACTAATACAGACAATCAAACGGCAGGCGAAGAAACCTTAATCGAGTTTCCCGCCCGCTTTCCCATTAAAATTACAGGCAAAAATACCCCTGAATTTCAGGCGGAGATTTTAGACATCGTCAATCGCCTTATTCCCGAGCAAGACCGTTTGGGTATGAAAGAACAAGCCAGCAAAAACGGCAATTATCTGGCGATCAGCCTGACGGCGATGTTTTATGATAAAGCCGCCATCGATGCGGTTTATCAGGCTTTGAGCGATTCGCCGCATGTGATTATGGCATTATGATGCAGGTGCAAGGCTTGCCGGTCGTTTCTCTCGGGTTGCGCGATTATCGCGAGATTTGGCAGGCGATGCTGGATTACACCCAAAAGCGCTGCCGCAGCCCCGAAGATGATGTTCTATGGCTGGTGCAGCATCCGCCGATTTTTACGCAGGGCTTGGCGGGCAAAGCCGAGCATTTGCTGGCAACCGGCGATATTCCCGTCGTACATATCGACCGCGGCGGACAAGTTACCTATCACGGGCCGGGGCAGGCGGTGATTTATTTATTGCTGGATATCAAAAGCGCCGATATCGGCATTCGTCCCTTAGTCAGCATGATTGAGCAAACGACGATTGACAGCTTAAAGCCTTACGGCATTCAGGCCGCCGCGCGTGCCGACGCCCCCGGCGTTTATGTCGCAGACGGGCGCAAAATCGCTTCTTTAGGTTTAAAAGTCAGTCGCGGCTGTACCTATCACGGCGTGGCGGTGAATGTAGATATGGATTTATCACCCTTTACCCGCATCAATCCCTGCGGCTTGCAGGGCATGAAAATGGCGCAAATCCGCGAATGGGCGGCGGTAGAAACGGAAGATTTTTCACAGCAATGGGCGGCGCACTTTGTCCGACATTGGTTTGCGGCGCAAGCCGGATGAGCTTATTGGAAAATGCGCGTAAAATACGCGTCAACAATTAAAGAAAGGAAATATTGTGGTTATTACACGTTTTGCGCCCAGTCCGACGGGCGATTTGCATATCGGCGGTGTGCGCACCGCTTTATTCTCATGGCTGCATGCGCGTCAGCATCAAGGCGTATTCCGTCTGCGAATTGAAGACACCGACCGCGAACGCTCAACCGAAGCCTCTACTCAAGTTATTCTAGACGGCATGCGCTGGCTGGGGCTTAATGCCGACGGCGACATTGTTCGCCAAAGCCAACGATTTGATTTGTATAACCAAGTCATTGAAGACATGATAGCCAAAGGCTTGGCGTATTATTGCTGGTGCAGTCCCGAAGAGCTGGAAGCTATGCGCGAAGCACAGAAAGCACGCGGCGAAAAACCGCGCTATAACGGCAAATACCGCAACGGCGGAGAACCTGTTGCCGGTGTGCAGCCGGTCGTGCGTTTTAAAAATCCTTTAGACGGTTCGGTCAGTTGGGACGACCAAGTGCGCGGAAAAATCACGATTCAAAATAATGAATTGGACGATTTTATTATCCGCCGCAGCGACGGCACGCCCACCTATAATTTCTGCGTCGTCATCGATGATGCCGAGCAGCAAGTCAGCATGGTCATTCGTGGCGAAGACCATATCAGCAACACGCCGCGCCAAATCAACCTTTATCAGGCATTGGGCTATGCCGTACCGACCTTTGCTCATGTACCGATGATTCTCGGCGACGACGGACAGCGTTTGTCGAAACGCCACGGCGCAACCAATGTTTTGGATTATCGAAGCGAAGGCTATTTGCCTGAAGCCATTATTAATTATCTCGTGCGTTTGGGCTGGTCGCATGGCGATCAGGAAATCTTCTCGCTAGAAGAATTGATGCAATATTTCCGCATCAATCAAGTCAATAGCGCGCCATCCGCCTTTAATACCGAAAAATTGCGTTGGCTGAACCAGCACTATCTGCAACAGGCCGACAGCGCGCGTCTGCAAGCCCTGTTGCCGGATTATCTGCAGGCGCAGGGCTATGATTTGGCAGCGCATACCTTAGCCGCCGCCATTCCGCATTATTTGGAGCGTGCCAAAACCTTGAAAGAAATGGCGGAACATATGTGCTGGATAGCAGTTGATCCGCAGGAATACCCGATGGAAGCACAGAAAAAAGCCTTTAAGGACGAGCAGACCGGCGAGCGTTTGACGTATTTGGCGGAAAAATTAGCGGCATTAGGCGATTTTGACGAACACAGCGTGCATACTGCGATTGAAGAAACGGTCGCGCATTTCGATATCGGCTTCGGCAAAATCGGACAGCCGGCGCGTCTTGCGCTGACAGGCGGCGCACCCTCGCCGGATTTAGCCGTCAGTTTCGTCTTGGCGGGCAAAGAGGCGGCCGTGCGGCGTTTACAAGCGGCAGTTGATTATTTAAAAAAATCAAAGTATAAGCAAATTTCTTGGACGCAAAGTGGAAAAAAGATTGACACCTGATTGTCCTCTGCTAAAATGCGCCCCTCACTCACACAGTGAGGGGCTATAGCTCAGCTGGGAGAGCGCTTGCATGGCATGCAAGAGGTCAGCGGTTCGATCCCGCTTAGCTCCACCAATTTATGTTGCGTCCCCTTCGTCTAGTGGTTAGGACATCGCCCTTTCACGGCGGTAACAGGGGTTCGAACCCCCTAGGGGACGCCATTTTCTTGCTGTGTTTGTATGACTAATTTCAATTAGTCCCCTTCGTCTAGTGGCCTAGGACATCGCCCTTTCACGGCGGTAACAGGGGTTCGAACCCCCTAGGGGACGCCATCTTTTCTGAAAAATAGGAAGCTGCGTTTATCTAAATCAGCAGACAAATATTTCTGAAATTTCTCTTAACTATAGGAAACTTATCAGAATATCGAATGATCATCTTGGCAATAGTATCTAATTTTGTTAATCATATTTTTCGTTACTCTGGTATCAATTTCTACATATGGAAAAGATTTTGTTATAAGGAGTTAATGTGTCTGATACTAAGGAATTTAATTCATTCGTTTTGCAGGAATCGACAAAACATTCCAATGTTTATCGTCATTTAGGGACTTTTGATTCGGATAAGAATTTTCATCAGCGCGTAACGCAGGCAAGTAATGTAAAAATTGATAAATTTACCTTTATCGGCGTACTAGTGATTTTGCTGAGCGTAACGCTGCCTTTGATTTTTTTTCCGGAGCAGGGGGCGTATTGGGTCGGGCAGACCAAGCAGTTCGTAACCAATAAATTAGGCGGTATTTATTTGTTTTTTGGCGTATTGTCAGTTGTTTTTGTGACTTATATCGCTTTTTCGGATATCGGCAATATCAAATTGGGCAAGCCGGAAGACGAGATTGAATTTAAAACCAGCTCTTGGGCGGCGATGATGTTTTGCGGCGGCATCGGCGCCAGTATTCTGTATTGGGGAATTTTGGAATGGATCTACTATTACCAAGGACCGCCTTTCGGCATTGAGCCGCAGTCGGCACAAGCGATTCGCTGGGCAAGCACTTACGGCATGTTCCATTGGGGGCCTGTGGCTTGGGCGATTTATTTGGTGCCGGCAGTATCGATTGCGTATTTCGCGCATGTGCGCAATTCGCCGATTTTAAAAGTCAGCCAAAGTTTGATGCCTTTATTGGGCGAGCGTTTTGCCAAAAGCAATTGGGGACGTTTAATTGACGTATTTTTTGTTTTCGGCATGATCGGCGGCGGTGCCACGAGTTTAGGCTTGGCATCGCCGATGATTACCGACGGTTTGCATGTTTTGTTCGGTACGCCGCGCAATATCACAATGCAGTTGGGCGTATTGCTTATTACTACGATGATTTTCGCCTATTCGGCTTATCAAGGTTTGCGCGGAGGCATTCAATTTTTATCCAATATCAATTTTTATCTGGCATTAGGCTTTTTGCTCTTTGTGCTGATTTGCGGGCCGACCGTATTTATTTTGAACACGGGTTTGGAAGCTTTGGGGCGTTCGATTTCAAATATCGTTACGATGATGACTTGGACGGAGGCTTTCGGCGAATTTAATCAGCATGGTTTCAAACGCACGGGTTTCCCGCAGGATTGGACGGTATTCTATTGGGCTTGGTGGTTGGTATTTGCTCCGACTATCGGTTTGTTTATCGCTAAAATCTCAAAAGGTCGCACCATTCGCCAGATGGCGATAGGTTCTATGTTTTTCGGTTCATTGGGCTGCGCGGTATTTTTCATCGTATTGGGTAATTACGGCTTGTATATGCAGTTATCCGGCACTTTGGATGTCTTGAATACCTTAGAAACACAGGGCGCAACGGCGACGATTTTCGCGATTTTGCATACTTTGCCGATGGCGAAAGTCGTGATTGCGGTCTTTACGGTATTGGCGATTATTTTTACCGCCACGACTTTTGACAGCATTTCCTATATTTTGGCTTCCGTCGTGCAGCATGAAGTAGATGAGGAGCCGATGCGTTGGAATCGTTTGTTTTGGGCCTTTACCTTGTGTTTAATGCCGGCTACGCTGATGTTTATCGGCGATTTGAATACATTGCAAACCGCTTCTATTTTTGCCGGTGCACCTTTGATTGTTATCATGAGCTTGATTATGTTCTCCACCATTAAGGCGGCGAAATACGATTTGCACTATCAGCCGGATTATTCTTTGAAAACGATTTATATTGAAGAAGTACCGGAAAATGCGCCTTGGGAGCAGGGCGAAACTTCTATAGCGCCGGAAGGTTCCGTTTTGGCGCAGCAGGTCATTTATGAAGAAATGCGCCAACAGCAACAGGAAGAAACCTTGCCGAATAATAATGCAGAGCAGGAAAAATAAAGATATGCCGCGAAGCAGTCGCTGATGCGGCTGCTTTTTTAATATTAATTAAGAAATCATGATGCAATCTGACAATTTACACCGCTACGGCACGATTAGCCGTGTTTTACATTGGCTCATGGCTTTGGGCTTTGGCTTTATGCTGTTTATTTCACTTTCTTTGACCTTTGCCGGAGAAGCGGAATGGACGAACGGTTTTCGCAATTATCATAAAATCATGGGTTATTTCCTGATGATATTGGTGATTGTCCGTGTTTTATGGGCTTTGTTTAACAGCGGCAAGCGTCCGTCGGCGCACAGTACGGCGGCGCATTTAGGGCATTTGGCTTTATATGCGGTGATGATTGCGGTGCCGCTTGTGGGCTTATTGCGTCAATACGGCGCGGCACGCGGTGCTTTGACAATCGGCGATATAACACTGCTACCGGCTGCGCCTGAGCGTGTTGATTGGTTGGTTAAATTAGGCAGCCAATGGCATAATTTATTAGCTTGGACTCTATTTGCCTTAGCCACCGGTCATATTGTGATGGTGATCGTGCATCGCATTAAGGGTGACGATGTGTTGCCGCGTATGCTGGGTAATAAAGCGCGACATTAAGCATGATGATGAAAAAACTTGTGTTGACATGTGCGACGGCTTTGTCTGTAACGGCATGTGTGGTGACTGAGGGAATACCGGCGATTATGGTAGAAAATGACAGACCTGCTTATTCGCCGGTGATTATTGTGAAATCCGATTCGCTTTCTCGTGAGGAGGGGCGCGTCAAAATGTTTCGCGTGAATGGTCAATGTTTGGATATTCACGGCGATAATGATCGGTATTTAATTCGCCATAGCTGTCATGGCAAATCAAATCAATTGTTTCAATGGCATTCGGATCAAACATTGCGCCACAATGGACGCTGTTTGGATATTAAAGGCAATGATAGCCGCGCGGGAACGGATATTATTTTATATGAGTGCACAGGGCGGGCTAATCAAAAATGGTATCGAGACGGCAGACGTATTCGCAGTTCGATGAATGGATTGTGTTTAGATGCCGGCGAGCCCTATATTAAGATGCAAACCTGTCAAAACACTGCCGCGCAGTATTTTGATTGATGTTTGTCGATTACATGCACATATATAGTCTCTTCAAATTAAAATGATACGCCTTAAGACAACATATTGAAATATTTTTCAATATGTTGAAAATTTTTATTGTCTCATTTTAATCTGAAGAAACTATAGTACCTTAAGGTCAAAATGAGATTGAGAGATGCGCATTTCATCAGGAGGAACGCCTGAAATATAGTTAATTCATGGCAAACTTGATTATTTTTCAATCGGTAGGTTGGATACTTGTATCCGATATTACTTAAAATATAAATTTGTCGGATTCAAGAATTCGACCTACTTCTTTATAAATTATTAGCTTAGATATTTATACCCAATACAATTTGTTATGGCGTGTGTCAGTCCGGTATAAATGCCTAAGCTAAGGTTAAAAATATAATGTTCGTCTTTGTTATGAACTGACTATAATCTCATTTTGATGCTAAGAGACGAAAAAAGCCGCTTTTGCGGCTTTTTTCGTTTAAGGCAGATGCGCTTCCCGCCAATAGGCTTCGCTTTGCATTTCAAAGAGGCGGCTTTGCAGGCGTTCGTATTCAAAGCGCATTTTTTTGCCTTGATAGAGTCGGCTGATGTCGTCGGCGGTGGTCAGCAGTAATTTGACGCGGCGATCGTAGAATTCGTCAATCAGCAGCAGGAAGCGGCGTGCGGCATCTTCTAGGTATTCGTCCATTATCGGTACGCCGACGATGCCCACATAGGCGAAATGTTTGGCGATTTCGATGTAGTCTTTTTGCGAGTAGTTACCTTGGCAGAGTTGGGCAAAGTCAAAGACGATGCTGTCTTTATTGCACCAATAAAGCGGAATTTCGCGGCTGCCGACTTGGAAATGCGCTTCGTTTTTGGCGGGGGCATGTCCCGTGAGTTCGCTGAGATCGTCTATCAGGGCTTGGCGTTGGCTCGGGCTGTCTGCTTGGCGGAAGATGTTTTGCATGGAGAAATGGCGGCGGCGGAAGTCTTCGCCGTCCGGTACATGATGCACGATCAGATGCTCTTCTATCCATGCGATGGCGGGTAGGAAGCGCTCGCGCTGGAGTCCGTTTTTGTATAAATCGGCGGGGGCGATGTTGGAGGTGGTGATGATGGTGATGCCTTGCGCGTGCATGGCGCTTAGCAGGCGGTCGAGAATCATGGCGTGGGTGATATCGGAGACGAAAAATTCGTCTAGGCAGAGTACGTCGATTTCTTTTGCCATCTCCGCTACGATGTGTTGAATCGGGTTTTGCATTTGCGAGCATCGGTTCAATGCTTCGTTGATTTCTAGCATGAAGCGGTGGAAATGGCGGCGGCGTTTGCGTGCGGTGGGCAGGGCTTGCATGAAGAGGTCCATGAGGAAGGTTTTGCCGCGTCCGACGCCGCCCCAGCAGTAGAGTCCTTGAATCCACGGTTTTTGCGCTGCGGTGTTTTTTTTGCCGAACAGTCGAGCGAAAAAGCCGCCGTTTTTGCTTGGCGGTGCTTCTTGGGATTGTGTCGTCAGTTCGTCGATGATGCGCTGCATGTGGGCGATGACGGCGAGTTGTGCTGCGTCGCTGCTGAAGGCTTTGTCGCTAATGGCTTTTTGGTAGAGTGTTGTCAGATTCATGGGAATTTTGGTTTGGGAAGGGAATGGGCTCGCCGTAGATGCGGGCTTCTTTGTTCAAGATAAAGAGATCGAGCAGGGCTTTAAAGCGCGCACCGATTTCGCGGATGCGGGTTTTGCTGCTGTTTTTAAAACTCACCGGGTCGCGGGCATTAAAGGCAATGACTTGATGTCCGCTGTGGCGGGCAAGGAAAACGGCGCGGGCATTGTGAAAGGGTTGCGAGATGATGGTGTAGCGGGTGTTGCCGAAGATTTTTTCCGCGCGCAGAATGCTGTCGAGGGTGCGAAGTCCCGCATAATCGGGCTGAATGCGGTCGGCGGGTATGCCGGCGGCGATAAGGTCGCGGCGCATTTCGGCGGGCTCGTTGTAGTATTTGTTCGGGTTGGCACCGCTGACGATGAAATAATCGGCTTTGCCTGCCTGCCATAATTGGGCGGCGGCTTGAATGCGAGTGTTATAAAACAGATTGATGCGGTTCTGTCCTACGTATTTGGCGGTGCCGAGTACGACGGCAAGGCGGTTGTGCGGGATGTGGCGGCTGTCGTCATACAGGAAGGGGCGGCTGCTGTAGTCTATCCAATAATAGGCAAAGCCGAGCAGGGCTATGCCGCTAAGGCATAAAAAGAGTAGGCTGTACATCAAGCGGTGCCTCCATGTCATTTGGGTCTCCAAGGGGAGGCGGGGCGGGGAATGGCAAGACCGCGTTTGAGATAGTTGATGCCGCGCATGAAGCGGCGTATCCACCACACAAAGGGAAAGAATGCGGGAAAGACGTAGAGGAATCCGCCGACAATGAGATTGCCTTGGCTGAAGAAACTTTGCTGATAATTCCAGTAGATGATGCCGACGGCGGCAAGGATAAAGCCGGTGTAGTACAGACAGCCGAAGAGGATGTAATCGGCATGGCTGGCTATATGGCTGTCTTTGAATTTGGGGCGCTGTACGAGGGTCAGGATAAAGGCGGCGATGATGGTAAAGTAAGACAGGAATATGCCTAAAAAGCATAAGCTGTAGGCGTCGTGGATGCTTTTGTAGGTCGGATTGTTGAAATAAGTTTCTTGTTCGTAGTGTTGCATGGTCTGTCCTTTTGTGAAGGGCTTAGTCTAGCGCATTTGTTCGGATTTTGCCTGCCTCTATGGGCTGATGGGCTATTTCGTAGAGAGGAAGCAGGGCACGGATGTGTTCGGCAAGCCATTGGCTGCTGTCGTATGCACCGAGTTCGGAGGCATTGAGCTGTTTGCCGATGATGTAGTAATGCGGCGCGACAAGCAGAGGCAGAGGATTGGGATGTTCGGCAAGGGTTTTATAATCGGCGTATTCGCTGTCGCTGTCTTGCCAGAGTTCGAAATCGGCGTATTGTCTGCGTAAATCGGCGGACTGATTGAGTGCGGCTGCCCATTGTTGGTAGTAGTCAAGAGGATAAGCGGAACGGTCGGCGCGGTAGGCATGCCAATCCAAACTCAGGCTTAAGCGGCGGCGGTTGAGGATAATCGATAAGATGCTAGCAGAAGATTGGTATTGCCGGTATTTGAAGAAGGCGAAGAAATGTGCGCGAAGCTGCCAGCCGTTGCTCCAGCGTTCGATATGGGCGGGGGCGAAATCCTCGCCAAGCAGGTCGGCGGTTTGCCAGATAATCTGCCGCCATTGATTCCATGCCTGTTTATAGGCGGCTTTGAGCGGTTCAATCTCATCAGGGGCGTATTTGCGCAGTTGGCTGAATTGAAAAAAGGGCAGTTCAAATAGGGTGCAATCCTGAGGTTTGAGGGTGGCGGTCATGGCTTTCCTAAGCAAAGCCTTTATTGTACGTCATAAAAAAAGCCGGTGCGAACACCGGCTTGATATAGGCTTTAGGCTTATTTGCTTAAGCTGACGCCTGTTCCGCTGACGGCGCTGATAAAGCCATCAGCATCGAAAGCTTCTCCATGGGTTACGACAACATTGTCGTTATTGATGTTTACCCATTTTACGTCTGCAACGGCCGAACCGGCTTCTTTTACTTTGTCGCTGTTTTCTGCGGTGATACCTGTTGCTTTGAATAGAGTTTGTAGCATTTTCTGTTTCCTTTTCAAGTGTTAAAAAATATCTTGCGATGCCGTGGATTATATCCTAGAGCCAATGCAATACAGATATGATTTTTTTGCATAAGGAAATTGTCAGTGCTGTGTAATAAGTTCAGGAAATTCGTATGAATTTGCTTTGTATGACTTTATCAGCCGCCTTTGCGTAAGGGTAGCCGCTTTAAGCTCAAATTGCTAGCGTTTTTAGCAGGCTACCTTATCTATTTGTAATTTTTTACACGGGCGGTAACGCTTAATTGCGTAAGAGGGCGATAAAGGGCGGTATGCCGAGTATGAGTATGGGCAGCAAGGCGCCGAGTATCGGCGGCCAATGCAGCAATAATGCCATGCTAGAGAGGATGGCTTGCAGCACGTAGTAACTCACGCCGAGCAAGATGCCGATGAGCAGACGTGCGCCACCGCCGCCGCTGCGTACTTGTCCGTAGGCAAAGGGTAGGGCGAGCAGAAGCATAGCGAGCGTAGAAAGCGGCAGAAAGAGTTGCTGCCATAGGCGCAATGATTCATTGCGATGCTCAATACGGTTGGCTTTGAGGAATTGCGTGAGCGTATAGAGTTCGGCGATGGTTTGAGCGCTAGAGGTATCGGCAAGGCGGCTTAAGGTTTGCGGATTGACGGAATTATGCCAAGTGTTTCTGCCTTCGCCCAATTGATAGCGTGTGCTGTTAAGCATGATGCTATGGCTGTCGCTGAGTTGCCAGTAATCACCCTGATGTTCGGCTCGACGCACTTTGTCTATGCGGATATTGCCTTCTCTGTCTTGCCGATAAAAGCTGAGTCCGCCTAAGCTACCGTCGGGATTGAATTGGGCGATATGCACGTAGCCGTCTTCGCCGCTGTCTAGCCAGATACCTTGTGCAAAATGATTGGCACTTGCCCGTCCTAGTGCTTGATTACGCGTGAGTTCGGCTTTGTCATTCATGCCGGGGGCGATGTATTCGCTGATGCCGATGAGTCCGATGCCTAGGAAAAAAGCCATGAGAATACCGGCACGTGAGAGGCGTAGCTTGGAAACGCCGGCGGCGCGTACAACGGTGAGTTCGTTCTGATTGCCCAGTTGTCCCAGTCCCATGATGCTGCCGACTAAGATAGCGGCAGGCAGAAATTCGATAATTTTATCGGGAATTTGCAGAGCAAGAACATATATCATTACAAGGAATGAGTATTTGCCTACGCCTAGATTGTCGGCTTCATCGCTGCTTTGTACGAGAAAATCTATGCCTAAAAGGAATATTAAGGTCACAAAGGTGCTGATGAGTAGCGTGCGCAGTAAATAGCGGTCGAATTTGCTCATTAGAGGGATTTCCTTGCTTTAAGCCACCAGCAGAAAATGCCGGTAAAAACCACGGCATGTACGATAAAGCTGCCCGGTAAGGCAGGCAGAGAGCCTTTGGTCACGGCTTTCACAGCGTTATCAAGGGCGCTGCTGTAGATGGCGAATAACAAGAATGCGGGAAGGAGTTTTTGTTGGCGTCCTTTGCGCGGGCCTGTGTGGGCAAGCATGGGGATGCACAAGCAGAAAATCAGCATGGCGACGGCGGGATTAAGGCGGGTTTGCCATTCGGCGAGATGTTCGCGGCTGTCGGTGCCCAGTTCTGCAGTAGGGAGGTTGCGCAGACGTTCGTCGCGGCGGCTTTCGCTGCTCGGCAAATGCAACTCGGCGGCGCGGAATTCGGTGTAACCGGCTTCTTGCATGTCATGGTTATCCTGCCAAGCAATACGCGTTCCTTGCTTGAGATGCAGGAAATGCTCCGTGCCGCGGGTTTCGATGCGTCCGCTGTCGGAAAAGATGACGGCATTGTTGCCTGCACCGTGTTGGGCGATGAAGAAGTCTTGATAGGCGCCGGCATTGAAATCGCCGGTGTGGATGCTGATGCCGTTGTCAAGGCGGCGGAAACTGTTGGCGCTAAGCAGGGCAAAGCTGGCTTGCTGTCGGGCTTGGTCGCGGATGGCGGCGCTTTGGCGGTACACATCGGGCATAATCATCAGCGTGAGATACAAGAGCAGGGTGCAGACGGGAGCGGCGCTTACAAAGATGATGCGGTGGATGTGGGCGCGGCTGATGCCGCTGGCGAATACGGCGCTCATTTCTTGGTCGCTGTAGAGGCGGCTTAGGGTCATGACCGCGGCTAAAATCAGGGCGACCGGAATTAAAATAATCAGCATATTTACCGCCTGCAAGCCGATCAGCTGCCACACGGCGGACAGGCTCATGTCGCCCGCCACCGCGGCGGAGAGCAGGCGCGCTAGGCGAAAGCTCAAAATAATTGCCAGCAAAATGATGATAATGGCGATGAATAAGGCGGCGATTTCGCGCATGATGTAGCGGTAAAGGGTAGGAAGCCTCATGTTTCCTTCGTCTGAATTCGTTATGTGATTATGGTATTCTAAACTGTTTTGAGGGCTGAGGTTAAGCCTGTCTTTGTTTTTTACAGGGTGCTTTATGAATGTGATTGCTAAAAATGCGCAGGCGGCGAAAGTCGGCGCTGATGTCTTGGTGCTGTGGTTGGATGATAAAGGGCGTTTTGGCGAGGCTTTGCAGGCTGTGGATAAGGCGTCGGAGGGCTATTTTTCCGCGCGTCAGCAGGCGGGTGATTTGCCGGAGGCGGGCAAATGGGCTTTGTTCCATGCGGTCGAGGGCGTGAAAGCGGCGCGCGTATTGGTATTGTGTTTGTCGGCAGGCGAGGGGGCTTTGCGTCAGATAGCGCCTGCGGTTTGGTCGCAGATTGCCGAGCATCGCTGGGATAAATGCGTTTTTGCTTTGCAAGATGTGCCGGTAAGTCGGGCGGCGCGTGTTTTTGTCGGCGCTTTATATCATAGCGCTTATCGTTTTGAGCAGTTTAAGACGATAAGCGACAGCGATAAAAAGGCGGCAAAATGGCGCAAGAAATGGCAGGGCGAATGGCTGCTTGAGAAAAAAGAGACTCAGGTCGAGCAGGATTTGGCTTGGGCGGATGCTTTGAATGCGGGTTGCAGTTTGACGCGCGATTTGGGCAATACGCCGCCGAATGTGTGTACGCCCCGCTGGTTGGCGGAACAAGCCGAGCAATTGGCGGAGCAATATGAGGATTTATCGGTAAAAGTGCTGAAAACCAAAGAGATTAAGGCTTTGGAAATGGGTGCTTTGCTCTGTGTGGCGCAAGGATCGGTTCAGGAGCCGCGTTTTATTACGATGAGCTATCAGCCGGCAAAAGCGGTGAATAAAAAGCCGGTGGTCTTGGTGGGCAAGGGCGTGACTTTCGATTCCGGCGGTATTTCGATTAAACCTGCCGATGGCATGGATTTGATGAAATACGATATGGGCGGTGCGGCGGCGGTATTCGGCGCGATGGCGGCGGTGGCAAAGGCGGCATTGCCTGTGCATGTGGTGGCTTTGATTCCTGCGGTGGAGAATTTGCCCAGCGGTGCGGCGGTCAAGCCCGGCGATATTGTGCGCAGCATGTCTGGCAAGACGATTGAGATTTTAAATACGGATGCCGAAGGGCGTTTGATTCTCTGTGATGCTTTGACTTATGCCGAGCGCTACGAACCGCAGGCGGTAATTGATTTGGCGACCTTGACCGGCGCTTGTGTGATTGCTCTCGGCTCGCCGCGCGCGGGCTTGTTCGGCAATAATGCGGAGCTGGAGCAGGCTTTGTATTTGGCGGGAGAAGCGGTGCATGACCGCGTTTGGCGTATGCCTTTGGATGAGGATTATCTCGAGATGATGAAGAGTCCTTTTGCGGATTTGGCGAATGCTTCTAGCGTGCGCGAGGCGGGGGCGGTAACGGCAGCGGCATTTTTAAGCCAGTTTGCGCAAAAATACGATTGGGCGCATTTGGATATTGCCGGCGTAGCTTGGCAGCGTGGCGGCGGTAAAGGCGGTACGGGTCGTCCCGTAGCTTTATTATTGGAATATTTCACGCGCTTGGCAGGGAAAAAATAATTCATGTCAGTGAGTGCTTTGCTTGAGCTGGGTTTGGCGGCATTAGCCATCGATGTGCCGCCTTCCTTGTCTGCGCGCTTGCAAGAATATTTGCAGCTTTTGGAGAAATGGAACCGCGTGCATAATTTGACGGCGGTGCGTGCGCCTGAGGAGCAGGTGCGCCTGCATCTCTTGGATTGCTTGGCGCTTGTGCCTTTGCTGAACGCCTCTGCGCTGCGGATTGCCGATATCGGCAGCGGCGCGGGTTTCCCCGGTCTGATGTGGGCAATGGCAAGACCGCAATGGTCGCTGTATTTGGTTGAATCCAATCATAAAAAAACGGCGTTTTTACGCGAAGCGGTACGCTGTCTGGCTTTGGAGAATGTGCAGGTCATCGCTAAGCGTGCCGAGCAATGGCAGCCAGAACAGGCGATGGATTGGATTGTCAGCCGCGCGATGGCAGATATTGACGGCTTTGTGCGCGTGAGCGCGCATTTGGGGCATGCGGACAGCACATGGGGCTTGATGAAAGCGCATGATGATGAGCAATGCAGCATCGCGGGATTTGTGAAAAGCACCGTGCAGCAGGTGCATGTGCCGCTGCTGGATGCGCCGCGTTTATGGGTTTGCGTACGGCGGGAGGCGGTAGATGGCAACTAAGATTATTGCGGTCAGCAATCAAAAAGGCGGTGTCGGCAAAACCACCAGCGCAGTCAGTCTTGCGGCAGCTTTTGCGGCGGAAGGCAAAAAAACGCTGCTGATCGATATGGATCCCCAATGCAATGCCACCGTGGCTTGCGGCGTGGCGCATCGGGAAATCGAATTCGGCGTCATGGAAGTTTTAACAGGCGGCAAAGCGCCTGAAGATGTCTGTCTGCATTTGCCCGACAGCGGTATTTGGCTCTTGCCCGCCAATGAAAATTTAAGCGCCGACGACAAAGATTTAGCCGCCCAAGCGGCAAGACACAGCGCCTTGCAGCGCCATTGCACGGGCTGGATAGAGGGCTTCGATTGGGTCTTTATCGACTGTCCGCCGACATTAAACATATTAACCGTCAATGCCTTAGTGGCAGCGCAATATGTGCTGGTGCCGATTCAATGCGAATATTTCGCTTTGGAAGGCGTGGGCGCATTATTGGATACGGTCGGACAGGTGCGGCAAAGCATTAATCCCGATTTGCGTGTGGCGGGTTTTTTGCGCACCATGTTCGATCCGCGTTCGCGGCTGACGCGCGAAGTCTCGGATAATTTGATTGAGCATCTGAAAGGACTGGTTTTTAACGAAATTATTCCGCGCAATGTGCGCTTGGCGGAAGCGCCCAGCTACGGACAGCCGATTGTGCAATACGATCCGCGCTCAAAAGGCGCTTTGGCATATCAGGCGGTGGCACAGGAATTGGCGCAGCGTTTAGGGAATTGAGGCATAAGGAGAAAGGATGAAAAAAGGCGGTTTAAGCAAGGGTTTGGGCGATATTTTGAACGACAGCGGACGCGATGTACTGGCAAAACCCGAATTAGAAACGCTGAAAGAAATCGATGTGGCGCGGATTCAGGCAGGACGCTATCAGCCGCGCCGCCTTTTTGACGAGCAGACGCTCAGCGAATTGGCGCAATCGATTAGCGAACACGGCGTATTGCAACCCTTAGTCGTACGCCCGATCGGACATGAACGCTATGAAATAGTCGCCGGCGAGCGGCGTTTTCGCGCCTCGCAAAGAGCGGGCTTAAACAAAGTGCCCTGCGTGGTCAAACATTATGACGACCGCCAAGCCCTTGCCGTGGCATTGATTGAAAACCTGCAACGCTCCGACTTAAATGCCTTGGAAGAAGCGCAGGGCTTGCAGCAATTGGCGAATGAATTTTCTTTATCGCATGAACGTATTGCGCAATTAATCGGGCGCTCGCGCTCCGCCGTCAGCAATAGTTTGCGCCTGCTGGGATTAAGCGAGCCGGTAAAACAAGCCTTGAGCGATGAAAAAATCGATATGGGACATGCCCGCGCCTTGCTCAGCCTATCACCTGCCCAACAGCAAATGATGGTCGGCGAAATCATTGCCAAAGAACTGACCGTGCGCCAGACAGAAGCGCGGGTGCGGCAATTGCTTAAGGGCGAAGAAGAACAAGCGGTCAAAATACCTTTGAAAAACGCCGATATCGAAGCCCTTGAATCGCGCGTCAGCGATTTTCTCGGCTTTGCCGTGGCAATCAATCACAAGAAAAAAGGCAATGGCAAAATTGTCTTGAAATACCAATCCCTTGATGAATTGGAATCGATTTTCGGCAAATGGGGTTTTGATCAACGTTCCTAAGACTTCAAGCGCAGTTGCCATTTGTGCAAATATCGCCCGATAAGTATCGGGCGATATTTTTTACTTTTCAGCCGGCAGAGATAAGAGCAGAGCCGGTACGGCGACGACGGCAATTGCGGCATCGGTAGTAAGAGCGATAGGTGTTGCGACGATGGTCAAGAGTACGTCAAGCATATCTTTCGATTTCTTTTCTGTTCGGCGCATTTCCAGACTGACAGGCACATATTGCTCAAAGCGGTAATCCACTTTGAAATTTTCCGGTTTGGAGAAGGTTTTCCCGACGGCGGAAAAGCAGCGATGGTATTGCTGCGGCATTTCTGCTGCCGGTGTAAATTTCTCACGCAAAAGTTCCGTTTGTTCTTGTGCTGCTTGGGTGGCGGAAAGATGCTCAGGAATGTCATAACGCAGGCAGAAACGGCTGCTGAAAGTCGGATCTTTTTCTTCGCTGAGCACTGCCGGCAAAGCGGGCAGCGGTTTGCGGTTATTGTGGTCAAAGATTTGATAGCGCTGGCTGAGTTTGGCATTAAGCACTGTTTGAATGTCTTCAGAGGAATCAGGGTTTAGCACATACCAATAGCGTTCGCCCATCATAATGAGGCTGCCGGCTTCCAGTTGTGCGGTAGTGGTTTTGACTTGTCCGAAGGCATGGATTTTATCGCTGCCGATATCCTGATAAGAAATGGAAATATCGTCGCTTGTGGCTTCGCTCCAGAGATGGCCGGTTACGCAGCCATTGAGAAGAAAAGCGGCTGATAACATAAAGGGAATAAATGATTTTTTCATGATGTTGTCTTTTAGCTTAAATGAATACCTCATCTTAACATGAAATTAGAGATATACGTTTGAAATTAATAATTTACATGAAGATAAGCGACCGTTATTATCGGAGAATCGAAAAATACTACGGCTTATCCTGCTACTATAGCGGGAAAGTGGAAATTAGTATAAGGCGGCGAGCCGCAGATAGTACAACAGCGTACGGCAAGGCGGGCCAAGGCCGTAATATTTTTTCAACTCTTTGACTATCTCTGTCCTGTTTAAGGTTCGCTGTCTTGTATTATTTTTCTACGTCTTCGATTTAGTCCGGGCGGCACTTTTCTTCATGGTGAGAATATAAATGATGCAGAGAGTGATTGTTCTAAGTCTCGATTAATTCTATAATTCTCTTTGTTTGAGTGGTAAAAATGGAGGTTTTGGTGAGTTTTTCGTTGACCGCGTGTGTGCTAGCTTTTATAATTCCGACAATAAACGCAAATGCAAAAAACAGTAGTTAAATTACTAGTTACACAAACGGTAATTGCTATCGTTTTGCTAGTGCTGACATGGCTGTCAGCTTATCGTTATCTTGCTCATCCAATATTCTTAGGTACTCTCGTTAGTATTATAACAAGCGCTGCATTGATGCTAGTTATAAGAAAATTGCCGAAGGTATTGAAGGCAAGAACGTTTTATGCGCTGATGTGGTTATGTGAAATATTAAAATGGTTGATCATTATTATCTTGATGATCATTTTTCTGAAAATGCAAGTAAATGCCTTGGGGTTAGTCATAGGATTTGCGACAACCTATGTAGGCGGCTATTTTATGATGCTTATACTGAAGTGAGGAAATATGGCAGGGGCAGAACATAGCGGTAAAACCGGTGCTGCGGAATTTATCCAACATCATATGACCAATCTTGTGATTGGCGAACCGGGAACATTTTGGTCTTTACATATTGATACGCTCTTTTTCTCTATTCTTTTAGGTGTGTTGTTTTGTTGGTTTTTTTATAGCATTGCGAAAAAAATGGACAGCGGCGTACCTGGTTTTGCTCAAAACTTTGCCGAGATGATTTTTGATTTTGTCAATGATGCGGTTAAAGATTTTTACGGCAAATCAAGAGCAGATATCGGTTCCTTAGCTTTAACGGTATTCTGTTGGATTTTATTGTGGAACGTGATGGACCTCATTCCTGTCGATTTGCTTCCGGCGGCCGCTTCTTTGGTCGGAATTCCTTATCTGAAAGTAGTGCCTTCGACAGACGTGAACGCGACCTTTGCCTTATCAATCACTATTGTGGTTTTGACTTATGTGTATGCTTTTAAGGCGAATCATGGCGCGATGGGCTTGTTGAAAGCAATGGGGTCTCATCCTTTCGAGGCAGAAGTACTGTGGAAAAAGGCACTGTTATTCCCAATAAATTTTGCGTTAAAAATTGTTGAAGATTTCGCTAAGATTATCTCTTTATCATTGCGTTTGTTTGGTAATCTGTTTGCAGGCGAATTAGTCTTTATTCTGATTGCTTTGTTACCATTTTTTGTTCAGTTTATACCGGGCGGTGCTTGGGCTATCTTCCATATTTTGGTAGTTATCCTGCAAGCCTATATTTTTATGATTTTGACAATCGTCTATATGTCGATGGCAGAATCTCACTAATTTTCCATTCATTTCATTTACTCTAGGAGGATACCCATGGGAAATATTGAAGCGTTTATGCATATCCAAGGCTTTTCAGCAATTGCAATTGCCGTTATCTTAGGTTTGGCAGCAATGGCGACAGGTATTGGATTTGCTATTTTAGGTGGCAAATATATCGAAAGCAGTGCTCGTCAACCTGAAATGATGAACCCATTGCAAACCAAATTCTTCATTATCGCCGGTTTATTAGATGCGATTGCGATGATTAGTGTGGTAATTGCATTGATTATGGTATTTGCTAATCCATTGCTTGGTGGAATTCAGCCGTAATTTGACATATCAACCAAAGGTACAATCCTATGGATATTACTCTGACCCTAATTGGCCAGGTAGGCACTTTCCTAGTATTTTGGTGGTTCGTGCATAAAGTCATTTGGCCAATTTTTGCCAAAGTAGCTGCTGAACGTCAGCAAAAAATTGCTGAAGGTTTGAGTTTGGCAGACAGTGCACGTCACAAAATGCAAAGTGCGCAGCAAGAATCTGCAGATTTGCTTGAGCAAACGAAAGCGCAAGCAAATGAAATTCTTGGTCGCGCACAAAAGCAAGCAAATGAAATCGTTGATGCTGCTCGTGAAGAAGCAAAAAAAGTGGGTGATTTAGAATTAAATCAAGCGCGTGCTCAAATTCAGCAAGAGAAAAATCAAGTATCACGCGAATTGCAATCAAAGCTTTCGGCTTTGGTTATAGAAGGTGCGGAAAAAGTCATTGGGCGTGAAGTAAATGCAAAAGATCATGAACGACTTTTGCAAGAATTAGCCGAGAAATTCTAATATGTCTCAATCTGAAACTATTGCAAGACCTTATGCTAAAGCCGCATATCAACAGGCTTTAGCAAATGAATCTTTAGGAAAGTGGCAGGAATTTTTGCAGATTTCTGCATCATTTGCCAAAAATGAAGCAATTATTTCTCGATTAACCGTACCGGGCTTTTTTTCCGAATGGCAAAGTTGGCTTAATGAAAGCTTGGAAAAAAATCGCGGCGAAATAATGCGGAAAGAAGAAGAAAATTTCTTGAATATTTTACAAGAAAATAATCGCCTTTCTGTTTTGCCCGAAATTGCCGAGCAATTTATATTGCAAATGCACCAAGCTGATGGCGTGTGTGAGGCTAAAGTTTATAGTGCTAAAGTCTTAGAATCGCAACAAAAAGCTAGCATTATAGAAATGTTAGAAAAAAAATTGGGTAAAAAAGTGCTGCTTGAGGTGATTGAGCAAGCTGATTTACTTGCTGGTGTCAGAATTGAGTATGATGGTTTGGTATTAGATCAGTCGACCAAAGGGCGGATTGAACAATTTGCCCAAAAGCTAGAAGATTTGAGGAATTAAAATGCAGTTAAATGCCGCAGAAATTAGTGATTTTATTAAAAATAAAATTGCTGATTATGATAGTAAAGTAGAAAGCAGCGCAGAAGGGACGATTATTAGCGTTTCTGATGGTATTGTGCGTATTCAAGGGTTGCAACAAGTTATGCTGGGCGAGATGATTGCTTTGCCCGGCGGAGAATATGCACTTGCTCTAAACCTTGAGCGTGATAGTGTCGGAGCAGTGGTATTGGGCGAATATACTGCTTTACGTGAAGGCGATAAGGTTAAATGTACGGGTAAAATCTTAGAAGTGCCGGTCGGTCGGGAATTACTGGGTCGTGTTGTGAATGCGCTTGGTGAGGCTATCGATGGCAAAGGTGAGATTAAAACCGCACAAAGTTCTCCTATCGAAAAAATCGCTCCCGGCGTTATAGAGCGCCAATCCGTTGATCAACCTTTACCTACGGGATTAAAATCGATTGATGCAATGGTGCCGGTTGGTCGCGGTCAGCGCGAATTAATTATCGGTGATCGTCAAACAGGTAAAACGGCGATTGCAGTAGATGCAATTATTAATCAAAAAACAACGGGCGTGAAATGCGTATATGTGGCAATCGGTCAGAAAGCCTCATCAATAGCGGCAGTTGTGCGTAAATTAGAAGAACACGATGCGCTCAAGCATACTATCATTGTGGCAGCTTCGGCTTCTGATTCGGCGGCAATGCAATATATTGCGGCTTATGCAGGCTGTGCAATGGGCGAATATTTCCGCGATCACGGCGAAGATGCATTGATCGTATATGATGATTTAACTAAGCAGGCATGGGCATATCGTCAAGTTTCTCTGCTTTTACGCCGTCCTCCCGGCCGTGAAGCTTATCCCGGCGATGTTTTCTATTTGCATTCACGTTTACTTGAACGCGCTTCTCGTATTAATGCCAAAGAAGTTGAGCGTTTAACTAATGGAGAAGTCAAAGGTAAGACAGGTTCTTTAACCGCTTTGCCGATTATTGAAACGCAAGCGGGCGACGTTTCTGCATTCGTGCCTACTAACGTTATTTCCATTACAGACGGTCAAATCTTCTTAGAAACAGACTTATTTAATGCGGGGATTCGTCCTGCAATTAATGCCGGCTTATCTGTTTCTCGTGTTGGCGGTGCTGCGCAGACTAAAATTATTAAAAAATTAGGTGGCGGCATTCGTTTGGCTTTGGCTCAATATCGTGAATTGGCTGCTTTTGCTCAATTTGCTTCCGATCTTGATGAAGCAACGCGTAAACAGCTTGAACACGGTCAACGTGTTACCGAATTGATGAAGCAAAAGCAATATTCTCCGTTAAATACAGCAGAAATGGGTATTTCATTATTTGCTGCAGATAAAGGTTATTTAGATACTGTTCCAGTTGAAAAAATCATTCAATATGAAACAGCGATGTTGGCATATATGCGTAGCGAACATAAAGCATTATTAGATTGCATTAATGAAAAAGGCGATTATAATGATGAAATTGAAACAGCAATTCGCACTGCATTAGATGAGTTCAAAGAAAAAGGTACTTGGTAAGGAATCGCAATGTCTAATGCCAAAGAAATACGCGGTCAGATTAAGAACATAAAGAACACGCAGAAAATTACGCGTGCCATGGAAATGGTAGCTGCTTCAAAGATTCGCCGTGTGCAAGATCAAATGCGAGTAGGAAGACCTTATGCTGAGAGTATTCTGCGTGTGATTGCGCATTTGGTAAAGGCGAGTACTGCAAAACAGCATCTTTTTTTAACTGGTTATGAAAAAGAAGCGATTGAGAAAGTTGGGTATATCTTAATTAGTACTGATCGCGGTTTATGCGGCGGTTTAAATATTAATTTATTTAAAACTTTTTTACAGCATGTGCGTGATCAAAAAGCACAAGGTCGTAAAGTCGTTGCTTCTGTCTTTGGCAGAAAGGGTGTCAGCTTTTTAAGTCAGGCCAATATTCCTATTATTTCGGCTGTAGAGAATTATCCGGAAGCTCCGGAAATTCAGGATTTGATTGGTGCAGTCCATCCAATGATTGAAGCTTTCGAACGCGGCGAAATTCAGCAAATTTATATTGTTGGCAACACATTCATTAATGCGATGGCGCAAAAACCGACTATTGAACGGCTTTTGCCGGCAAATATCGCACATGGAGATGGTAAGACTGCCAGCCATTCTTGGGATTATGTATATGATTCTTCTCCAGACGAATTACTTGAGCGCTTGATGAAGCGTTATTTGGAAAGCATTGTCAGACAAGCGATGCTTGAAAATATCGTATCTGAAATGTCGGCACGCATGATCGCAATGAAAAATGCTTCTGATAATGCCGGTTCATTGATTAATGAATTGCAGCTGAAATATAACAAAGCTCGCCAAGCGGCGATTACCCAAGAATTAACAGAAATTGTTGCCGGCGCTGATGCCGTCTAATGAATTAGGAGAGTTTTTATGAGTACGGGCAAAATTGTACAGATTATTGGCGCGGTAGTAGATATTGAGTTTCCAATTAATGAAATCCCAAATATCAATGATGCGTTAATCGGTGAAGAGAACGGGATTACTTTTGAAGTGCAGCAGCAGCTTGGCGATGGTGTTGTGCGTACCATTGCGATGGGCGCTTCAGATGGTTTGGTTCGCGGTATGTCGGTTAAAAACACCGGTAAAACGATTCAGGTGCCGGTAGGTAAGGCGACTTTAGGTCGTATCATGAATGTGTTGGGTGAGCCGATTGATCATCAAGGAGAAATTGAAGCGGAAGCTAAATGGGGCATTCACCGTGCAGCGCCTGCTTATGATGAATTATCAAGCTCTACCGAGCTATTAGAAACCGGTATTAAAGTTATTGATTTGCTTTGTCCTTTTGCCAAAGGCGGTAAAGTCGGTTTGTTTGGCGGCGCAGGCGTTGGCAAGACCGTTAATATGATGGAGCTTATCCGTAATATTGCGATTGAGCATAGCGGTTATTCCGTTTTTGCCGGTGTCGGCGAACGTACTCGTGAAGGTAATGACTTCTACTATGAAATGAAAGAGTCTAATGTATTAGACAAAGTCTCTCTTGTTTATGGACAGATGAATGAGCCGGCAGGTAACCGTTTCCGTGTTGCTTTAACAGGCTTAACTATGGCGGAATATTTCCGTGAAGAAGGGCGTGATGTTCTGTTCTTTGTGGATAATATTTATCGTTATACCTTGGCGGGTACGGAAGTATCGGCACTCTTAGGTCGTATGCCTTCCGCAGTAGGTTATCAGCCGACTTTGGCGGAAGAAATGGGCAAGCTGCAAGAACGGATTACTTCTACCAAAAAAGGGTCGATTACTTCGATTCAAGCGGTGTATGTGCCGGCAGATGACTTGACTGACCCTTCTCCTGCGACAACTTTTGCTCACTTAGATTCAACGGTAGTGCTTTCCCGCCAAATCGCCGAGTTAGGAATTTATCCGGCGGTAGATCCTTTGGATTCTACTTCGCGTCAATTAGATCCTTTGATTATTGGCGAGGAGCATTATTCGGTTGCGCGTCGTGTGCAAGGCGTGTTGCAGCGTTATAAAGAATTGCGTGATATTATTGCGATTTTAGGTATGGATGAGTTGTCTGAGGAAGACAAGCAAATCGTTACCCGTGCACGTAAAATCCAACGTTTCTTATCGCAACCTTTCTTCGTTGCGGAAGTCTTTACAGGTTCTCCGGGCAAATATGTGTCCTTAAAAGATACGATTGCCGGTTTTAAAGGAATTGTTGAAGGTGAATATGACCACTTGCCTGAGCAGGCATTTTATATGGTCGGTTCCATTGATGAAGCAGTGGCAAAAGCTGAAAAAATGAAAGCCCAAGCCTAAGGAGGCAGCATGGCGAATGCTTTTCGTGTAAGTGTAGTGAGTCAAGACCGTTCTCTTTATGAGGGAACGGTACAGCAAATTGCCGTTACTGCCGCTTCTGGAGAGTTGGGCATTTTGGCTGGACATACGCCATTGATGGCAAGTTTAAAGCCCGGTCAAGTACGTTTGACTTTAGAATCAGGAGCGGAAGAGGTTATCTATATTTCAGGCGGATTCTTAGAAGTTCAGGCGCAGCAGACGATTATATTAGCGGATAGCGCTGAGCGTGCTGCGGAATTAGACGAAGCCAAAGTGCGAGCGGCAAAAGAACGAGCGGAAGCGAGGATGCACGGTTTGCAGGCGGATGATGAAGACGGTAAACATCTACATACTGAGTTGGCGCAATTAACCGCACAATTATCAGCTATTCGTCGCACACGCAGGTAAGCGCTGTATTTTTTAAGCCGACCTTGTGTCGGCTTTTTATTTGAGGAAAAAAGAATGTCTCATCATGTATTTAATGCTTTGATTTTGGCGGCAGGCAAAGGCACCCGTATGAATTCGATGCGCCCTAAATTGCTTCAACCTTTAGCCGGACGTCCAATGTTGAGTTTATTATTAGATACGCTTAAGCAATTAAATATTCACTCAAGTGCTGTGATATACGGTTATTTGGGAGAGCAATTACAAGCGGAAATTAGCTCTGATTATCCTCATTTGCATTGGTTTGAGCAAAAAGAGCAGTTGGGGACCGCACATGCCGTGATACAAGCTTTGCCGTTTTTGCAAAGTGAAGCAATTACATTAATTTTATTAGGCGATTGCCCTTTGCTCACGGTTAATACCCTCAATGCTTTATTGACGCAAGCGGAAAAGACTGGAGCCGCCTTATTGACCGCAAATTTCGCTGATCCAAGCGGTTACGGAAGGATTGTGCGTGATGTTCAAGATAATGTGGTGGCAATTGTCGAGCATAAAGACGCAACAGATGAGCAGCGTAAAATTCAAGAAATCAATACAGGCGTTATGGCGATTAATAATGCTTTATTACGTGAATATTTGCCCCAAATTGATAATAAGAATGCACAAAAAGAATATTATTTGACGGATTTAATCGCCTTATTATCTGATAATGGTTGGCAGGTATCGGCATTACTTGCTGAAAATGAAGAAGAAACTTTAGGCATTAATAATCGTGCGCAGCTCGCACAGGCAGAGGCGGTATATCGCAAACGTCAAGCCCAGCAATTATTAGCCGTAGGCGTTACATTGATTGATCCTGCTCGAATTGATGTGCATGGTCAAATTAGTGTCGGGCATGATGTCTTGATTGAGCCGAATGTTTTTTTCAAAGGAAAAGTTGTTTTAGGAAATCATGTGCATATTGGTGCAGGCAGTGTGCTGATTGATTGTGAATTGGGGGATAATGTACGCGTACAGCCGATGAGCATGATTGAAAAATCGCAGATTGCGGCTGATGCAGAAATCGGACCGTATGCGCGCATTCGTCCAAATACACAATTAAAACGGGCGGCAAAAATCGGCAATTTCGTTGAGATTAAGGCGAGCATAGTGGATGAAGGAAGCAAAGTAAACCATTTAAGCTATATCGGCGATGCTATCATTGGGAAAAACGTCAATATTGGCGCCGGCACCATTACTTGTAATTATGATGGCGTGAATAAATACCGCACGGAAATAGGTAATCAGGTTTTTGTCGGCTCAAATACCGCATTAGTTGCGCCGCTGCGTCTTGGTGATCGCGTAACGATTGGCGCAGGCTCAGTGATTACGCAAAATATTTCCGCAGATAGCTTGGCTTTTACTCGTGCAGATTTGCAAGAAAAACCGGATTGGCTAAGTCCGATAAAAAAGAAAACTAATCAAAATAAGTCTTGAAGCTTAACTGAATGTAAAACACAAATATTGCCGATCTTGTTATATTGTTAGTCCCTTTAATATAAAACAGAGGTAGAGATGAAAAAATTATTTCTTGTATCGGCAATCTTATTTAGCGCTACGTCTATGGCGCAGACCTCCAATGCAGAAGATCGTGCACAAGCACGTCCGGATTCAACCGTAAAAGCAGATGTAGTAACAGAAACGCAAATTACTCAAGCGCTTGTTCTTGATGGTAATGTTATCACTGAAAGTACACAAACTATTGTGCAGCCATCTGTTGAAGCGCTTAATATTGAAGCTCCGGCAACATCTTTGCCAGCGGCAGCAATTATTGACGACTCTAAAGATTTAGAAGCGACAATGAAATTGATGGGACGGAATTTTAAAGCTATTAACGGCGCAGATAATATAGCGGCAATGGCAGAGCCTGCGGCACAATTGAGCCAATGGGCTAGTCAAGCAGAGGCATTGAGTATTGACGCTAATGCGCAAGATCAGGAAAAATTTCTGCAAGGTATACAGCAAATACGTAAATTAATTGCGGATTTAGAAATAGCGATTGAAAATAAAGATGAAGTAACTGTTCGCACGATTATCAATGAATTAGGCGATGTACGTAAGGAGTATCACAAATATTTTGATATGAATTAATTCAACCTAAAAAGACGATGCCCCTGAAAAGTAGAACTTTTCAGGGGCACATTCATTTCTGAATACGTCGCGACACATTTTTTCAAATGGTCTTATTGTAGCAACGGCTCTCATCTCGTAGTGCAACAATGCTGCGGATTATAAAATACTTATGCGAATAATAGCAAGCAGAAATTTAGCTGAGTTGTGTAGATTTTTATGTTCTTGAATTTACAATCCAAGTGCAAAAAAAAGAAGCATTCATAATAGAGTATAATTTTGTTCCCCAACAAAAAAGGACTCTAAAATGAACGCTTATTACCGACATCTTACGCTTTCAGAACGGGAAAGCATAATGATTCTGCTCGCTCAAGGCAAAAAACAATCCGAGATTGCCCGACAATTAGGGCGGAGCTGCAGCACCATTTCCCGTGAGCTAAAAAGGCATGTACTCAAAGTATATCGAGCGAGTTCGGCGCACAGCGGCTATCAAGCATCGGAAAAAGTGCAAAGCGATACCCAATTTAAAACGGGCGGAATATCATCATTTGGTGCAAAGCAAGGTGTTGGACGGCAAGTGGTCGCCCGAACAGCTCAGCAAGCGCTTAGAATTTGAAAAATCTGATTTATCAATCGGTTTTAATACGATTTACCGCGCGATTCATCAAGGTTGGCTGGATATCAGCGAAGGCAAAGCAAGCCGAAAATTACGCCATAAAGGCAGAACAAGACGGAGAAAAAATCATCTTGAAAAGCGTGGAAAAATCACGATTTCGCATACATTGGAGGAACGCCCGATTTCAGCGCAAAACCGCAGCCGTTTCGGACATTGGGAGGCGGATACGGTATTGGGTGTCGCAGGCGGTGCCTGTTTGCTTACTTTGACGGAACGCAAAAGCCGTTTTGAGTTGGTGAAAAAGATTGCAGGCAAAAAAAGCATTGTTGGTGAAAGAGGCGATGATAACCCTGCTTAAACCGCATAAATTACGGTCAATTACGCCGGACAGAGGCAAGGAATTTGCCAAACATAGTTTAGTTACGCAAACATTAGGCACAGCTTTTTATTTTCCCGAGCCGCATCAGATGTGGCAAAGGGGGGCAAATGAAAATACAAACGGGTTGCTCAGGGAGTATTTCCCCAAGCAAAAGGATATAAACCGTTGGAGCGATGATTATATTCAATCGGTCGTTGACAAATTAAATCTACGGCCGAGAAAGTGTTTAGGCTGGAAAACACCTTATGAAGTTTACTTTAAAAAACTATTGCACTTGGTTTGACAATTCAAGTTTTAAAACAGTATGATTTCTAATTATTCACTGTCTGGACAAAGGAAAGGGCTATGGCGCAGCAAAATTATATTTTGGGCTTGGATTTGGGTATTGCTTCTGTAGGTTGGGCTTGTGTTTGGATTGATGAAAATGAACATACAATTGGTTTACTTGATTGCGGTGTGCGGACATTTGAACGGGCGGAAGTGCCGAAAACAGGTGATTCTTTAGCAAAAGCGCGGCGAGAAGCACGTAGTGTACGTCGTTTAATTCGTCGCAGAGCGCACCGTTTGCTGCGTTTACGCCGTTTATTGAAGCGTGAAGGGATTTTAAAGGCAGCAGATTTTGGTGCAAATAGGTTGCCTGAAAATCTGCCGATTGATGCGTGGGCTTTGCGTGTGGCAGGTTTAGACAAAAAACTTGCGGCAAAAGAGTGGGCGGCGGTGTTGTTGCATTTGGTGAAACATCGCGGTTATTTGTCACAGCGTAAAAGCGAATTGCAGGAAGACGGCAAATCGGAATTGGGGCGTTTGTTGGCAGGCGTGGCGCAAAACCATGAATTGTTGCAAGCCGATGAATACCGCACGCCGGCAGAATTGGCAGTAAAATATTTTGCCGTGCAAAGCGGACATTTACGCAATAAAGGCGGCGATTACTCACATACTTTCAACCGCTTGGATTTACAGAAAGAATTACATTTGTTATTTGAAAAACAACGTGAATTTGGCAATCCCTTTGCTTCAGCAGACTTGGAAGCAAAAGTTGATGCTTTGCTGATGACGCAGCGCAGTGCTTTGCAGGGCGAGGCGGTGTTGAAGATGTTGGGCAAATGCAGGTTTGAGTCGTCTGAATATAAAGCGGCGAAAAACACTTACAGCGCGGAACGTTTTATCTGGCTGACTAAATTAAACAATCTGCGGATTATGGACGGCGGTGAGGAGCGGGCTTTGGCTGATGATGAACGCCGTTTGCTACTAGACGAGCCGTATCAAAAATCCAAGCTGACTTATGCACAAGTGCGCAAGATTTTAGCGTTGCCTGAAAGCGCGGTGTTTAAAGGTTTGCGTTACGGCAGCGATGCGGAAAGTGCGAAAAAAGCCGAAAGCGGCGCATTGATGGAAATGAAGGCTTACCACAAAATCCGTACGGTATTGGAAAAAGCAGGTTTGAAAGCGGCATGGAACAACCGTATCCGCAATCCCGAATTATTGGACAGAATCGGCACGGCGTTTTCCGTTTACAAAACCGATGAAGATATTCAGACGGCATTGGCAGATTTAGGGCTGCCTGAAAATGTATTGGACGCCTTATTAAAAGGTCTGAGTTTTGACAAATTTATCGAATTGTCTTTATTGGCGCTGCATAAAATCCTGCCACAGATGGAAAAAGGTTTGCGTTACGATGAGGCTTGTAAAGCAGCCTATGGCGATCATCGTGCAATAAAAGAAAATCAAAACAAAAGGTTATTGCCGCCCATTCCTGCCGATGTTATACGCAATCCTGTGGTGCTGCGTACGCTGACACAAGTACGGAAAGTGGTGAATGCGATTATCCGCCGCTACGGTTCGCCTGCGCGAGTGCATATTGAAACGGCGCGGGAATTGGGTAAATCATTTAAAGACCGTAAAGAAATCGAGAAAAAACAGGAAGAAAACCGCAAAGAACGCGAACGTGCGGTGGAACGGTTTAAAGAATTGTTTCCCCATTTTGCAGGCGAGCCGAAAGGACAGGATATTCTTAAATTGCGACTGTATCGACAACAGCACGGCAAATGTCTGTATTCGGGCAATGAAATCGATTTGAGCCGTTTGAATGAAAAAGGTTATGTGGAAATTGACCATGCTTTACCATTTTCGCGTACTTGGGACGATAGCTTGAACAATAAAGTGCTGGTGTTGGGCAGTGAAAACCAGAAAAAACGCAATCAAACGCCGTATGAATATTTAGACGGTGCAAGCAATAGCCGCGTATGGCGGGAATTTCAGGCACGCTTGGCTGGTTGTGATTTTCCTTACGGAAAAAAACAGCGTATTCAGACGGCAAAGCTCGATACCAAAGCCGAACAGGGTTTCTTGGAACGTAATTTAAACGATACGCGCTATATTGCTCGCTTTTTATGCGGATTTGTGGAAGAAAACCTGTATTTAAGCGGCAAAGGTAAGCGGCGCGTGTTTGCTTCCAACGGCTCGATAACGGCTTTGCTGCGCGGTTTATGGGGCTTGCAGAAAGTGCGTGAAGAAAATGACCGCCATCATGCCCTTGATGCGATTGTGGTGGCGTGTTCGACCGTTTCCATGCAGCAAAAAATCACCAAAGCCATACAGGGGCGCGAAATCTTGGAAACGGTTGATACGGCAACAGGCGAAGTCAAAACCCGTATTCCGCAGCCATGGGAATTTTTCAGGCAGGAAGTGATGATTCGCGTGTTCAGCGATAATCCGCATGAAGAATTGGCGGAGAAATTGAGCAGCCGCCCCGAAGCGGTGCATGAGTTTGTGAAACCGTTGTTTGTGTCGCGTGCGCCGAATCGCAAAATGACGGGGCAGGGACATTTGGAAACCGTGCGCTCTGCTAAGCGTTTGGACGAGGGCGTGAGCGTGGTGAAAAAACCGCTGACTGCCTTGAAATTAAAAGATATTGAAAAAATTGTCGGCTATCCCGACCGCGAACCTGCGCTCTATGATGCTTTGCGCCAACGTTTACAGGCATTTAAAGACGAGCCTGCCAAAGCTTTTGCCGAGCCGTTTTACAAACCTGCCAAAGATGGTAGGCAGAGTGCTTTGGTAAAAGCGGTGCGGGTGGAAGATGTGCAAAAATCAGGTGTGATGGTGCGCGATGGCAAAGGAATTGCCGACAATGCAACGATGGTGCGCGTGGACGTATTCACGAAAGGCGGCAAAAATTATCTGGTGCCGATTTATGCTTGGCAGGTGGCGAAGGGGATTTTGCCGAATCGGGCGGTGGTGGCTCGTGCAAATGAATCAGATTGGGACGAAATGGATGAAAGCTTTGAATTTAAGTTTTCGCTGTATCCAAATGATTTGGTAGAGGTAGTAAGTAAAAAAGGAAGAATTTTCGGTTATTTTGCCAGCTGTCATCGTGGTACGGGCAATATTAATATTCGTATTCATGATTTGGATTCTAAAGTTGGAAAAGATGGTATGTTAGAAGGAGTTGGTGTCAAAACAGCTATATCCTTTAAAAAATACCAAGTTGATCCTTTAGGCAAAGAAATCCGTTTATGCAAAGCAGAAAAACGTCCCGAATTGAAAAATAAAAAATCTTAAATGCTAATGGCTGCATCTAAATAATGGCAGCCATTTTTTATTACAAGAAAAAGAGGTAAGAATACAGTCTTTTGGAAATCTAGGAATTAGGGAATCATATCAGCATTAGGAGAGGAGTATGGCATGGCGTAGCATTGTAATCAGCAAACCTGCAAGGCTTTCCTTAAAACAAAAGCATCTTTTAATTGAGCAGGAAGAGGGTATTCCTGTTCCTTTAGAAGACATTGCCGTGATGGTGATTGAAGCGCGCGAAGTGGTTTTGACCGCGCCTTTATTATCGGCTTTGGCGCAAAATGGGATTACTTTGCTCACTTGCGATGAACAGTTTTTGCCGTGCGGACAATGGTTGCCGTTTGCTCAATATCATCGCTGCCTGAAAATTCTAAACTTACAAATGAATTTAAGTCTGCCGCAGAAGAAACAGCTTTGGCAAGGTATCGTTAAACAAAAAATACGCAATCAGGCGTGGCTGTTGGATTACAGTGGGCACGATATTGCCGCGCAGCGTTTGAAAACATTGGCAGAAAGCGTGAAATCGGGCGATAAAACTTTTCATGAAAGCCAAGCGGCAGCCTTGTATTTTCCTCTGCTCTTTGGACATGACTTCACACGCGCTCAGGAAAATATGATTAATGGCTGCTTAAACTATGGTTACAGTATCTTGCGTTCTGCGATTGCCCGCGCTTTGGTGCAATACGGATTTTTGCCCACGCTTGGCGTGCAACATTGCAGTGAACTTAATCCGTTTAATCTTGCCGATGATTTGATTGAGCCATACCGCATATTGGTAGATTTATTTGTGTATGAACAGATGATGCAAAATACGCTGCCCGGAGAGTTAAATACTCTATGGAAAAGCCGCCTAGTTGCATTATTGCATCATCAGATAAAACTGAATGGCAAAACTTATAGTCTGTTGTCGGCAATTGATCGAACAGTACAATCTTTTCAAACGGCATTGATACAAGGCGATTCTGGATTATTAAAGCTGCCTGAAATATTGCCATTAAAGGTGCAGGATTATGAGTGAGGCAAAATTTATGCGTTTGATAGTATTTTTTGATTTGCCTGTAACGACTGCTGCTAAACGCAGAGCGGCAAATCGGTTTCGCCATTTTTTGATTAAAGACGGTTATCAGATGCTGCAACTATCTGTATATGCGCGCATTGTGCGTGGTCGTGATGGTTTGCATAAACACTATACGCGCTTGCAGAAAAATTTACCTGAAGAAGGGCAAGTCCGCTGTTTAGAAGTTACGGAAAAGCAATATGCGAGCATGTTGATGCTAATCGGCGAAATGAAACCGCGTGAAAAAAAAGTCAATGCGAATCAGATTTTGCTATTTTAGCTCTTGAAAACTAGACAAGAAATTAGCGATAAAGCCTATAAAAATAGAGCTTTATCGCTTGGGTATTATAGCACTACGAGATGAGAGAGGGAGCTACAACTAAATCTAGTTTTTATTTGTGTAATCGTTTATTATAGCACTACGAGATGAGAGAGGGAGCTACAACGATAAGTGTGTCTGTTGTGTTTGCTCAGCAATTATAGCACTACGAGATGAGAGAGGGAGCTACAACGGATAGTCTTTATCAACAATCACTGCTGTTATTATAGCACTACGAGATGAGAGAGGGAGCTACAACAGTCCGTGCAGGCTTGTCTGATACGCCCGAATTATAGCACTACGAGATGAGAGAGGGAGCTACAACTAAAATGACCGCTTGTGCCTGTTCATCACGATTATAGCACTACGAGATGAGAGAGGGAGCTACAACCACAAAGTATTTCTCGCCGTCCTCGGTGTGATTATAGCACTACGAGATGAGAGAGGGAGCTACAACATCGTATATTTAATAGGTCATGTGTCAAAGATTATAGCACTACGAGATGAGAGAGGGAGCTACAACCGTTTTGTTGCCTCGGCTTGCAGCGGACGGATTATAGCACTACGAGATGAGAGAGGGAGCTACAACCAGCGAAGCACCGCTGCGCTTAGCGGCATAATTATAGCACTACGAGATGAGAGAGGGAGCTACAACCTACCTGAATTGGGCTCTACGAGCCTGTGCATTATAGCACTACGAGATGAGAGAGGGAGCTACAACCAGGATGGCACTGTTAAAGAAACCACGAAAATTATAGCACTACGAGATGAGAGAGGGAGCTACAACGAAGAAGTGAAGGCTAATTTCAAAGAAGTTATTATAGCACTACGAGATGAGAGAGGGAGCTACAACTAACTGTTATATCGAAGGAACAGAGGTCTTATTATAGCACTACGAGATGAGAGAGGGAGCTACAACTTGGCGGTAGTGCTTGATGGTCAAGATGATATTATAGCACTACGAGATGAGAGAGGGAGCTACAACATATCAATGGGGCGCTGTATGTGGAGCGCAATTATAGCACTACGAGATGAGAGAGGGAGCTACAACGGTTTAGGCATGAAATGCGCATTACCGCTCATTATAGCACTACGAGATGAGAGAGGGAGCTACAACCGCAGATGTGTTTTGGCGCGCTCTAAGCTAATTATAGCACTACGAGATGAGAGAGGGAGCTACAACGAAGCAGTCCGGCGGTAAGTGTGCCGCGCAATTATAGCACTACGAGATGAGAGAGGGAGCTACAACTACTTGGGTTCCGCTACGCCTAGCCAAACCATTATAGCACTACGAGATGAGAGAGGGAGCTACAACTCGTCTGCTTCGCATTCTCGCTCTGTGTTTATTATAGCACTACGAGATGAGAGAGGGAGCTACAACTACTTGGGTTCCGCTACGCCTAGCCAAACCATTATAGCACTACGAGATGAGAGAGGGAGCTACAACTCATGCGAGCCACCATACACATCAACATCCATTATAGCACTACGAGATGAGAGAGGGAGCTACAACGTCAAGCCCAGCTCCAATTCCATCCGCTGCATTATAGCACTACGAGATGAGAGAGGGAGCTACAACTTAAATCTTTGCAGGATGCGCTGCAAAAGGATTATAGCACTACGAGATGAGAGAGGGAGCTACAACCTCAATACCACCGATTACCCGATTGAGATTATTATAGCACTACGAGATGAGAGAGGGAGCTACAACCAAAAGCCTTGATACACGCCACCATGCGTAATTATAGCACTACGAGATGAGAGAGGGAGCTACAACTCAGGCATGCGATGCCAATTGAGTTTTAATATTATAACCTGAGTTCGGGATAAGCACCTCACTAAAAAATAAAGAGCAATTGTGATAATCTAGGTAGTGTTCAAAAAACTGTGTCACTCCCATAAACTATCCAGAAAACAAGGAATGACATTATGCAACACTTTGACTTTAACGAAGCTTTAAAAGCCATCCAAGCAGGTAAGCCCATCACAGGCAGTGATGGGGTCCTAGCCCCGCTTATTAAACAACTTACTGAAGCAGCTTTATCAGCTGAAATAGAAAGTTATCTTGGGCAGAATCTCAATAGTAATAACCGCCGTAACGGTTACAGTAAAAAGACGGTCAAATCGGCACTTGGCAGCTTCGAACTTGAAACTCCTCGTGACCGCAATGGAGAATTTGAGTCTGTCTTAGTCAAGAAACACCAAACTAAGCTCAGCCCTGAAATAGACAATCATATCTTATCGCTGTTCTCGCACGGGATGAGCTATAGCGCTATCAAAGAGCACATTAGCGAGATTTATCAGCTTGAGGTTTCAGAAGCCGCCATCAGCAGTATCACCGACCAACTTATCCCACAACTTAAAGCCTGGCAATCCAGAGCACTGGATAGCGTTTATCCTATCGTATGGCTTGATGCTATTCACTATAAGGTCAAAGATGAGGGACGCTATGTCAATAAAGCAGTCTATACACTGTTAGCCCTCAATACCGAGGGGCATAAAGAGCTTATTGGACTTTACTGCTCTGAAAGTGAGGGTGCCAATTATTGGCTGTCTGTGCTGACGGATTTACACAATCGTGGTGTAGAAGATATTCTTATTGCCTGTGTTGATGGTTTAAAAGGCTTCCCTGAAGCCATTGAGGCGATATTTCCTAATACCGAGGTACAGTTGTGCGTGATTGATCAAATCCGTAACAGTATTCGTTACATAGCCAGCAAGGAGCAAAAAGCCTTTATGTGTGATTTAAAGCCTGTGTATAAGGCGGTTAATAAAGAATCTGCCGAATTGGCCCTTGATGAACTCGACAGACTCTGGGGCAGTAAATATCCTGCGGTGATAGCTTCTTGGCGAGAGAAATGGCATTTACTATCGGCTTATTTTAAGTACCCTGAGGCAGTCAGGAAACCCATTTATACCACCAATACGGTTGAAGCGCTGCATCGCCAGTTTCGTAAGTTGACTAAAACTAAAGGTGCTTTCCCCAATGAAAACAGCTTGCTTAAATTACTGTATGTGGCTATGTTAAATGCCGGTGAGAAATGGACAAGACCTATCAACAATTGGGGACAAACTATGATGCAGTTGTCTATCCATTTCCCCGGGCGCTTAGATAAGGTGATGAGCCTTTGATTGAACTGACATAGATTTCTGAACGCCCTCTTCAACGTTAAACTTGAACTTTAAACAGTTTAATAATGTAATTATTTAATTTTGTCGGATTACTTAGATTAGATTAGATTAGATTAGATTAGATTAGATTAGATTAGATTAGATTAGATTAGATTAGATTAGATTAGATTAGATTAGATTAGATTAGATTAGATTAGATTAGATTAGATTAGATTAGATTAGATTAGATTAGATTAGATTAGATTAGATTAGATTAGATTAGATTAGATTAGATTAGATTAGATTAGATTAGATTAGATTAGATTAGATTAGATTAGATTAGATTAGATTAGATTAGATTAGATTAGATTAGATTAGATTAGATTAGATTAGATTAGATTAGATTAGATTAGATTAGATTAGATTAGATTAGATTAGATTAGATTAGATTAGAGATTGTGTGGCGTTATAAAATAAAAGCGGTGAGTTTGGACATCACCGCTTTTTACTTGTTTGATGGGGCTGTTTAGGCGTTTTCTTCAGCGCGCATTTGCGCGTAGCGTTCTTCATATTCTTTGATAGTGTCGCGATCAATACGGCGACGTACTGAATGATAGCCGACAATATTATCATCTTTATCGCGAATAGTGGTTACGGTGGCTTTGACCCAATAGTAACCGCCGTCTTTGCGTAGGTTTTTTACCATGCCAATCCAAGTCCCGCCTGTTTGGATGGTTGTCCAAAGATCTGCAAAAGCAGCTTTAGGCATATGTGGATGACGCATAAAAAAATGTGGTTGTCCGATAATTTCTTCTTTGGTGTAGCTGCTGGCATCGACAAAGTCTGCATTGGCATGCGTAATGAAACCGTCTAAATCGGTGCGCGAAACAATCATCATGTTGTGTGGGACGATGTATTGCGAGTCCGTAAAGAAGACCTCGCGTGAAGAGCCATCATGGTATTCCATAAAGGCGGTTTCAATAGAAGAGATAGAAGTGTGGGAAGGAGGTTTTTCCATTTTTGGAAGTTCGTATTTCATGATAATTTTCCATAAAAGATTGTAAAAAAAATTATCAATTGAAGGTATCAATTGAAGGTATCAATTGAAGGTATCAATTGAAGGTATCAATTGAAGGTATCAATTATACCATAACCTGAGTTCGGGATAAGCACCCCACTAAAAAATAAAGAGCAATTGTGATAATCTACTGTTTTGACAAAACAAACCATCACAAAAGCCCTTTAACATGGAATATCTTACAACACTTTTCTGCCAAGTAGATGATTTTTGTAAAACATTTGAAGCAGACTTTAACCGCACACTCATCAGCAAACCCAACAGCAGAAACCGAAAAGCCTCTATCAGTACTTCCGAAATCATTACCGTATGGATCTATTTCCACCATATCCGCATACGTGATTTCAAAAGCTACTATCTATGGCAAATTAAAACCATTTGGAAAACAGCATTCCCCACCATGCCAAGCTACAATCGATTTATCGAATTAGCACAACGTGCATTACTTGCTATGTTGGTTTTTCTCAGTACTCAAATGGGGAAATGTACAGGCATCAGTATCGTGGATTCCACCATCTTATCTGTTTGCCACAATCGTCGAATTCATAGGCATAAAGTGTTTAAAAACATTGCTCAACGTGGCAAAAGCAGCATGGGTTGGTTCTATGGATTCAAACTTCATGCAGTGTTTAATCATGTAGGAGAGCTAGTCAATTTCTGCCTAACGGCAGGCAATGTTGATGACCGTAAAGGCTTACGACAAATGGCAAACAAACTGTTTGGATTGTTGGTTGGGGATAGAGGCTATATCAGCAAAGAGTTAAGCGATTGCTTAGAAAAGAGATACAACATCACTTTACTGACAGGCAAGAAAAAGAATATGGAATCCCCGCCCCAAAGTCCTGAACAAAAAAGGTTGTTAAAACAAAGATGTGTTGTTGAAACGATTTTTGATCAGTTAAAGAATCTATGCCAAATTGAACATACTCGCCATCGTTCAGAGAAGGGATTTTTGTTGAATCTGATTTCTGGATTAACGGCATATTGCTTGTTTGCGTATAAGCCGCAGATGTTTGGGAAGAATGCTTTGGCGGCTGCTAAATAGAGGTGGCTTATCCCGAACTCAGGTTATTATAGCACTACGAGATGAGAGAGGGAGCTATAGTCAAGGAATCCAAAAAAGGTTACACTAAAACTTATGGCATACTCAAAAGATTACAGACAAATGATATTAGACAAGCTGGCATCAGGTCATAGCTACAGAAAGCTTGTTGAAGAATATCGACTCAGCGCAACAACTATTCAACGTTGGAAGAAAAGCATAGAACGCAAGAAGTACGAACGCAAACCGGCAAAAATCGATAATGAAGCTTTAATGGCTGACGTCCAAGCTTATCCTGATGAAATTGCTATGAACGGGCAAGACGCTTTAACTGTAGCGACAGAGCTATTGCCATAGCATTAAAACGTGTCGGCATTACTCGAAAAAAAAGACCTTAATTCACATCCGAAAGCAGACAAACAACAGCGCCTATAGTCAAAGAATTGAAAAAGTATTACGGCGTTGGCTCGCCTTGCCGTACGCTCTTGTACTGTCTACGGCTCGCCGCCTTGTACTACTTTTTCACTTCTCCGACTATATTATTTCTTAAGCAGTTAGCGGCATTTGAAGCTGAAGGCAGAACACTGATTTACTTAGATGAAAGCGGCTTTAAATCTCATGATAACAGAGCTTACGGCTATTCCCACAAAGGCCGTCCTTGTTTAGGAAAGTACAACTGGCAACTCAAGAATCAAAGCAATGCTATGGGGGCAATACATAAGAACAAGTTGTTTGCGGTAGAGCTTTATGATTGCAGTATTAATAGTGATGTATTTCATTGTTAGGTAGAAGAATTGCTGTTAACACAATTGCCTGAAAACAGCGTCATTATTATGGACAATGCCAGCTTTCACAAAAGACAGGATACCCAAGAGCTTATCGCAGATGCGGGACATCATATAGTCTCTTAACTTCAAAATGAGATTATTCTAAGCGCTTCTCCTGACAAAATGTGTATCTCTAAGTCTCATTTTGAAGTTAAGGTACTATATTTTATGGCTGCCGCCATACAGTCCAGATCTGAACCCAATCGAGAAAATGTGGGCTTGGCTTAAACGTAAACGTAAGGATTGGCGCTTAGATTGCATCGATAAACTATTCTTTTACTTCCTGTGGATTTGTTACTCTTTTTGATTTCCTTGACTATATTCCTTTTTCTTGTAGCTCTCGTATGGCTTGTCGATACAGCGTATTGCTTTTTGATTTAACTTCGCTGACCGATAAGGCTTGTCGGCTGATGCTGTTATACAGCACCATCACACCAAATTTACGTCCAAAGTAGGTAGTATCCATGATGATATTGACTGATGAATAATGCCGTTGTTCAGGCTCTCTAAGTTGGGCTTGTTTGAGATATCTAGCAATGGTTTTACGGTTGCAGGAAAAACGTTGGGCGAGCTCTTGCATGCTTTGTTTGCCGCTACTATAAAGTGTCCACAACTCTTGAGGGTTAAGACGCTTTTTGCTGCTAAAACGCTTACCGCATTGCCGGCATTTGTATCGTTGCTGATGATTTTGTCTGCCGTCTTTTTTGACCTGTTTTGAGCCGCAGAAAAAGCATTTTTTGTGTTCAAAGCTTTTGACCTCGCTAAAAGCTTTACAGAATAAGGCTTTTCAAACTTTTTAGCATCTAAAATGTCCCTTTGCCCAAAAATTTGTGTCAATCTCATAAACTATTCAGAAAACTAGGAGTGTTCTTGTGTAATATTTTAATTTTAATTAATATTTAATCAATTTAAGTGGTCAAACTCATCACAGGTTTTAGATAGTAAATAAAAAGACGGCTTAAGCCGCCTTTTGCAAAAGAAGCTTATTTTTTAGCTTTTTTAGGAGCCGCTTCTTTTTTAGCCGGTTTTTCATTTTTTTGATTGACCGCATCTTTTAATTTTTTACCTGCTTTGAAAGCGGGCGTGGTGCTAGCGGCAATTTCTAATGCCTTGCCGGTTTGCGGGTTGCGACCGGTGCGTGCGGCACGTTCGCGAGTCTCAAATGTGCCGAAGCCGATGAGGGTTACTTTATCGCCTTTAACCAAGGCTTCAGTGATGCTGTCGCAGAAAGCATCAATGGCTTTGCTTGCTTCCGCTTTGGTGATGTCAGCCGCGGCTGCAATGGCATCAACTAATTCCGTCTTGTTCATATTCCATGTACCTTTATGAGGGTTGATTAAGATGTGGTGCAAGCACCAGCGGTGCTGATTTTTGCAGATTATGCAGGTAAGTGTCAAACTTTTTTAATTTCTTATAGGTTGAAAATGCACAAAAAAATGCCTAGAAATCGCTTTCTAGGCATTAAAGATATTTGAAAATAAACTTATCTTATTGAAAGGTAGAGTTTATTTTTCAATGTGCATGTTTGCTCATATTACCGTCGTTTTGCAGGCTTTGCACAGGGATAAAGGCTTTGCTGGGCGTGCTTTCTTCGGCAAAAACGCGGGCAAAGACTTCGCTGACGTGGCTGACGGCGATAATTTCAAGGTCTTTTTTCACGTCTTCAGGCACGTCGCGCAGGTCTTTGACGTTGTCGCTAGGGATTAAGACGGTGCGAATTTCTCCGCGCTGCGCCGCCAGCAATTTCTCTTTTAAACCGCCGATGGCCAGCACGCGCCCGTGCAGGGTAATTTCCCCCGTCATGGCGATATCGCCGCGTACTTTGCTACGCGTGAATGCGGAAAGTAGGGCGGTTGCCATTGCAATACCCGCGCTTGGGCCGTCTTTGGGCGTCGCGCCTTCCGGCAGGTGCATGTGAAGGTCGTAATCGGCGAAGCGGAAATCACTGTCATGCGCTTCCAAATAGTGGCGCACAACGGTTAATGCCGCTTGAATCGATTCTTTCATCACATCGCCTAATTGCCCCGTATGGGTCAATTTGCCTTTGCCGCTGAAGGCGGCGGTTTCAATCTGAAGCAGTTCGCCGCCTACGGAGGTCCATGCCAAGCCCGTAACGCTGCCGATTTTAGGCGCAAGGTCTTCGTCGCTGCGGCGGTATTTCGCCACGCCGAGATAGTCTTCCAGATTATCGCGCGTGATTTTGACGCTTTTAACGCTTTTATCGTGCAATTTGCGCACCGCTTTGCGTGCCAATTTGCCGATTTCGCGTTCCAAATTGCGTACGCCAGCTTCGCGCGTGTAATCTTCCACCACTTGGTTTAAGACGCCTTTTTGCAGCACGAATTCTTTTTCCGACAGGGCGTTTTCTTTACGCTGACGCGGCACGATGTAACGCTCGGCGATGTGCAGTTTTTCGCGCGTGGTATAGCCGGGAATGCGGATGACTTCCATGCGGTCTAATAGGGGAGCAGGGATATTCAGGGTGTTGGCGGTAGCGATGAACAGCACTTTGGACAAATCGATATCGGTTTCCAAATAATGGTCGCTGAAGCTGCTGTTTTGCGCAGGGTCTAAGACTTCCAACAGCGCAGAAGCAGGGTCGCCGCGGTGGTCGCTGCCGATTTTGTCGATTTCATCCAATAAAATCACAGGATTGTTGCTGCCTAGTTTGCACATTTTCTGCACGATTTTGCCCGGCAAAGCGCCGATATAGGTGCGGCGGTGTCCGCGGATTTCCGCCTCATCATGCACGCCGCCTAGGGAAATGCGGTCGAAATCGCGTCCTGTGGCTTCGGCAACCGATTTGCCTAAAGAGGTTTTGCCTACTCCCGGCGGACCGACAAGGCAGATAATCGGGCTTTTGTTGTTTTTATTGCGTTTTTGTACGGCGAGATATTCGATAATCCGCTCTTTCACATCCGCCAAGCCGTAATGGTCGCGGTCGAAAATGGCTTCGGCTTTTTCAAGGTCGTATTGGCTGCGTTTGCGCTTCGACCAAGGATAATCAATCATCCATTCTAAATAATTGCGAATCACGGTGGCTTCTGCCGACATGGGCGACATTTGCTTGAGTTTGTTTAACTCACCGACGGCTTTTTTCTCTGCCGCCGCCGGCATTTTGGCTTCTTTGATTTGCGCTTCGAGCTGTTCGGTTTCGCTCAATTGGTTTTCGTCAAGGTCATTCAGTTCTTTTTGAATGGCTTTGATTTTTTCATTGAGATAGTATTCGCGCTGATTTTTATCCATTTGCTCTTTCACGCGTTTTTTAATCCGCTGCTCGAGTTTGGCTTTGTCTTTTTCCTCTTCCAGCAAAATCAGGACTTGTTCCAAACGCTGCTGGATATTGAGCGTGCCTAGGATATTGATGCGCGCTTCGACGGGAATATCCATATGCGCGGCAATGGTGTCGGCAATGCGTCCGCCGTCCCAATGGCGCGTTTCCGCGCCGTCATGCTTCCAATAGCGCGGCTGAACAGCATCATCGCCCACGTCCCCGTAAAACCGCCGACCAAACATTCGCCATTATCTTCGATATGCGCGATTTTAACCCGCGCAATGCCTTCTACTAAGACTTTGACCGTGCCGTCGGACATTTTCGCCAATTGCACGATGCGTCCAAAGGTCGCAATTTCATGCAGGGCATCCGGCTCAGGGTCGGTAATATTCGGGTCTTTCTGCGGTACCAGCAATAATTCCTGTGAATTATCCATAGCTTTGTCCAGAGCGCTAATCGATTTCGGGCGCCCTACAAAGAGCGGCACGATGACTTGCGGGTAGACGGCAATATCGCGCAGTGAAAGAATCGGATAGAGTTTTGTTGTATCGTTCATTTTTTCCTTAGGCTTTGGCTTTGTCCGCTAAAGGCGGCAGTCCGTTTTCCACATCGTCTTTATCGATGACGATTTTGCCGCTGTGCGGCACGCTGGGCAAATCGAACATGGTGTCTAGCAATAATTGCTCCACGATAGAACGCAGACCGCGCGCGCCTGTTTTGCGCGCAATCGCTTTTTTGGCAATCGCTTCCAGAGCGGCAGGCGTGAATTCCAGTTCCGTGTCTTCATAGCCGAAAATGTGTTGGAATTGGCGCACAATCGCGTTTTTAGGTTCGGTCAGGATTTTGACCAAGGCGGCTTCATCAAGCGTATCTAAAATCGTTACAATCGGCAGACGTCCGACAAATTCGGGGATGAGACCGAATTTGACCAAATCTTCAGGCTCGACTTGCTGGAACAAGGCGCGATCCGCTTCGCCGGTCATGGTTTTGCTGCGCACAGTCGCGCCGAAACCGATGCCGCCTTGGTCGGTGCGCTGGGCAATAATGCGTTCCAAGCCAGCAAAAGCGCCTGCACAAATAAAGAGAATATTGCCGGTATCGATTTGGGTCAATTCCTGCTGCGGATGCTTGCGTCCCCCTTGCGGCGGCACTGATGCTACCGTGCCTTCAATCAATTTGAGCAATGCCTGCTGCACGCCTTCGCCCGAGACATCGCGCGTAATCGACATATTTTCGCCTTTGCGGGCAATTTTATCGATTTCGTCAATATAAACAATGCCGCGTTGCGCACGCGCCACGTCGAAATTGCAATTCATCAGCAGTTTTTGCAAGACGGTTTCCACGTCTTCGCCCACATAGCCGGCCTCGGTTAAGGCGGTGGCGTCGGCAATTGCAAAAGGCACATTGAGGAATTTTGCCAAAGTCTGCGCGAGCAAGGTTTTGCCCGAACCGGTCGAGCCGATCATCAAAATATTGCTTTTGGCGATTTCCGCGGCATCTTGATCTTTGGTTTCGTTCATACGCAAGCGTTTGTAATGATTATAAACGGCTACGCAGAGGGCTTTTTTCGCCGCATCTTGCCCGATAATGTATTCGTCCAGGAAATCTTTGATTTCGTGCGGGGTTGGCAATTTATCCGCCAGCACCGGATCGGAAGGCGCATCCGCCTGCAATGTGTCGGCGGCGCCTTGCTCGGCATCATCATCCAAGAGATCGCTGCACAAATGAATGCAGGTATCGCAAATGGCAATGCCGTCAGGACCGGCAATCAAACGCCGGACTTCGGATTCTTTTTTACCGCAAAAAGAACAATGCTGTTCGCTCATCTTAATTTCCAACTTTCAAATTCTTACGGCTGACGACAATTTCATCAACCAATCCGTAGGCTTTGGCGCGTTCCGCACTCATGAAATTATCGCGCTCGGTATCGCGGGCGACGGTTTCAATATCTTGACCGCTGTGTTTAGCGAGCAATTCATTCAGGCGCTCGCGGATAAAGAGAATTTCGCGGGCATGAATATCGATGTCGCTTGCTTGACCGCGGAAACCACCCAAAGGCTGATGAATCATCACACGCGAATTGGGCAGGGCATAGCGTTTGCCTGCCGCGCCGGCATTGAGCAAAAAGGCGCCCATGCTGGCGGCTTGTCCGAGCACCATGGTGCTGACGTCAGGTTTGATGAATTGCATGGTATCGTAAATCGACATGCCGGCGGTTACGGAGCCGCCGGGGGAGTTGATGTAAAAGTGAATGTCTTGCTCGGGATTTTCCGCTTCCAAGAAGAGCATTTGCGCCACGACTAAATTGGCGCTGGCATCATTGACTTCGCCGACTAAAAATACCACGCGCTCTTTCAGCAGGCGCGAATAAATATCATAAGAGCGTTCGCCGCGCCCTGTTTGCTCAACCACCATCGGGATAAGCATATTGGAAATACTGTCCATCATAACTCCTTCATATTTGACTATTGCCCTTATGGGGATTGTTTGGGCAAATGCAAGTTCGGCAAAGAAAAGGGCGGTATTATACCGCCCTTTGCCGCGTTTATTCGCTTAACTTCTTCTCAAATCAAATGAAGATTGCTTTAGCTTGCCTGAAATTCAAAGCAAAATTTCAGACAAGCCGCTCAATATTGATTCGGTTTAGTTGCGGATTTGGCTGTTGATTGCCATCACTTCTTGGAAGGTTTTGTCTTCGAAGCTTTGCGTGGCTTTTTCGTACAATTGATCAATCAATTGCTCTTCTAGAATGGAAGATTCCAAAGCCATGCGGGCTTGTTGGTCATTTTTATACCAATTCTTCACTTCGCTCGGGTCTTCATAAGTAGAAGCGATGCTGTCCAAACGCGCTTCTACACGGCTTTGATCCAATTCGATGTTACGCTCATCAAACAATTTGCCTAATAAAAAACCGAGTTGCAGACGGCGTTTGGCTTGCGGCTCGAACAATTGATGCAATAATTGATGGCGTTGCTCGGCATCAGGAATTTGCTTAGACAATTGAATTTCTTCGCCCATACGGTGCATTTCTTGGTCAAGGCTGGCATGCGGCACGATTTGATCGCCGTTATGCTCCAATAAAGCGTCGAACATTCTTTCGCGGCGGATGCGGCGCAAAGCGTTTTCCAGCTCGCGTTCCATGTTTTCGCGAATGGCTTTTTTAAATGCCGCTTCGTCGCCGGCTTCAATGCCGAAACGTTTGATAAAGCCTTCGTCCAATTCAGGTAAATGCATTTCTTCGATTTTTTTCACTGTTGCGGTGAATTGCGCGGTTTTGCCCGCCAAATCTTCGCTTGGGTAATTATCCGGGAAACGCACGTCGAAGGTTTTTTCTTGATTCAAGGTCATGCCTTTTAAGCCGTCTTCAAAATCCGGCAACATTTGGCCGCTGCCGATTAATACGGCAATGCCTTCGCCGCTGCCGTCCTCAAAGGCTTCTCCGTTGATACGGCCGACAAAATCCACGGTAACGCGGTCATTTTCCGCACTGGTTTTTTCCGCATTTTCGCTGAAAGTAGCTTGTTGGCGGCGCAAAGTCTGCACCATTTCTTCAATGTCTTTGTCATTGATTTCGCTTTTCGGCAGGGTAACCGACAAATTATCCAAGCCTTTGACTTCTACTTCGGGCATGACTTCAATCACGGCTTCAAATTTCAGCGCTTCGCCTTCTTTGACACCGCTGATGAGGTTGATTTGCGGCGGCGCCACCGGCTGTAAATCGGTTTGTGAAACGGCTTCGCGGAAAGCGGTATCGATTTCATCGCCTAAAACATCGCGGCGCGCGCTGTCGCCGTAGCGTTGCTTCATGATTTGCGGAGGAACTTTACCCGGGCGGAATCCGTCCACGCGCACGCGACCGCGAATGGCTTTTAAACGCTCAGTAGTAGCGCGGTCGATTTGCTCAGCTGGCACTTCAATGGTGAATTTATGGGCCAGACCTTCTAATTTCTCGACAGATGATTGCATAGTATCCTCAAATCTTTACAAAAAATAGGTAAAAAAAATGCGCCACAAGGCGCAGTATTCTGGTGCGAAAGGAGAGACTCGAACTCTCACGGGCTACCCCGCTGGAACCTAAATCCAGTGCGTCTACCAATTCCGCCACTCTCGCAATGTGTGAAAGCGCGCATTATACGGAGCAATGGATGATAGTCAATACTCGCTGCTAAGAATTTTATGTTTGAATTCCATTAGGCTGAGGTAGAAAATACATAATTGATCGATCGTGCGAAAGCGGCAGGTTGTTCGGCTTTAGTGGTAACTTTGGATTTGCAGGTTTTGGGACAGCGACACAAGGATATTAAAAACGGCTTGTCCACATCGCCGAAACCCAGTTTGAAGAATTAGCTGAATCTTGCTACGAAACTCACATGGTGTTGGCATATGTCACGCAGCAAGCATCGTACTTTCGGCAATATTGTAGGACATGTGGCGGATGTGAAGGATATTCGCTCTTTATCGTCATGGACGGCGGAGCAATTTGATTTAGGCCTGAATTGGGATTTGATTAAGCAAATTCGCGATTATTGGCAGGGTAAGCTGATTTTAAAAGGAATTATGGAAGTTGAAGATGCCTTATTGGCGCTTGAATACGGCGCTGACGCGATTGTGGTGTCTAATCATGGCGACCGGCAATTAGACGGGGCGCTTGCCAGCATTGAGGCATTGCCTGCGATTGTGGATGCGGTGGGCGATCGTATGGAGGTGTGGTTTGACGGCGGGATTCGCGGCGGTCAGGATGTGTTGCGTGCTTGGGCATTAGGCGCAAAAGGTACCTTGATTGGGCGCGCTTATATTTACGGTCTGGGTGCTTATGGTCAGGCAGGGGTGAAAAGGTCTTTGGAGATTATTCATAAGGAATTGGATGTTTCGATGGCTTTTTGCGGACATACACAGCTTCGCCATGTTGGGAAAGATATTCTCGTTGCCCATACTTGCCCGCTTGCCCAGCCGTCAAATTAAGGCTTTGCCTTAGTTTCATTCGCTCAAATTTAAGAGTAAGAGGACTGCAGGCAGTCCTCTTATTTATAGCCAATTCAAAAAATATAGCCGATTCAAATTGCAATGATACGGCGTCGGCTTGCCTTGCCGTACGCTCTTGTGCTGTCTGCGGCTCGCCGCCTTGCCTTATTTTTATTTCAATCGACTATACAACACAAGATTTTTGCGTATCGCTTTGAGCGGTATAGAGCCAAAAGTTTCAAGTATTTGTTTTGAATTAACGCTATGTTTTATACGGCTTTGCTGCTGAGGGTTTATTGATTCTTTCCACCAGCGCTTCGCTATCCAAGGGAATGTCGTCCAAGGGATCGATTTTCCAGATGTTGCGCGCATAATCCATAATCGAGCGATCGGAAGAAAAATAGCCCATATTGGCGATGTTCGCCAATGCGGCACGCTGCCATGCTATCGGATCGCGGTAGAATTCGCTGATGCGGTTTTGCGCTTCAACATAGGCGTGGAAATCGGCAAAGGATTGATAGTAATCTCCGAAGGGGCTGAATAAGTCTTGATAACGCGTGGGATCATCAGGGGAAAATGCGCCATTGCTGACTTGCTGCACGATATGGCTTAAGGCGGCATCTTGCTCGATGTAGCGCATCGGCGAGTAGCCTTCGCGGCGCAGTTGTTCGACTTCTTCAATGGTGTTGCCGAAGATGAAGATATTGTCTTTGCCCACGGCATCTAAGATTTCTACGTTTGCGCCGTCAAGCGTGCCGACGGTTAGGGCGCCGTTGAGCGCGAATTTCATATTGGAGGTGCCGGAGGCTTCTGTGCCGGCTAAAGAAATTTGTTCGGAGATATCGGCGGCGGGAATAATCATTTGTGCCAAGCTGACGCCGTAATTGGGAATAAAGACGATTTTGATCAAATCGCGGATGCGGGCATCGTGATTGATGATGTTTGCCACATCATTGATAAGATGAATGATTTTTTTCGCCATATAGTAGGCACTGGCGGCTTTGCCGGCAAAGATGAATACGCGCGGCTGCCAATCGGCGTCCGGATTTTCCAGTATGCGGTAGTAGAGATCCAAAATATGCAGGACGTTCATGCTTTGGCGCTTATATTCATGAATGCGCTTGATTTGCACGTCGAAAATGGCATCGGGATTGAGCGTGATGTTCAATTGTTTTTTAACATAGTCGGCGAGCGCTTGTTTATTGTTGCGCTTGATATGCGCCAATTGCTGCAAGAAGGCTTCGTCATCGGCAAATGTATTCAGCTGGCTGAGTCGGGTGAGGTCTTTGCGCCATGTGCCGCCGATTTTATCGTCGATTAGTGTGGCGAGTTGCGGATTGGCAATGCCGATCCAACGCCGGGGCGTAACGCCGTTGGTGACGTTGGTAAAGCGTTCGGGGAAGAGTTTGGCAAAATCGGCAAAAATGGATTTCACCATTAATTGCGAATGGAATTTCGCGACGCCGTTGATTTTATGCGAACCGATGACGGAGAGCCAAGCCATGCGCACTTTGCGTTCGCCTTCTTCGTCAATGATGGATACGCGGCGGATTAAGTCATGATCGTGCGGATAGCGTTCTTGGACCTGTTTGAGGAAGACTTCGTTGATTTCCAAAATGAGTTTCAAATGGCGCGGCAAAATCATGCCCAACATGTCCACCGGCCATGTTTCTAAGGCTTCGCTCATGAGGGTGTGGTTGGTGTAGGAGAAGATGCTTTGGGTCATTGTCCAAGCCTGCTGCCAGTCATAGCCTTTTTCATCGATGAGGATGCGCATAAGTTCGGGAATGGCAAGGCTGGGGTGGGTGTCATTGAGATGAATGGCGATTTTATCGGCAAGATTGTCGCAGCTGCCGTATTGGGCTTCATGGCGGCGTACGATGTCTTGCAGGGAAGCGGAGCAGAGAAAGTATTCTTGGCGTAGACGCAGTTCGCGTCCCTTAGTGGTGGAATCGTCAGGATAGAGGACGCGCGAGACGTTTTCCGAAGCGTTTTGCTTTTCCATGGCGGCAAAATAATCGCCGCGGTTAAAATCCGCCAAGCTGAAGACTTTGCTGCCGGCCTGAGCCGTCCATAAACGCAGATTATTGGCGAGATTGACGTCATAGCCTGGCACCAGATAGTCATGGGCTAAGGCGGTGATTTCATCGGCGCTATGCCATAGGGTGCGATTGCCTTCTTCCTGCACATAGCCGCCGAATTGGATTTTATAGCGTTTGCTCGGGCGTACATAAGGCCAAGCGATTTCATGACTTGTCCAGTTGTCCGGCATTTCGACTTGTTCGCCTTGCGCATTGATTTCTTGACGGAACATGCCGTATTCATAGCGGATGCCATAGCCCATGGCGGGGATTCTCATGGTGGCGGTGCTGTCTAGGAAGCAGGCGGCAAGACGACCCAGACCGCCGTTGCCGAGTCCCGGATCCGGTTCGGCATTGATGATGTCATCAACATTTTGTCCGAGCGCTTCAAGAGCGGCTTTAATGACGTCGTACATTTCCTCGGCGATGAGGGCATTGCTGAAGGTGCGGCCCATGAGAAATTCCATGGATAAATAATAGACTTGCCGGCTGCCTTTTTCTAAAGTGAGGCGGCGGGTTTCGAGTCGTCCTTCGGTGCTGATGTCTCTGACCACGCGCATGGCGGCATGCAGCCAGTTTAGTGTGGTGGCTTCTTTGGGATCGCAACCCAAGGCGAAGATGAGTTTATGGATGATCGCGTTTTTAACGCGCTCGACATGTTGCGGATTCGTGGCATTCATCAAAATTTCCTTACTGGTTGAAACCCCTCCCTTTAGGGAGGATAATCTTGTGGGAGAGGTGTAACCTCTTCCAATTCAGGGTAACACGTAGAGCGACGCTTTATGTGTCGCTTTGTGTGTTGAAACATAGAAATTTCCCTAAATAAAAACGGCTGCTATTGTAGCAGTCGTTTTTTTCTTGTCTATCAAATATTAGTAAATTATTTCAACTGATTAAACGTCGATAAATTTGCCGATATTCTTGGGCTGCCTGCGTCCAGGTAAATGCTTGCGCCATGGCATTGCGGCAGAGATGCTGCCATTGCGGCTGCTGCTGCCAGAGCTTGAGAACGCGGCGGCAAACGGCGAGAAAATCGACAGAGTTTGCTTCGCCAAAGCTGAAACCGGTGGCTTGTGTGCCGCCGGTATCGCTGTCGATTACCGTATCCGCCAAGCCGCCGGTACGGCGGACTAAGGGCAGCGCGCCGTATTTAAGGGCGTAGAGTTGTGTCAGTCCGCAGGGTTCGAAGCGGCTGGGCACCAGTATCATATCGCTGCCGGCAAAAATACGGTGCGCAAGGGCTTCGTCATAGCCGAGGTGTAAGCCGATGTGCTGCGGATATTGGGCGGCGAGGGTTTGGAAGCGTTCTTGCAGATGCGGCGCACCGCTGCCCAAGACAATCATTTGCACTTTTTCTTTGAGCAGTTCTGGCAATGCGTCCAACACAATATCCGCGCCTTTTTGCTCGGTCAGACGGGCGACCATGCCGATGAGCAGGGTTTTCTTATCCTGAGGCAGGTGGAAATATTTTTGCAGGGCGCTTTTATTGACGGCTTTATCGGCAAGTGTGGCGGCGCTATAGGTTTTGTCGATGAGCGGATCGTGGGCGGGCTGCCAAATGTTTTCATCGACGCCGTTCAGTATGCCGACGAGATGACCTTCGGCGGCACGCTCCGCCAAGAGTTGATGAAAACCCGCACCGGCAATCGATTCGGTGATTTCGCGCGCGTAAGTGGGACTGACGGTGGTGATGAGGTCGGCATAGAATAAACCGGCTTTGAGGTAGGACAGTTCGCCGTAAAATTCCAAGCCGTGCATAGAGAATGCCTGCCAAGGCAGTTCTAATTCGGGTAGATGATGGGCGGCAAAGCGTCCTACATAGGCGATGTTGTGAATGGTGAAAACGCTTTTTACGGGGCTGTGCCAATGGTGTAAATAGGCGCAGGCCAGTCCCGCCTGCCAATCATGGGCATGCAGTACGTCGGCGCGTCCCCACCACTGGTCTAATCCTTCCGCCAATTGCGCGCCAAGATAAGAGAGCAGGGCAAAGCGGCGGTAATTATCGGGGTAGTCTTGATAATGTTCGTCATGATAGGGATTGCCGCCGCGAGCAAAGCATTGCGGCGCATCCAGCACATAAATGCCCAAGCCTTGATAGTAGACAAAGCGGATGGCGGCAGTGCCGGCAAAGGTCTCGCGTCTGGCGACTTCCACTGTTTCGCCCAATTGCGCGGCGACTTGCGGATAATAGGGCAGCAAAACGCGGACGTCTTCTCCCTGTGCTTGCTGGCTGAAGGGCAGGGCACCGAGTACGTCTGCGAGTCCGCCAGTTTTCATCAGCGGATACATTTCCGAGCAGATATGTAAGATTTTCATAGGGTTTCCTTGCGCATAAAAGACCGGAGTACCGGCCTTTTCTTAGGGTTAAATGGTATGTTGCAGACCGATGTCCACATCGCGTTCGTTTTCCGGCTTGAGTTTGTCCAGCATTTTGCGCGTAACTAAAATGATGCCTTCTTTACTGACTCGGAAGCGGCGTGCATCTTCTTCGGCATCCACGCCGATTTGCATGCCGTTCGGAATCACGCAGTGGCGATCGATGACGCAGCGGCGCAGTATGCAATTTTTGCCGACGGTGATTTGTGGCAGTAAAACGCTGTATTCGATAATGCTGTCTTCCTGCACGGTGCAGCGCGAAAATAATACGGAATTGCTAATTTCCGCGTCGGTAACCACGCAGCCGCCGCTAATCAGGGAATTGTCGAGGGTGCGTTCGCGCGGTTTGCGGTAGAAAAAGCGTGCCGGTGCGGTTTGCTGCGGGCGACCGTGAATGGGCCAAGTGTCGTCGTATAAATCCAGCTGCGGTTTTTCGCTGACCAAGTCCATATGCGCCGACCAATAGCTGTCAATCGTGCCGACATCGCGCCAGTAGATGCTGCCGGTGGTGTTGCGCCCTTTGCAGGAACGCTCGAAGGGATGGGCGTAAAGCGTGCCTTCTTCCACGGCTTTGGGAATGATGTCTATGCCGAAATCATGCGAAGTCTGCGGATTGACGACTTCGCGGTCGAGAATGTCATAAAGATAGTCGGCGTCAAAAACATAGATGCCCATCGAGGCAAGAGAGGAATTGGGGCGGTCGGGCATGGCGGGCGGATCATCGGGTTTTTCCACAAAGGCTTGGACTTTGAGTTTTTCATTGACGGACATGACGCCGAATTCATGCGCCTTATCGCGCGAGACTTCGATGCAGCCCACGGTGCAGCGCGCGCCGCTGTCGAGATGATCTATCAGCATTTGCATGTAGTCCATTTTGTAGATGTGATCGCCGGCTAAAATTAGCACGTATTTGGGGCGGTAATGCGATTTCATCATCGCCATGTTTTGATAAACGGCGTCGGCAGTGCCGCGATACCAAGTCTGGTCGTCCAATTGCTGGCGGGCGGGCAGCATATCGATGTATTGATTGCGCTCATAGGGCAGAAAGGACCAGCCGCGCTGCAAATGGCGGAGCAGGGAATGAGCGGCATATTGGGTGATTACGCCGATTTTCAGCAGATTGGAATTGATGCAGTTGGATAAGGCGAAATCGATAATGCGGCGGCTGCCGCCGAAATAAACCGCCGGTTTGGCACGTTTGTCGGTGAGTTCGTATAAACGCGAGCCGCGTCCGCCGGCGAGAATCAGCACGAGAGTATCATTAGCGAGGTCTTGCGCCGAATAGGGGGCACTGGTGTTGGTGTTGGTATTCATGGATTCTCCTCTAAAAAAATGAAAAAACTATTGCCTGAGCACGCGTACCTCCATTGGCGTGAGTTCGACGGATTGTGTGTAAGTAAAATCGCTGATATCGCTGCCGGCAAAAACCAGCTGCCATTGTCCTTGCGGCAGTACAAAGCGCTGCGCTTGCGGCTGCGGATTGATTAACACGAGCCAACGGCGGTGCATGAGAATGGCAAGAGCGGGATTGTCATTGTCATACCAATCTTGATGTTGCATGGGCACGCCCGCGCTGTTCAGCCATTGGATATTGGCGCTGCTCCAGTCTTCGCCGTGGCGCAGGAGCGGAATTTCTTTGCGCAGGGCGATGAGGGCGGCGGTGCTGTCGATAAGAGATTGATCGGCTCTCGCCCAATCCAGCCAAGCGATGGGATTGTCCTGGCAATAGGCATTGTTATTGCCTTGCTGCGAATTGCCGAATTCGTCACCTGCCAAGAGCATGGGCGTGCCGCCGGAAAGGAGTAAAGTTGCCAGCAGATTGCGGCTACTTTTGGCGCGGGCGGCAAGTATGTCGCGGTCTTTCGTTTCGCCTTCGATTCCGTGGTGGCAGCTGAGATTGTGCTGATGGCCGTCGCGATTGTCTTCGCCGTTAGCATAATTATGCCGCTGTTCATAGCTGAGCAAATCGCGTAAGGTAAAGCCGTCGTGGGCGGTGATGAAATTGATACTGGCGCTTAAGGGGCGTTGATTATGTCCGAATTTGGCTTGGCTGCCGGCGAAATGTTCGGCAAATTCGGCAAGATAGCCGGAATGGCGCAGGAAAAAGCCGCGCATGGTGTCGCGGTAGCTGCCGTTCCATTCGGCAAAGGGCGGCGGGAATTGCCCCAAACAATAGCCGCCTAAGCCGATGTCCCAAGGTTCGGCAATCATTTTGAGTTGGGAAAGCACAGGGTCGGAGGCAATGGCGGCAAAAAAGGCTGCCTGCGGACTAAAGGCGGGATTGCGCCCTAATATACTGCCCAAATCGAAGCGGAAGCCGTCGATTTGGAAGGTATCCGCCCAATAGCGTAGGCTGTCGATAATCCATGTCAAGCAATCGCCTTGGTTGGCATTGAAACTGTTGCCGCAGCCGGACCAGTTTTCGTATTCGCCGGCGGGCGTCAGCCAGTAGTAATTAGCATTGTCCAATCCGCGCCATGACAGGGTTGCGCCGCGCTGATCGCCTTCGGCGCTGTGATTGAAGACGACGTCTAAAATAACTTCGATATTGGCGGCATGCAAGCTGCGAATCGCAGTTTGCAATTCTTCTATCGGGTGCTCGGTGGCGGCATAGCGCGGATTGAGGGTCTGATGCCCTAAGACGTTATAGCCCCAGTAATTGCGCAATCCGATGGCTTGCAGATGCGGTTCGTCGGCGGCAAAACTGATCGGCAGCAGCTCTAATGTGCTGATGCCCAGACGCTGCAAATGCGCAATCAGGGCAGGGTGGGCGAGGGCGGCGTAAGTGCCGGCAATATCGCGGGGAATATCGGGATGCTGCTGCGTCAGCCCTTTTACATGCGCCTCATAAATAATGGTTTCTGCCCAAGGAATGGCGGGGCGGGAAATGCCCTGCCAGTCAAAAGCGCTTTCAGCACTCACAATCGCTTTGGGCGCGACTGCGGCGCTGTCATGCCATGTGTCTATCCGAAAAATTGCCAGTTTATCGGCGCTGGAAAAATCGGGTGCATAGCTGATTTGCTTGGCATAAGGGTCAAGCAGGAGCTTATGCGGATTGAAATAATGTCCTTGTCGCGGATTGCTGACGCCGTTGGCGCGGTAGCCGTAGTGCATACCGGCGCCAATATCGCTGATAAAGCAATGCCAGATATTGCCGCTGCGCTGCATGGAATAGCGTTTTTCCCCTGCGGCGGTGAAAAGGCATAGTTCCATACGCCGCGCATGTTGGCTGAAGACGGCGAAATTAACGCCTTCCAGACCGTCGTGGCGGCAAATGCGGCTGCCTAAGGGTTGCGGCTGTCCGGCAAAATATTTCATTATGCTTCCAAGGCAAAAAATAAGGTGGACAGCGGCGGCAAGGTAAGCTTGATAGAATGCGGCTGCTGATGCGCGGCAATGACTTCGCTGGCAACGCCGCCCTGATTGCCCATGCCGCTGCCCTGATAGCAGGCGGCATCGGAATTCAGGGTTTCGCGGTAATAGCCTGACAGCGGCACGCCGATGCGGTAATCATGACGCGGTACGGGCGTAAAATTGCTTACTACTAAAATGCGCGCGCCATTAGCGGCAATGCGTTCAAAGGCGAAGACGGATTGCTCGGCATCATCGACGACGCGCCATTCAAAGCCTTGCGGCTGATAGTCTTGCTCGAATAAGGCGGCTTGAGCTTGATAGAAATGATTTAAATCGCGCACCCATGCCTGCATACCGCTATGCCAGCCGCCGTGGGCTTCGTCGAGCAAATACCAATCCAAACTTTCCTGATAATTCCATTCCCGTCCTTGGGCGAATTCATTACCCATAAAGAGCAGTTTTTTGCCGGGATAGCCCCACATATAGCCGTAATAGGCGCGCAGATTGGCGAATTTCTGCCAGCAGTCGCCCGGCATTTTGTCCAGTAAAGAACCTTTGCCGTGCACGACTTCATCATGCGAGAGCGGCAGCATGAATTGCTCGCTGTATTGGTACATCATGCCGAAGGTTATGAGCTGATGGTGATGTTTGCGGTGGATGGGGTCTTGCTGCATATAGCGCAGAGTGTCATTCATCCAGCCCATATTCCATTTATAATCAAAAGCAAGCCCGTCTTGATGAGTCACGCCCATAAAGGAAGTGGATTCTTCGGCAATGCTGCTGGCGCCTGTTTGCGCGCGCAGCATTTGATTGGTTTCTCTTAAAAAGTCGATGGCTTCTAAATTTTCACGTCCGCCGTAGCGGTTGGGAATCCATTGCCCTTCGGCGCGCGAGTAATCTCGGTAAATCATCGACGCCACGGCATCAACGCGCAAACCGTCAATGCCGAAGCGCTCGATCCAATACAGGGCATTGCCGGAAAGGAAATTGCGCACTTCATGGCGGCCGTAATTGAAAATCAGGGTATTCCAATCTTGATGATAGCCTTCGCGCGGATCGGCATGTTCGTATAGGGCGGTGCCGTCAAAATGCGCCAAGCCGTGGGCATCATCGGGGAAATGTCCCACAACCCAATCGAGTAAGACGCCGATTCCCGCCTCATGAGCACGCTCAATCAAGAAACGCAGACCTTCAGGATCGCCGAAGCGGCTGGTGGGCGCGTAAAGTCCGGTGGCTTGGTAGCCCCAAGAGCCGTCGAAGGGAAATTCCGCTATGGGCATCAATTCAATATGGGTAAAGCCCATTGATTTGACATAAGGAATCAGTTCATCGGCAATTTGCCGGTAATTCAGCCAGAAATTATTCTCGGTATTGCGCCGCCAAGAACCGAGATGGACTTCGTAAATACTAATCGGCCGATTGCTTTGCAGGCGGGCTTGTTGCTGCGGATTAGGCGCAATTTTTTCGGGCAGTCCGCTGATTTTGGAAGCGGTGGCGGGGCGCAATTCTGCGGCAAAAGCATAGGGATCGGCTTTGATATGGCAATGATGATGGACATCTAATATCTCGAATTTATAGAGCTCGCCGCGTCCGATATGTGGAATAAACAATTCCCATACACCGCTGCCGGGATGTAAGCGCATAGGATGGCGGCGGCCGTCCCATTGGTTAAAATCGCCAATCACGGATACGCGCAGGGCATTGGGCGCCCATATGCCGAAACGCGTTCCTTCTACACCGTCAAGACAGCACAGATGCGCGCCCAATTGCTCATAAGGTCGCAGATGCCGTCCTTGCGCCAAAAGCCAATTGTCTAATTCGCCCAAAGCGGCGCCGAAACGGTAGGGATCTTCAATCAGGCGGTGGCGCTTGTCGTGATGGACGCGCAGTTGATAATGGGTAAAAGGCGCATAGTCGGCAAGATAGCGGACGAACACGCCGCGCTTATCGATACATTGCATCAAATAGCTTTCTTCGCCGATGCACAGCTCGACTTTGCCGGCTTCAGGCTGATAAGTCCGCACGATGATGCCTTGCGAGTGCGCATGCGCGCCCAAATAGGCAAAAGGATCGGCAAGGCGCGCTTCGCACAGGGCATCGATGATTTGCTGTTCTTGACTGTCGGCGGATAGACGCGGATTGAGCGCTTGAGCGGCTGTTGCGTCGTGACGGCGTGCTTCGACAATGGCGGTAATTTGCGTGCTAAATGCTGAATTTGCGAGCAAATCCTCCAAAGTAAAAGGTAGTTTGACGCGCCAATTCGGATAGTCTCGGCTAATGCCCGGCACATTGAAAGGTGCATGACAAGGCAGAAGGTTTTCTAATTGAAAAGCGAAGAGTTGTGCTGCCGCCGCAGCGGTATGGACATGCAGCTGCTTGACCAAATCGGCGCTGTATTCCTGCACTTTGCCGTAACCTAATTGCTGGCTGAGGCTGCGTTTATCCTGCGTGCGTTCGCGTACCAGCGAGAGATATTGCTCTTCGGTCTTGAGTACGGATAAATCGCGCAGTAAATCAATATCTTCGCCCTGCCAATAAGCGGCGAGCGGAGCCAAATCGTGCGTACTGACGACCGCAATCGCTTTTGGCGTCCAATCGGCGGGTGCAATGTATTCTCCGTCTGATTTCATAAAATACAGCACGGCAAAGGAATAGACGCCGTATCGGCGCAAAGCGGCGCGCATTTCGTTGCTGACAATACCCAAATCTTCGCCGACGACCACGCATTGCGCGCGCTGACTTTCCACCGCCAAAATCGCCATCATTTCTTCTAAGGGATAATGCACATAAGCGCCCTTATCGGCGCCTTGATCTTGCAAAATCCACCACAGGCGCTCGAAAGCCATCACATGATCGATGCGCAACATGCCGTAATAGCGCATATTGGCACGCAGCATGTCGATAAAAATGCCGTAAGCATGGCGGCGCAATAATTGCGGATGCAAAGGCGGCAATTGCCAATTTTGTCCCTGCGGACCCAGCGGATCGGGCGGCGCGCCTACGCTGGCGTTCAAGCAAAAAGCTTCTCTTTGCGTCCATGTGTCCGAACCGCCGCGCGCCACGCCTACCGCTAAATCGCCGTACAGTCCGATAGACATACCCGCTGCTTGGCAAAGGATCTGCGTTTGCGCCAATTGTTCTTCAGTCAGCCATTGCAGCCACAGGCAATAATCGATTTCCGCCTGATGTTCGCCGATAAAGGCTTGCACCGCAGGGCTATCTATATGCTGATAATCATCCGCCCAAGCCAGCCAACCCATATCCTCTTCACGCTGCGGCGCTTGCTGCGTCTGCGCGCTATGCGACTGGAAATGCCGGTCTAAGACCTCAAACACGGCATGACCGTACAAATCTTTGCCGCCTTCTTGTACAAAAGCGGCAAAAGCTTCGCGCCGCGCCTGCGTTTGAGCATCTTGGCAGTTTTGAAAATAAGCAAAAGCCAGCTCAAGAGCTTGCTGCTTTAAAGCAAAGACGCCGACGTAATCCACATATTCGGCTGCGCGCAAAGCATTTAATCGCGCCTGCGTGTCCGTGCTTTTCCACCACTGCCGCGCATTCGGGCAAGCTTGAAATTCAGGCACCGCATTGACGTCAAGATAAATCGCATTCAAGCGGCTTTTGGAAGTGGGGCTATAAGGGCTTGCCCATTCGGGATGGCTGCTGAAAAGCGCGTGCAGGGGATTCAGCCCGATAAAATCTATGCCTTTGCCGGAAAAATGTTTGGCGAGGGCTTGAATATCGCCGAAATCGCCGATGCCCCAATTGTTTTCAGAACGCAGGCTGTATAGCTGCACATTCAGCCCTGTGAGCTTATTATCTTGAGAAAGTGCCGGTGCTTCATAGCAATGCGATGGTGCGCTGATAATAAAGAATTTACCGCTGTCGGTTTGCAATTCGTAATAGCCGATTGCCAGCGGCGGAAGGGAAATACCGTCTTCGTTAAGGGATAACGATTGCCGATTGCCGGCTTCGTCAATTAAATTTGCATTCAGCGCGGTTTGCTTGAGGCAATAGCTTTGCTCTGCCGGAATCACGAATACATCGCAAAAATCTTCTGCTTGGGCAGGAGGTAAAGACAGCAGGGTGATGAATTGTTCAAGCACCTCAGTATCGACGGTTTGCCGCTCTCCGGTAAATGCTGAAAATGACGGCGCAATACCAAGAGCTTGTGCTTGTTGAAGCTGTTCGACGCTTGTAGTCATCTCTCCCCCTTTCTTGATTTTTCAGATGGCTGCAATAGACTGATGGTAGTAGATTTCGCTGAGTTTTGAAAGCGATTTGCTAAAAAATTTTTTTATTTTTTCAGGGGATGTTATTGCATTTCTAAAATTGGCGGATGCTATTGTCGGAGAAGTGAAAAAGTAGTACAAGACGGCGAGCCGCAAACAGTACAAGAGCGCACGGCAAGGCGCGCCAACACCGTAATATTTTTTCAATTCTTCGACGATATGCAATTATGATGATTTCATCAAAATTTCCTTACTGGTTGAAACCCCTCTCTTTAGGAAGGATAATCTTGTGGGAGAGGTGTAACCTCTTCCAATTCAGGGCAATACATAGAGCGACGCTTTATGTGTCGCTCTGTGTGTTGAAACATATAGATTGAATATCCTATATCGGCTTTTCATTATCTAAGCGCCGCTATTTGCGGCGCTGTTGTTTAGGCAGTTTTTTGCCTTGCGGCGAGATAATCGCGCAATTGCCCGATGCCGTAACCGAGTTCGGCGGCTTGGTTGATGATGTCGTCAATATTATCGCCGTTTTCCGCCGCGATTGCCGCCCAGATGATGCAGCTGCGTGTGCCGCTGCGGCAGTACATAAAGGTGTTTTTGCCGTTTTCGAGCAGCTTTTTGGTGGCGGCAATCATGTCTTCGGGAAATTCGCCGCCGCGCACCGGCAAATGGTGGCAGTCGATGCCGCAGTCTGCGGCGGCTTCGGCGATGTCGGCAAAGCTCGGTTGTCCGATTTCTTCTCCGTCGGGGCGGTGGCAGATGATCTGCTGTATGCCTTGTTCGGCAAGATCGGCGAGGTGTTCCGGCTGGATTTGCGGGCTGAATTGTAAATCGTTCATAGCGTTTCCTTGGCGCTGCGGGCTAATTGGGGTGCGATGCCGATATAGTCGGCGGGGCTTAAGCGGCTGAGTTCGGCTTTTACCGCTTCCGGCAGTTCAAGGTTTTGCACGAAAACGGCAAGGGTTTCGGGGGTAATGTCTTGTCCGCGCGTCAGGGCTTTGAGTTTTTCATAGGGTTCTTCGATGCCGTAGCGACGCATGACGGTTTGAATGGCTTCACCCAAGACTTCCGGATTGGCGGCAAGGTCGGCGGCGATGCGTTCGCGATTGACTTCCAGTTTGCTCAGTCCTTTTTCTAGCGAGGCGAGGGCGATGGCGGTATAGGCGAAGACGCTGCCTAGGCTGCGCAGGACGGTGGAGTCGCTTAAATCGCGTTGCAGACGCGAAACGGGCAGTTTGGCGGCGAGGTGTTCCGCCAAGGCATTGGCCAGTCCGAAATTGCCTTCGGCGTTTTCAAAGTCGATGGGATTGATTTTGTGCGGCATGGTGGAGGAACCGACTTCGCCGGCAATCATTTTTTGTTTGAAGTAGTGCTGGCTGATGTAGGTCCAGATGTCGCGGCATAAATCGAGCAGGATGGTGTTGGCGCGCAGGAGGTTGTGCATGAGTTCGGCGATGTAGTCATGCGGTTCGATTTGCGTGGTCAGGGGGTTGTAGCTCAGTCCGAGGGTGTTTTCAACGAAGCGCTGCGCCAGTTGCGGCCAGTCGATGTTCGGATAGCTGATGTGGTGGGCGTTGAAGTTGCCGACTGCGCCGTTGATTTTGCCGAGCATTTCCTGCGTCTCGAGTTGGCGGATTTGGCGGCTCAGGCGGTAATGAACGTTGGCGATTTCTTTGCCTAAGGTGGTCGGCGAGGCGGCTTGTCCGTGGGTGCGCGAGAGTATGGCGGTGGCGGCTTCGGCATGGGCGAGTTGCGCCAGTTTTTCGGCGATGTTGTTTAGGCGGTCGCCGAGCCAGTCGCGGCCGTCTTTGAGCATGAGGGCGTAGGAGAGATTGTTGATGTCTTCCGAGGTGCAGGCGAAGTGGACGAATTCGATTTTCTCCGCCAGTTCGGGATGGGCGGCAAGGTCTTTTTTCAGTTGGTATTCCACCGCTTTGACGTCGTGATTGGTGGTTTTTTCGATGACTTTAATCGCTTGTGCGGTCGCCGGCGAGAAGTCTGCATAAAGGCGGTCGATAAAGTTTTGTTCGTCGGCGCTGAGGCTTTGCAGTTCGCCGATGCCTTGTTCGTTGGCAAGGGTTTGTAGCCAGCGCAGTTCGACGCGGTAGCGGTATTTAATCAGTCCGTATTCGCTGAAGATGTCGCGCAGGGCGGCGGTTTTGTCGGCATAGCGTCCGTCGAGCGGCGAAACGGCGGTGAGGGTGTCAAGGGCTAGGGTCATGGCTTGTCCTTAAAGATTAGGCGTAAAAAAAGTAGCTGCTCCAGAGCAGCAGCAGGGCATATAGGGCGGCGAGAAGGTCGTCAATCATGATGCCGAAGCCGCCTGCGGTGTTGCGATCGAGCCAGCCGATGGGCTGCGGTTTCCAGATGTCGAAGAGGCGAAAGGCAAGCAGGCTGGCGATGCTGACGGCGATAAAACCGAAATGGGCGTAGAGAAAGGGCGGCGCAAAGAGCATGACCGCCCATTGTCCGACAAATTCGTCCCAGACGATGCCGCTGTGATCATGCACGCCGAGGTCTTTCGAGGTTTTGCCGCAGAAGTGGCAGCCGAGGGCGAAGGTGGCGGCGATAAAAAGCAGGTTGAATAGAGTTTTATCAAAGACTTGCGATAAAAAAGGCAGGAGTAATAAGACGCCGAGCAGGCTGCCCCATGTGCCGGGAGCGGGGCGGATCAATCCGCTGCCGAGTCCGAAGGCAAGGAAATGTATGGGCTTTTTCAGCAGCGCTTGTAGGCTGGGATAAATGAGGGTGCTTTTTTTCATGGGGCGGTTTGCTGTAAACATTCGCGAATCAGGCTTGGGCCGCGGTAAATCAGTCCGGTGTAAATCTGCACGAGGTCGGCGCCTGCGGCGAGTTTGGCGGCAAAGTCTGCGCCGCTCATCACGCCGCCGGCGGCAATGAGGGGAATGTGCGGCAGTTCGGCACGAATGAGTTGCAGCATTTGGGTGCTGCGGCGGGTCAGCGGCGCGCCGGAGAGTCCGCCCTGTTGATTGCCGTGGCGGTGTGTTTGTACGGCGCTTTTGTCGATGGTGGTATTGCTGGCGATGATGCCGTCAATGCCGGCATCGGCGATGCTGCGGCAGATGCTCTGCAGCGCGGCGTCGTCATTATCAGGGGCGATTTTAACTACAATCGGCACATAGCGCTGATGCTGCGTTTGGCATCGGCTTTGCGCTTCTTTGATGCCGTTTAATAGCTGCTTGAGCGCTTCGCCGTGCTGTAAATCGCGCAGCCCGGCGGTATTGGGGCTGGAGATGTTGATGCACAGATAATCGGCTTGTGCATAGGCGGCTTCCATGCCGATGCGGTAGTCGTCAAGGGCGTTTTCATTCGGCGTGTCTTTATTTTTGCCGAGATTGATGCCGATGAGGGCGCGGCTGTTTGCTTTGACCGCCGCGACTTTTTCGACTAGGGCGGTAACGCCGGCATTGTTAAAGCCCATGCGGTTGATAATGGCTTGATGTTCGGGCAGGCGGAAAAGGCGCGGCTTTTCATTGCCTTTTTGCGGACGCGGCGTAACGGTGCCGACTTCGATAAAGCCGAAGCCCATGCGGTCAAAGGCGGCAATCGCAATTCCGTTTTTATCCAGCCCTGCCGCCAAGCCCAAGCGGTTGGGAAATTTCAATCCCATCAGTTTGATAGGCTGGCGCACTTCTTGGCGCGCAATCAGACAGGGGAAACGGCTTAATAGGGCGAGCGTCATTTCATGCGCTTGTTCGGGGTCGAGCCGAAAGAGCAGGGGGCGCAGGGCGGAATAAAGAGCCATCATGATGTCCTAGGTCTGTTGCTGTGCGAAGTCTTGCATATAGTCGATCAGGGCATCGACGCTGCGCATGTCGAGGGCGTTATAGAGGCTGGCGCGCAGTCCGCCGACAATGCGGTGTCCTTTTAAGCCGCTGAGTCCCGCCGCTTCGGCATTTTTCCAGAACAGGGTGTCGAGCGCTTCGTTTGGGGTACGGAAGACGATATTGGTTTGCGAGCGGTATTGGGCGGCGATGTCGTTGTGGTAGAAATCGCTTTGATCAATCGCGGCATAGAGTTTGCTCGATTTGGCGGCGGCTTGGGCGGCAAAATGTGCGACGCCGCCCTGTGCCTGCATCCATTTCAAGACCAGATTTAAGATGTAAATTTGCCATGTGGGCGGGGTGTTGTATAGGGAATTATTGTCCGCATGCGCTTTGTAGCTGAAGAATTTGTTTATCTGCGGATGTTCTTGCAGGAGGCTTTTGCGCACAAAGACTAATGCCAAGCCCGAGGGGGCGAGATTTTTTTGTACGCCGCCATAGACGATATCGCAGTCCTGCCAAGGAATCGGACGGGTGTAGAAATCGGAAGAGACATCAATGACCAGCGGTGCCGCAGCTTGCGGAAATTCGCGGAATTGGATGCCGTTGACGGTTTCATTGCTGCATAGATAGAGGTAGCGGTAATCGCCTTGCAGTTCAATGGTATCGGGCAGATGGCGGTATTGCTGATCTTTACCGCTCCAAATGATGTCTGTTTCGGCAATGCGCGCGGCTTCTTCCGCCGCTTTTTTTGCCCATACGCCGCTGTCGATATAGGCGGCGCGTCCGCCATCGGCAAGCAAGTTCAGCGGTATCATGCAGAATTGCTGATGTGCGCCGCCGGGCAGGAGCAGGCAGAAGAAGTCTTCGGGCATGTCGAGCAGTTGCGCGGCAAGGGTGAGCGTTTCTTCATGAAGCGGCTCGAAGCGTTTGCTGCGGTGGCTGATTTCCATCACCGACATACCGCTGCCTTGAAAATCCAGTATTTCGGCTTGCGCGGTTTCTAGGACGGAGAGCGGTAGGGTGCAAGGGCCTGCGCAGAAGTTGTGGATGCGGTGCGTCATGGCAATGCCTTAGTCGATAATCGGATAGGAGTGTCCGTCCCATTGGTGTTTGGGGTCGGGAATGAAGGTCAGTCCGCCTTCGTAGCCGTTGCTGATCAGCCAGCCGCCGAAGACGGCGCTGCGATAAAGCGGCGGCAGGTTTTTGTCATTGTTTTTCAGGCGTTGCCATTCAAGTTTGGGGGCTTTGGAGAGAAAACTATCTAAAAGAGACATTATTGGGTTTTTCCTTGAGGATATTTTTTCAGATAAATCAGGAGTAGGGAGAGTGCGGCGGGGGTAATGCCGGGGATGCGTCCTGCCTGCGCGATGTCGGCAGGTTGGACGCGTTGCAGTTTTTCCGCGACTTCGGCGGAGAGTCCGCGCACTTGGCTGTAATCGAAGGACTGGGGCAATGCTTGCTCGCGGCTTTTTTGTAGTTTTTCGACTTCAGCGTATTGGCGGCTGATATAGCCTGCGTATTTGGCGCGAATGTCGATTTGTTCGATGATGTCGTCATCTGCCCAAGTGTTTTCGTCTTCGCCGGCAATGTGCATCAGGCGGCGGTAATCCATCTCAGGACGTTTCAGCAATTCGGCGGCGCGGGTATTTTGCGGTAAATCGGGGTATTGCTGCGGTCGGATCATGATGTTTTCAAGACGGCTTTGCTCGCGCTCGATGGCTTGCATTTTGTGCTCGAAGACACGCATCCGCGCCTCATCCACGCAGCCCAGTTCAAAGCCGATGGCGGTTAGGCGTTGATCGGCATTGTCTTCGCGCAGCAAAAGACGGTGTTCGGCGCGACTGGTAAACATGCGGTAGGGTTCGCGCGTGCCTTGGGTAATTAAATCGTCCACCAAGACGCCGATATAGGCTTGCTCGCGTTCGGGATGCCAGCTGTCTTTGTCTTGGGCGCGCAAGGCGGCATTGATGCCTGCCAAAATGCCTTGTGCGGCGGCTTCTTCATAGCCGGTGGTACCGTTGATTTGTCCGGCGAAAAAGAGGTTGGCAATGGCTTTGGTTTCCAAGCTGTGATGCAGCCCCTGCGGATTGAAAAAGTCGTATTCAATCGCATAGCCGGGACGCGTGATAACAGCTCGCTCCATGCCGCGAATGGATTGGATGTATTGGATTTGCGCTTCAAAGGGCAGACTGGTGGAGACGCCGTTAGGGTAGAGTTCGTTCGTGCTCAGGCTTTCCGGTTCAATAAAGACTTGATGGCTGTCTTTGTCGACAAAGCGCATCACTTTGTCTTCAATGGAAGGACAGTAGCGCGGCCCGAAGGCATCGACAATCACGCCGGCATACATCGGTGCTTGGTCGATATAGCGGCGGATGATGTCGTGAGTGCCTTCATTGGTGTGCGTGATATAGCAGGAGACTTGGCGCGGGTGTTGTTCGCGTCTGCCGAGATAGGAAAAGACGGGCAGGGGATCATCACCGCGTTGTTCGGTCATGACTGAAAAATCTACGCTACGCGCATCGATGCGCGGCGGCGTGCCGGTTTTCATGCGTCGGGTATCAAAAGGTAAATCACGCATGGCGGCGGCAAGTTCTAATGCCGGCGGATCACCGGCGCGACCGCCGGCAAAATGATTGAGTCCGACATGGATTTTGCCGGCAAGGAAGGTACCGGCGGTTAAAATGACGGTTTGGGCGTAAAAATCGATTTTATGCTGGGTGCTGACGCCGATAACGCGGTCTTGTTCAAGGATTAAACTGGTGGCAGGGGTTTGAAAAATATCAAGATTTTCCTGCGTTTCAACGAAGTGGCGCACGGCGGCTTTGTATAAGATGCGGTCGGCTTGGGCGCGGGTGGCGCGTACTGCCGGACCTTTACGACTGTTGAGAATCCGCCATTGGATGCCGGCGAGATCCGCCGCACGCGCCATAATGCCGCCCAGTGCGTCGATTTCTTTGACCAGATGCCCTTTGCCGATGCCGCCGATGGCGGGATTGCAGCTCATTTGTCCAATGGTTTCAATATTGTGCGTGAGTAATAGAGTTTTTTGTCCCATGCGGGCTGCTGCGCAGGCGGCTTCTACGCCCGCATGTCCGCCGCCGACCACTATCACGGCGTATTCAATCGGATATTTCATTAGGAAGCACCGAAGGCTAATGCCGCTAAGAATTGATTTTTAATCATATAAAGCACAATGAAAGCAATGATAGGCGTAATGTCGATGATGTTTAATAAAGGCGGGATGAGTTTGCGCAGCGGACGCATGAAAAATTCGTGACAGGTTTCAGCAATCTGCAACACCGGCTGTTGGCGAGGCGTTTGCAGCCATGAGGCGATGACGCTCAAAAATAGCGAATAAATCATCACGCTGATCCATGTGCCGCAGAAAAACCAAAAGGTGCCGATGCTAAAGCCCGCCGAAAGGTTGGCACGCGTGAAAGCAAGCCCCGTTATCAGGCTTAGGAGCCATGCCACAATCAGCGGAGAAGGATCGTTTTTAGGACGGAATTGGGTTTTTAACAGGGTTTTTTTCACGATGTCGCGCACAGGCAGCACCACCGGTTCGGTGATGTCTTTTAAGCGGCGTGCCAGCGGGTTGAAATGGATGATGTGATGGATTTCGCAGTGATAACGGATAATAAATGCCGCAATCACCAGGCTAATAATCGTTTGAAGCAGACTGACGAGCATCTTACCAATCCTTTGTCAGCTCTTCGCCGATGGCGCGGCTGCGCTCAACGGTGGCTTGCATGGCATCGGCAATGATGCGGTCGAAATCCGAATTATCCATTTGCTTGAGTCCTGCTTCGGTCGTACCGCCTTTGAGCGCGATTTTCTCAATCCAATCGCTGAATTTGCCGCCCTCGGGATTATCGACCATCAGGGTGCTGGCGCCTAGGCTGCTGAGGCTGATGATGTCGAATAATTCTTCGCCTTCAAAGCCGTAACGTTCGCCGGCTTCGCGCATCGCCTGCATAAAGCGGAAATAAAAGGCGATGCCGCTGGCGGATAAGGCAATGATGCCGTCGATTTGGGTTTCATCGTCCAGCCATGCGATGGAACCGACACCGGCAAATAAATCTTCAATGATGTGTTCGCAGTCTTCGTCGAGTTCTTGATCGCTGTAAATGCCGGTCAGCGAGGCTTGCACCGCCGCCGCCATATTCGGCATGGCGCGGATGATGCAGACTTCATCGCCGAGAATTTTGCGGTAGGAAGCAATGTCAATCGCCGCAGCTACCGTGATGATGATTTTCTCGGATAAATCGTATTCGGCGAGTTCTTGCAATAAGATCTGCATTTGTGCGGGCTTAACGCCGAGAACGAGATAATCCGCTTTTTCAATTACATGACGGTTGTCCGTGTGTACCGGTAGGGCGAATGCTTCGCTGCGGACTTTGGCTTTGGCGGGGTCTTTGCAGGAAACCAACAATTGTTCGGCGCCGAAGATGCTGTCTTCATTGTCTAAAATACCTTTGATAATAGCGCCGTTTAAATGTCCTGCGCCGATAAAGCCGATCATGGGGAGCGGGTGAGTATGTGCCATAGAATCCTCGTAATTGTTGTGGTGCGAAAATACCCGCCTAATGGTATCATGTTTTGCCGTAAACGGCAGAAGCCGTGATATGTTGTTTTAAGAAAAAGGATTTATTCATGTCAGAGGTTAAATCGGACATTAAACTAGACGATTTGCTGCGTTTTGCACAAAAACAAGGTGCTTCGGATTTGCATTTGAGCTCGGGTTTGCCGCCGATGATTCGTGTGGACGGCGATGTCAAACGCTTGAATTTACCGCCTTTGGAAAATCAGGATTTGCGCAATATGATTTTTGCGATTATGACCGATGCGCAGATGAAGGGCTTCGAGCAGACTTGGGAGGCGGACTTTTCAACCGAGATTCGCGGCGTGGCGCGCTTTCGTGTCAACGTATTTAACCAAAACCGCGGTATTGCCGTGGTTTTTCGTACCATCCCCAGTAAGGTATTGAGTTTGGCGGATTTGAAAGCGCCTGAAAAATTTGTAGATATTATCGATGTGCCGCGTGGCTTGGTATTGGTTACCGGTCCGACGGGTTCGGGTAAGTCCACCACTTTGGCGGCGATGCTCAACCATATCAATGAAAATAAACATGAGCATATTCTGACGATTGAAGATCCGATCGAATTCGTGCATGAGTCGAAAAAATGCTTGGTCAACCAACGTGAGGTACATCGCGATACGCAAAGCTTCTCAAATGCCCTGCGTGCGGCGCTGCGTGAAGACCCCGATATTATTCTCGTGGGCGAGCTGCGTGACTTGGAAACCATTCGCTTGGCACTCTCGGCGGCAGAAACGGGACACTTGGTCTTCGGTACTTTGCATACCAGCTCCGCGGCAAAAACGATTGACCGTATCATCGACGTATTCCCGGGCGAGGAAAAGCAATTGGTGCGTTCGATGTTATCCGAGTCTTTGCGTGCGGTAGTGGCGCAAACGCTGTTGAAGAAAATCGGCGGCGGACGTGTGGCGGCGCATGAGGTCTTAGTCGGGACTTCGGCGGTGAAAAACCTGATTCGCGAAGACAAAGTCGCCCAGATTTATTCCATGATTCAAACCGGTGCGCAATACGGCATGCAAACCCTCGACCAAGCTCTGCAGGTTTTGGTGCGCAGCGGCACGATTGATCGCACCACGGCAGCATCTAAAGCGCATGATAAAAACAACTTTATGTAAGCGTATCGGCGCATTCATCAAACAATGTGCCGGCTTAATGTATCCTTCTGATTTGATAAGTGAGACAGCATGAATATTGAAAAAGCGGAAATGCGTTCTTGGTTTAATAAATTGATTACCTTCGCAGCCGAAAAGAAAGCCTCGGATATTTTTATCAATACCAATTTGCCGGTAGCCATGAAATTAGACGGGCAATTGAACTATTTGCCCAAAGCCATGATGGATCAGGAAGATGTCTATAATCTGATTGAAACCATTGCGCGCCCGGAGGCGTATCAAGAATTTATCGATAATCACGAATTAAACATCATGGTGGAAGTGCCGGATGTGACCTATTTGCGGGTTAACGTATATATGCAGCGCAATATGCCCGGTTTGGTGCTGCGTTTGATTCCGGCGATTATTCCGGAATTGGACGATTTGGATTTGCCGCAGCCTGATGTGCTGCGCGAATTGTCGATGGCCAAACGCGGTTTGGTGATTATGGTGGGGGCGACCGGTAACGGTAAATCCACGACCTTGGCGGCAATGGTTGATCATCGCAATCAAAACTCTCAACATCACATCATCACGGTGGAAGATCCGATCGAGTTTATGCACAAGAGTAAGAAAAGCGTGGTCATTCAGCGTGAAGTAGGCGTAGATACCAAAAGCTATGGCGCAGCGTTGAAAAACTCTTTGCGTGAAGCGCCGGATGTGATTCTTATTGGTGAGATTCGTGATGTGGAAACCATGGGCTATGCCTTGCAATTCGCCGAAACGGGGCATTTGTGTATGGCGACCCTGCATGCCACGAATTCCGTACAAGCCTTGGAGCGGATTTATAACTTCTTCCCGCTGGATCAGCGCGAAAAATTGCAGCTCGACTTATCGGAAAACCTGCGTTGCTTGGTGACTCAGCGCCTCTTGCCGCGCAAAGGCGGCGGTCGTGTGGTGGCAATGGAGATGATGATGAACACGCCTTATATCGCTCAGCTGATTTTAGAAGGGCAGGTAGGTAAGATTCACGAAGTCTTGGAGCGCGGCGAAGCGGAGCGCGGCGTTTTTAGTTTTGACCGCTCTATCTTTGATTTATATGAAAAAGATGAAATCGAATATCATGAAGCCCTGAAATATGTGCATTCTGAAAACGATTTCCGTATTCGCGTGCGTACGCAGTCTAAACGTCGTCTGCCTGATGAGCTGCAAGCCAGCGGCGATGTCTTCTCCGTACAAAGCGATGACAAACTCGAGCATGAATTGCTGCTCAAACAACGCCAAGATCGCAAGGCTTCGCGCATATCTACCGGCGGCTAAGCATGGCATATCACGCAGCGGATCTGGAGCTGCTCAAAGGGCTGGATCCTGTTAAAGTGCGGCCGGGCATGTACACCGATACAACCCGGCCGAATCATTTGGCGCAGGAAGTCATTGACAATAGTGTTGACGAGGCATTGGCAGGCTATGCCAAAAGCATACGCGTCGTTTTGCATCGCGACGGCTCTTTGTCGGTCAGTGATGACGGACGCGGTATGCCGGTTGACGAGCATCCTGAAGAAAAAGTCTCGGGCGTGGAGCTGATTTTGACGCGTCTGCATGCCGGCGGTAAATTTTCGCGCAAAAATTATGCCTTTTCAGGCGGTTTGCATGGCGTCGGTGTTTCTGTTGTTAATGCCTTGTCTTCGCGTTTGGAAGTCAGCATTGAGCGTGAGGGTTTTCGCTATCAATTGGCTTGTGAGCACGGCGAAGTGGTCGAGCCTTTGCAGGCAGTGGAAGCGATTGGCAAACGCCGCCGCGGTACGACGGTGCGTTTCTGGCCGGAAGCGCGCTATTTTGACAGCGTGAATTTCTCTCTGCCGCGCCTCTTGCATACCCTCAAAGCCAAAGCCGTGTTATGCCGCGGTTTGCAAGTGAGTTTCTTTAATGAATATGACGGTAGCGAGCAGCAATGGCATTATGAAGATGGTTTATTTGCTTATTTGAGCGAAGCCCTGCAAGGGCAAGAATGCCTGCCTGCCGAGCCCTATACCCTGAGCTATCAAGACGAAGAGCAGGGCGAAATCGATGTGGCGCTCTGCTGGGTGCCGGGTATGGGCGCAGAGGGCATTTATGAAAGCTATGCTAATCTGATTCCCACCACCGGCGGCGGCACGCATGTCAACGGTCTGCGTACGGGATTGGTGGAAGCCTTGCGCGAATTCTGCGAGTTCCGCCAATTGCTGCCGCGCGGAGTCAAGCTCTCGCCTGAAGATGTTTGGGACGGCTGTCAATTCGTCTTATCGGTCAAAATTTCCGAACCGCAATTCTCCAGTCAAACCAAAGAACGCTTGAGTTCGCGGCAATGTGCCGCTTGGCTGGCGGCAGTCATTACCGATCAATTTGGCTTGTATCTCAATCAGCACAGCGAATTCGGTGAAGCCTTAGCGCAATTGGCCATCAGCCATGCTCAGCAAAGAATGCGTGAAGGCAAAAAAGTAGTGCGGAAAAAAATCACGCAGGGACCTGCTTTGCCGGGAAAATTGGCGGATTGTGTCAGCCAAGATTTAAACATGACGGAGCTGTTTTTAGTCGAAGGCGATTCGGCGGGCGGTTCTGCCAAACAAGCACGCGACCGGCATACGCAGGCTATCCTGCCTTTGCGCGGCAAAATTCTCAATACTTGGGAAGTAGATTCCGATGAAGTCATGGCAAGCCAATCCGTGCACGATATTGCGGTGGCAATCGGCTTGGATCCTGCCAGTGAAGATTTATCGGGCTTGCGTTACGGCAAAATCTGCATTTTGGCGGATGCCGATTCGGACGGTCTGCATATCGCTACTTTAATCTGCGCGCTTATGGTCAAGCATTTCCCAGCTTTGGTTGCCGCCGGGCATTTATATGTCGCTATGCCGCCTTTATACCGCCTTGATGCGGGTAAACGTGTGGAATATGCGCTGGACGACAGCGAAAAAGAAGCGCTGATTCGTCAGATTCAGCGCGACGGTTTTCAAGGCAAAATCAATGTGACGCGCTTTAAGGGCTTGGGTGAAATGAATCCGCCGCAATTGCGCGAGACGACGATGAATCCCGATACGCGCCGCTTGGTGCAACTGCAATACGACAGCGCGGAAAATGTGGAATTGCTGGATATGCTCTTGTCGAAAAAACGCAGCGGCGACCGCCGCGACTGGTTGGAAAGCAACGGCGATATTGCCGATAATTTGGATACTTTGTGATGTCTGATACTTCTCTTATGCTGCCGGGCGATGAGCAGCAGTCTTTGCAGCACTTTAGCGAGCAGGCTTATTTGAATTACGCCATGTATGTGATTTTAGACCGCGCTTTGCCGAGTCTGGCGGACGGTTTGAAGCCGGTGCAGCGGCGTTTGGTCTATGCGATGAGCGAATTGGGCTTGAGTGCGACGGCGAAATATAAGAAATCGGCGCGTACGGTGGGCGATGTCTTGGGTAAGTATCACCCTCACGGTGATACGGCCTGCTATGAGGCGATGGTCTTGATGGCGCAACCTTTTTCTTATCGTTATCCTTTGGTGGACGGGCAGGGCAACTGGGGCAGTCCTGATGATCCCAAATCCTTTGCCGCCATGCGTTATACCGAGTCGCGTTTAAGCTCTTATGCCAAATCCTTGTTGCAGGAATTAGGCGAGGGAACGGTGCAATGGACAGCGAATTTTGACGGCACCTTGCAGGAACCGGCGCAGTTGCCGGCACGTTTGCCCAATATTTTGCTTAACGGCGGCAGCGGCATCGCCGTGGGTATGAGTACCGATATTGCGCCGCATAATCTGCGCGAGGTAGCGGCGGCTTGCCGCGCTTTGTTGACCAATCCCGATTTGGATACGCAGGCCTTGATGCAATATGTGCCGGCGCCGGATTATCCCACCGGCGGCGAGTTAATCAGTTCTGCGCAGGACTTGCGCAGTTTGTATGAAAGCGGCGGCGGTTCGGTGAAATTGCGGGCGCGCTATGTGCTGGAAGAAGGCAATATCGTGATTGAGCAATTGCCTTATCAAGTCTCGGGCGCGCGGGTGCAGGAGCAAATTGCCAAGCAAATGCAGGAGAAGAAGCTGCCGTGGCTAGAAGATGTGCGCGACGAATCCGACCATGAGCAGCCGACGCGTTTGGTACTGGTGCCGCGTTCGCAGCGCGTGGATAGCGAGCGTTTGATGCAGCATTTGTTTGCCACCACCGATTTGGAAAAAAACTACCGCGTTCAGTTCAATATGATCGGTTTGGACGGCAAGCCGCAGGTGAAAGGCTTGAAGCAGATTTTGCAGGAATGGCTGGTCTTTCGCGAGCAAACCGTGCTGCGTCGTCTGCATCACCGTTTGCAGGCGGTGGAAGAGCGTCTGCATGTCTTGGCGGCTTTGCTGATTGCTTTTTTGAATTTGGACGAAGTGATTCGCATCGTGCGCGAAGAAGAGGCGCCTAAAGCGGTCTTGATGCAGACCTTTGCCTTAAGCGAGGGGCAGGCGGAGGCGATCTTAAACACGCGTCTGCGCCATTTGGCGAAACTGGAAGAAATGAAAATCCGCGAGGAGCAGGAAGCGCTGTTAGGCGAAAAAGCGCAATTAGAAGCCCTAATCGGCAATCAGGCGGCGCGCCATGCCTTGATGAGCGAAGAATTGGCCGCCGATGCGGAGGCTTACGGCGATGCGCGGCGCACCTTATTGGTGGAACGCGAGGCGGCGCAAGCCTTGGACGAAAGCGAATTATTGCCCAGTGAGGCTTTGACTTTTGTCTTATCCGAGATGGGCTGGGTGCGCGCGGCGAAAGGGCATCAGATTGACGGGGCGGCTTTAAGCTATAAAAGCGGCGACGGCTTTTTGCTGCAATTGGCGGTGAAAAGCAATCAAAGCCTGTGCTTATTAGCCGATAACGGTCGCTGCTATACCTTGGCGATGGCGAATCTGCCTTCCGCACGCGGCAACGGCGAACCTTTGAGCAGTATGCTGAGCCTTGAGGCAGGGAGCAAAATCATTGCCGCCTGTCTGTGGCAGGAAGCGGGGCAATATGTGGTGGCGGCGGATAACGGCTGCGGATTTATTGTGAGCGGCGCGGATTTGTTCAGCAAAACCAAAACCGGCAAGGCTTTAATTAACACAGGCGAGGCAAAGGCATTGAGTTTGCAGGCATTGGACAGCGATGAAGATGAGATCTTAGCGCTTAATAATGCAGGACGCGCTCTGATTCTGCCTGCGAGAGAATTGCCGCAATTGGCTAAAGGCAAGGGTAATCAAATTATCGGCATCAGTAAAAAACAATTTGCCGAAGGCTTGCGCATGAATCATATTGTGCTGTTGCCGGCGCAGGCAAATGTTCTGCTCTTTGCCGCCAAGCAAAAAATGCGCATCCGCGCCGAGGAACGCGGGCAGTATCGCGGCGAACGCGGCAGCAAAGGCGTTTTGCTGCCCAAAGGCTATCAGCAAATTGAGCGCTTAGACTTGGAAAACGAAGAGGCGGATTAACATGCAAACCCTACCTTTGCCGGATTTGTCGACTGCGATCGAGCGGCTCAAACATTGGCTTGCGCCCTTGGTGGACGAGGCGGTTTACGCCAAAACGCAGGAAGCGGTAGATGTGTTTGCCAAACGCGACGGCGAGCATCTGTATACGGCGCTCTTGGTGCAAGCGCAGGCCAAAGCGCCCGAATCATGGTTGATGGCATTATGGCAGCGTCAGTTTTTGCTCAATCGCGAGAGTTTGCCCTTCAGCAATAATAATTTAACTCTCAAAATCGATTGGAAAGCGCCGCAAACGGGTTTGAAACGCGTGGCGCATTTTGCGATTGCCATGGCGCGGGTGCATCAATTGTATTTGCGCGAGCCGGAAAAATTGCAGGAGGAATTGGCGGAATTGGGATTGGGTAGCGAGCAATATTGCTTGGCGCAATGGGAAGTGCTTAAAGGCGCGGTGCGTCGTCCCAATGCCCAGAAAGACGAGGTGGTGGTGTACGAGCCGAAAGCAGATGAGCCTGCCCATATCGTGCTGATATATCAGGGACATGCTTGGAAAGTGCAAATAATGGACGGCAAGGGCGATTTGGCGAATGCGGCGCAATTGGAAAACGTCTTATATGAAATCTTGCAGGAAACGCAGGTGGAGAAAACCGTGCCCTTTACCACGCCTTCGCTTCTGCCTGCCGAGATTGCTCTTGAAGTGCGCGCTCAGCTGCTGTGTCGCGATGAAAATGCCAAAATCATGCAGGCTTTGAGTCGCGCTTGGTTTGTGCTGACCTTAGACAATGTGCATTATCTGGACGAAAGCGAAGCCTTTTTTAATGCCGCCTTCGGACAGGGCGACGATTATTGGGCGCATAAACCGCTCAATTATGTCTGTTATTTGAAAGACGACCGTTTTTTCCTGCATTTCGACCATAGTTTTCTCGATGCGGCGGCGGCGGTGGATATGCTGGCATTAGGGCAGCGTTTATTGGATAAAAGCGCGCAATATCCGCGCAAAAATAAATTGGCGGATAATTTATCGCTGACGCCCTTGAATTGGATGATTGACGGACGCCGCAACAGCGCGGAAAACGGCAGCAAGGGCGAGGGCAGCGACGGCACTTACGGGATGCTTTATGAAGCCTTAACGCTATTTCGCCGCCAAAGCGAAACTTTGATGGTCAGCATGTATGACGTTTTCATGACCGATGAGGAAAAACGCTTATTAAGGAATTATTCCTTATCGGGCGTGATTCAATTGCTGCTGCAATATGCCCAATTTATTACCTACGGCGAGGTGCGCCATACCAGTCAGTCTTTGGATATGCGTCATTTTTACCACGGACGCAGCGACACCATTGCTACCGTGACCAAAGATTCTTTAGAAGCCGTATATGCTTTGGCGGAGCACCGCCTTAGCGTCAAACAATTGCAGCAAGCAGTGCAGATTCATGAAAAACGCGTCAAATTGAGCCAAAACGGCGGCGGTATTAACGGCTTCTGGTTGGCGATGCGTTATATGGGCGAAGTGCAGGGCGTGCAGATTGATTTGTTGCAAGACGAAGGTTTGCTGACTTTGCTCAATCCTTTTGTGGCGACGATTGAATCCAGCAATCATCACAGCGAAGGCAAATTGGTCTTTGCGCCGCCGCAGGAAAACGGTTTGGCGGTCAGCTACAATGCCAGTCGTAATTATTGTGATTTCGTGATTACACATAAAAGAAGCAAAATCAATGAGGTGGAAAAATTTACCCGTGCCATCGGCAGCGGATTGAAACAGATTCTCCTGCTTTTACGCGAGCAGCAATAATTGCCGCTATAATAGGCGCTTTGATTTTCTGGGAAAAACCGTGTTTCGCAAAATTGTATTGGTTGGACCGATGGGGGCAGGGAAGACCTCATTGGGCAAGCGCTTGGCAAGCCGCTTGAAATGGCAGTTTTTTGATACCGATCATGTGGTGATTAAAAATTCGGGCGCCGATATTCCGCTGATTTTCGAGCGCGAAGGCGAGGCGGGTTTTCGCCGCCGCGAACATGCGGCTTTGAAAGAGGTCTTGGAAGCGCCGATGGATGCAGTGATTGCCTGCGGCGGCGGCATTGTGATCACGCCTGAGAACCGCAGCCTGATTATGACTCAGCCTTTGGTGGTTTTCTTGGACGTTTCGGTGGAACGGCAATTGGAACGCATCGGCTTGGATAAAAACCGACCCCTGATTCATGCACCGGATAAACGCGAGCGTTTGCAGCATTTGCGCGATGAGCGCCTAGGTTTATACGAAGGCATTGCCGATATGCGCATCGATACCGACAGTAATAATTTCAATCTTTCTTTTAACCGCCTTTATTGCGGCGTAAAAGATTTTCTGCAGCAGGACAGTCTTGCTCAGTGAACAGAGCCGGCGTAAAGCCGGCTTTTTTAAGCTAATTGCCGACCACAAAGCGCATCATCAGAGTAGAAAGGTAGCCGCCGACGGTGCCGACCACATAGCCTAAAATACCGAGCAAGACGCCGACAGGGGCAAGGGCGGGGTGGAAGGCGGTGGCGACTATGGGTGCGGAAGAAGCGCCGCCCGTATTGGCATTGGATGCCACGCAGAGATAAAACAGCGGTGCGCGTATCCATTTGGCAATCAGGAAGATAATGCCGACGTGCAGGCTAATCCATAAGGTGCCGACTAACAGCAGTTGCCAATGGGCAATCACGCCGCGTAAATCAATCTGCATGCCGATGGCGGCGATGAGGATGAAGATAAAGGCGGTGCCGATTTTGCCCGCGCCGGCATGGTCGAGCGTGCGGGCAGGGGTAAAGGAGAGGCTGATGCCCATGACGGTAATACTGATGACCGACCAGAAGAAAGTATTATCGAGGCTGTAGTCTTTTGTCCACGCGAATTGCCCGAAGTATTGGGCGATGCTTTTGCCCAAGGGATGCGAGATGCCGACGGCGGCAAAGGTCAGCCCAATGATTATCAGCAAATCATTGAGGCTGGTGATGCGGGCATGCTCTTTTTCATAGGATTCGACGGCGCTAATCAGACGGTTGATGGCGGTAGTGTCGGCATTCAGCCAGCGGTCGATTTTAGCCTGATGTTTGGCGAGAATGAAAATGGCGAGCAGCCATAATGAGGCATTGCTGGTATCGACTAAAATCATGATGCCGAACATGGTGTCGTCAACGGCAAAGACTTCTTTCATGGCGGCTTGGTTTGCTGCGCCGCCGATCCAGCTGGCGGCAACGGCGGAAAAGCTGCGCCATAGGGTATCGTCTTGAAAGGCTTCGGGATTGACGAGGGAGTAGAGCCACAGACTCAAAGGCCCGCAGAGCATAATCGCCAGCGTGGCGGCAAAAAACATGGCAAGCACTTTCCAGCCCAGTCCCAAGAGTTTGGGTACGTCCATGGACAGCGTCATGAGGAATAATGCCGCCGGCAAGAGATAGGTGGCGGCAAAGCCGTAGATTTGTCTGCCGACGCCTTCGCCGAATGTGCCTAAGGTGTTGAAAGTCGCAGGAATAAAGCAGCAGAGCACGATGGCGGGGAAGATGGCGTAAAAACGCCGCCAAAAAGGATGCTCGAGTTTAGCGGTGTAAAAAATCAGGGCGACGATGCCCATAATCAGTCCGAATGCACTCGGTAGGCTAGAGATGATCATGTAAATTATTCCTTAAGGGGCGAGAAAATGACGGTAGGCGGGGTTGTGGGTTTCTTCGTGGTAGTCGAAGCCGATGCGGTCAAGATGCTGAATCAACGAAGCATAGTCTCGTGCCTGTATGCCGCATAGCACGCGTCCGTAATCCGAGCCGTGGTTGCGGTAATGGAAGAGGCTGATGTTGAAATCCGCGCCCAAGGTGTCGAGAAAGTGCATCAATGCGCCCGGACGCTCAGGGAAGCCGAAGGCGAAGAGGTATTCGTTGTCGATATTGGCGCTGCCGCCAATCATATAGCGCAAATGTTCTTTGGCAAGCTCGTTGTCGCTGAGGTCTTCGGTGGTATAGCCCGCCTCTTGCAAGGTGCTGACAAATTGCGCCAATTGTTTGGCACCGCTGTGCAGTTGTAAGCCGACAAAAAGTTTGGCAAGGTTGTGGTCTTGGTAGCGGTAGTTGAACTCGGTAATCATGGCGTCGCGACCCAATAAGGCGCAAAAGGCGCGGTAAGCGCCGGGGCGTTCGGGAATGGTAATGGCAAGCAGTCCTTCGCGACGTTCGCCGATTTCCGCGCGTTCCGCCACAAAGCGCAGGCGGTCGAAATTCATATTCGCGCCGCTGATGATGCTGATAAGCGTCAGTCCCTGTACCTGCTGCTGCGTCGCCCATTTTTTTAGTCCCGCAGTTGCCACCGCGCCGCTGGGCTCTGCCACCGCGCGCGTGTCGTCAAAAATATCTTTCATTGCCGCGCAGATTTCGTCGGTGCTGACCGTAATGAAATCATCGGCATATTGGCGGATGAGGGAATAGGTCAGCTCGCCCGGTTGTTTGACCGCCACACCGTCGGCAAAAATACCGACATGCTCTAATATTTGCCGTTCGCCGCGGCGGATGGCATTGGTCATCGAAGCCGCGTCTTCAGGCTCGACGCCGATTAATTTGATGTCGGGACGCAGGGATTTAATCAAAACGGCAATACCGGCGAACAAACCGCCGCCGCCGATCGGCGCAAATACCGCATCGATTTTGCGTGGATATTGGCGCAGAATTTCCAAACCGATGGTGCCCTGACCGGCAATGGTGTATTCATCATCAAAAGGATGGATATAGGTGTAGCCGTGTCGGTGCATCAATTCATGCGCTTTTTGCGAAGCCTCGTCGTAAAAATCGCCGTGCAGAACGATTTCCACCCATGTGCTGCCCAAGCGGCGCACCGCATCGACCTTAATCGCCGGCGTAGTTTGCGGCATCACAATCACCGCTTTAATCTCTAAACGCTGCGCCGCCAAAGCCACGCCTTGCGCATGATTGCCCGCCGAAGAGCAAATTACGCCGTTTTGCTTTTCCGCCGGCGTGAGATGATACATTTTGTTATAGGCGCCACGGCATTTGAAAGAAAAAACCGGCTGCAAATCTTCGCGTTTGCAATGAATTTGATGCCCTAAACGCGCCGAAAGACGCGGCATATTGTCCAAAGGCGATTCGATAGCCACGTCATAAACCGGAGCGGTGAGGATTTTTTCGAGGTAAGCTGACATATTTTTCATATTGATGTAAGATTTGCCGCAATTTTGCGATACCTCACAGGTGTGGTCAAGTCATAAAATTAATTTTAGACGGATAAAAGAATGAATCAGCAAGCGCTCAAACAGCAAGTTGCCGCTAAGGCATTAGAATATATCGAAGAAGGTATCGTTTTAGGCGTCGGCAGCGGCTCGACCGTCTTATGCTTTATCGAGGCATTGGCACGTTCGGGCATGCAATTCAAGCAAATTGCCGCCGCATCCGAATCTTCCGCCGCCGCCTTAAAAGCCGCCGGTTATTATGTCAGCGATTTGAATGCCTGCGACCCTATCGACGTGTATATTGACGGCGCGGATGAGGTCGATCCGAACAAATGCCTTATTAAAGGCGGCGGTGCGGCGCTGACGCGCGAAAAAATCGTCGCGGCTTGCGCGAAACAGTTTATCTGTATTGTCGATGTCTCGAAAATGGTGCCCGTATTAGGTAAATTCCCTCTGCCTGTGGAAGTTATTCCGATGGCGCGCAGCTATGTGGCGAGAGAATTGGTTAAATTAGGCGGCGAACCGCGCTGGCGCGAAGGCGTGGTAACCGATAACGGCAATTGGATTTTAGACGTGCATTATCTGGATATCCGCGAACCTGCCGTCTTGGAGCAAAAAATCAACAATATCGCCGGCGTGGTAACTAACGGCATCTTTGCCAAAGAAAAAGCCCATATCGTGCTGACTAGCCAAGCCGACGGCAAAATCGCGGTTTTTGATTAATCTGTCTTGTGATAAAGGACGCTATGTTAAGGCATAGCGTCCTTTGTTTTTCTTGTAGAACTTATCTACAGTTTTATATTGCTGTGGGATTTAGCCGATATCCGTGCCGTTGCCTAAGCCCATGCTGTCGATGATGGCGTTGTTGTCGCGCCAGTTTTCTTTGACTTTTACGAAGTTGCGCAGCATGACTTTTTGTTCCAGCATACGTTCCAAGTCTTCGCGCGCGGCTTTGCCCACCGCTTTTAGGGTTTGTCCGCCTTTGCCGATGACGATGCCTTTTTGGCTGTCGCGTTCGACCATAATGGTGGCATCGATATGCACTACGCCTTTCTCTTCTTGGTAGCGTTCGATAATCACGCCGAGTTCGTAGGGAATTTCTTGGTGCAGATAGCGAAAGAGTTTTTCACGAATGGTTTCTGCCGCCATAAAGCGCATGCCGGCGGTGGTGATTTGCTCTTCGGGGAAGATCCATTCTTGTTCGGGAAGTTGTGCGCACAGCACTTTGACGAGTTCGTCTAAATTCTGTGCGCGGCTGGCAGAAACCGGCACGATTGCCGTCCATTCTGCCAATTGCTGGCGTTGCTCGAGTTCGGCAAACAGGGCGCTTTTGTCTTTGAGGCGGTCGATTTTATTTAGCACATGGATTTTCGGTAGCGGGAGTTTGGCGATGCCTTCGGCGACTTTTTGGTCGTCCGCTGTCCATTGTCCGACTTCCGATACTTGTACTACGGCATTGACGAAGTCCATTGCCTGCCATGCGGCGCGGTTCATATGGCGGTTGATGGCTTTTTTGCCGTCGCTGTGAATGCCGGGGGTGTCGATAAAGACGATTTGGTTTGCCCCTTCGGTGTATATGCCCATCAGCGCGTGGCGCGTGGTCTGCGGTTTGCGGCTGGTGATGGCGATTTTTTGCCCGAGAATGTGGTTGATAAGGGTGGATTTGCCGACGTTAGGGCGCCCCACTATGGCGATGTATCCTGATTTGCTCATGCTTTATCCAAATAATGAGAGAGAAGAATTTCCGCGGCGGCTTGTTCGGCTTTTTTAAGGCTAGAGGCGCTGGCGGTCGTGTGGCGGTCATGCGTTTGCGCTTCAATGGTAAAGATGCGCGCATGGTCGGGGCCGCTTTCGCTGATTGGGCGGTAAATGGGCAGCGGAAAATTATGCCCTTGCAAATATTCTTGCAGACGGGTTTTAGGGTCTTTGAGGGCGTCGATGTCGGGCAAAGAGGCGAGGGCTTCGCTAAAGAGGGCGAGGGTGAAGCTTTCGCAGCGGCTGAAGTCGCTGTCTAAATAGACGGCGGCAATCAGGGCTTCGACGGCATCGGCTAGGATGCCTTCGCGTCTTGTGCCGCCGCTTTTTAATTCTCCGCTGCCCAGTTGCAAATAGTCGCCGAAGTGCAATGATTTGGCGATGCTTGCCAGTTTGCTGCCTTTGACTAAGGCGGCGCGCATGCGCGTCAGGTCGCCTTCCGGCGCTTTGGGGTGTTTGTGGTAGAGGTAGTTGCTGATAATGGTTTCCAGCAGGGCGTCGCCTAGAAATTCTAGGCGTTCGTTGTGCTGCGCGCTATGGCTGCGGTGGGTTAGGGCTTGCTTGAGCAGGGCGGGACGGGTAAAGCGGTAGCCAATTTTGCGCTCCAGCGCCGCCCAATCGGTTTTTCTCATCAGGGAATGCTCTTGCCGATGCGGTTGCAATGTCCTTTGCCCATGATGCAGTCGCTGTTCAGCCAAATAAAGAGGGCTTTGCCGACGATATTGGCTTCGGGAACAAAGCCCCAAAAACGGCTGTCAACGGAATCGTCGCGGTTATCGCCCATGGCGAAATAATGTCCTTCGGGCACGGTGATTTCGCTGCTGTCTTGGAACATAAAGGGCTGGCTGGAATGCGCTTGGCGGGCGGCATTCATGCGAAACATCGGGTTTTGGTTGAATTGGATTTGATGGCTTTTGCCGTTGAGCGTTTCATTGGCGACGATATAACGCTGCCCGTTGTCATGCCCGAAGCGGCTGATATCGGCATCGGCAAGCGGTACTAATTCGCCGTTAACGGCAATTTGTCCGTTGCTGAAGACGATTTTATCGCCGCCTACGGCAACGATACGCTTGATGTAATTGATTTTCGGATTCGGCGGATAGCGGAAGACGACCACGTCGCCGCGTTTGACGTCACCGATAGGCAGGATTTTATGGTGCGTTACCGGCAGGCGCAGTCCGTAGCTGTATTTGCTGGTCAGGATAAAATCGCCGTTTTGCAGGGTGGGTTCCATAGAGGCGGAGGGGATTTGGAAGGGTTCCCATAAAAATGAACGCACCAGCCAAATAATGAATAATATCCAAAACATGCCGCTGAAAAATTCGATGAATTTTTCTTTGGGATAAACGGGGTGGGTCGCCCAATGCAGCTCTTGTCCGCTTAGCGGCTGACGATTATTGATGTGCGCCTGTGCGGCATCATAGGCGGGGCGCAGTTTTCTGCTGATACCGCCGTTTTGCATGGCTTGAGTGAGGCGCATGGCATAGCGGTTGCGGTCGGCATCGGTTTCCGCGCCGCCTTTGAAGGTTTTGAGCAGATAGCGGCGTTCTTTTAAATAGCCTTTGCTGTCAATAAGGTAAAAGATAAAACAGATGAGAACTGCTAAGGTAAGCAGCAGTTCGAAATTTTCCATGATTTTCTGCATAATCAATCCTAGTCCTTATTACTGCCGGCATCGCTTTTGAGTACGGCAAGGAAGGCTTCCTGCGGAATTTCCACGCTGCCGACTTGCTTCATGCGTTTTTTACCGGCTTTTTGTTTTTCCAATAGTTTGCGTTTGCGCGATACGTCGCCGCCATAGCATTTTGCCAATACGTTTTTGCGCAGGGCTTTGACGGTGGAGCGTGCGATGATGCTGGAGCCGATTGCCGCTTGAATGGCGACTTCAAACATTTGGCGCGGAATAAGGTCTTTCATGCGTTCGACCAGTTCGCGTCCGCGATATTGCGCTTGTTCGCGATGCACGATGATAGATAGGGAATCGACTTTGTCGCCGTTAATCAAGACGTCGAGGCGGACAAGATTGGCAGCGTCAAAACGCAGAAATTCATAGTCAAAAGAGGCAAATCCGCGCGAGACCGATTTGAGGCGGTCGAAGAAATCCAGCACCACTTCGCTCATCGGCAGTTCAAAGCGCAATTGCACCTGCGTGCCGGCATAGTGCATATCGCGCTGCACGCCGCGTTTTTCGATGCACAGCCCCATGACCGCGCCCACATATTCCTGCGGCAATAAAATATTGGCGAGAATAATCGGTTCGCGGATTTCTTCAATCATATTGGTGGGCGGCAGTTTGCTCGGATTGTCGATGTGCAGGGTGTTGCCGTCGGTGGTTTGCACTTCGTAAATTACCGTCGGGGCGGTGGTAATCAAATCCAAATCATATTCGCGTTCCAACCGCTCTTGGATGATTTCCATGTGCAGCATGCCCAAGAATCCGCAGCGGAAACCGAAGCCTAAGGCTTGCGAGGTTTCAGGTTCGTAAAACAAAGAGGCATCATTGAGCGAGAGTTTGGCGAGGGCGTCACGCAGGTCTTCGTAATCATCGGATTCAATCGGGAATAGTCCGGCAAATACGCGCGGCTGCACCTGTTTAAAGCCGGAAAGCGGTTCGGCGGTGGGATTGCCCGCATCGGTGAGGGTATCGCCGACCGGCGCGCCGTTAATATCTTTAATCGAGGAAATCACAAAGCCGACTTCGCCTGCGCGCAGCACTTCTCTATCTACCGGTTTGGGCGTGAAAATGCCGAGTTTGGTAATCAGATGGTCGTCGCCGGTGCTCATCACGCGCATTTTCTGTTTGACGCGCAATTCGCCGTCAAATACGCGCACCAGCGTAACCACGCCCACATAGGCATCAAACCAAGAATCGATAATCAAGGCTTTGGTCGGGGCATTCGGGTCGCCTGTGGGGGCAGGGATTTGCGCCACGATTTGCTCTAATAATTCCGGTACGCCGACGCCGGTTTTGGCGGAAACGTTCAGGGTTTCGCTGGTATCCAAGCCGATGATGTCTTCGATTTCCTGCTTGACGCGTTCAGGGTCGGCGGAAGGCAGGTCGATTTTGTTCAGCACCGGCAAGACTTCCAAATTTTGCTCAATGGCGGTATAGCAGTTCGCTACCGACTGCGCTTCCACGCCCTGTGCGGCATCCACTACCAATAAAGCGCCTTCGCAGGCATATAAAGAACGCGAGACTTCATAGGAAAAGTCCACATGTCCGGGGGTGTCGATGAAATTGAGTTGATAGGTTTCGCCGTTTTGCGCGGTGTAGTTCAAAGATACCGACTGGGCTTTAATCGTGATGCCGCGCTCACGTTCAATATCCATTGAATCAAGTACTTGTGCTGCCATTTCACGATCGGAAAGTCCGCCGCAATGTTGGATGAAACGATCTGATAAAGTCGATTTGCCGTGGTCAATATGGGCAATGATAGAGAAATTGCGAATATGGCTCTGCATAGGTGTCCGAAAATCAATGCTAAAAGACGCGCATTATACTAATCCGGCTCTGAAAAGCCATGCCAATTTTCCGTCGGCGGATGTCTGTGCCTGTCGGTGTTTTTTTATACGCGGGTTCTATGCAGTTTTTATTGGTCGGGCTGCTGGCGGCGGGCGTGGATTTGGGCGCTGTGCTACTGGTGACGGTGGCGGTGAATTTGCGGCATATAGTCGAAGAATTGAAAAAGTATTACGGACCTGGCTCGCCTTGTCGTACTATCTGTACTGTCTGCGGCTCGCCGCCTTGTACTACTTTTTCACTTCTCCGACTATATTTCATCGTCATGCAGATTTCTCATATTTATTCCCAAACTTGAATTTATTTCAGCACTTCCAACACAATATTTCTCAGCCAGCGATGAGCCATGTCGTGTTCGGTGCGTTCGTGCCATGTCATCATGATGGTAAAACCATCAATGGCGATGGGTGGATTTTGTAGGCGTACATTTGGCAATCTTTGGGCAAGGTGCTTGGGCAATACCGCCACCAAATCTGAATCATTCAACAGCTGTGGCAGTAGCGAGATATGGTCTACCGACACCATCACTTTGCGTTTTCGCCCCAACTTTTGTAAGGCAATATCAGTAGCTCCACGAAACTCACCACCATTATAAGAGAGCATGGCAAAGGGCAATTTGCAAAACTCATCAAGCGTTAAAGCGGTGTTTGCCATGGGGTGCATTTTGCTCATCACACAAACATAATGCTCTTCATATAATCGCATTTGAGGCATGTCATCACTGATGTGATGCTGCCCAACCAGTGCCAAATCAATGGCGTTTTTATCAAACAAAGTCTTGATATTTTGCCCTTGCACAGGCAATAAGGCAACTTTGACATTCGGAGCAAGCCGTCTTAGCCTTAAAATCAAGGGCAAAGCGATGATTTGCTGCACATAATCCATCGCCCCAATGCGTAAGGTCATGGACAAATTGGCAGGTTCTAGTTTGGGCGGGGCAAGCATGCCGCTTATCTCTTCTAAGACACGCCGAGCGACATGCCCAAGCTCAATCGCCCTATCTGTGGGCTGCATGCCGTGCTGAACCCGCACAAATAACGGGTCATTAAAACTCTCTCGCAGGCGATTTAAAATACCGCTCATTGCAGGTTGGGTGATGGACAGTCGCTGTGCTGAACGGCTGACGTTGCATTCGTCCAGCAAGATAACAAAGGCTTTTAATAGGTTTAGGTCTAGGGTTCGGATATCGGTCATTTTTATTGCTCAATTATAATTTTCCGCCAATGCCCTTAAATTTTTCCACAAAATCGGCGATTTTTTGGAAGATGTTTTGTTTGGCGGTCAGATAATTGGGGTTGAGCGGACTCATTTTTGGCAATATTGCATTCAAATCAGTGCCGTTTTCGCTGGCGTATTCACGTTTTAGTGATGTCATGAGATAGCGTTTGGTAGCATCGGCATTTAACTTGTTTTCGGCGATTAGGCTTTTAGCTTCCTGTAATTGCTCTTTTTGGGCGAATTGATAAAATTCTTCTAAAATACTGGGCTTATCATGAATGGTGTCCAAATCGGTTTTGTTGATAAAATCAACCACCAAGCCTTCTTTGGCACGGTTGCTGATGCTCGCCCGAATGGTACGGCGAATCTCTTCTACCAGTGCGTTTTTGTCTTTGATTTTTTTGTTGTGTTCAAAAATCAGCTCCAAAATATAATCCAAATTAATCTCTTGTGATTTTAATAAATCCACTTCAAAAACCACATCGTCCCAATCAATTTGGCTTTGGTTTTGTTGCTCAGACTCTTTTTGCTGACGTCGCCAATCACGAATGTCGTTGTAAGTAGAACGGTAATCCTGCACCATTCTTTCAGGCAGTATTGGTGTGTTTTGTATGGCGACAAAATCCTCATCGCTCAAATGAAACTTTTCTTTAAACTCGGCTACTGCCGTTTCATCATCAAGATTGACCGTTTGTAGTTGTTTTAATGCGGTAAATTCATCGTAGTTTTGTAAGATGTTCTCCACACGCAGATATTCGCCAAACAGCTTGGCAAATTCTTTTTTATCCGTTTCGGTAACGACGTTATCAGGGACAGGGAAACGCTTGTTTAACTCTTGCACCACTTCCACATAACCACGCTGTGCCTCGCCTGTCTGCTGGTCGGTGTAGCCGTCCATGTACTCATCATAGCTTTTTTCTAGCACCACATTTTTGGTGTTTTTGTCGCCAAATAGGGTAATGGCATCGATGGTTGCCTGCTCCAAATCACGGAAAGTTACAATGTTGCCAAAGGATTTGGTGGCATCATAAATGCGATTGGTGCGTGAAAATGCTTGCATCAAGCCATGATAACGCAAGTTTTTATCCACGAATAAGGTGTTCAATCTGGGAGCGTCAAACCCCGTCAAAAACATACCGACCACAATCAATAAATCCACTTCCTGATTTTTGACCCGTTTGGCTAAATCCCGATAATAATTTTGAAATTCTCGGCTGTCGGTGCTGTAATTGCTTTCAAAAAGCTTATTGTAATCAGCCATCGCCATGTCCAAAAACTCTTTGGCACTGCTTTGCATGGCTGTCGGCTCAAAGCTCTCATCTTCAATCTCACCAATGGCATCTTGTGCTTCATTGGTACTAAATGAGAAAATGGTCGCCACTTTGAGCGGTTTTTCACGCCCTTTTTGCAATTCTTTAAACGCTTCATAATAAGCTTTGGCAGCGTCCACGCTACTGACCGCAAACATGGCATTAAAGCCCTTACCGCCTGCACTTAGGCGGTGGGTTTTGTGTTTGAAATTATCCAAAATATACTGTGTGATTTCACGGATTCGCTCAGGGTGCAAAAGGGCTTGTTTGGTCTCAAAAGCGGATAATTTGTCCAAATCCTGCTCTTTTTCTAGGGTTTTAAATTGTGGGCGGACATCGTTATAATCCACTTTGAATTTAAGCACCTTTTCATCACGAATCGCATCGGTAATGACATAAGAATGCAATTCTCGCCCAAACACCGAAGCGGTCGTTTCTGCTCCAAGTGCGTTTTGGCTAAAAATCGGTGTCCCAGTAAAACCAAATTGGCAGAATTTTTTGAATTTTTTGTTTAAATTCTTTTGGGCTTCGCCAAATTGCGAGCGGTGGCATTCATCAAAAATAAACACCACTTGTTTTTGATAAATCGGCAGATTGTCTTCTGCTTTCATCAAATTATTGAGTTTTTGAATGGTGGTTACGATGATTTTGTTGTCGTCTTTTTCTAAATTGCGTTTTAGCCCTGCGGTGCTTTCTGAACCATTGACACTATCAGGCGAAAAACGCTGATATTCTTTCATCGTTTGATAGTCCAAGTCTTTTCTATCCACCACAAAAAAGACTTTATCAATGAAGTCAAGTTCGGTGGCAAGGCGTGCAGCCTTAAAACTGGTTAAGGTTTTGCCACTACCTGTGGTGTGCCAAATAAATCCACCGCTCTCGGTATTGCTCCAATTTTTGTTTTGTGCTGAGCTTTTGATTTTCCACAAAATCCGCTCCGCCGCCGCAATCTGATAAGGTCGCATAATCAGTAGTGTGTTGCTGACATCAAAAACCGAATAATGAAGCAGTACACGAAGCACAGTATCTTTTTGGAAAAATGTGGCGGTAAAATCCTTTAAATCCTTAATGGGGTTATTGTCAGACCTTGCCCAATTCATCGTAAAATCAAAGCTGTTTTTATCACGTTTGGTGGTATTGGCAAAATAGCGGGTATCTGTGCCGTTGCTAATCACAAAAATCTGCAAATATTTAAATAAAGAATGCTCAGCGTTAAAGCTTTCTTTGCTATAACGATGTACTTGGTTGAAGGCTTCACGAATGGCAATACCACGCTTTTTTAGCTCAATGTGAATGAGTGGCAAACCATTGACCAAAATCGTAACATCATAGCGGTTGGCGTGCGTGCCTGTTTGTTCAAACTGGCTGATGATTTGTAGATGATTGCGTGAGATGTTCTTTTTGTCCAGCAAATAAATGTTCTGGATATGCCCGTCATCAAACACAAAATCATAAATATGATTATCATGAATTTTGCGGGTTTTTTCGGTGATGTTGTCAGACGGCACGTCCAAATATTCCACCAAAAACCGCTCCCACTCTTTATCCGAAAATGCCATATGATTGAGCTTTTGTAATTGCTCACGCACATTTGCCATGAGTTTGGCTTGGCTGTTTAAATCGGGGCGATGTTCGTAGCCTTGGCGGATTAAATCTTCAATCAGCTCTTTTTCCAAATCGGCTTCGGTTTGGTAGCTTGCACCGTTTTGAATGATTTTTTCGTATTTGTCTAAAACGATAAAGTGATTGGTTTCGGCGATGGGGGTGGTTTGGGTTGGCATGGTTTTTTCCGTTTAGTATGGCTATATTTAAATCATCTCATACTTAAATGAATTTTTTCTGTAAAGGTTGATTTTCATATACTGGGTATCTAATTTTCCAATAACAACCATTCGATAGATTTTACTTTCATCAATGTTAGAAAAATCCTCATTACTTGAGATGCTCACTTTTTTATTCCAAGAACCATGTCTATTCTCCACACAAATATTCATTACATAAAATTCACCATTTTTACCCATTATTTTTTTGGTATTTAATTTTACCTTTCCATAAAAAATATATAACTGGTCGCTATCAACTTCTAGCCAGCCTTGTAGACTTTTTCTTCTTATTGCTTTGTATAAATAATTACTATTATTATCGGCAGATTTTATAAGCATTGGATTTGTGTCATTGCTAATTTCTTGTGGCTTATCCAATGAAGATACCATATCTCTTTTACATAGCATATTCATTATAGCATTCATTTTATCTTTAATTTGCTCATCAGTAAGCTCATTAAGATATTTAATTATTTGTTCTCTTGTGGCATATTCATAAAAATAAGAACAGTTTTGATGCTCATATTTATTAATTGCCCTTAAATGAGCCTTTCTTTTTGATGTTTTAGAAACAAAACTCAATCTTGCGTGCTGGCATTCAGGGCAAAAAATATTTTCTTGATATTTTGAGATATTTTCTCTGTTTTCAGAGATATCATACTCTATTTTCTTAACAGAAATGTTAGATCTTGATGTCAAAAAATAACATTCCTCAAAAGTTTTTGGTGTCTTATTCATATCTTATTTACCTTAGATTTAATTGATATACTCAACAATACTTTCACAACATCACACTCACACTAAATTCATTAATCACTCAAAGCTGTAGTGTGTAGATATTTTTATTCACTATCTTTAGTTATCAAACCCCAAAAGCAGCTCCCGATAATGCTCATATTGCTTGCGTCTTAGCTCAATTTCCTTTGGTAAGCCGTCCGTGATAGAGCTCGTCAAATGGTCAAATTTATCCAAAATGGCAACGATTTTAGCTTGGGTATCAAGGGGTGGGATTGGGATTTGCAACCCTTTAACAATCTGAGCATTAATATTGGTTTGCGAACCTGTGCCTAGTGATTTAATATATTCATACTCGCTACTTAAATAATGGAATAAGTAACGATAACTTAAAATTGATTCATCTACCTGAATATTTGCACAAGCTTGATTTGTCGTCATTGGAATTTTATTGATTGCTACTTTACCAACCGTTGCTCCATACATCGCTAAAATCACACAATTTTTAGGTATCCATTTTGCACTAGAATTTTTAACGCCTGCTTCAGTGATTTTAATACCCGTATCCAAATCTCTCCAAAGTTCACTTCTTGCGTTCTAAGCCAAGGAATATCGCCATTATAATATTCATCCATTCCTGTTTTTGGCGTACCGCCTGATGAAATCTTTGCGGCAACCTCCCCTAAACTCTTCCACTCAAACCCCACCTTTGCCAATTCATGTTCTGATAATAAAAAATCCCGATAATACTGGTATTGCTTTCGTCTCATGCTAAGCTCGGCGGTCAGCTCGGTAAATGTGTCTAAAATCTGCACGATTTGACTTTGAACGGATAGGGGCGGGATTGGGATTTGGATTTTTTTAAAGCGTTCTTTTGATACATTAAAACGAGTAACGCCATTAGCCGTTCTTATAATTTCACGCCTGATTATATTTGAACGAAATAAATATTTTGCAAACTCTGGCGTTATTTGAATATCATCATTAAAGCGTATGCCAAATGACAAGCTATTTAAATAAATAGGTTCATCAAATTTGGTTGTTACAGCTGATGACATAGCCACTTCTTCGGGGATTTCTGACGAACCTGTAAATAAAATATCACCATATTTTACTTGGTGTTGTCTTTCATTGTCAGAAATTTTTACCATTTCAAGATTATCTGGTTGAATTTCAAGATTACTAAAAATATTTTTGTAAGTGATATATTTGGCATTACCATTCTCAAAATCATGCTTACTTTTGCCTGTTAATCCACCATAGAAAAAAGCAATCTCCCCCAACGCTCGCCACTCTACCGCTTGCCCTTGTAATAATTGTTGTAAAAATGGGTGCATGATTTAATTCTCCCAACCTTGCATTGAGCAGATAAGTTCGTATTTTAATTCTTCAGAGTACTCATCTTCATAATTAATAATAGAGCCTATCAATTTACATAATAATTCTTTGGATATTTTACTTTCAGCCAGCCAAACGACAATATTTTCCATCTCCAAAGTAAATTTTTTGACACAATAATCATAGCCATTTAATTCCAAAAAATACGCACCTAAAACCAAACTTGAACGCTTATTACCATCACAAAAAGCATGAAGTTTATTGATAGAATACACCAAATGCGTTAATTTATCTTCAAAACTGGGATAATAAAAATCGTTTTGGATATGTTCTAGCACACTTTCAATCTTACCATAGCCATCAGGGTATACACCTGACAATCCGCCTGATTGCTCAATAATCCAGTCATGAGTAGCTATTGCGTAATTTACATCAAAATAAAATATCGTAAGCTCCATCATCTATCCTTTAAGCGTTTTAATACCGCCAAAGTTTCAGGGTCGGATAGCTGTTCTTGGAGCGAGCGACTTTTTTCACCCAAAAATTTCTCAAAATCACCTTGTGGCACTACTTGAACATATTGTTCTAATTTATAATGTAAAGCATCTCTAAAACATAAATCACGGCTAGACATTTTTATTCTAGCATCCAAAATATAAGGTTTTATAAAAGGACTGTTCTCGGCTTTTTTAATCAATTCATCCAGTTCTTTTGGATACAATTTCCTACCTAATTTTTCAGATAATTCTTTCATTTGGGTTGCCAAGCCATTTTCAAAACTACCGATAATTTGCAACACTTCAGTATACATGGTATCCCTAGCTTTGTCTTTTTCTTTTAGATTAAGTACTTTTTTGTATTCTTTTGCTTTTTCACAAAATACCGCTTGATAAATCTTATCTGTATAAATGCCATACTTCTGATTACCCATATCTAGATAATCTCTTAGAGCATCAGTAAATAATTTACGATAACTTTCTTCAGTATAAGCGGATAATAAATAATTCTCATCTCTTTGGTTAATGTATTTGGTTGAACCGCCTGCTTTTTGATTGATGACATCAATCACGATATCTAGCATTTTTGAGCGGATAAACTTAGCTCGCTCGCCCTCTGTAACCAGCATCGCAAGATTTAGCACCGCCCGAAAGCTAAAAACTCCTAAGGATGGTGCCTTGCTGATGTCGACGACATTGATGTCGTCGACATATAGTAACTTCATATTTTTTAAGGCATTTCCTCTTAGAATACGATACCCATTTTTAGTCAATTCTTCACCATTTGATGCAATGTAACGGTCAACTGTCCGCTCATCAATCTCCAAAATCTGAGCAACTTGAGCTTTGGTAAAAACGGTTTCACCCTCAAATGACAACCCACCCAATTGCAAATGTGTTTCAAGTTCATTAATGGCATATTGATTGTTTAAAATATTATTTCTAGCAACCAAAGAAGTCGTTAATTCACTCATCTTACGCCCTCTCAATCTGCCCGACTATCTCATCAATCTGACCACGCAGCTCATCAATCTTGGCAACGGTGCTTTTAATCTCATCATTTAGCACGCCAATATCAATCACCTCACGGGTGTCTTTTGCCTCCACATGGCTGCTGACCGCCAAATTATAATCGCTCGCTTTGATGGTGTCATAATCCACCATCGCCACTTGATGGGGGACATCGGTCTTGTTGGCGAACAGCGTTAAAATCTGGCTGATATGCTCATCGGTCAGTGTGTTGTTGTTGGTTTCTTTTTTAAAAATATCACTGGCATCAATAAACTGGGTTTTGTTATCGTGTTTGCTTTTACTAAGTACCAAAATATTGACCGCAATTGATGTCCCAAAAAATAAATTGGGGGCAAGAGCGATGACAGATTCCACAAAGTTATTATCTATCAGATATTGGCGTATTTTGGCTTCTGCCCCAGCACGGTAAAAAATCCCCGGAAAGGTAACAATCGCCGCACGCCCTTTGGCGGACAGGTAGCTCAATGCGTGCAAAATAAAAGCAAAATCGGCTTTGGATTTTGGGGCAAGCACGCCAGCTGGGGCAAAGCGGTCATCATTAATCAAAGTAGGGTCATCAGAGCCTATCCATTTGATGGAGTAAGGCGGATTTGAGACGATGGCATCAAAGGGTTTGCTGTCGCCAAACTGTGGGGCAAGCAAGGTGTCGCCCAGTGCAATCTCAAATTTGTCGTAATTGATGTTGTGCAAAAACATGTTCATACGGGCAAGGTTGTAGGTGGTGTGGTTAATCTCTTGCCCAAAAAAGCCGTCTTCTATGATGTGTTCGTCAAAATGCTTTTTGGCTTGTAATAGCAAACTGCCCGAGCCACAGGCAGGGTCGTAGATTTTATTAATGCTGTCTTGTCCGTGCATGGCAAGCTGTGCGATTAGCTTGGAGACGCTTTGTGGGGTGAAAAACTCACCGCCTGATTTGCCTGCGTTGGCGGCATATTTTGAAATCAAAAATTCATAGGCATCGCCAAACAGGTCGATTTGATTGTGTTCAAAATTGCCAAAATCAAGCTCTGATACGCCTTTTAGGACGTCTGTTAGGCGTTTGTTTTTGTCAGCAACGGTGTTGCCCAGTCGGCTGGACGTGGTATCAAAATCAGCAAATAAGCCTTTGATGTCTTGTTCAGAATCATAGCCGTTGGCGGACGATTCAATGGCGTTAAAAATGGCTTTTAGGTCGGTGTTGAGATTGGGATTGTCGTTGGCATTTTTGGCGACATTTTCAAATAATTGGCTAGGATAAATAAAATAGCCTTTGGTCTTAATGGTGTCTTCTTTGATTTGTTCTAAAATGGGGCTGTCATCAGGAAAGCTGGCATAATCCACGCTGTCATCGCCTGCTTCAATATAAGCGGAGAAATTTTCGCTGATAAAGCGGTAAAATAGCGTGCCTAAAACATATTGTTTAAAGTCCCAACCATCAATAGTGCCTCGGACTTCGTTGGCGATTTGCCAGATTTGGCGTTGGAGGGTGGCACGTTGTTGAGTGCTGGTCATAGGGTATCCTTGTCAATGGTGTATGGCAGGGCGATAAATGGGTCGCAGGTATCGTCAAATATAATATCGGTATATCATAATAATCAATTTGAAATAATAAAACAAATTCCCCAGAATATCATCATCTTAAACACCGAGAAAACTCATGGCAATATTTCGCAAAATCTTAAACCCCATCAGCCTAAAAAACCTTGAACTAAAAAACCGCATTGTCATGCCCCCAATGTGCCAATATTCTGCCACGGACGGTGTGCCAAATGACTGGCATTTGCTCCATTACACCAGCCGAGCGGTGGGCGGTGTGGGCTTGATTATTGTTGAGATGACCAATGTAGCTGCCAATGGTCGCATTACGGCGAACTGTTTGGGGCTTTGGAATGATGAGCAAGAACAAGCGTTTAAAAAATTGGTGGACAGCGTGCATGCACAAGGGGCGAAAATTGGCATTCAAATCGCCCACGCAGGTAGGAAAGCCCAAGATGAGCCAAATGCCGTTGCCCCGTCTGCCATTCACTATGGTGAGCTTGACTATGCTGGGCAAAATCTCATCACCCCAAGGCAGCTGAGCATTGACGAGATAAAAGCATTGGTACAAGCATTTGCCGACTCTGTCAAAAGAGCGGTGAATGCAGGCTTTGATGCAATTGAGCTTCACGCCGCCCACGGCTATTTGATTCACCAGTTTTGTGCACCCAAATCCAACCAACGAAGCGATGAATACGGACAAGACCGCCTATTGTTTGGTGAGCAAGTCATTCACGCTGTTCGTGCCGTCATGCCTGATGAGATGCCCCTAATCGTGCGTATCTCTGCCCAAGAGTATGGCGAAAACGGCTTTGACAGTGATTATGGTGTGGAGATTGCCAAACGCTTCTCATCGGCTGGGGCAGATGTGTTTCATGTCAGCGGCGGCGGCGATGGCGTATTGTGTGAGGGCAAGCACCCTGAGTTTTATGCAGGTTATCAGGTGGCACTGGCTCGCAAAGTCAAACACGCCACAGGCAAACCTGTGATTGCTGTGGGCATGCTAGATGACCCTGCCGTGGCTGACCATGTGCTTGGCGTGGGCGATGCCGACCTTGTGGCGATAGGTCGTGGGCTGCTTCGAGACCCATATTGGGTGCTAAATGCCCAGTATCAGCAAAACTGCTCAGATGGCAAAGATGTGCAGTTTGTGCCAAGGCAATATGAGCGAGGGTTTATGTAAATTTTTTAGTAATGAACGGTATTTTTGGGCGGTTTGGGCTGTTTAATCATGCTTAAAATCGTGTTTAGATGCATTGTCATAATCATTTATTATTTTGGAGTTCAACCATGCAATTTTTTAACAAAGATGACGTTTTAAACGCCTTTCATTATCGTGTGTCTACTCGTTCGTATGATGGCGATAAAAAAATCCCTGCTGAGGATTTTAACTATATTTTGGAGTTGGGTCGTCTAAGCCCAAGCTCGGTAGGTTCTGAGCCTTGGCAATTTTTGGTGTTACAAAATGCCGATTTACGCCAAAAGTTAAAGCCTTACTGCTGGGGCATTCCGACCATGGAAACATCAAGCCACATTGTTGCCATACTTGCCAAGAAAAATGCCCGTTATGACACGCCTTATTTTGGTGAAATCATGGACAGACGAGGGCTTATGGGTGATGACCGTGCCAAAGCATTGGAGGTGTACCAAAAATTCCAAGAACAAGACATCGCCATCTTAGACAGCGAACGCAGTCTGTATGACTGGGCAAGCAAACAAACCTACATCGCACTTGCCAATATGATGACAGGGGCTGCCATGATTGGTGTGGACTCTTGTCCGATTGAGGGTTTTGCTTATAAGGAAGTGAACCAGCTTTTGGCAGACGAGGGTTTGTTTGATCCAAATGAGTGGGCGGTGTCGGTCATGGTAACATTTGGCTATCGTGATAAAGAGATTAAGCCCAAAGCACGCAAAACTTTTGAACAGGTTGTGAAGTTTGTGGAATAAACACATTCTCTCAACAAAATATTTATTAAAAACATAAATTGAGGAAACATCATGACCTATCCTACCCAATCCTAAGTCGCATTTAGCCCAATCACACCGCTTGCTCCACACAGTTTTGAACGCCGTGAACTGCGTGCCGATGATTATGGGTCGCCGTAGCATTTCTGCGTCTGTGATTGGCGGCATTGCCGAAACCCAAGAAATGCTGGATTTTTGTGCCGAGCATAATATCGTGCCAGATGTGGAGATGATTGATATGCAAACCATCAATGATGCGTATGAAAGAATGCTTAAATCTGATGTCAAATATCGCTTTGTGATTGATATGGCAAGCCTTAAAGCATAAAAAATAAACCCCTACCTCTTGATGGGCGTAGGGGTTTATTTTACGAATTAAGCATCAAGCCGTTTCTTTCGGTACCAAATCCTCCGCAATCTCCTCCGCCTGCTTGAGTACAAATTCAATCGCTTCATTCTGTAAATCAGGCGGATATTTATAGGTGCGTAGGGTAATACGAATCAGCGTTCGCATTTTGGCACGCACCGAGTCTTTATATTGCCAATCAATCGTTACCGATTTACGCAGTTTTTCGGTGATTTCTCGTGCCAATTTCAAAAGAACCGCATCACCCATTTCTCGCACCGCACTTTCGTTGCGAGCCAATGCATCATAAAACGCCATTTCAGCAGGACTTAATCCCAGCTCTTCCCCTCGTTTTTGGCGTGCCTCAAACTCTTTGGCAAGGGCGATAAGCTCTTCGATGATTTCAAGTACCGATAAATTATGATTGTGGTATTGGTTCATCGCCTCTTTTAGGCGTTCTTCAAATTCCTTTTTGGTGGCAAGATTGACACCGCCTTTTTCTTTAAGTTCAGACGATAAAAACCGCTCCATCGCCAACAGCCATAAATCTTTGGTTGGGCTGTTTTTTACCGTTTCCAAAAATTCATCAGAAAGTAGATTGATGTTTGGGCGTTCTTTTTTTAATAAATCAAATAAATCCACCACACCGTCCGACTGCACCGCACGGTTCATCAAGACGGTTAGCTGTAACAAGCGGTCTTTGCCCGAAGGATTGCGAGAGGCAGTGCTGTTTTTGATGATGGTCGCTCGCACCGCATCATAAAACGCCAATTCCTGCTTATATGGTTCAACGTCTTTTAACGCCCCGCACAAAGAAAAGCCTTTTTTGGCAAATCGCACCGCCTGCAAAAAGGCGTTTTTGCGTGGGGTTTTGTCCTGTTTGTCCGTATCATCATGCGGATTGACACGGTCTAACGCCAAAATATGGTTGGCAGAGGTCAAAATCGCATTCAGCAATTTGGCAGGTTCGCTAATTTGCAAAATTTTGCCAATATCAACCGTTTGTCCATCCACAGGTGTGGCAAATTGCCCCCGAATAATGCTGACATATTCGAGCATTTTTTCCAAAACCGTCTCAATATTGCGTACAGGTTTTTCTTTGCCGCCTGCGTTGGTGTATTGCTTCATCGCTTTTTCCAGCTCATCGGTCAAGCCCACATAATCGACAATCAAACCGCCATTGTCCATGCTTTTGTTACGGAACACCCGATTGACCCGAGCGATTGCCTGCATCAGGTTATGTCCACTCATCGGCTTGTCAATGTACATCGTGTTACAACAAGGGGCATCAAACCCTGTGAGCCACATATCTCGCACGATGACGATTTTTAGGGGGTCATCTGGGTCTTTAAAGCGTTTTTCCAGCGTTTTTTTGTCCTGATTGTATTTTTGCCATTCGGCAGGGTCGCTGGCATTGCTTGTCATCACGATTTTTATCACTCCTTGCAACACATCGTCAGAATGCCAATCGGGGCGAATTGCAATGATTTTTTCGTACAATTTCACACAAATGGCACGGCTCATCACCACGACCATCGCCTTGCCGTCTTGCTGTTTAGTACGCTCATCATAATGGGCAATGATGTCTTCCGCCATTTTTTGCAAACGGCTTTCAACACCGTGCAATTTTTCACGCAAACGAAAAGTCGGATTTTGTTCATCGTCATCAAGCAGGGTTTGAGCTTCTTTGACCACCTTGTTAAAATCATGACTTTCGCCCAAGCTGATTTGGCGTGGCTCATAGATAATCGGCACGGTTGCTCCATCTTTCACCGCATCTTCAAAATCGTAAATAGACACATATTTACCAAACACTTCTTGGGTGTCTTTGTCATCAAGGGCGATTGGCGTGCCTGTAAAACCAATAAAGGACGCATTGGGCAGGGCACTGCGTAAATGCTTGGCGTAACCCTCTCGGTATTGTCCTTTGTCGTTGATTTTTTGGCTAAAACCATATTGCGAACGGTGGGCTTCATCGGTAATGACAATGATGTTTTGCCGCTCGTTCAAAATTGGGTGGCTTAGCTCATCTTCCATCAAACCAAATTTTTGAATGGTGGTAAAAATCACGCCCCCAGCCGAACGGCTGGCAAGGGCAGAGCGAAGTTCGTCTCGCCCATCGACTTGGATTGGAGTTTGTTTGAGCAATGCCTCACCACCGCAAAAGGTAGCATAAAGCTGACCGTCTAAATCGTTGCGGTCGGTGACCAAAACCAAAGTCGGATTTTTCAGGCTGCCTTGACTTAATACCTTGCCTGCATAAAACAGCATTGAAAGCGATTTGCCCGAACCTTGCGTATGCCAAAACACGCCTACTTTGCGGTTGCCTGTATGACTGCTGGCAAGTAGGGTGCATTCCACCGCTTCATTCACGCCATAAAATTGATGATATGCCCCGATTTTCTTAATGGTGCGGTTTTTGTTGTCTCGTTCAAACACCACAAAATTTTGTACATAATCCAAGAGATTTTTGGGTGTCATCAAACCTGTAAGCAAGCCTTCTAGCTCATTTTCAAACACAATCCGTTGGCTTTTGTTTTTCTCATCAACCACACGCCAAGGGGTGAAACGCTCAAAATCAGCCGTCAGCGAACCGATACGGGCGACAATGCCATCTGAAATCACAAGTGCCTGATTAAACACAAACAATTCAGCCAGTTCTTCTTTATAGGTTTGTAGCTGTGCGTACGCTTTGCCAATATCGGCATTTTCTTTGAGTGGATTTTTGAGCTCAAACACCACCAGTGGCAAGCCATTAACAAAGCCAATCAAATCCGGAATGCGTTTGCCTTTTTTACCGCCAATATCCAGCTGATTGACAATGCGAAAATCATTGTGGGCAGGCACCCCAAAATCCACCAAACGCACCACTTCAAACTTTTGCTCACCCTGTGCCTGATAACGATATGGCACGCCATTTCTTAGCCATTCATAGGCCCCGCGGTTACGCTCGGCAAGGTCGCCAGTGTCGGCACGGCAAACCATCGCCACCACATTTTCCACCTCGGCAGCAGGCAAATTGGGGTTTAATTTTGCAATGGCGGCCGCCAACAAGGGCTTTAAAATCACCTCACCTGTCCGTTCTCGCCATTCATTTTGGCAGCCCAAAAGAATGGTTTTGCCGTAGGTATAATCCCAGCCCAAAGATTGCATTGTGGCAATGGCGGATTGTTCAATGGTGCTTTCGTTGATGCCTAGCATTGTGGGTTCTCCGTTTTAATCGTCTTTTTCCAATAAATAGTTTAAATAGTTTTCTCGTTCATAATCTTTGTCTGGGTCTTTTTCAAAAGCACACTCTAAGCAAATATTATCTAAAAAGATTGTGTATTCCCCGCACTCAGGACATTCTTTACGAAAATCTCCACCATCTTTGATAGTATGATGAGTAAGACCTAACACATCATATTTATCTAAGCATTGACCATTTAAGCAATAGGTACAATGTAAAGATAAATTTTCATAATCACCAGATTGATATTTAATTAAATGCGATAGACAATAAGGACACTCAATATTTTTAATAAAAATATCTTTTAAAATATCATCTGGAAACTCTATGTTGGTAAATGATTGATGGCATTCACTTAATTTTTTATCATAAATATCTTTATTCTCAAGGATTAATTGATAAATTTCATTTCCTAAAAAATCCTTTAAACTCATCTCTAAATTATTTTTTAGATAGTCTTCGTAGAAGCCTTCAATTAAAAGGAAGCTTTTTACAATAAGCTCTAAAATATCGATATCTTGTGTGTGATAAAAATGCTCAATACTATTTCTTACTTTATTGATAAAGTTTAATAAATTTCCATCTATTCTTATGCCTAGATTCTTTAGATTTTTTTTGATGTTATGTACATCAACAGTATTTGTTGGTGTTTTTTCACCAAAAGTGCCATCATAAATTTCTTTTGTTACCTTTGAATTAATAGCAGTAATATAAATATATGGTTTATCTTTTGGACTTATCAGTATTAATTTATATTTATAAAGCAAAAGTAATCCTGAAAAAATATTGCGTATCGCAGATATTTTTCTTTTGTTATCATTTTTAGTTAGCTTATAATCTTCCATACCAAGCTGTATTGAAATTTTGGCATTTTCTAAAAGATTTTCTTTTACGGTTTCAATATTCTCTTGATTACTCACAACTCCATCTCCCCACTTAATAATTTGGGTAAGAGCAGGTCTCGGGTTTGGGCTAATGTTTCATTTTGACTATTTTTGTATGTAATTTGAAAAAATATTGATTTTACAAAATTTCCAAATAGGTCGGTTAGTTTCTTTTGGGGATAAATAATATCTTTAATCAGAAAATCAGGAAAATGCCCTTTATATTCAGTAAATTTTTGCTTTCCTAGTGTGGCTAAATAAAGCCAATAGATATTGCAATTATTGCCTTTGAATGCAAAAACATTTTGAATAGTACTAAAATCATAGCTAATTAAACGCATATAACAGGTATGGTTTGCAAAAACGATAACAGGATCTTCTATGCTGGCTTTCACACCTGCTTCATCATTATGAAATCCGATTAATCCCGATCTGCCTTGATCTAGTACAGGTACTTTGCCTGTTTCTTCTACGGTTTTTTGACTGTATTTTTTCCCTGTTGGGATTTTGTTTATGACATCTTCAATTTTCATTACCCCCCACCCCTTCGGCACTTCGCCAAATTCTTCATTCGCCACAAGCTCACTTGGGAAGGCATCGGCGATTTCCCAAAGCTCTTGGTATTCGGTTTGGCTTAGGTCTTCAATCGTTTTGCCTGAAATGACCGCCATTGCCGATAAATTCGCTTCTCGCTCGCTTTTGCCTTCGCTTAGGGCTTGGGCTTTGGCTCGTACAGGGTCAAAATCCACAAACCAGCTTTTGAAGATTGCCTGTGCTATGGCTTCTAGGGTTTGGTTGGTTTGGGTGTTGAGTTGGGTTTTTTCATTTATAAAATTTAGGAAAGTAGCAACTTTTCGTTGTTGCTCTATAATTGGTAAATATGCATCAATTTTATATAAATCACTAAATTTGATTGCTGGCATAGTTGATGATGATTGGCTATTCTTCAAATATTTGTAAATGCGTTCTTGTGAAAGAAAATAGTAAAGAAATTCCTTGTCTAAAATATTATTGTCAATAATATTTACTTTGAACATATTATTAGCAATATAGCCAGATAGCCCACGAACCACTTTTCCAGCAGTATTCGAGCCATATCTTATCATTACAACATCGTCTTTATACGCCCAGTACCTTTTGTCTATTTTTTTAATATATCTAGGCTTTTCATCTTTATTCGTATAATCTACAATACGAATAAATCTATCCATATCTTTTTCTTTTACTTCATATTGTTGATCAGTTGAGATTTGAAATCCCTGAGAAAAAGAAACGATATCTTCCAACTTATAAACTTTCCATTCACTCATCTTAAAACCCCAACCCCTTTAAATTTGCCACAATCTTTTCTTCCAATACTCTCCCTTGTTTAAACTGTTCATTTAATAAAGCGGTCAATTCCTGCATTTTTTCGCTAAATGGCACGCCGTCATCTTCTTCGACTGCCGCCCCCACATATCGCCCAGCCGTTAGCACAAAGTCATTTTTGGCGATTTCGTCCAGTGTTGCCGAGTAACAAAACGCAGGGATATTTTCGTAGCCGTTCTGTTTTTGCCAGTTGTGGTAGGTATCGCTGATTTTGGCAATGTCATCAGCGGTAAAATCACGCAAGACACGGTCTTTCATATAGCCGATTTGGGTGGCGTTGATAAACAGCACTTCGCCTTTACGAGCTTTGGCTTTATTGATAATCCAAATGCAGGCTGGGATTTGCGTGTTGGTGAATAGCTGATTGGGTAGAGCAATCATCGCTTCGACTAGGTCGGCTTGAATGATGTTTTTGCGAATATCGCCTTCGCCTGAAGTTTGGCTGCTCATTGAGCCGTTGGCAAGTAGGAGTGCCATTTTGCCTTTTGGCGAAAGGTGGTAAATCATATGCTGCAACCATGCAAAGTTGGCGTTGCCTTGTGGGGGCGTGCCGTATGCCCAGCGTGGGTCGTTTGCTAGGCTTTCACTCCACCACTCTTTTTGGTTAAAGGGCGGATTTGCCATCACAACATCCATTTTTTTATCAATATGTAACGGATTGAGCAGAGTATCTTCAGGCTTGTCGCCAAAGTCAAAGGGAATGCCACGAATCGCCATATTCATCACCGCCAGTTTGCGGGTGGTGGGGTTGGATTCTTGCCCATAGACCGAAATGGCGTTGCGGTTACCTTGGTGGGCTTGGATAAAGCGGTCGGTTTGCACAAAAAATCCGCCACTGCCCATCGCAGGGTCATACACTCGCCCTGAATAGGGTTCGAGCATTTCCACAATCAGGGTAACAATGGATTTTGGCGTGAAATATTGACCACCTTTTTTGCCTTCGGCTAGGGCGAATTGCCCAAGGAAGTATTCATAGACGTGTCCCAAAATGTCTTTGGCTTGCAGATGCACAGGTTCGCCATTGTACATTGGGCGGGTAAAGTCGGTGCGAGAGAAAAGGTCAATCAAGCCACGAAGCATTTCATCAGGCACGCCAAAGCCTGCAATGCGTTGCAGTACGCCTTTTAGTTTGGGGTTTTCTTGTTCGATGGCTTCAAAGGCATCATCAAGCAAAATGCTGACATTTTTGAAGTTGCCACCCCAAGGCAATTCATCGCCTGCGTTTAGTTTGCTGTTGTCTTTGATGTTTTCCCAGCGTGCTTGTTGTGGTACATAAAAGATATTTTCGGCGGTGTAATAATCCCGCTCTTCAATTTCATCGTTTAAAATTTGCTGATATTCGGCTTTATCAAACAAGGCTGGGTCAAGATAGGTTTCGCTGTCAGGATTGGTAAGATTGAGGGCGTGTTTTTGGCGAAAGTCGTTGAAACTGTCGGAGATGTATTTTAGAAAGATAAAACCAAGCACGATGTGTTTGTAGTTGGCGGCGTCTAGGTTTTTACGCAGTTTGTCGGCGGCAGTCCAGAGGTCTTGGTCAAGTTTGTTTAAAAAGTTTTGGTTGATGGCATGAGCATTTCGCATAATAAATATCCTATTTTAATGATGGCGTTAGTATATAATTTTTAGAGTATTTTTATAAGTAAGTTTTCCCATTATTACCCCACCTTATACCCACCCATAACAACACTCAATTTTCCAAAATAACCCAAATTTGCTATAATAACCTGAGTTCGGGATAAGCACCCCACTAAAAAATAAAGAGCAATTGTGATAATCTACTGTTTTGACAAAACAAACCATCACAAAAGCCCTTTAACATGGAATATCTTACAACACTTTTCTGCCAAGTAGATGATTTTTGTAAAACATTTGAAGCAGACTTTAACCGCACACTCATCAGCAAACCCAACAGCAGAAACCGAAAAGCCTCTATCAGCACTTCCGAAATCATTACCGTATGGATCTATTTCCACCATATCCGCATACGTGATTTCAAAAGCTACTATCTATGGCAAATTAAAACCATTTGGAAAACAGCATTCCCCACCATGCCAAGCTACAATCGATTTATCGAATTAGCACAACATGCATTACCTGCTATGTTGGTTTTTCTCAGTATTCAAATGGGGAAATGTACAGGCATCAGTATCGTGGATTCCACCATCTTATCTGTTTGCCACAATCGTCGAATTCATAGGCATAAAGTGTTTAAAAACATTGCTCAACGTGGCAAAAGCAGCATGGGTTGGTTCTATGGATTCAAACTTCATGCAGTGTTTAATCATGTAGGAGAGCTAGTCAATTTCTGCCTAACGCCAGGCAATGTTGATGACCGTAAAGGCTTACGACAAATGGCAAACAAACTGTTTGGATTGTTGATTGGGGATAGAGGCTATATCAGCAAAGAGTTAAGCGATTGCTTAGAAAAGAGATACAACATCACTTTACTGACAGGCAAGAAAAAGAATATGAAATCCCCGTCCCAAAGTCCTGAACAAAAAAGGTTGTTAAAACAAAGATGTGTTGTTGAAACAATTTTTGATCAGTTAAAGAATCTATGCCAAATTGAACATACTCGCCATCATTCAGAGAAGGGATTTTTGTTGAATCTGATTTCTGGATTAACGGCATATTGCTTGTTTGCGTATAAGCCGCAGATGTTTGGGAAGAATGCTTTGGCGGCTGCTAAATAGAGGTGGCTTATCCCGAACTCAGGTTTTCTTAAGCAGTTAGCGGCATTTGAAGCTGAAGGCAGAACCCTCATTTACTTCATTTACTTAGATGAAAGCGGCTTTAAATCTCATGACAACAGAGCTTTACGGCTATTCCCACAAAGGCCGTCCTTGTTTAGGAAAGTACAACTGGCAACTCAAGAATCAAAGCAATGCTATTGGGGCAATACATAAGAACAAGTTGTTTGCGGTAGGGCTTTACGATTGCAGTATTAATAGTGATGTATAGTCGATTCATGATAAATACGAACATTATATTTTTAACCTTAGCTTAGGCGTTTATGCCGGAAAGCACACGCCATGATAAATTGTGTTGGGTATAAATATCTAAACCACTAATTTATAAGGAAGTAGAACGAATTCTTAAATCCGAAAAATTGATATTTTAAGTAATGTCGGATACAAGTATCCGACTTACCCGATTGAAAAATGATTAATTTTGCCATGAATTGACTATATTTCATTGTTGGGTAGAAGAATTGCTGTTAACACAATTGCCTGAAAACAGCGTCATTATTATGGACAATGCCAGCTTTCACAAAAGACAGGATACCCAAGAGCTTATTGCAGATGCGGGACATCATATTTTATGGCTGCCGCCATACAGTCCGGATCTGAACCCAATCGAGAAAATGTGAGCTTGGCTTAAACGTAAACGCAAGGATTGGCGATTAGATTGCATCGATAAACTATTCTTTTACTTCCTGTGGATTTGTAACTCTTTTTGATTTCCTTGACTATATAGTCGAAAGATTGAAAAAGTATCACGGTCTTGGTTCATCTTCTGTACGCTTCGTATTATCTGCAGCTCGCCGCCTTGTGCTACTTTTTCACTTCTCCGATTATCGCTGTGTATCTGTATTTTATCGTTTATTTTCCTTTTTTCATAAACTTGTTAATGCGGCAATGAGGTGCCGCCGCAGAGATTAAGATTTTGCCCTGTTATGGCATCGGCGGCGGGAGAGAGTAGGTATGCGGCGGCAGCGGTGGTCATTGCTTTCAGGTGCGACTTATCATCGCGGCGATCGCGTGATGTTTCAGCTGGAGCGTTTTAACGAGCGTTGATTTTTTCCACTTGCCAGTAGTGGTTGATGCTTGTGAAGTTAAAGGCCAACGAGGTTTCGCGGTATTGGATGCGGATGCGGTCGCCTTGTCGGAATTTTTCGAGCAGGTAGGGGTTAACTGCTAAAGTGATGTCTTGCTGAAAGGGGGCGTCGAATGACAGTGTCCACCAATTGCTTTGTGCGGCGGGAGCATGCGCCGTAATCTTGGCTTCGCTATAGCCGATTTCGCCTTGATACGCCCACAATACTATCAGGGCGCGGGTGCCGACAATGGCAAATAGCGGAATGAAACATAGCGGCAATAGCCATTTCAGGCTGTTTTCCCACAGGCTTTCGGGGCTGTTTTGCGCTTGGTATTTGGCTTGCTGTTTGGCATGGCTTTTGCCGTATTGCCAGATGAAATAGCTGATTAAGGCGGCGAGGGCTGCCATGCCGATAAGGCTGAGCGGATAGGCATTTTGTTTGACGATGTAGGTGTTGGGCAGGGAGGTGTAGAGAAATCCTGTCAGGGCGTTGAGAACAAGCATGATGCTGATTTGGCGGTTGAGTCCGATGTCGTCTTGCATGATATTTCCTAGGATGAAAGTCTTATTGTAAGGATTTTCGACAGATATTGCTGATTTTTAGCTGACAATATTGGGCAGCTGCCATTATTTATTTACTTGGCGTTTTATTTTCTGAATGAAATGAGTTTTTGGAAAAATGTATGTAATATATGCGGGCGACGAATTTTTAATACTGGCACTGTTCAAGCTAAAGTTTAGCCGCTTTTCTATACATTCTAGGAGTCGGTTCATACCGAAAACAGGAAAGTTTTGCCCAAGCAGATGGCTGCTTGGGCTTTTTTTATGTCGAGGAAATATGGTCAATGAGCTTTTTCATGGCGGCGGGCAGGGCGGCGCCGTGAATTTCCTGCGGCGCAAGCCAGCGTATTGCCGCATCCCTATCCGAGAGTTCGCACTGATGCGTGTGATAGCTTTGGTAATGAATATTGAGGCGGTAGTGCGTAAAGACATGACAGAAGGCGAATGCCGCTGCGGATTGGGCTTGTAAGTTTTGCTCTTGGGCATAGTCTTGCAAGGCTTCAATGCTGTCAAACCACGGCAGTATCCACAAATTACCCCATAAAGCTTTTTCTGCGCGGCGGCGGAAGAGGATTTTGCCGTCTGCGCGGCGACAGTAGAGAAAATAGCCGTCGCGGCTTTTTTTGCTGCTGCCGCCGCTTTTTTTCGGATATTCGCCGACGCTGTCCGTATGCAGGGCTTGGCAATCGTCGGCAAATGGGCATGCGCCGCATTGCGGGCGGCTGCGTTTACAAATGAGGCTGCCTAAATCCATCAGCCCCTGTGTGTAGCTTTTTAAATCGGCGGCGTTGTGGGGCAGAAGGACTTCGGCTTGCCGCCAAAAAATATCCTGCGATTTGGCGGCTTTGATGTCGGCATCAATGGCGAAATGGCGTGCCAATACGCGTTTGACGTTGCCGTCGCAGATGGCTTCGCGCGCTCCCCAAGCAAAGACGGCAATGGCCGCCGCCGTGCTTCTGCCCACGCCTTTTAATTGCTCTAAGCCTTCTCTATGGCGGGGAAAATGACCGCCGAAATCGCGGCAGATTTGTTGGGCGGCGTAGTGCAGATTGCGGGCGCGGGCGTAGTAGCCCAAGCCGCTCCAATGTTCAAGTACTTGTTCCTGCGTGGCAGCGGCTAGGCTTTGCACGTCGGGAAAGCTTTGCACAAAGCGCCGGTAATAGGGGATGACGCTGGCGACTTGGGTTTGCTGAAGCATGATTTCCGACAGCCAAATGCGGTAGGGGTCATCACATTGCCAAGGCAGATGATGCCGCCCGTGCTGCCTTTGCCAAGCGATGAGTTTCTGTGCGAAGGCGCTCATTTGCCGCCTAAGAGATAGCTGCCGTTATACAGTACATATACGGCAATCACGGCGAGGATAATGCCTGCCGTATTGCGGCGGCTGAGTGTTTCTTTGAAAAAGAGCAGACCGAGCAGGGTAGCGAGCAGTATCACGCCGATATTCATGATGGTAAAGACCAGCGCGGTTTGTGATTTCAACACTTGATGGGCGCGGATGTAGGTAAAGATATTGCCGAAATTGAGCATGCCTAAGACGATACCACAGGCGAGAGAGCGCCAATCAAAGCGGCGTCGCATGATAAGCAGATAGGCGAGCATCAGCAAGGCGGCAAGGATAAAGGTAATGAAGAGGGTGCTGAGGGTGCTTTTCTCCGCCACCAGCGAGATGCGTTTGAGCAGGATGTCAATCACGCCGTAACCGCCCCAGACGGCAATCAGCCACAGCCAGTCATGCTGTCGGCTTTGGTTGTCGCTTTTTAGCAATAGGATGAGGGCGATAAAGGTCAGGGCAATGCCGATGGCTTTGGCATAGCTGAGTTGGTCTTTAAACAGCCAAAAGGCGGCGATGATGCTGATGATGAGGGAGAGTCTTTGCGCGGCATCGGTGCGCACGATGCCGTTTTTTTCAATCGATTTGCCCAATACGATAAAAATACTAGGCAGCAAAATGCCTAAGGCGGCAAACAGCCACCAATGGCTCAAATAATTATCCGCGGCTTGTAGATTGGGTTTGGAGATAAAGAAGGTCAGCAAGGCGGCGGTGGGGTAGTTCATAAAAATGGCTTGCTCGATGGAGATACCCCGTGCGCGCCAGATTTTAATCATGACGGAGACAGCGACGCTGAAGCAGATGCTGAGTAAGAGATAGTTCATAAGTTTTTGACCATAAAAAAAGTCGGATAGTGTATCCGACTTTTAAATAAAGTGTGTAACAGAATAACAGAAGATTAATGCTTCTGTTTGATGATTTCCACCCAATAACCGTCCGGGTCATAGATAAAAGCGATATCGTTCATGCGTCCGTCTTCAGGGCGTTTTTTAAATTTCACCTTGTTTTTATCCAACCAAGCGATTGCCGCGTCGAAATCCGGCACGCTGAGGGCAATATGCCCATAACCGCCGTTCTCACCGTTGCCGATGCGGTAAGAGAAGTTTTCGTCTTTTTCCGTACCCCAGTTATGCGTGAGCTCTAAAACGCCGCGGCGGGTTGCGAGCCATTCGCGGCGGGCGTTGTCGTCTTCGGGCAGGTTTTCGTCGGGCGCGAGATAGGCTAGAAAGCAGAGGCTGAATTGTTCGTTTTCATAGTGGTTTAAACGAATGACGCTCATGCCCAGAATGTCGGTGTAAAAGGCTAAAGATTTGTCGAGATCTTTAACGCGCAACATGGTATGGGCGAAGGCGAAGCCTTGGGTTTCATTAGGTGCATTGCTCATGATTTTCTCCTGGTTTGAAAAGCGAAAACGCCCAAAGGCGCTTTGCTTGTTTGAATTATTTGGCGGCGGCGTATTGCTCGCTGACGTAGTCCCAATTGACCACTTTCCACCAATTGCTCACATAATCGGGGCGTTTGTTTTGGTAGTTCAGGTAATAGGCGTGTTCCCACACGTCTAAGCCCAAAATCGGTGTGCCGCGTACAGCAGCGACATCCATTAAAGGATTGTCTTGGTTCGGCGTGCTGCTAACCACTAATTTGCCGTCTTGCAATACCAACCATGCCCAACCGGAGCCGAATTGATTGACTGCCGCATCCGCAAAGGCTTTTTGGAAGTCTTCAAAGCTGCCGAAGGCGGCTTTGATAGCGTTCGCCAGTTCGCCGCTAGGCGTATTGTTTTCCTGCGGCGCACGCATACCGTTCAGAAATAAATCATGGTTGTAATAGCCGCCGCCGTTGTTGCGAATCGCCGGGCTTAGGGCGGAAATATTGGCAAAGATTTCAGGCAGAGATTTGCCGTTGAAATCGGTTTCCGCAATGGCGGCGACGAATTTGTCGAAATAGGTTTTATGGTGTTTGTCTTTATGCAAATGCATGGTGGCTTCGTCAATCACCGGCTCTAAGGCATCGTAAGCATAAGGCAGATCTTGAAAAGTATAGCTCATAGTTTTCTCCTGTTAAGTGTGGTTTATCATCAGATGCCAAGATAAGTTCTTTCATCAATGATGGCAAGTTACGTTTATAAAATAAATCGGCTTAAATCTTCATTGTCGGAAATGTCGCCCAAGGTTTTTTCCACATAAGAGGCGTCAATGGTGATGCTGTCGCCGCTGCGATCCGCCGCTGCAAAGGATAAATCGCTGGTCAGGCGTTCCATGAGCGTGTATAGGCGCCGCGCACCGATGTTTTCCGTGCTTTTATTGACTTGATAGGCGATTTCCGCAATTTTCGCGATGCCGTCTTCTGTGAAATTCAGTTGCAGATTTTCGGTGGCAAAGAGGGCAGTGTATTGCTTAATCAGGCTGGCGTCGGGTTCGGTCAGAATGCGTTTGAAGTCTTCAATGCTCAGGGCTTGCAATTCCACGCGCACCGGTAACCGTCCTTGCAATTCCGCTACCAAATCCGAAGGTTTTGCCAGATGGAAAGCGCCGGAGGCGATGAAGAGAATATGGTCGGTTTTAATCACGCCGTATTTGGTCGATACCGCCGTGCCTTCCACCAGCGGCAGCAAATCTCTTTGCACGCCTTCACGCGAGACGTCCGCTCCGCCTACATCGCTGCGTTTGGCGACTTTGTCGATTTCGTCGATGAAGACGATGCCGTTTTGCTCCGCATTGGCTATCGCCAGGCTTTTGATTTCTTCGTCAGAGACCAGATTTTCCGCTTCTTCTTCGGCTAATTGGACTAAGGCTTCGCTAATTGTAAGTTTTTGCTTGCTTTTCTTTTGCTTGCCCAAACTTTTGAACATTTCGCTGAGTTGGCTGCTCATTTCTTCCATACCGGGCGGCGCCATAACTTCAAATTGGGTTTCGCGGTTGCCGCTCAGCTCGATTTCAATCACTTTGTCGTTGAGTTCTTCGCGCAGAATGCGTTCGCGGTAGGTACGGCGGGCGATGTTGTCGCTGTCGCTGCTTTCCGCTTCACCTTCAAACCATGTCGGGGTTTTGGTCGGCGGCACGAGTACGTCCAAGACGCGCTCCAAGGCGGCTTCGCGCGCCTTACTCTGTACGCGTTTGCGCGCGCGTTCACGCTCCAATTTAATCGAGGTTTCCGCCAAATCGCGGATAATCGAGTCCACATCGCGCCCCACATAGCCGACTTCGGTAAATTTGGTGGCTTCGACTTTGACAAAGGGCGCTTCCGCCAATTTCGCCAAACGGCGTGCAATTTCGGTTTTGCCGACGCCGGTCGGTCCGATCATCAGAATGTTTTTCGGCGTGATTTCGCTTTGCAGCGGTTCGCCGATTTGGCGGCGGCGCCAGCGGTTGCGCATGGCATTGGCCACCGCGCGTTTGGCTTCTTTTTGTCCGACAATATGGCGGTCGAGTTCTTCCACGATTTCGCGCGGCGTCATGTTGAGGTCGCGGTACTCATTGTCTGATTTGTCCATTATTCGTCCTTTAATTCGTCTAAGATGATGTTATGATTGGTATAAACGCAGATATCGGCGGCGATATTCAAGCTCTTGACGGCAATCTCGTTCGCCGGCATATCGGTGTTGTGGAAGAGGGCGCGTGCCGCCGAAAGGGCGTACATGCCGCCTGAGCCGATGGCGGCGATATCGTCTTCGGTTTCTACTACATCGCCGTTGCCGGATAAAATCAGGGTATGTTCCTGATTCGCCACAATCAGCATGGCTTCCAAGCGGCGCAGGGCGCGGTCGGTGCGCCATTCCTTCGCCATTTCGACCGCCGCACGCAGCAATTGTCCGTCCTGCGCTTCTAATTTGGCTTCAAATAATTCGAATAAAGTGAAGGCGTCGGCGGTAGCGCCGGCAAAGCCCGCCAAAACCTGCCCGCGGTAGAGGCGGCGGATTTTGCGCGCATTGCTTTTCATAATCGTCTGCCCCAGCGAGACTTGTCCGTCGCCGGCTATCGCCACATGGCGGCCGCGGCGCACGGAAAGTATGGTTGTGGAATGTGCATCAAACATAAAATGTCCTTTGTTTAAATTTCTGCCGATGTGGCGGCAGGGAGCGCGTTTTTCAAGGCAAGGGCATTTACGAATGGTAATTTATGCGGTATAAACGCGCATGATTTAGCGATTGGGAGAAGGAAATGTCATTCATCGATAAAATTTTTAAATGCGAAAAGCGCCGCACCATTCCCGATAATTGGCAAATGCCTGTGGCAGGCGATATCGTCAGTTTGGATAAAGTACTTGATTCGGCTTTTGCCAGCGGCTCTTTGGGAGCGGGTTTTGCCATTCATGCCGTCGGCGATGAAATTCTCTCGCCTGTCGATGGTGTGGTGAGCGAGCTGTTCAGCACTTTGCATGCGGTGTTTCTGCTTGCCGATAACGGTTTAGAAGTCTTGATTCATATCGGCATCGATACCGTCAGTTTGCAGGGGCGCGGATTTACCGCCCTTGTCTCGCAAGGAGAAGCCGTGCATGTCGGGCAAGCCTTGGTGCGCGTGGATTGGGAGGTGGTGAAAGCTGCCGGTTTATCCACCTTGGTACCGGTCATTTTTACCAATGCGCCGGGGCAAGGCGTAGAAGTCAGCCAAAAACGCCCTTATTTCGTTTGAGGCGATTAGACCGTACTGCGCCTTTTTATTCGGGAATCTTGTCAGGAATCATATGGAAAATTTACACACCGCTTTGGATTATCTGCGCTATGCCGCCAGCGAGTTTGCCCGCCACGATATTTATTACGGGCATGGCACCGATAATGCCCTTGACGAAGCCGCCGCATTGGTCTTAGGGATATTAAGACTGCCTTTTGATTTGCAGCCGCTGTATTTGCAGACCCGCCTCACGCAGGCGGAAAAAGAGGCATTGGCTGCCGCAATCGACAAACGCGTTACGCAGCGTATTCCCGTGCCCTATTTAAGCAAGCGTACGCTCTACGGCGGCTATGAATTTTATATTGACGAACGTGCATTGATACCGCGTTCGCCGATTGCGGAGCTGATAGAGCGCGATTTGCAGCCTTATTGGCAGGGCGGCGAGCCGCAGCGTATTTTGGATTTGTGCTGCGGCAGCGGCTGCATCGGCATGTTGGCGAAATACCGCTATCCGCAAGCGGAAGTGCTGTTGAGCGATATCAATGCCGATGCTTTGGCGGTGGCGGAAATCAATTTGGCGCGCGCTGATATGAGCGGCTATGGCATCGAGACGGTACAAAGCGATTTGTTTAGCGGTCTAAGCGGGGAATTTGATTGGATTTTATGCAATCCGCCCTATGTGGAAGAGGCGGAAATGCAGGAGATTGCAGCGGAATTTTTACATGAACCGCGCCTTGCCCTGACTTCCGGCGCGGACGGCTTGGATTTGAGCCACAAGATTCTCGCCCAAGCAGCGGATTATTTGAGCGAAAACGGCGTTTTAATTTTGGAAGTTGGCATGAGTTGGCAGAATCTTGAAGCCGCTTATCCGGAAATCGGTTTTGATTGGATTGAATTTGAGCGCGGCGGCGAGGGCGTATTGGCGGTCAGTCGCGATGAATTATTGGCTTGGCGCGAGGCAGGATTGCTGTAAACGCCGCCGGCACAGCCTTTGTGATTTGGGCTTAATAGAGAAATCATGCGCATAGGAGCAAGAGATGAATAAGACTTTAGGCACGACTTTATTGGTATCCGGCACGATGATCGGCGCCGGCATGCTAGCAATGCCACTGACTTCGGCGGGTATCGGTTTTGCCGCCACCGCCGTTTTGCTGATTCTGATTTGGGCGATGCTGAGTTACAGCGCTTTATTGTTCGTGGAAGTGTATCAAACCGTGCCGGCAGATGCCGGCATCGGCACCTTAAGCGCCAAGTATTTCGGCCGCTTCGGCAGAATCGTATCTACCGCAGTCATGCTGATTTTTCTCTTTGCTTTATTGGCGGCTTATATGACCGGCGGCGGTAGTATTTTAGCCACCTATCTGCCGCCGATGGGCGATGCGCAGACGCATAAGATTGTTTCGGTCTTGCTGTTTACCTTGCTGCTGGGCGCGGTGGTGGTCTTGGGAACTTTGGTGATTGACGGTTTGAACCGCCTCTTGTTTTACAGCATGTTGGCGGTATTGGTTTTTGTGCTGATCGTGATGATGCCGGAAGTGTCGATGCAGAATTTATCCGCCATGCCTTTGGATAAGGCTTTTATAATTTCCGCCTGCCCCGTCTTTTTTACCTCTTTCGGTTTTCATGGCTCGATTCCCAGTTTTAACAAATATTTGAACGGCGATGTGAAGGCTTTGCGTATCGCAATTTTAGCCGGCACAAGCATCACTTTATCGGTCTATATGCTTTGGCAATTGGGAACGCACGGCGTGCTGACGCAGGCGGTCTTTGTCGAGATTTTGAAAAATGATCCCACTTTAGGCGGCATGTTGAGCGCGGTGGAAGAGATGACCGGCAGCGCGCGAATCGCCAAGATTTTGCAGATGTTTTCGGTCTTGGCTTTGGTGACTTCTTTTTTAGGCGTGGCATTGGGCTTGTTTGAAACGATTGAAGATATGTTGCAGCACGGTTTTGGCTTTAAAGCCAAGCGCCTGTTATTGGGCGTGCTGACTTTCGCCCTGCCTTTGCTGTTCGCGCTTTTTTATCCGGAAGGCTTTATTCAGGCTTTGCAGTATGCCAGCCAAATGTTCGTCTTTTACGCGGTCGTGTTGCCGGCGGCTTTGGTGTGGAAGGCGCGCCGTCAGTATCCGCATTTGCCTTACCGCCTATGGGGTGGTAATTGGCTGTTATGGCTGATTATTGTTTTGGGTTTATTGATTGTGAATGTGCCGTTTTTCATCCGCGCCGGCTATTTGCCCGAGGTGGTGGTTTAATCCGCCGCGCTTTAGAGTTTGATTAGGATATAGGTAAATAATAATACGCCGCCCATCAGCAGGGCGAAGCTGTCCCAATGCTGCGGTTGATTGCGGCTGTGTTCAAATAGGGCTTTGATGCTGCCGTGTTGTTTGACGCGACTGAACAGATAAACAATGATGATGAAAATCGAGACGAGGGCAAGTGCATCCATGGGTTTTCCTTATTCTAAGAGTTGCAAGAGGCGGCGGCGCAAGGCTTCTGCGGCGGGCGCGTCCAAGGCGTTGCCGTGACGGTCGCTGAGATAGAAGCTGTCTTCCACGCGTTCGCCGAAAGTGGCGATTTTAGCATGGCTGAGATGGATATGCTGTTCGAGCAGCACGCGGCTGATTAAGGATAGCAGTCCGTGGCGGTCGGTGCAGATAAGCTCCATTTCGCTGTGGCGCGCATGATGGCGGAAGCTGATGCGCGGTGCGGCGGTAAAATGTTTAAGCGCAGGATTATTCAGGCGCGGACTCGGCGCTTGCGGCGGCGCATCGGATTGAATGCTGTTTTTCAAGGCTTGAATCATTGCCGCGTTCAGCGGTGTTTGTCCGTTTAAGCTGTATTGCTGCAAGGTGCGCGCCTGCGCATGGTTTTGGCGGTAGAGGCGGGCTTCTACAATATCAAATCCTTCTTTTTCCAAATAATGGCTGGTATGGGCGAAAACGATATCGGGCGGCTGTTTCGCTGCGATAAATAAGCGTTGGTTGGGGCTGTCGAGGGCGATAACGGTGTTTTCTTCTTCGGAATTGAGCAATGCCCGACTTTTGGCAAGAATGATGGCGGGGCTTTCATTACTGAAAAAGGCGGCGGGCAGTGTCGTCCACAGTTGCTTTAAGTCGGCGGCTTGTTGAGGTGCCAGCGCGAGTGCGGCGGCTTGCAATTGCTGGATATGGCGGTCGTGGCTGGGGTGCTTTGTCTGCAAATGTTCGCGCGTCAGGCGGTAGAGGTTGTGCATCAGTCCGGCGCGCCAGCTGTTCCACAGTCTGCCGTTGGTGGCGGAAATGTCCGCCAAGGTGAGCAAATAGAGGTAGTCCAAATACTCAGGCCGGGGGAAGAGGGCGGCAAAATCGGCGATGATTTGCGGATTGCTCAGGTCTTTTTTCTGTGCCGTGAGCGAGAGTTGCAGATGTTGGCGGACGAGGAAAACGAGCAGTTCGCCTTCTTCGGTGCTGAGACAGGGATTGTGCGCGGCATAGTCGGCGGCAATGTCTGCGCCGATCTGGCTGTGATCGCCTTGGCGCCCTTTGCCGATGTCGTGCAAGAGGGCTGCTAGATAGAGGATGGCAGGACGTTCGAGGCTGTGCATGATGTTTTGTGCTTCGGGATATTGCGGGCAGGATTGTTTGAAAAGGTCGAGAAAATAGAATAGGCGCAGACTGTGCTGGTCAACGGTGTATTCGTGCAGGAGGTCGTATTGCATCTGCCCGACGATGTGACGAAAGGGTGGCAAATAGCGGCTGAGTAAGCCGTAGCGGTGAATGCGGCGGATTTCGCGGTAGAGATTGCCGTCTTGGCTGAGAAGTTGCAAAAAGGCGGCATGCGATTGCATGTCTTGTTCGAGCATGAAATATTGCGCATATTCTTCGCGCAGTTGCCTGCCCAGTTGCGGCGAGAGGCTGTCAATGTCGGGGCGGGCGAGCAAACGCAGGAAGATTTGCCAAACAAATGCGGGTTCGGCAGAGAGTTTTTGCGGGTTTTTCAAGGCTAAGCGCTGATTGCGCAGGATAAAATCTGCGTCCAAAGATTGAATGAGGACGGGGCTGTTCAGGGCTTCGTCGCAGAGTTTTATCGCTAGTCGGTTGAGGCGGCGGATATGCAGGGCGCTGATGTAATACAGGCGCATAAATTCCTGAACGGCAATGGCTAATTTGCCTTTGAAGCCGAATTGCGCGGCGAGCTGTTTTTGCGCTTCAAAGGACAGCACGTCTTTGGGACGCTTGATGCATAGATGCAGGCTGAAGCGGATGCGCCATAGTATGTCGCGGCTGTCCATCAGTTGCCGATATTCGGCAGGTCGGAGAAGCTCCTGCCAATTTTGTTGCCCCAAGCAATAGCGCTGTACCCAGCCAATCATATGAATATCGCGCAATCCGCCGGGATCGGTTTTAATGTTCGGCTCCAAGCGTCCTAGGGAAATTTGCCGCGCATCGCGTTGTTTCTGTTCGTTTAGTTTTGCCGCAAGAAAGTCTTTCTGTTCGGCTGTTGTCGGCGAGAGCAGATGGATATGCGCGGCAAGCTCGGCATCGCCACAGAGAAATCTTTGTTCCAGCAGGGCGGTAAGAAAACTATGGTCTGCGGCAAGGTCTTGCCGACATTGACTGAGGCTGCGCACGCTGTGGGCGATGTCGATGCCTAAATTCCATAAGAGTCGGATGAAATCTTCGGCTTGGGATTGCTGTCCTTCAGGGCAGAGGATGAGCAAATCGATGTCGGAATGAGGGAAGAGTTCCGCGCGCCCGTAGCCGCCAATGGCGATGAGGCTGATGCTGTCGCGCTGCGGATAACGGACATGCAGCCCCTGCAAGATGCGGTCGATTTGTTCGCTGCGATGCGCAATCCACGCCGCAACGGGAAAATCCGCGCAGAGCGCGGCGATTTGTTGATGACTGAGATTGTCTAAGAAAGTTTTGGCAAAGCGGCAGTAGTCTAAGGGTAAAAGCGGCGCTTCTGCCGCCGAAAAACAAGGAAAATCAATTGACGGCGCTGATGCCTGCATCACGTTCGGCTTGGCTGAGAGTAAAGATTTCGTAGCCTGTGTCGGTGACGGCAAGCATATGTTCCCATTGTGCGGACAACGAGCGATCTTTGGTCACGGCGACCCAGCCGTCGGGCAGAATGCGCAAATGTCTTGCGCCGGCATTAATCATCGGCTCGATGGTAAAAGTCATGCCGGCTTCCAAGACCACTCCCGTATCGGGTTTGCCGTAATGCAAAACTTGCGGCTCTTCATGGAAGCCGCGCCCGATGCCGTGTCCGCAAAACTCATGCACGACGGAAAAACGCTCGGCTTCGGCAAATTTTTGAATTGCATGTCCGATATCGCCCAAGCGTACCCCGGGTTTGACCATCTTAATGCCCACCCACATGGCTTCGTAAGTCTTTTGCACCAGCCGTTTGGCAAGAATGCTGGGTTCGCCGACCATATACATGCGGCTGGTATCGCCGTGAAAGCCATCGACGATGATGGTAACGTCAATATTTAAAATATCGCCGTTTTTGAGCTTTTTCTCATTAGGAATGCCGTGGCAAATCACATGATTGACCGAGATGCAGGTATGTTTGGGGTAGGGCGGTGTGCCATAGCCCAGACAAGCCGAGACGGAACCGCGCTCGGCAATATATTGCGCGCAGATGTTGTCCAAGGCTTCCGTACTGATACCGGCTTTGACATGCGCGCCGATCATATCCAATACATCGGCTGCCAAGCGGCCGGCGACGCGCATTTTGGCAATTTCGTCCGCGTTTTTAATGATGATACTCATAAAAGTCCTTTGTCTGTTAAGACCTGTTGTTCGTGTGGGCGGAGTAGCGCTTTGGATGATGATTATTAAGAGAAAAAATATCCGACTGCGCCGCTATGCTCTCTGCCCGAATGCGAGAGAATTTGGTAAAAACAAGCGGCTATGGTATAAAGCACGCCGCCGAAAGGCAAATCGAAAACACACAAACGCTGAAATCCTCTGCTTGGGTGCGCGTAAAACGCGTTGAGTAGGGCAGGCGTTTGGAGGCTTAACCCTTTAATATGGAGTATTTAATGAGTCAAGTTAGCATGCGAGAACTCTTTGAAGCAGGCGCTCACTTTGGTCACCGTACCCGTTTTTGGAATCCGAAAATGGCACCTTACATCTACGGCAAGCGTGGTGACATTCATATCATTAACTTGGAAAAAACCGTCCCGATGCTCAACGATGCCTTGAATTTCTTAGGCACGGTTGTCGCTAACGGCGGACGCGTCATGTTTGTCGGCACGAAGCGCAGCGCTTCCGAAGCCGTTGAAAAAGCAGCTAGCCGCTGCGGCATGCCTTATGTCAATTTCCGCTGGTTGGGCGGCATGATGACAAACTTCAAAACCATCCGCCAATCGATTCGCCGCTTAGAAGAAATTGAAAAAATGAGCGAAGACGGCACTTATGCCAAATTAGCGAAAAAAGAAGTCATCATCATCGAGCGCGAGCGCGAAAAATTAGCGCGTGCCTTATCAGGCATCCGCAACATGAAGCAATTGCCCGACGTATTGTTCGTTATTGACGTGGGTCATGAAGACATCGCCATTCAAGAAGCGCGCAAATTGGGCATTCCGGTTATCGGCATAGTCGATACCAACGGCAATATCGACGGCGTGGATTACATCATTCCGGGCAATGACGACTCTGTGCGCGCTATCCGTCTGTATGTCGAATCTGTCGCCGATGCGGTAGAAGCGGCAAAACGCACTGCAGTCAACCGCGGTCAAGAAGATGCGGCGGAGAAACTGGAAGAAAGCGTAAACGAAGCTGAAGAAGCGGCACAAGAAGACGCCGAATAATTATCTAAGGCGCTGTTTTTTGCAGCGCCGTCTTTTTGAAGGAGAAAGTATGTCTATTTCTGCACAATTAGTGAAAGAGCTGCGCGAGCGTACCGGCGCAGGCATGATGGAGTGCAAAAAAGCGCTCGTCGAAACCAATGGCGATATTGAAGCGGCCGTTGACCATATGCGTAAAACCGGTTTGGCGAAAGCGGATAAAAAAGCCGGCCGTATTGCTGCCGAAGGCACTTTGGTATTCTCGGCCAGTGCCGATAACAAAGAAATCACTTTGGCTGAAGTGAATTGCGAAACCGATTTCGTGGCCATGGGCGATGAATTCCAAGCCTTTGCAAAACGTGTGGCGGAAGTGGCGCGCGAGCAAGGATTGACCAATGTGGAAGCCTTGTCTGCCGCTGAATTTGCCAATGGCGTCAGCATTGATGACCGCCGCCGCGAGCTGATTGCCAAAATCGGTGAAAATATGTCGGTGCGTCGTGTAATTACCTTAAAAACCGCCGCAGGCATTTTGGGTTCTTATCTGCATGGCAAGAAAATCGGCGTTTTGGTGGAAATCGAAGGCGGCGACGCGGAATTGGCAAAAGATTTGGCGATGCAGGTTGCCGCAGGCAATCCGATTGCTTTAGATGCGCAATCTCTGCCGCAGGATTTCTTGGATCGTGAAAACGAAATTCACCGCAGCAAAGCACAAGATTCCGGCAAACCGGCGAATGTGATTGAAAAAATGGTGGAAGGCGCGATGAAAAAATTGTTCAGCGAAGTCACTTTGCTCGGACAAAAATTCATCAAAGACCAAGATATTACTATCGAAGAATTACTGAAGCGCAAAAATGCCAAAGTCATTCAATATGTCCGCTATGAACTGGGCGAAGGCATCGAAAAAGAAGAATCTGATTTCGTTGCCGAAGTCATGGCGCAGGCAAAAGGTCAATAAGACTTTTCGCTTGCCGAAACCGCCGCTTGCCGGCGGTTTTTTTATCGCTGCCAAGGCTTTTTTCCCACGGTCTATGCCGCATGGCTGAGAGTGTGTAAAATAGCGCGCCATATCCTAGAGTAGTAAAAGAAGGTTCGCATGAATGTAGAGAATAAAACGCCGAAATATCGCCGTATTTTGTTGAAAATGAGCGGCGAGGCTTTGATGGGCGAGCAGCAGTTCGGCTTGGATGCTAATGTGGTGCGCCGCATTGCCGGCGAGATTGCGGTATTAAATCGTGCAGGTGTGGAAGTCGCCATTGTCATCGGCGGCGGCAATTTGTTCCGCGGCGCGCAATTGGCGGCTTTAGGCATGGAACGCGTTGCCGGCGATCATATGGGTATGTTGGCGACGTTGATGAATGCTTTGGCGATGCAGGACGCTTTGGAACAGCTCGAAGTGCCGGTGCGCGTGATGTCGGCTCTGCGCGTGGACGAGGTTTGCGAACCGTTTATCCGCCGCCGCGCGATTCGCCATTTGGAAAAGGGCAGTGTGGTGATCTGTGCCGCAGGAACGGGCAATCCTTTCTTTACTACGGATTCGGCGGCGAGTTTGCGCGCGATTGAATTGGAAGTCGATGCCATGTTTAAGGCAACAAAAGTTGATGGCGTCTATTCCAAAGATCCGAAAAAACATGCCGATGCGGTAAAATATGATGAAATGAGCTATCAGCAGGTGCTGACAGAGAATTTGCAGGTGATGGATGCGACCTCCATCGTGATGTGTCGCGATAATGAAATGCCTTTATTGGTTTTCGATATGACGAAACCTGATGAAATTATCCGCGCGGTCTTTGACGAGGCTGTGGGAACCGTGATTCATTCTTAAGGAGAGAAAATGTTAGATCCGATTTTTAAAGACGCTGACGAGCGTATGAATAAGTCTTTGCAGTCATTGGACGTAGCTTTAAGCAAAATCCGCACAGGGCGCGCCAATGTGGGCTTGCTCGATCATATCGAAGTGGAATATTACGGGGCGATGGTGCCTTTGTCGCAGGCGGCGAATGTGAGCGTCAGCGATTACCGCACCCTGATGATTCAAATCTGGGAGCGCGATATGGTCAGCAAAATCGAAAAAGCCATTATCAATTCCGATTTGGGATTAACGCCGAATACCGCCGGGCAGAATATTCACATCAATTTGCCGCCTTTAACCGAGGAGCGCCGCAAAGAGATGGTTAAAGTCGTGAAAAAAGAAGGCGAAGATGCCAAAGTTGCGGTGCGCAATATCCGCCGCGATGCCAATAATGAGATTGCCAAACTGCTTGCGGATAAGCAGATTTCCGAAGACGATCAACGCCGCGGCGAAACCGAAGTGCAAAAGCTGACCGATAAGCACGTCGAGAAAATCGATGCGGCTTTGGTGGCAAAAGAAAAAGAACTGATGGAAATGTAATGACGGAATTATCCGCCGTTCCTGCGCATGTTGCCGTCATTATGGACGGCAACGGACGTTGGGCAAAGCAAAGAATGCAGCCACGCAGCTTCGGGCATCGCGCAGGGCGCAAGAGCGTCGATAAGATTGTTGCCGCCGCCGTGCAGGCAGGGATCGACACGCTGACCTTATTTGCTTTTAGCACCGAGAATTGGAATCGTCCGGCGGCGGAAGTCGAGCTGATTATGGACGTGATTCGGCGCAGCATCGCCGAAGAGTCGCAGCGCCTGAAAGCGCAAAATATCCGCATGCGGATTTTAGGCTCAAGAGAGCGATTGAGCGAAGAGATGTGCCGCCAATTTGACGCAGCGGAGTCATTGACGGCGGATTGTACGGGCATGCAGTTGATTTTTGCCCTGAATTACAGCGGGCAATGGGAAATTTTGCAAACCTGCCGCAATTTATTGGCGCAGGCGCAAGCCGGCGGACTATCGGAAGAATTGTCGCTGCAAGATTTTGAGGCGGCACGCCCGATAGCGGATTTGCCGCCGGTGGATTTGCTGATTCGTAGCAGCGGCGAGATGCGGATTAGCAATTTTTTACTATGGGAATTGGCATATGCGGAGTTGTATTTCACAGAAACCCTATGGCCGGATTTCGACGAACAGGAATTTCAACGCGCTTTAGCCGCTTATGCGCAACGCGATCGCCGTTTCGGCGCATTATGTACGACTTAAAGGATGATTTATGAAACAGCGTATTATCTCTGCCCTTATCGCCATACCGCTGTTTATTAGCATGCTGTTGCTCGCGCCTGTCGGGCTGTTTAAATTGTTTTGGCTGGCGACCTTGGGTCTGACGGCGTATGAGGTGGGCAAAATGTTTGATTTCGCCCTGCGTCCGAGCAATTTGTGGATGTATGTAGGCTTGAACGGTTTATTAAGCGCCGCCTTATTGTTCTTTTTTCCGCTGACTGCGGCGGCGACGGGGATTTTATATATCGGCGCCTTGTTGTGGCTGTTGGCGGTTCCCTATGTATTGAAAACCTACCGTTTTCAAGTCTTGTCCAAAGGGCGCGACCGTTATTTCGCGCTGCTATGCCTTATTTTTCATTTGGCTTTTGCGGTGGCAGTCATGCGGGTCTATCAGGCGGTAGCAGGTATCGGACTCTTAACTTTATTGGTCTTGATTTGGGCAAGCGATGCGGGGGCTTATTTTATCGGCAGACAGATTGGCAAAACGCCGTTTTCGCCGCAAATCAGCCCGAATAAAACCTGGGAAGGCTTTGTCGGCGGCTTGCTTTTAGCCGCATTATGCACGCTTTTGTGGCTGTTTTGCTTTTCCGATCACCCTTTATTACAGAGTTTTTCGGCAAAAATACTCTTCTTTGTTTCGAGCCTTGCGGCATTGGTCTATGCCGCTTTGGGCGATTTGTATGAAAGTTTATTAAAACGTCGCGCCGGAGTAAAAGATAGCGGGCGCATCATGCCGGGACATGGCGGCGTTTACGACCGCATCGATAGTTGGCTGCCCGCCATCGTCATATGGGCGCTGACTTTCGAATGGCTGCGTATGATTTAACTCATTGGGATAAATAATGATTTGGGGAATTTTAGGATTTTTGATTACCATCGGCGTATTGGTCACGATTCACGAATGGGGACATTTTGCGGTAGCGCGCTTTTTCGGCGTTAAAATTCTGCGTTTTTCTTTGGGTTTTGGCAAACCGATTTTAAGTTGGACGGGTAAAAAAGACGGCACGCAATATACGCTAGCGCCGATTCCTCTAGGCGGATTCGTGCAAATGTACGGCGAAAAAGATGGCGAAGAGATTCCCGCAGAAGATAAGGCGCGGACCTTTTTCGGCCGTCCGGCATGGCAGCGGTTTTTGATTGCCTTTGCCGGTCCGGCGGTTAATCTGTTGTTTGCCATTTTGGCTTTTGCGCTCTTGTTTATGCTGGGTGTGAAAGGAATTTCGCCGACGGTATTGCACGTTGCGCCGCAGAGTTTGGCAGCTAATGCCGGCTTGGCAGTAGGCGATGTGATTACGAAAATTGACGGGCGGACGGTTAAATTGGCCACCGACGCCCATGTGGCATTGGCGACCGCCGATCGCGGCGTGATAGAGGTGCAATATCAGCGCGACGGACAGCAAGGAGCGGTGCAATTGGATTTATCGGCGCTGAAAGCGGGCGATGAGCTGAATATGGCACCCGTTTTGGGCATGTATTTGGCTGATGAATGGTGGCCGGCGAAAGTGGGTGCGGTGCTGACGGAAAAAGATCGCGCTGCTTACCGTCTGCATGAAGGCAGTACTTTTGCCGCCGCACAAATGGGTTTGCAGGCCGGCGATCAGATTTTGGCGATTAACGGCGAAGCCTTGCAGGAACATGACGGCGCTTTCCGCATCTCGGATAAACTGTTTGCGATGAAACCGCAGGATACGGTTACCCTGCATATTCTGCGCGACGGGCAGGAATTCAGCATAAGCGGACAGTTGGGGCGGCAAATCGTCGAGGACAAAACTTATCCTTTCTTAGGCGTGGCATGGATGCGGATGCCTAACCGCGATTTCTTCGCCCGATATGAAATTGTGGAGCGCTATTCTCCCCTGACGTCATTGGGCAAAGGCGTGGAAAAAACAGTTGGCTATGTACGCATGACTTTTGCCATGTTCGGACGCCTGATTCAGCGTCAAATCTCTTTTGACAATATGGGCGGCCCGATTACTATCGGCGATGCGGCGGGTAAAACCTTAAAAATCGGTTGGGAAGAATTTTTGAATTTCCTCGGCATTGTGAGCCTGTCTTTGGCGGCAATCAATTTATTGCCGATTCCGATGTTAGACGGCGGGCATATGGTCTTTACTGCACTGGAAACCATTCGCGGTAAAGGTTTGTCGGAAAAAACCATGACTTGGTGCTATCGGATCGGTACAAGCCTTGTGTTGAGTTTTATGGCCTTGGTCTTACTCAACGACCTGTGGCGCTATGTTATCCGCTAATCAGCGGTGATATTCCGCATAAATCATCAGCACTCCCAGACGGCAATGTTCTTCTATATCGGTTAATTGGCGAGCATTGTCTTCATTATCTTCCAAGGTGGTATCTAATTCGGCAATTTCGCGCAGTTCCGCAATGAATTGTCCGATGCTTTCGTCTTTGATTTCTAATTTGCCCTGTTCCTGCATGAATTGATAAGCCAGCAAAAATCCCTGGCACCAATTCACGAGGCTTTCGGCGCGCAAGAACAGCGGCTCTTCGTCGCTGAGCAAGAGTTGATAAGTCAGGGAATTGTCTTGCAAACTGCTGTCGCAATGTGCCAGCAATTCCTCGCTTAACTGCTGCGCATCGGCTTCTGCCAGCAGGTTGGGAGCGAGGGCGGCTTGATTGAAGGCGGAAAATGCACTGAGTATGCCGTGCAGTTCTGCGCCGTCAAACCACCAGCCTTCTTGAGCGATTAAAGCGGCGAGAGCAGCATAATTTAGTGTGGGCATTATGTGTCCTTATGTGAAAAAAATGGTAGTATAAGCGAAGTTTCGGCTGCGGTAGCGGTTTAAATCAAATTATGGTGATTAATCATATGATTTTAAATATAAAAAGTCTGACGTCGGGCTTTTGGGATTTAAAAAGCATGAGCAGCGGAGTGTTAAAGACGAAAAACAGGATTAAATGCGATGTCAGTTGAACGATTGCCAATTGATGAATTAAAAAGAATTGAAAAACAAGCCAGCAATGTATTAAAGCGATGGCGAAAATTGCAAAAAGATTTTGCCGATTTGCAAAATCAACATGCCAAATTGCAAGAGGAATTCCGCTTAACCGTGGATAAGAATGCAGAAGTGCTTGCCGCACAGGGCGATTCGCATCGCGAATCTTTAAATGTGTTGGAGCAGCAATGGAATACGCGCTATGAACGAGATGTCGCCGCGCTGAATCAGCAGTTGCAGGAATTGCAACAAAAACATGATATTACTTTTCAGCAACAGCAGGCGGAAAATCAATTGCGCTTTGATGCGCTGCATCAGGAATTAAAACAAGAAAGAAATGTCAAAGCCGCTTTGATTGCGCGCGTAAGAGGGGTGGATCATGAGTAAGCAGAAAATAAAAGTCAATTTGCAAGTCTTGGAAAGCGAATATCAATTGATGTGTGAAGCACATGAGCGCAATGCCTTGATTGAAGCGGCGGATAATTTGAATATGCAATTAACGGAAATGCGCCGCAATAATCCGCGCGTGCCCATCGATCGTTTGGTGATGATGGGGGCGATTCAAATGGCTTTTGATTTGCAGCAGGAAAGAGAAACTCTGACTAAGGAAGTCCGTATTGTTAACGAGTCGGCAAAGCGCTTGGCAGATGCGCTTGATGCGGCGCTTGCAGAGGCTAATACGCAGGAATCCTGAGCGTCATTGCTGGTAAAATACAAGGCTCTTGGCGTTGATGCTGCTAAGAGCCTTAAATTATGCGTCGGATACGGCTGTGTTTTACAAGCCCTGCGCTTTAAGCCATTGCGCCATATCGCTAATTTGCGGCGCTATGATTTCATGGCCCATGTCATAGCTTTTCCACACCGGCGCATAAGCTTTAGATTTTAAGGTTTCATGAGCCTTTTCTCCCAATTGGTAATTCACTATGGGGTCATGATGTCCGTGCATTTGCAGAATTGCCGGTGCGGCATCGCCGGCGACAGGTAATTCTTGCGCTTGGACAAGGTATGTAGAGAGGGCTAAAATGCCGCCGCAGAGAACCCGCGTGCCAAGATGCAGGGCAATCACGCCGCCTTGTGAAAAGCCTGCGAAATAAATTTGTCGAGCAGGAATGCCGGCGTCAATTTGGCTTTGATAAATTGCACGGATTTGAGCGGCGCTTTGCTCGATGCCTGCGGTATCTGCATCGCGCAAAGTAAAATCGACGATATCGTACCAACCGGGCATATACATACCGTTATTGACGGTAATCGCGCGCGAGGGGGCTTGCGGGAAAATGATTTTCGTACTGTTTTGTAAGGACAAATAAGGCAGAATGGGTAGAAAATCATCGGCTGTCGCACCCAGTCCGTGTAGCCAAATGATGCAGTGCGTCGCGTTTTTATCTGCGCCGCGTATGATTTGTGTGAGTGCTTGTGTCATAATTTTCCTTTTTTAGCGAGAGAGTTAATGAAAGTAAGTATTGTAGTGTTGGCGCTGCTTCTCAGCGCCTGTGGTCAGAAAGGTCCATTATACTTAGCCGAGCCTGAAACGCTAAGCGCCAATCCGCCTGCGCAAGAAGCACAGGAGAATATTAATGAGTAAGGCCGCTTATTGGGCATGGCTGGACGGCGCAAAGGTGCAGGGCATCGCTTTACATGATTTGGTCGAACAATACGGTTCGCCGCTCTATGTGTATGACGGCAATGAGATTCGTGCCCGTTTGCTTGCTTATCAGCAAGCGGCGCTTCAAGCGAAAATCCATTATGCGGTTAAGGCCAATAGCAATTTGAGTTTGTTGGCCAAAATGGCGCAATGGGGCGCCGGTTTCGATATTGTGTCATTGGGCGAATTGCGGCGGGTACAAATGGCAGGCGGTAAGGCGGCGGATATTGTTTTTTCCGGTGTGGGAAAAACGCAAGAAGAGTTGCGCTATGCTTTAGCCGCGGAAATCGGCTGTTTTAATGTGGAATCCGAAGCGGAATTATGGCAATTGGCAGATGTGGCTAAGCAGATGGAGAAAAGAGCGAAAATCGCTTTGCGCGTCAATCCGAATGTCGATGCCAAAACGCATCCTTATATTTCAACAGGCATGAAAGATAATAAATTCGGCATTGCCATCGAAAATGCCGAGCGGCTTTATCAAGCGGCGGCGCAATGCAGCGATTTGGAAATTATCGGTCTGGGCTGTCATATCGGTTCGCAGATTACGCAATTATCGCCTTTTCGGGAAGCTGTAGAAAGCATTAAATCATTAGCAGAGCGTTTGCGCGCGCAGGGGATCGCCATTTCTCATATTGATATGGGTGGCGGTTTGGGCATTCAAATGCAGACCGGGCAAGAAGTGCCTGCGCCGCAGGATTTGCTTGCCTTATATAGCGAGGTTTTGGCAAACAGCGACTATGCCCTGCATTTGCAGCCGGGGCGCTCATTGGTCGGCAATCAGGGAATATTGCTCAGTCGGGTGCTGAGCGTCAAGCAGCAATCAGAAAAGCAATTTGTCATTATCGATGCCGCCATGAACGATTACATGCGTCCTGCTCTATATCAAGCACAGCCGCCTGTGCGCAATCTTGATCGCATGGAAGGCGAACAGGAGAGCGATATTGTCGGACCTGTTTGCGAAACAGGCGATACGCTGCGAAAAGCCGTGTCTATCGCCGCCCAAGCGGGCGATTTAATCGCCATTGCCGGGGTAGGCGCTTATGGTATGTCGATGGCTAGCCGTTACAACAGCCGTTTGCAGGCAGCGGAAGTATGGATTGAAGACGGCACCGCCGACTTAATTCGTCGCCGTGATTCTTATGAACAGCTATGGGAAAATGAAATTGGTACGAGCTTTATCGAATAGGGTCTGTTGACAATCATCTTAAGGTCATAATGGTTGCAGCGAGGTAAATGTTTGCCGCAAAGGAGCTGTCTGTTTTCTCCGAAGGCATGGCTATCTTCTTAAACTCCTTTAAATCACAGAAAACATTTTCTAGCAAATGACGCCATTTGCACATATGCCGGTCATAAGCACGTTGCAGTTTTCGCTTGCTCGTCGGCGCAATCACCGCTTGGCAAGCTCCTTCGTTCAGTTCCTCTAACAAGCCAATCTGCATCAAAGGCTTTGTCTATAGTCGAAGAATTGAAAAAGTATTACGGCGTTGGCTCGCCTTGCCGTACTATCTGTACTGTCTGCGGCTTGCCGCCTTGTACTACTTTTCCACTTCTCCGACTATACCAGTAAAGCATTAAACTCTTTGTTTTTAATTAGCGCTTCGACACCGACAATGTCGTGACGTTGTCCAGGTAATAGGGTGAATGAAACCAAATTGCCCAATGCGTCGACCAAGGCCAAGATTTTGGTACTCATACCACCTTTGGATTTACCAATAGCCTGATTTGAAGTCCCCCTTTTGCACCTTGTCCGTGGCGGTGGACTTTAACAATGGCGCCGTCAATTATAGCGTATTCCATATCAGGATCTCCTCGCAGTGCTTCAAAGATTACGGCAAAGCGCTCAGCCTTGACCCATCTGCGATAGCGTTGGAACACGCTGTTCCACTTACCAAATTCTTCAGGCAAATCACGCCAGGGACTGCCTGTACGAATAATCCACAATACTGCTTCGATAAACAATCGGTTGTCTTTTGCGCTTCTTCCGGCATCTGTGACTTTATCGGCGCAAAGCGACTCTATCTTGGCCCATTGGGTATCACTTAGCATTAATCTGTTCATATCAATAGCATGCCATTAATTCAACGTATGTCAACAGCCCCTAGTCTGTCGTAAATGCGCTTTTTACTTGCCACAACAGAGCAGTCTGCTTATAATTTCGCGCATCATGCCTGCATGGTAGGATTTTTTTCTAAGGAGAGAATATGAAAGGACATCGCCCCCAAACAATTCGGGCACTTATTGGCTTAGCATTAGGAGTGGGAGTAACGCATTTTACTTATGCTGCCTCTTTAGGTCCTATTCAAGTGAATTCATACATGGGCCAACCCCTAAATGCAGCCATTCGCGTTAACGGTCTCACGCCTGCCCAAGCGCAAGGCGCCAGTGTGACTCTAGCCGATGGTGCGGAATACAGCAAACGCGGCGTCGTCAAAACTCCTGAGCAATCTTCTTTGGCATTCCGCTTGGTTCCTAGCGGCAATGCCTATACGATTGCCGTATCGAGCGCCGCACGCATGAACGATCCTTTCGTAAACTTTGTTCTGACATTTAGAAGTGGCGCAGAAGTCCATACCCGCGAATATTCTGTATTTTTAGATCCAGATCCGGCGGCAAAAGCAGGTATTGCACCGGCAGTGATGAATGTACCGCCCGCACAAGCGGTAGCCCAACCGATGGCGGCGCCCAATCCTACTATTCAAGCAGCATCGCCGCATAGCTCTGGCTGGGGAGACGTTCCTCCGGGCGCGCAGCGTGTTGCCCTACACGGACAGACGATTGCTAATGAGCCTATCGCTTCCGCTCAACCTGCCTCAGCGTCTAAAGCTAGAGCAGCTGCCACGCAGCAAGCGCATGCAAATAGCGCGCGCATCAGCGGCAATCGTTACGGACCGGTAGGACGCGGAGAAACTTTATATTCGATTGCTAATGCAACGCGTCCTAGCAACGTATCCGTGCAAACAATGATGCGCGCGATTTTTAATACCAATCGCCGCGCATTTGCAAACAACAGCATGGATAGCCTGATGGCAGGACAAACCTTAGTTATCCCAAGCAATCCCAGTGCTTCTAGCAGCAGCCGACGCAGCAGCGCCAATGCTGATAGCGAAGAAACCCGGCCCGCAGATCAGAGAAGCCGCCAAGCCGAGGCAAAAACAGGCGCACAAATTGCAGATGTGATTACTTCAGCCGCTAATGAAGAAGATGTGCGTCCTGTTGAGATGAGCGCTGAGGAAATTGCAGCTGCCGAAGCCGAGGCGGCAAAATTAGCAGCCGAGCAATCTCCAAATGCCGAAACAGCTGAGACGGCAGAAATAATCATCACAGAAAGTTCGCAGACAACAGAAGCAGAAAACGATTTGGCAGCGGAGCAAGCGCCTTCAGCAGATGCTAATACGATAATGGCTTTGGATGATGTCAATAGCATCGATGCTACTAATGAAAACCTTATCGTAACGAGTACAGAAGAATTGATTCAAGAGGCGCAAAACGAGCCTGTTGAAGCCGCTGAAAATACTGCCGAGCAAGAACTCAATTCGCAAATGCCAAATATGCTAGAGCCTGCTGTGCCGCCTGCTCAAGTAGAAGAAGCGGTCGTAAGTGAAATGCCGGCACAGGAAGCCGAGCCCGTCGCAACAGCGACAGCTGAACCGCAAACTGCAGCGGCAGAACCGCAAAAGCCGGCAAATACCCTGCCGCTACCGCCTCCTGCTGCTCCTATACAAGAAGATGAAGGCTTTTTATTCGGTCTGCCATTATGGGCGATTGCCTCGATTGGGGGATTATTGATCGCGCTATTGGCTTTGGCAGGATTGGCGGCAGCGAAAAAACGCAGAGCCGCTGCCGGTACTGATATGAGCGAAGAAGAAATTCAGGCTTTAGCCGACAGTATGGACGAAGCGGAAGAACAGCGTCTTGCGGCATTGATTGAGGAAGATGAATTGGAAAATGATTCTTCCCTGTCGCTAAATAAAGTCGAACAGTCAGATTATGACAATACATTCTTTGCAAATGACGAGTCCTCCGATACTGCGCCAGATCTTGAGCCGCTCAGCTTAGACAAATCTTCTCAAGACAATAATGATGAAGCGCAGCTTGATGCTTTAGACGATTTCTTTGCCGATGCCGATGCGCAAGTGCAAAATCACAGTCAGCATGAAATAAGCGCCACTCAGATTGACAGCCAATCATTTGAAGGTTTGGATGACTTCTTTGCCGATGTTGATCAAGATCCGCAGCCAAGCCAAACGCATCAAAAAGAATCTGTCCATGTTTCAACAGATGTCTTTGATGATGTGGAAGACTTTTTCATCGACACCGACTCCGATGCGGATGCAAAAGCCGGTCAAAGCAGTCCATTGACAACAGCAGATGACGAAGTTTTTGATGATTTGGATCTTTTCTTACCAGATGACACATTAAGCGAAGATACCCATGAAGCTCCTGCTCTTATGGAAGATGATTTTGCTGCTATTGATACAGAATCGCTCGACTTCTTTGCCGATTCTTCTATAGATGAAGAGAAAGCGGTTGAAGAGGAAGCGCCGGCGGTAGAAGAAGACTCTGCAGTATTGGATGCTTTGTCCTTTATGGACGAAGATAGCGGTCTGCTTATTGATGAGCAGCCAAGGCTTGAAACAGAAGATGCTTCTGAAGATATAGCCGCTTTTGAAGTGCCTGATTTTGATGCGCCTGAAGAAGAGGCGCCTGTAGAAAAAGCAAGCGTTTCTGAGGCTGATATTGAAGCAATGAGCATTAATTTGGATTTGGCAGCTGCCTATATCAATAGCGGCATCAAACCTGAGAAAGTGGCAAAAGTTCGCGCCTGGCTAGAAGAAGTGTTGGAAAGAGGCAATGATGAACAAGGAAAAATTGCACAAGAACTCATGGCTAAATTGCCCTCATAATGTCTTATCATCGCTATGCGGTACTTGTCGAATATGACGGCAGTGCCTATTCAGGCTGGCAACGCCAGCCTTTTTTATCGACGACGATTCAAGAGCAAGTAGAGCTTGCTTTGGGGCAAATTGCCAACGAATCGATAGAAATCGTATGCGCAGGCAGAACCGACGCCGGCGTACATGCCTTAGGGCAAATCATTCATTTCGACACCCATGCCCGGCGTTCGGACTATGCTTGGCTTGCAGGAGCAAACCGTTATTTGCCGTCCGATATACGTTTGCAGCAGATTGTGGCGGTGCGCGAAGATTTTCATGCAAGATACGATGCTTATCGGCGCCATTACCGCTATATCGTATTAAACAGTCCTTATGCTTCCGCTTTATGGCGTATGCGTGCTTATTGGCATTGCTATCCATTAGACGCAGCACTGATGCAAGCTGCCGGCCAGCAATTATTAGGCGAGCATGATTTCAGCGCTTTTCGAGCGGCGGAATGCCAATCGACCAGTCCTAATCGTTTTTTGCATCGTTTGGATGTTAGGCAGTGTGGCAATTATTTACTAATTGATATTGTGGGCAATGCTTTTTTGCATCATATGGTGCGTAATATTGTAGGCTCTTTGCTGATGGTGGGCGATGGTCGACGCTCAAAACAATGGTTGGCCGATGTACTTGCCGGCAAAGACCGTCGCCAAGCAGGCCCGACGGCGCCTGCCTATGGTCTGTATTTTTATCGCGTGGACTATCCGGCAGAAGATCGTATTCCGCAGCCTGCTCCGCTTTTATTTCCCTGTTGATTGTACGACTTCTGCGGCTCAAAAGAATATTGTGCGAAGCTGCAGAAATTAAGTTTCCTAAGGTTCGGGAGTATATTTCATTTCTTCTGCCTGCAGATTTTCTGCCGCTTCCAGCCATGCCGCTTCTGCTTGCGCAAGAGCTTGTTGGAGATTAGTTTGTTCGGCAAGTATTTGCTTTAGTTTGTCTTTATTTTCTTCAAGATAGATGTCGGCATCCGCCAGCCGATTTTCAATCGTTTGTTTTTGCGTCTCTAATGCGGTGACTTTGGCTTCCGCTTTTTCCAAGATTTGTTTGAAAGGGCGCAATAGGCGGCGGATTTCCGCTTCATTGCGTTTTTGGCTTTGGCGGCTAAGTGGTGCTGGGCTGCCTTTATCGGGTTTTGTCGCTTCCAGCTGCGCTTGCAGGGATTGTTGGAGATGGCGGCGGTAGTCGTCCAAATCGCCGTCGAAGGGGCTGACTTGGGCTTGATCGATCAGGAAGAAGCGGTTGCAGGTGCTGCGCAGCATGTTGCGGTCGTGAGAGATGATGACCATTGCGCCTTCATAGGCTTGCAAGGCGAGGTTGAGGCTGTCGCGCATGGCGAGATCGAGATGGTTGGTGGGTTCGTCCAAGAGCAGCAGGTTTGGGCGCATAGCGATAATCAGTGCAAGGGCAAGGCGCGCTTTTTCGCCGCCTGAAAAGGGCGCAATCGCATCATAGGCGCGGTCGCCGCCGAAGCCGTAATTGCCTAAGAAGTTGCGATGTTCTTGTTCGCTTTGTGCAGGCAGGATTTGCTGCATATGCCAAAGGGGGCTTTGCGTGGCTTCGAGGCGGTCGAGCGAGTGTTGGGTAAAATAGCCGATTTGGCAGTATTGGTGGATTTTGCGTTCGCCGCTTTGGATAACTTCAAGTCCGGCAAGGGCTTTCATGAGGGTGGATTTGCCTGCGCCGTTGCGTCCGAGTAGTCCGATGCGGTCTTCGCGTTCAATGGCAAGGCTGAAGGCTTTAAGGATGTTAGTCTCGCCATAGCCGAGCGCGGTTTTTTCCAATTTGAGCAATTGGGCGGGAATATGTTCGGGCGTAGCGAATTCGAGCTGAAAACCTTGTTCTTGCGCCGGCGGCGGAGCGGCATCTAGTTTTTCCAACGCTTTTAAGCGGCTTTGTGCCTGTTTGGCTTTGCTGGCTTTGGCGCGGAAGCGGTCGACGAAACTTTGTAAATGGGCGCGTTGGGCGGCTTGTTTGGCATATTGGGCGTCGGCTTGGAGGCGGCGTTCGTGGCGGATACGCTCGAATTGGCTGTAGTTGCCGCGGTAGCTTTCAAGCTGTTTGCCGCTGATGTGCCAGATGTGTTGGCAGAGGCTGTCGAGAAATTCGCGGTCGTGGGCGATGATGATTTGCGTGGCGGGGTGGCTTTTCAAGAAGTCTTGCAGCCAGATGATGGCATCTAGGTCTAAGTGGTTGGTGGGTTCGTCAAGCAGTAATAAATCCGCAGGCGCGATGAGGGCTTGAGCAAGATTCAGTCGCATACGCCAGCCGCCGGAAAATTCGGCGACCGCTAATTGCTGCTGCGCAGGCAGAAAACCTAAGCCGCTGAGGAGTTCGCCGGCTTGGGCGGGCAGGGCATAGCCGTGAATGGCGGCTAATTGCTCGTGTGCGGCGGCGATGGCGAGTCCATTTGCTTCTTGTTCTGCCTGTTTGAGCGCATGTTGCGCTTGGCGATAGGGCTGATGTCCGTCAAGTACGTAATCAAGCGCGGATTGCGGCAGAGAGGGGGTTTCTTGGCGGACGCTAGCAATGCGCCAATCCGGCGGCATGATGAGTTCACCGCTATCGGCTTCGATTTCGCCGCGCAGCAGAGCAAACAGACTGGATTTGCCGCAGCCGTTATTGCCGACTAAGCCGATTCTTTGTCCGCCGTAAATAGCGGCATCGGCTTGTGAGAAGAGGATGTCGCTGCCGCGGCTTAGGCGTAATTGGTTGAGTGTAATCATAGATTTTGCTCGAGTGCGGCGATGCGTTTTGCCAGCGGCGGGTGGGTGGAAAAGAGTCCACTCATCGGTACGATGCCGAAGGCTTTGAAGTCTTTCGCCAAAGCGCCTTGTGCGCCGGCGGCTTGGGTTTGTTCTAAGCGGCGCAGGGCGGCAATCATTTTGTGTTTGCCGGCCAGTTCGGCGCCGCCGCGGTCGGCGGTAAATTCGCGGTGGCGCGAATGCCACATGACGACCATCGAGCCTAAGAATCCTAATAGCATTTGCAAGAGCATATAGGTGCCGTGAAATGCCGCGCCGGATTGGCGGCGGTTGCCGCGCGCAAGCAGGCTACTGATAAGACTGGCAAAGACGATGACAAAGGCGTTAATCGTGCCTTGAATGAGAGCAGAGGTTACCATATCGCCGTTTTTCACATGCGCCATTTCATGCCCCAGAACCGCTTCGATTTCATCGGCGTTCATGTGTTGCAGTAAGCCGGTGCTGACGGCAACCAAGGCGGCATCTTTATTATGCCCTGTGGCGAAAGCATTGGGTGCAGGCTGCTGGAAAATACCGACTTCCGGCATGCCGACCCCGCTTTTTTCCGCTTGGCGTTTGACGGTGTCGTAAAGCCAGCGTTCGCTAGGATTGGACGTGCCGGCATCAATCAGTTGCACGCGCATTTGCCGCTTTGCCAAGTTTTTCGACATGAGCAGAGAGATAAATGAACCGGCAAAGCCGTAAATGCTGGCGTATATCAGCAAATTCTGCATGTTCATGCCCGATTGATTTAGCATTTGATTGATGCCGAGTATTTGTAAGACAAGGCTGAGTACTGCCATGACGCCTAAATTGGTCGCTATCAGTAGAAAAACGGCTTTCATAGAATTCTTTCCTGCAAGATGATTGAAAGGGCGGATAATAACATAAGCGGAAAAAATTGCTTTTTCCGCTGCAGGGCATGTAACGCATCGCCTTTGAGCAAATTCGGTTTTTCTATGTTTTCGGCTTGATAAAGGGGGTTAGCTTAAGGTAAATTGACGAGCAATTTTTGCTGAGGTGTTTATGTTAATTTTACTCTCAAATGACGACGGTTATTTAGCGCCCGGTTTGCAGGCTTTAGCATCGGCTTTGCGCAGCTATGCCGACCGCGTGCTGATTATGGCGCCTGATCGCAATATGAGCGGCGCCAGTCATTCTTTAACGCTCTCGCGCCCTTTGTCCGTGCAGGCGCACGGTAACGATGTCTTCAGCGTGGACGGCACGCCTTCCGACTGCGTGCATTTGGCATTAAACGGTTATTTTGAACATAAAGTCGATATGGTGGTTTCAGGCATCAACCGCGGGGCGAATTTAGGCGATGATGTGATGTATTCCGGCACGGTGGCGGCAGCTTATGAGGGGCGGAATTTGGGCTTTCCGGCGATGGCGGTGTCTAATGTTTCACATCGTTCTCAGCATTTTGCCGATTCTGCTTTGCTCGTTGTGGATTTGCTGAAACGTCTGCAAAAACATACCCTGCCGCAGGGAACGTTTTTAAACGTCAATATTCCGGATTTACCCTATGCGGAGATTAAGGGGTTTAAAACGACTGTTTTGGGGCGACGTTTGCCGGCGCAGCCCATACAACGCGTTAACAGTCCGCGCGGCGACGAATATTTATGGATCGGCGCTTTCGGCATGGCAGACGATGCGCAGGCGGATACGGATTTTGCCGCAGTGGCGCAAGGCTATGTATCGGTTACGCCCTTGCAATTTGATTTAACTCACTGCGCACAGCTTGCCGCTATTGAGCGCTGCTTAGCTTTGGATTAAGTAAAAAATGAAAATTTCTAATAGCTTACATTGTTTAATATTATCTTTGCCCTTATTGTGGCTGAGCGCCTGCTCTTCTTATCCGCACCGCCCCACCGCCGAGCAATTGCACGGCGAACGCGGCGCACTCAAGCCTAGCGGCGACTACATCGTACAAGCCGGCGATACCTTATTCGGCATTTCTTGGCGCTATGGCTTGGATATCAACGAACTGGCGCGTTGGAACCGCATTGCCGACAAAGACCGCATCTTAGCGGGACAGCGTTTGCGCCTAACGCCGCCAAGCGGCGTGACGCCGGCGAAAGTGATTGCGCCGACGGTAACCAGTGCCGGTTTGCCCGGCTGGACTTGGCCGACGCGCGGCGACGTGGTGCAGCAATATTCCGCCAATCAACCGGGACGGCAGGGCATACGCTTGCGCGGCCAACGTGGACAAGCCATTCATGCGGCGGCAGCCGGCGAAGTGGCTTATACCGGCACGGGCTTATCCGGCTTCGGGCGCATGGTCATCATCCGTCATCCCAACCGCGTTTTGTCCGCCTACGGTTATTTGGACAGTGTAAACGTCAGCGAAGGGCAGAAATTAAGCCGCGGACAGCAAATCGGCACCATGGGCATCGGCTCGCAAAATATGCCGACTCTGCATTTTGAAACCCGTAAACAGGGCAAGGCGGTCAATCCTTACGGCTACATCGGCACCACGCCGCGTTATTAGGAATATCCTATGCAATATCAATACACTGTCTTAGAAGAGGAAAGCGTTTACAGCGGTTTTTTCCACGTCAGCCGCTACGCGGTCGATATCGAATATTATGACGGCAGTCGCAGCGGTACACTCATCCGCGAATGTTTGGGCAAGAAAGGGCGGGTGGTTGCCGCCTTGCCCTATGATTTGGCACGCAAAGAATTCGTCTTGGTCGAGCAATTTCGCATCGGTGCCATGGCGGCGGGCGATCAGCCTTGGCAGAAAGAAGTGGTGGCGGGCTTTATGGACAAAGCCGGCGAAAGCCCTGAAACGGCTATGCAGCGCGAATTGGCGGAAGAGATCGGCACCACAGCCCAAGACTTAGAATTTGTTTATGAATATTACGGCAGTCCGGGCGGCAGCGCAGGGCGGACGCTTTTATATTTTGCCCGCATTGATGTCGATGAAACCGCCGCTTATACCGGTTTACGTGCCGAAGGTGAAGATATCCGTGTTGTGCGCCTATCCTTTGCCGAGGCTTATGTGCTGTTGCAATCGGGGCAGGCGGATAATTCCACCCTGCTCATCGCTTTGCAGGCCTTTGTTTTGAAATACTCGCAATATTTTATGTAAAAAGAGGTGGATAATGCCTTTACGCTATCCTTTTTTGCTGCTGGCTTTGCTGTCGGCACAGTGGGCGCAAGCCCTTGATTGTACAGATACGGCGACATTATTCGCCGCCGCTTATCAGCGCGATAACCATGTGATTGAAGCTTATCAAAGCGCGCAATGCCCCTTAGACATCAGCAATGAACGCGGCTTGGGTTTATATGATGTGGCGGCATTGACGGGCAATACATCATTACAAAGCTTATTAGAACAAGGTCATGCCGCGCAAAAAGGCAAATACAGCCCTGCCTTAATCCGCCTGATTCAGACCGGCATGCGCTATATCGACCATGATGCCGGCCCGATTGACGGCGTATTTAATCAAACGACCCAGCAAGCGGTCAAAGCCTATCAAAAAAGCTTGGGCATAAAGCAAAGCGGTAGTATTTCCGGCGATTGGCTGTCTGTTTTTTATGTGCAAATTACCAAGCAAGTACAAAGAGATTTGAACCGCTTAGGCTTTGGCGGCGGTGCGGCGGACGGCATCATCGGCGCGAATACGCAAAAAGCCATGCGCGCTTTCCGTACGCGCGAGAAATTGGACCATCCGGAATTCGGGCAAATCGATTATCAGCTGATGTATCAATTGATGATTGCCGATAATGAGCGCACCAAAGTAGCGATTGAGCAGCGCGAAAAAGAAGCGCTTGCCGCGCAGAAAGCCGCTTTGGCGGCGCAGGCAAAAGCCAAGCAGGAAGCGGAGAAACGCCGCCGCCAAGCGCAAGCTGCGGAAAAAGCGCGTCGCGAAGCGGAAGAAAAAGCCGCCGCATTGGCTGCCAAAGAAGCGGAAGCGGCGCGTCAGGCGCAATTGGCGCAGCAGCAGGCACAAGCTGCCGAACAAGTACGTCAGGCGGAATTAGCTAAACAAGCGGAGACGGCACGTCAAGCGCAATTATCGCAGCAGCAAGCTGCAGAAGCGGCAAAACGCGCCCAAGCGGCACAGCAAGCGGAAGCCGCTCGTCAGGCGCAATTGGCGCAGCAGCAGGCACAAGCTGCCGAACAACTACGTCAGGCGGAATTAGCTAAACAAGCGGAGGCGGCACGTCAAGCGCAATTAGCGCAGCAGCAAGCCGCAGAAGCGGCAAAACGCGCCCAAGCGGCACAGCAGGCGGAGGCCGCTCGTCAGGCACAATTAGCGCAGCAGCAAGAGGCGGCGCGTCAAGCGGAGATTGCACGGCAGCAAGCCGAAGCTGCGCGTTTGGCAAGCGAACGTGCCAAGCAGCAGGAAGCTGCCGCCAAAGCGCAGGTGGAGAAAGCGGCGGCAGAACGCCGTGCGCAGGAAGAGCGCGCCAAACAAGAGGCTTTGGCACGGCAAACGCGTCTGCAAAGCACTTCCACCGCGCCGACGGTCAGTGGTAATGCCACGGCAACCGCCATACGCAGCAGCATCAGCGGCGGCGTGCGCAAAGGCAATTTTGTTACCGTGAGCGGTACTTTGGTTTATACCGGCGGGGAAAACCATTGTCATATCAATGGGCAAAAACTGGATGCCGGCTGGTGTCGCACTTATTTCGCCACTGGCGCAAATAAGCAGTGCGATGCGGTCATCAGCAAAACCGGCACCGTCTTGAGTTTGCGTTGTAAATAACATGGCGGAAGATTTATATCATCAGCTCTTGCAACGCAACCGCGACTGGGTGCAGCGGCGTTTGCGCAAAGATCCTGATTATTTTACCAAACTGGCGGCGGGACAAAATCCGCAAGTCTTATGGATAGGCTGCGCGGACAGCCGCGTGCCGGAAAACCGCATTATCGACACCCAGCCCGGCGATGTGTTTGTGCATCGCAATATTGCCAATGTGGTGGTGCATACCGATACCAATTTGCTGAGCGTTTTAGACTATGCGGTCAATGCCTTAGCGGTGAAGCATATTATCGTTTGCGGGCATTACGGCTGCGGCGGCGTGCAGGCAGCAATGGTGCGCGAACCGGTGGGGCTTTTGGATAACTGGCTGCGCCATATCCAAGACGTGTACGACCGCTATCAGGAAGAGCTTGAGGCGATTGCCGATGAAAAGCAACGCGTGAACCGCTTGGTGGAACTGAATGTGGTCGAGCAGACCCATTCGGTGGCGCTGACTTCGATTGTGCAACGCGCTTGGCACCGCAAAATGCAATTGGCGGTGCATGGCTGGGTTTTTGATATGCACAGCGGGCGGATTATCGATACCAATTGTACTTTCAATGGTTTAGGGCAAGTACGCCGCGCCTACCGCATGAAATTTAGCTAGCATTTATTCTCTCAATCGATTGCCGGCATCAGGCAATCGATTCTCTTATTCATAAGACACATTTTCCTTAAATTTATTAAAGCAAGAGATGAGATATCTCACTGATGACAGTGAGATTATATTTTTTGTTTGGTAAAACTCATTAAAAATGGCTTTTGATTTAGTTTTTATTAAATAAACTTATTGCAAGAGTGATAAAAAACATCAAAAATCATGCCGAAAACAGTGTCTTATCTTCCATAATCCGCTATAATCCCCCGCCTTTGCCTGCCTGAAGGCGGAAAGTTTATCTATCTTATTTCAAAAGGAAAATTATTATCAATGTATCGTTTACTCGTAATTCAAAACGCTGAAGTGCAAACGCATGTATTGTCAGCTGAAACTCTGCGCTTACAAACGAAGGCTAATGTGCGTTATCAAATTCTCGATGAGGCAGGACAGCTGATTGCGCAGCCGCGCACTGAATTGCTAGGAAATGATCTTTTTGTTTTTATTGATGAAGATGCCGAAGCCGAATTGGTTTTAGAAAATTATTCGGACTATATCGTGATTGAAGATTGGCAGGATTTACAGCAATTGGAAAGTACTTTTGCCACCGTTCAAAGCGTCGAGTCCATGCTGGCTTCGCAAGTCTTACCTGCTCAAGCAGGTGTTTCGGCAGGTCTTGTGGCGGTACCGGCGGCATTAGGCGCGGTTGCCGCAGTCTCTTTAAGCAATGGCGGTCAATCCGATACTGCGGAAAAACCTGCACAGCCTAAAGCGGAAGAAGAACAACCTGCACAGCCTACAGCGGAAGAAGAAAAACCTGCGCAACCACAAGCGGAAGAAGAGCAACCTGTGCAACCACAAGCGGAAGAAGAAAAACCCGCGCAACCACAAGCGGAAGAAGAAAAACCTGCGCAGCCTAAAGCGGAAGAAGAGAAACCTGCGCAACCACAAGCGGAAGAAGAAAAACCCGCGCAACCACAAGCGGAAGAAGAAAAACCTGCACAACCACAAGCGGAAGAAGAAAAGCCTGCACAACCTACAGCGGAAGAAGAAAAACCTGCGCAACCACAAGCGGAAGAAGAAAAACCCGCGCAACCACAAGCGGAAGAAGAAAAACCCGCGCAACCACAAGCGGAAGAAGAAAAACCTGCGGAAAAACCTGCACAGCCGACAGCGGAAGAAGAGCAAGCGACTCAGCCGACAACGCAAGAGCAAACCCCGCCTCTTACGCCGCCGTCGCCGGCAAGCATTCGTATGGATAGCATTACCGACGATAATGTGATTAATCGGCAGGAAGCGGGTGAAGATATTGTTCTGAAAGGCAGTATTGCTTATGACAGCGGCAGCGATGTGCGCTTGAATCTTATGCTGGACGGCGAAACTTTTGCCGCGCAGATTAGCGGCAATCAATGGCAGGCGGTGGTTGCCGGTGCGAAATTGGCGCAGGCACAAGGCGATAATGTATTGCAATTGCAGGCGATAACGAGCAATGCCGCCGGTTCGGCAGAGGCGACGCAGACGGTTCATTATGCGGTGGATACCGTGATTACAGCGCCGCAGATTCTCATCAATCCGATTACGGGCGATGATGTCATCAGTTATCTGGAAAGCCAAAATCCGAAAACCCTGATTTCCGGTCAAGTGGAAAATGTTGAGGGTTCGGCGGCGAAAGTCGGCGACAGCGTGATTATCCGTTTAGGCACGACCCAACACAGCACGCAATTGATTGCAAAACAAGACGGCAGTTTAGGTTTTGAGATAGAAGTAGGGACTGTCGCCTTAATCAATCACAAAGACGATTTTATCCTGCAATTGAGTACGCAGGATGCGGCGCAGAATACGCATACGGCGCAAGTCTCGCATCAGTATCAAATCGATTTTTCCGACGGTAAAGTGATTAATGTCGATCATGTGACCGCAGATAATGTCTTGAACGATGCGGAAAGCAAAAGCACGGTCACTTTATCGGGCAATGTGGTGCTGGGCGAAACCGGCGATGAGCTGGTGTTCCTTTGCGCCTGTGAGGCTTGTTCGGGTGGTTGGAAGACGCTGGAGGGCGTGGCAAAGGTCGATGAGAACGGCAAATTCAGTCTGGACGTCAAAGGCGCGGATTTGTTGACGAATAATGCCGTGCCGACGATTAAGGCGGTGCTGAAAAATAATGAGGCGATTAGCAAGGAAAAAACCTATGCCATCGATACGGAACTGTCTCAGCCTGTTACCAGTATTGTGATTGCTGAAGATAATGTGATTAATTCAGTCGAAGCCGCCGGCGAGGTGGCGATTAAGGGGCAGTTGAGTGTAGATAATGATGTAGATTGGAACAGTGTTGCGGTGCGCGTCAAGGTCGGCGAAGAAGTCATGGCGGCTCAGGTGGATGCGGCAAGCCGCAGCTGGTCGCTCAATCTTGCCGCCAATAAACTCACGGCCTTAAGCAAGGCGGAAATCGGGGTCGAGGTTGCGGTCAAAGATGCGGCATTAAATGAGGCTTTTTATACGCATACGCAGACATTCGCCGTCATCGACAGCAATAGCAAACCGGTGATTCGCTTTAATGCGATTAGCGACGATAATCTGCTCAATGCGCAAGAAATCGCAGAGATATTGGGCATCAGCCAAACGGAATTGCAGGGCTATATCGGCAGTGATCAGCGTTTGAATTTGTCTAATTTCAGCGGCGATAAGATGATAACGATTAGCGGCGTCGTTGAAAACGGCGTGGCAGGGCAAGTGCTGCGGATTAAACAGACCCTTGCAGGCAATAAAACCCAAGATCATGAAGCCGTGATTCAAGCGGATTTGAGTTTCAGTTTTCAAGCTACAGCCGCTTCGGTATTTCATCAGCTTAACACTTTTGGCAGCGCTAACGGCAGCCGTCAATCGCGCTTTACGGCGGACTATAACGCCGATTACGGCGACGGCATCCATGTGGCGGCGGAACAGAGTATTTACCATCTTAACTGGAAAGCCAGCCTGCCGAAGTTCGACATTACTTTGCAAAGCATCGGCATTGATGGCTATTTAAATCAAAGTCATCAAGAGCAGGGCATGGTGGAAATCACGGCGTTGTATAGCAATGTGGTGAACGGCGATATCGGAACAGCCGTATTAAGCCTGAACGGTAAGACTTACAGTGCCGCCGATGCGATTGTCGGTCTCGAGCGGAAATTAGGCGCTTTATTCTATGTGCCTTTTGCGGAATTGGAAAAAGCCGCTGCCGCGGGCGTAAATACCTTAAGCGTGGAAGCTACGCGTTCCGATAATGTGGGCAATAGTTTGAGCAAGACCTCCAACAGCCAAAGTTTTGCGATTGAATTAAGCCCGCCGGCATTAGCTTTAAGCACGGAAGACATCAACGGCGGCAATGCGATTAATATTGCGCAGGCAGGCGAGAATCTCTTAATCAGCGGCAGCCTGAGCTATGACAGCGCGGCGGTGCGCAGCGGCACGGTAGAAGTCAGCGTGGAAATTCACGGTCAGCGCTATCAGGCGGTGGTAGATGAAAGCAGTCAAAGCTGGCAATTGATGCTCAATGCTGCCGATAATGCCAAGAATCCTTTGGCAAGCCGCCACGGCGAGCAAACGCTGAAAGTCTATGCAAAGGCGCTCGGTGTGAACGGCAATCTTGCCGAAGCCGAAAACAGCCTAGATTATGCAGTGGATTTGACCCCGCCGAAAACGCAATTGCAGTTGCAGACGATTGGCGATGTCTCTGCCGACAGCACAGATACGGTGCTGTTGACAGGGCAGGTGTCGGGCGAATTCCAGCCTAGCGATAAAGTTAGCATTCGGATTCATCAAGACACGTATCAAGTCGACATCAAAGACGGCGGTGCATTCAGCCTTGAAGTGGCGGCGAATGTCTTGGCGGGCAATCCTGATTTGACGGTAAGCGCCAGTATTGAAAGCCATGATGCGGCGGGCAACAGCCAGACCGTACAAAGCCAAGCGGCTTATCGGATCGTGAGCCAAAACCTTCACATTCAGCTGGATAATCTCACGCCGGATAATCTGCTTAATGTCAGCGAAGCGCAGGCGGCGACGACCAAAATCTCCGGTACGGTTTCAGGCGCGGATGCTGACGCTGTGAACAAGGTTAGTTTGCTGATTAATCAGCAATCCTTTGAAGCAGATGTGCAGGGCGGCAAATTTAGTCTGGACGTAAAAACGCAGGATTTGCTGAATAATCAAGACTACCGCATTGTTGCGCAGGCACGCAGCGGCAGCGCGCAGGCATCGGCGGCAAAAGTTTATGCCGTTGCGCCTGATGCGGCGGCATCCATCGATGTGACAAAGATTGGGGAAAACTTTTCCAGCACGGGCGCGCAAATGTTGCGCATGAATGGCGAAATTACGTATTCAGGCATTTATGCCCAAGGTAAAAACGCCATGTTTGTGCGCGAATTAGTGATTAAAGCAGGCGATAAAAGCTACAAAATCGGCTTGGATCATAGCGGCAAAACTTTCACATTTAATCTTTCCGCCGAAGATTTGAAAGCCCTAGACGGCAAAGCCATCAGTGTGGAATTCAACCGCGCGGCAAATTCGGCGGATGGAAATTATAAGAAAGCCTTTGAATTGGTCGACAATAAAGGCGTTCATTCCGCCAGAAAAGTGACGGTGGAAAATGTTGAGTATGAAAGCATTAATTTTAACAGTGCTTTTATCCAAACCGATGCGAACGGCGTGCAAACCTTTAATGCCAAAGCCTTGTTAGACAATACCCAGATTAGCGGGCAAACGACAGGGGCGAGCGTCGGCGATACGGTTGAGGTGCAAATCGGCGATAAGCATTTTAAAACCACCGTACAGGCGGATCATTCCTTCAGCCTTGAAGTGGCGCGCGATGTTTTGGCGCAGAATGATGAGAAATCGCTGACCGCCACTTTGCACAGCCATGACCGCGCCGGCAATGCCATCAGCGTGCAGGACACGGAAGCCTATCTCGGCTTTAAGACCTTGAGCGGCGATTTTGTGGCTAAGCATGGGAATATTAAGCAGGCGGAGCGTAAATTAGACCACACCGCAGCCGATTACAATTTCCCCTATTTTATCAATGCACAAGGCGTGAGCGGCAGCTACGGCTACAATACGAAAATCGCCGTCGGCGGCAATGAGCAGAGACATAAGATTTACTATTATTTCGTCACGGCGGAAGATGAGGCGACTTACGGCGTCAAACACGGCAATTTGTCGATTGCCGGCACGTATGAGCAACTCTCGCCGACTAATCAGGCGATTATGCGCGAATCCTTTGCGATGCTCAGCAGCTATTTGAACGTCGAATTTGTAGAAAGCAGCAGCTATATTCTGGATGGCTCGGGCATCAATGTGAGCATGGCGCAGCAGAATTCAAGTGCGATCGCTTGGGCGGTTAACGGCGGTTGGGTGTTCTGGAATAAGCCGATGAGCAAATTTGACGGCGCAGTAGCTTATTTTGGACTGCACGAAGTCGGACATTCTTTGACCATGAGTCATACTTTCGGGCATTCCAATGATTTTGCCAAGATGAAAGAAAAGTACGGTGTCGGCGCGGGCAGTTTGGAGGATCACGGCGAATTTTCTTATATGTCTTATTCTTACAATTATGATTTAGTGAAGAATGATTTGCGCATTTATCAGCTTGCCGGACTGCAGTACCGCTACGGCGTGAATCCGAATGCGCGTGCCGGCGATGATGTTTATACCTTCGGCACATACAATGTGCATAGCTCTGATGCGGGCGTCTATATCTGGGACGGCGCGGGCGTGGATACCTTCGACGCTTCGAATGAAGAGATGGCGGTGAACGTGAATTTAACCCCGGGTTCTTGGAGCTATCGCGGCGCCATTGCCAAAACCCTGACCATTAAGAACAAGGAAAGTTATACCCTGCGCGAATTCTTTGATTTGGCGGACGATGCTGCGGTTGCCAATAATAATGCCTTGGCTTCTTTCAACAGCTACACCGAAAACCAAGCCTTTATCGGCTTCGGCACGCAAATTGAAAACCTCATCGGCTCGGCGCACGACGATACCCTGACCGGCAATAAAGCCGATAATAATATCTACGGCGGCAAAGGCAGGGATACGATTAAAGGCGGCTTGGGTAATGATTATATCGACGGCGGCGAAGGTGCGGATATCATGCGCGGCGAGGGCGGCGACGATACCTATGTGGTCGATGATGGCGGTGATGAAGTGATTGAATTGGCGGATGAGGGCAAAGATAGCGTCTTAAGCCTGATTGATTACCGCCTGCCGGAGCATGTGGAAAACCTGACGCTCACCGGCACGATGGCTAAATCCGCTATCGGCAATGAATTGGATAATATCCTAATTGCCAATAATGTCGGCGCGCATTTGGAGGGTATGGACGGCAATGACCGCTTAATCGGCGGTTTGGGGGCGGATATCTTGGTCGGTGGCAACGGCGCGGATACCTTTGTTTTCCAAACGGCATTAAACGGCAAGGTCGATATCATCGAGGATTTCAATCCGAATGAAGACCGTATCGAATTATCCAAGCTGATTTTTACCGCATTGGCGAACATCACGCAGTCGGAATTTGAAGATTATATTCAATATGATAAAACAAGCGGAAAACTGACTTACGATAGCGACGGCAAGGGCATCACGGATGCGATTCATTTTGCCACCTTGAGTAATCCGCTTAACAGCCTGCAATACGAGCATTTCTCGATTGTTTAACCTATCCTGCGTAATTCTCCACCTATAATCTTTGATTTAGGTGGAGATGTAAGCAGTAAGCTCTAATCAGGGCGTTTTTGTTTTTCGATATATTGTCTGATGGCATCAACAATGCTAAATTTATACCCATATTTCAATCAGCTAACAAGCCATGCTCAAAGCTTATAAATACAGGATTTACCCAAACAGCGAACAAGCCTTGCTAATCGAAAAGCATTTTGGCTGTAGCCGTTTTGTGTTCAATTGGGCGTTAGCATTGCAAAATAGATATTACAAAATCTTTGGCAAGTCATTATCCCGTACTCAAATACAAAACCAATTAGTCAAGAAAAAGAAAACAAGCAAATTTGCATGGCTAAACGAAGTTAATAGCCAATCGCTACTTAATGCCTTGCTAAATGTGCATACCGCCTTTAGCAATTTCTTCAAAGGTCGTGCCAAGTTTCCACGCTTCAAATCTAAAAAAATTCCACAGCGTAGCTACCAATGTCCCCAACATTGCAGCGTAAACTTTGAACAAGGCATTATCAATCTACCCAAAATCAAAGGCATTAAAACCGTATTTAGCCGTGAATTTGAGGGCAGGGTTAAGACAGTAACGATTAGCAAAACCGCCACAGGCAAATACCATGCAAGCATTTTAGTTGAAAACAATGAAGTTGTACCAACACCTACCACAATAGAGCCTAGCCTAACTGTTGGTATTGACTTAGGTATCAGCCACTTACTTAACTTATCAGACGGCAGCAAGTTTGATAATCCAAAACATTTAGCCCATGCCAGTAAGCGACTGGCAGTACAACAAAAAATCTTTGCTCGCAAACAAAAACAAAGTAAAAACCATCAAAAACAAAAATTAGCCGTTGCTCGTATTCATGAAAAAGTACGCAACGGGCGCTTAGACTTACACCACAAAATCACGCATAGCCTTATCTGTGAAAACCAAGCTACCAGTTATGCACTTGAAGATTTAGCGGTGAAAAACATGGTAAAAAACCGTAAACTTGCCAAAGTTATTCATGATGTCGGTTGGGGGCAATTTGTTACCCTGCTTACCTACAAAGCAAATTGGTATGGTAAAAACATTCTAAAAGTCAATCGGTTCTTTGCCAGTAGTAAAATTTGTTCGCATTGTCATCACAAGCTAGATAATTTGCCATTATCTGTGAGAAATTGGACGTGTCCTAGCTGTCAAACACGCCATGACCGTGATGCCAATGCAGCAAGCAATATACGAAAGCAAGCCTTAGCTGATGCACTAGGACTTAGTGCTGTATAAAGAGTTCCCTCATGCCGATACTATTCAGCGATAGTGGCATGGCGAAAGGTAACAACTCAATCTAAGTTAGTTGTTATGGGTCGCAAGGATTCCCCCTACCATAACCGCTAGGTTTGGTGGTGGGAGTATGTCAAGTAAAGATGACTGTGCAAGAAAATTGCTTGACAGACATCGGCAAGTTCTGCATAATGCGCGGCTTCAAAACGCGCCCGTAGCTCAGCTGGATAGAGTACCTGGCTACGAACCAGGCGGTCGGAGGTTCGAATCCTTCCGGGCGCGCCAGATTGCCAAACCACTGCAATGCAGTGGTTTTTTATTGCCTAAGCTGAAATTTTCGCAGGAATTTCCAACGCGATAATCGGGAAAGTGGAAATTATAGTCAATTCAGCTCAAATAAAAACATAGTTTTTATAGTCTCTTAACTTCAAAATGAGATTATTCTAAGCGCTTCTCCTGACAAAATGTGTATCTCTAAGTCTCATTTTGAAGTTAAGGTACTATATATGTTAGCCCGCACAATAGTAAAGCTTGATATTTTTTAGGTGTGCAACTTTGTCATGAATCGACTATATATCGTCATCTGCGTAGTCAGAAAACCTACCGCAAACGTGGCTTCAAAGCTCATGACAGACGCGGACACATTCCCAACAGAGTATAGTCGGAGAAGTGAAAAAGTAGTACAAGGCGGCGAGCCGTAGACAGTACAAGAGCGTACGGCAAGGCGAGCCAACGCCGTAATACTTTTTCAATTCTTTGACTATAGATATTTCAGAGCGCCCGAAAATGCTAAAACAGCTGGGCGCGTTGCAATCATACTTGAATCTGCCTAATGTTATCTGGCTAAAAATCCTTGCTAATTTCAATAAATATATTCTGCTCAGCAGCTTGATCATAAGCAAAATGATTGCTGCGCTGCCGTTTCCATTGATAAGTTAGGCGCGGGGTAAAGTTTTGCCAATGCCAATCGCGTTTCCACAGACTGAGATTTAATCCGTAACGCTCATCTTGACGCTTAATTTGAATAAAGTCTTTTTCTGCATAGTCTTTTTTTAAAGCATGTATTTGTATCATGCTTGAAATACCTTGCTGCCATTCTTTCCCCCAGCCTAAACGTAGTCCATAATAGTCATAAGCATTACTTCTATCTTTAGCGGCCTCCTTACCTAAGTCTATACCAAAGGTAAAGTATTGTTTTATATCTGGACGATAGAATAAGGTATTTCCTAAGCGCTGGCTAATGCCATCTAAATGTTTACGCGTAAAAAAACGGTTATCGGCAATTTCATAATTAGCGAACCATTTCCAATGCTCGTTAATCTGCCAATTTCCTTGTAGGCGCAAACCATTACCATAGGAATAGCTGTCGCTGCCATAAAATCTCCGCTCATGAAAAGGGAGTATACCCCATTCATTTTTGCTGTTTTTCCACATTAGACCTATGCTGCTACGTAGTAATAAATCATCGTATTCATGTTTTTGCCAAAAAGTTTTACCATTTGCGGAAGCAGAAACGGCTAAATACCAATGCCCATCTAGTGCCCAGAGTTTATCTGCCGATAAGCCATAAGCTAATCCATAAGCTTTTTCAGGCGGTGCGAATTTCCAAGCGCCGACTTGCTGTTTCACAGGACTACCATTGATATTACGCTCCATCAAACCATGTGCATGAAAGTTGAATTGCCACTCTAGTTGCTTAGCAATGCCTGCTTGCAGGTTTTTTATTGTTTGCCGTATTTCTGGCGGTAATTCTTCATTATTTAATTGTGTAAATTGCTCATTAGCAGCAGCTAATCTCTTGTCTGCTAAAAGAGATAAAGCCAGTTGAAAGCGAAGGGGGGAAGAATTAGGATAAGAGGTTAAAATTTCTTCGTATAATTGAACCGCTTCTTTAGGATTTTCTTGTAAAAAAAATAGCATTGCCTGTCCATACTTATAAAGCATTTCGTCTTTTTTCGGAAGCTGTGCATATAATGGCAGGAGCAATATCAAAGCAGACTCATCTTGTAAAGTGATAGCGGAATTTAATGCTTGAGTAAGCAATACAGGTTGGGCAAGCAATTCTTGAGAAGTCATATTTTGTTCTTGTATTACAGTTGATTGTTTCTCTTCTGTCTCTTGCAATAATTCAAGCGTATTTTTTGAGAGATGAAAAGTTGGCCGTTCATCTGGGGAAAGAGGTTCAACAGATTGCGAATATATGGAAGTAGATAAAAAAACTGTAGTAAGCATCAGTGCTTGAGAAAAAATTCTTAGAAAAAACATAAAACCTCTTGGCGGTAAATATAGACACAGATTTGTGAGATAATTCAATTTATTGATTTTGATAAAGAATAAATTAATTTATCATGTATAATTTAAAAATATAGTACCTTAACTTCAAAATGAGACTTAGAGATACACATTTTGTCAGGAGAAGCGCTTAGAATAATCTCATTTTGAAGTTAAGAGACTATATAATTTAAAAATACCAAACAAAAAGAAAGCGGATTTATCCACTTTCTTTAATGATAAAAGCTGCTTGTTACTCTTCTATGTGTCCTCTTGTGCCACCGAATGAGCCCATAAAGTTAAGGCCGTCTTTTACATATTTATGTTTACCATGATAAACACCGCCAATTTCTGATGCTTGCGGACCATAGAATCTACCTTCTACGCTTTCGATGTCACCGCCGAAGATTTCTCTGTCAATGCCAGTAAAGCTAGAGCCTTCAATTTTAGCTTTAATTGAACGTGCTAAATGTTCAGTTCCAATTCCTACAAAAATCGATTTATTAGCAAAATCTACAAGTGCTGCGAAGTTTCCTGATCGTTCATAGCCCTCGCCCTCTTCAGCAGCTGAATTATATACTGCTTCATAATATTTACCCTCATATCTCGCTTTACCTGCTGTTGGCATATCCGAGGTAATTTCGCCAAAACTGTAAAGGTAAGGCGTTCCGTCTGATAACTCAACTTTGCCGAAAGAAGAAAAAGATTGTGGGAAATTTTTAGTAAATTCAGCTGCTGGAACTAGAGAAATAGTCTGTCCATTAACAATAATACTTGTACGCGTATCATTTGTGAATTTATTACTTATGTATTTAAGAGGAGAAGAAGAATTTACTGAGGAAGGATCTATTGCCAATAACAGACCTTCGTATTTAGCAGTATTACCGCCAGTATTACCGCCAGTATTACCGCCAGTGTTACCGCCAGTGTTACCGCCAGTGTTACCGCCAGCATTGCCGCCAGTGTTACCGCCAGTATTACCGCCAGTATTACCGCCAGTATTACCGCCAGTGTTACCACCAGCATTGCTGCCGGTGTTACCGCCAGCATTGCCGCCAGCATTGCCGCCAGTGTTACCGCCAGTGTTACCACCAGTGTTACCACCAGTGTTACCACCAGTGTTACCACCAGTGTTACCACCAGTGTTACCACCAGTGTTACCGCCAGTGTTACCGCCAGTGTTACCGCCAGTATTGCCGCCAGTGTTACCACCAGTATTGCCGCCAGCATTGCCGCCAGTATTACCGCCAGTATTACCGCCAGTATTGCCACCAGTGTTACCGCCAGTATTGCCGCCAGTATTGCCGCTAGTATTGCCGCCAGTGTTACCGCCGGTGTTACCGCCAGTATTGCCGCCAGTATTGCCGCCAGTATTGCCGCCAGTATTGCCGCCAGTATTGCCGCCAGTATTGCCGCCAGTATTGCCGCCAGCATTGCTGCCGGTTTTACCGGTTGAGCCTGAAATATTTGAATCTGTTAAATTACTTTTATTATTGCTACTGCCACAAGCGGCTAAAGTTATTGATAAGACTAAAAGTAAAAGTGCTTTTGTCTGCATGATAATGTCTCCATAGAATTAAAAATAAAGTTTTGAAATTGAGACCTTCTGGACTTTTGTAAAGTCAACACATTTTTACAGCTACCTTTCAAATATATCTATATTTTGATATGGTCTGAAATCTTTGCAAACTGTATCTATATCTGGCTCTTAGATATAACTTAAGTCTAGTTTCATCCAGATCCAGATAAATAATGGGATGAAGGTCTCTTCTTGCATTATAGGCTAAAAGTACAGGGCATTTTGTCTGAAAAGTTGACATTTTTATCCCCTATCGCTGGAGAAGTGGAAAAGTAGTATAGTCTCTTAACTTCAAAATGAGATTATTCTAACGCTTCTCCTGACAAAATGTGTATCCCTAAGTCTCATTTTGAAGTTAAGGTACTATACAAGGCGGCGAGCCGTAGACAGTACAAGAGCGTACGGCGTTGGCTCGCCTTGCCGTACTATCTGTACTGTCTGCGGCTCGCCGCCTTGTACTACTTTTTCACTTCTCCGACTATATGACCTGATGCCAGCTTGTTCAATATCATTTGTCTGTAATCTTTTGAGTATGCCATAAGTTTTAGTGTAGTCTTTTTTTGGATTCTTTGACTATAAATGCGCGTCGGTAAGCCAACTCATGGGCGCTTGAACGATAGGATGTTTGATATTGAGGATTTGGGAGATACGGTTTTGTATGGTCGTTTGCCTTTGTCTGATACAGTGGGCGTAGTGTAAAGTGACTGAATTTGCTAGGGAATGCCGATTTTTGGGAACTTGGTTTCTGTTTTTTCAAAGTGAGTTTTTATCATACTTTTAACTCCAGCTATTTTTTAGAAAAGTTTTAAGTATGATAGAAAGTTTTATGCCTTTGTGCTAAAATTTTTACCATACTTTAAAAAACGAATTGAAAAACATGCAAAATCTCATTTTTCGTAAGCAATATTTGGACAAAATCACCCCCTTTATGGGCAAGCAAGTGATTAAAGTCATCACAGGGCAGCGCCGTGTCGGTAAAAGTTATTTATTGTTTCAGCTGATTGAAAAAATCAAGCAGGCAGATAATGCCGCCCATGTCATTTATATCAACAAAGAGAATTTGCAATTCAGCCATATCAAAAGCGCCCAAGATTTGGCGGATTTTATCTCGGAAAATAAAAAAACAGGTCTTAAAAATCATATTTTTATTGATGAAATTCAGGAAATTATCCATTTTGAACAGGCATTGCGTTCATTATTATTAGACGATGAATTGGATTTGTATTGCACGGGCTCAAATGCCCAATTATTATCAAGCGATATTGCAGGTACATTAAGCGGCCGTGCGATAGAAATTCAAGTGTATGCTCTGTCTTATTTCGAGTTTTTAGAATTTATGCAATTGGAAAACAATAATAAATCCTTGGCTTTGTATTTTAAATACGGCGGATTGCCGTTTTTGAAAGAATTACCCCTACAGGATGATGTGATTTTCGAATATTTAAAAAATATTTATTCGACTATTGTCGTGCGCGATATCGTTAACCGCTACAATATTCGTAATGGATTGTTTTTGGAGCAGTTGACACAATTTTTGGCGGATAATATCGGTAATTTGTTTTCGGCTAAAAAAATCAGCGATTTTCTCAAATCACAAAAAATCAATATGTCTAATATTCAGGTACAAAATTATGCCGAATATTTGAATAATGCTTTTTTGATTCATAAAGTAAGCCGTTATGATATTGAAAGAAAACGCATTTTTGAAATCGGCGAAAAATATTATTTTGAAGATTTGGGGATTAGAAATGCCTTAATCGGTTATCGCATTTCTGATCGCGGCAAAATATTGGAAAATATGGTGTTTCATCATTTAAAAATCGCAGGATTTGATATTAAAATCGGCGGTTTAAATAGCCAAGAAATTGATTTTGTGGCGGATAAAAACGGCGAACGCATTTATGTGCAGGTGGCCTTAAGTATTGACGGCGATAAAACCGTCGAAAGAGAATTCGGCAATTTGCTCAAGATTGCCGATAATTATCCCAAATATGTGGTAACGCTTGATGAATTTGAGGGCAACAGCATCAATGGCATTAAATGTATGAGTTTTATTGAATTTATGACGGAGATTTTGAGAGAAAGCCTATGAATTTAAATGCTTTGCGTCTATTTGTCGGCGTTTGCCAAGACGGCAGTTTGTCCAAAACCGCCGCGCGCTTGGACGTGCCGATTGCTATAGTCGAAGAATTGAAAAAGTATTACGGCGTTGGCTCGCCTTGCCGTACTATCTGTACTGTCTGCGGCTCGCCGCCTTGTACTACTTTTTCACTTCTCCGACTATAGCTACGATGTGTCGATGCTGTATGCGGCGCATCGTTATCCTTCCAGCATTGTGCGGACTTTTGTCGATTTTATCAGGGCAAAAACGCTTGAATCTTAGCGTACGCTGATGCCTGCCGCGCGCATATAGTCTTTGGCTTGCGCAATGCTGTATTCGCCGAAATGGAAGATGCTGGCGGCAAGTACGGCATCGGCTTTGCCGATAGTGATGCCGTCCACAAGATGTTGCAGATTGCCGACACCGCCGCTGGCAATGATGGGGATTTGTACTTCGGTGGCGATGCGGCTTAAGAGGGTGTTGTCAAAGCCTGCTTTGGTGCCGTCTCTGTCCATACTGGTTACAAGCAGTTCGCCGGCGCCGTATGCCGCCATGCGGCTTGCCCATTCGATTGCATTGAGCTCGGTCTGGCGGCGACCGCCGTGAGTGAAGATATGCCATTGTTCGGCTGCGGTTTGTTTGGCATCGATGGCAACGACGATACATTGATTGCCGAAATGCTCGGCGGCTTCCCGCACAAATTCAGGGTTTTGCACGGCAGCGCTGTTGATGGCGACTTTATCCGCGCCGGCGTTTAGCAATTGGCGGATGTCCTTTAATGTGCGTACGCCACCGCCGACGGTCAGCGGAATAAAGACTTTACCGGCGACTTGTTCGACCATGTACAAGGTGGTGCGGCGTTCGTCGGAAGTGGCGGTGATGTCGAGAAAGATCAGTTCGTCCGCGCCTTGTTCGTTGTAGCGTTGGGCGGCTTCGACGGGGTCGCCGGCATCGCGGATATTGACGAAGTTAGTGCCTTTGACGACGCGACCGTTATCTACGTCAAGGCAGGGGATGATGCGTTTGGCGAGTTGGGTGTTCATGAATGGTCCTTGGGGTCTTGTAGCCAGTGGGCGAGAAAATCGTCTAGCCATGCGCTGATGGCGGGGGTGTAGGTGTCGATGTCGCGGATTTGGGCGCGAACGGTTTGCGCGCCCGGTCCTGCCAGTTCTTCGGGGTCGCGTTGGTGCCAGTATTGGATTTGTTCCGGCGTGGCTTCGGGGTGGAATTGAAAGCCGTAGGCGCGTTCGCCGAGGCGGAAGGCTTGGTTGGGATATAAATCGCTGGCGGCAAGTTTGACGGCGTGTTCGGGAATGGTAAAGCCTTCATTGTGCCATTGAAAGAATTTTTCAGGGGCATTGGCAAAGATGTCTTCAAAGCCTTCAAGGGTGGGATAAAGATTGTAGTAGCCGATTTCTACATAGTGTTTGTGATGGCGCGTAACGGTGCCGCCGAAGGCACGGGCAAGGAGTTGTCCGCCGAGGCAGATGCCGAGATAGGGTTTTCCGGCTTCCACGCTGCGCCGTATCCAGCGGATTTCTTCATGCAGGGCGGGCAGAACGGTGTCGCAGTCATTGACGCTCATTTTGCCGCCGAAGACGGCGGCGGCATCGTAGCTGTCGAGTTCGGGCAGGCTTTCTCCGTGCAGGGGGCAGCAGATGGAAAGCTGATGTCCTGCGGCGGAGAGTTTTTCGCCGACCAGCCCCGTGAAGCCTTGCGGATTGTGCAGAAGGATTTGAATGCGTTTCGGGTTCATGTTTAGCGGCTGTGGGACTGAAGAATAAAATCTGCGTCGGCGTCTTGAGCAAAGTGTTGTTTCAAATCGGCGGCGCAGTCGGCAAGGGTTTGGCTTAGGGTGTAGGGCGGGTTGTAAATCATCATGGCGCTGCCGTACATGCCAAAGCCTTTGTCGCTCGGCGCGCAGACGCAATGCGTGGCTTGGAGATAGTCCAGTTGATAATGCTGCGCAAGGGCGGGCAGGCTGTGAATGAGCTGATGCGTGCCTTGGTGGCTTAAGAGCGGATACCAGACCAAGATGCAGGCCTGCGGAAAGCGTGCAAAGGCTTTTTTCAGGCTGTGTTCAAGGCGTTGGCAGTCGTTTTTGTCTTCATAGGGCGGGTCGATTAGAACGACGGCGCGGTGTTGCGGTGGCGGCAATGCCGCTATCAGGCTTTGAAAGCCGTCGCTTTGCTCGATGAGATTGCGGCGCGGTCGTAGACGAAGGATATTGGCCGCTAATTGCGGATAGTCGCTGGGGTGTAATTCGCAGGCACGCAGACTGTCGCCGGGGCGCAGCATCTGCGCGGCAATCCACGGCGAGCCCGCCACGCTGTGGGCAGAGGCTTGTGCCAGCCAGTTTTGCATGTCTTGCGCAAATGCCGCCAATGGCGCGGCTAGGGATGCGGCTTGGAATAAAATGTCCATGCCGCCGGCGTACTCGCGGTTTTCGCCTAAGCGCGGGTCTTGGCGTTGATAGAGTCCCGCGCCGGCATGGGTATCGAGATAAAGAAAGGGTTTATCTTTGCGTTTGTAATAGTTCAGCACTTCATATAGGCAGAAGTGCTTGAGAACGTCGGCAACATTGCCGGCATGGAAATGATGGCGGTAACTTAGCATGTACTGAGGATTTGATAGAGTTTTTCGACTAATTCGTCTGCGTGTTCGAGCTTGAAAATCAGCGGCGGCAGAAGACGGATGACTTTTTCCGCGGTGATGTTGAAAATGACGCCTTTATTCAAGCCTTTTTCTACTAATTGCGGCACAGGCTGTTGTAGCTCGATGCCGATCATCAAACCTTGTCCGCGAATTTCTTTGAGCAGAGGCAAATCGCCCAAACGCCGCTGTAATTGACGGCGCAAATAGTCGGCGGTCGTTTGCACATGCTCGGCGATCCGGTCGCGCTGATAGATGTCTAGGGTTTTATTGACGACAGACATGACCAGCGGCGTGCCGGCAAAGGTCGAGCCGTGTAAACCTGCTTGGAAATATTCCGCTGCTGCGCCGCGCGCCGCACAGGCACCGACCGGCAGCCCGTTGCCTAAGCCTTTGGCAAGCGTGATGATATCGGGCTGAATGTCGTAATGCTGATAGCCGAACCATTTGCCGCTGCGGCAGATGCCGATTTGCACTTCATCGCAAATCAGCAGCCAGCCGCGTTCGTCGCATAGTTGGCGGATACGGCGCAAATAGTCTTTATCTACAGGATAAATACCGCCTTCGCCCTGCAAACATTCCAACATGACCGCCACGATATCGGGACGGTAGCGCTGCGCTTCGACGGCGGCAATGTCATTAAAGGGAAGATGGATAAAATCATTAAGATGCGGTTCAAACCCGCGGCGGATTTTGGGATTGGCGGTCGCCGCCATGGCGCCGAAGGTGCGTCCGTGAAAACCGCCGTAAAAGCTAATAATGGCAGGGCGGTCAATGCCTTTTTGCCGCGCGTGTAGACGGCTTAATTTAATCGCCGCTTCATTGGCTTCCGCGCCGGAATTGCAGAACATTACTTTATCCATGCCGGAAAGGGCGGCGATTTTCTCGGCGGCGGACGCTTGCTCGGGAATTTCAAATAAATTGGAGACGTGCCAGAGGCGTGCCGCTTGCTCGCTGAGGGTCTGCGCCAATTCGGGATGCGCATGTCCCAGCCCACAGACGGCAATGCCGGCAAGGGCGTCAAGATAGGCTTTTCCTGCGCTATCAAATAAATAAACGCCTTCGCCGTGTGTAAAGGCAATCGGCAGGCGCGCATAATTGTTCATGAGGGCGGTGGCTTTTGTATTCATAGTGTCGGTTTTAGGGCGAAAAGAAGGTATAGTATGCGCTTTATTGTGTAAATCAAGAGGTATCTTATGGAAACGATCGAAAGAATTAAAGAGCAAATCGGCTCAATGCCCGTATTGCTCTATATGAAAGGCACGCCGGATTTTCCGCAATGCGGTTTTTCCGCCCGCGCGGTGCAGTGCATGAAGGCCGAAGGACAGCCTTTCGCCTATGTCAATATTTTACAAGACCCTGAAATTCGTGCGGAATTGCCTAAATATGCCAATTGGCCGACTTTCCCGCAATTATGGGTGAAAGGCGAATTGGTAGGCGGCTGCGATATTATCGTGGAAATGCACGAGAGCGGCGAATTGGCGGACTTGCTGAGCGGAATCGAATGGCCGGAGCAATAAATTCTTTGCCATGCTGAAACGCTGTGAAAAGTCCCGACTAGGGACTTTTTTCATCAAAATTTCCTTACTGGTTGAAACCCTTCCCTTTAGGGAGGATAATCTTGTGGGAGAGGTGTAACCTCTTCCAATTCAGGGCAACACGTAGAGCGACGCTTTATGTGTCGCTCTGTGTGTTGAAACATATTGAATTTCCTGAATATGCTCGGCATTGCCGGCAATCATCATCAGGCGGTCGATGCCTACCGCCACACCTGCGCAATCGGGCAAGCCTTGTTCGAGGGCTTGCAAAAAGTCTTCGTCAATGGCGATTGGCGGCAATCCCAGCGCGGCGCGTTCGCGGTTATCCGCTTCAAATCGTGCGCGTTGTTCTGCTGCATTGCCGAGTTCGTGAAAACCGTTGCACAGTTCGATGCCGTCGATATAGGCTTCAAAGCGGGCGGCGACCCATTGCCCCGCGGCATTGCGTTCAAGTCTTGCCAATGCGGCTTGTGAGGCAGGGTAGGCATAGACGAATTCAAGACAGTCTTTGCCCAATTGCGCTTCGATATAGTGCGTGAATAGCAAATCCAAATAGCCGTCGCGGTCCAGCTGCCATGCGCGGCTTTCGGGGATTTTTTCGCCGCAGAATGCGGCTAAATCGGCATCGCTGATGACAAAGCAGTCGATGTGCAGATAATGTTGAAACAGTTCGCCGTAGCTGCGGCGGCGGATAGGCAGCGGACGTTTGAGCAGATACGCGAATAAATCCGCGACTTCCTGCATCAGCTTCGGGAGGTCGAAGCCTAGGCGGTACCATTCCAAGAGCATGAATTCTTGGCGGTGTTTGCGTCCCAGTTCTTCGCCGCGAAAAACGTGGCTAAGTTGATAGATGTCGGGCGCGCCTTGGCAGAGCAAGGTTTTCATGGCGTATTCGGGCGAGGTAATGAGATAGCCCGTATCCGCAGCAAGATTATGCAGCTGTGCATCGCTGACGCCATAGGGTCGCAGCAGGGCGGTATCGACTTCAAGCACTCGGGCGGCGGCGAAAAAGGCGCGGATTTCGGCAAGAAATCGGGCGCGAAAGGGGATGAGTTCGGTAATGTTCATATCATAAAGAAGCCCTGAAGATTCAGGGCTTTTTCTGTTTAGGCGGCAAATTGCGTCGCCATCAGCACGAGGCGGGCAATCAGAATCAGCGTGATGACCCAAACGCTGATAGAAACTTGGTTCATTTTGCCGGTCAGCGATTTAATCACCGCATAGGCGATAAAGCCAAGGCTGATGCCATCGGCGATGGAGTAGGTCAAGGTCATACCCATGACGGTAATGGCGGCAGGAGCGGCTTCGCTGATGTCGTTCCAATCGATATCGCCGAGGGCGTACATCATCAGCACGGAGACGTATAAAATCGCGCCGCTGGTGGCTTCAATCGGTACCATGCCCGCCAAAGGCGAGAAGAAGATGGCACATAAAAAGAAGATGCCGACCGCTACGGCGGTTAAGCCCGTACGTCCGCCGGCGGCAACGCCGGAAGCGCTTTCGATATAGCTGGTGGTGTTGGATGTGCCGAGCGCTGCGCCGACGATGGTCGCGCCGCTATCGGCGAGCAAAGCGCGTTTGAGATTGGGGATTTTGCCGTCTGTAGCGATGAGTCCCGCGCGATTGGTAACGCCGACGAGCGTGCCGGCGGTGTCGAATAAATCGACGAAGAAAAAGGCGAAAATGACGGAAATCATGCTGATGCTCAGTGCGCCCATGATGTCCATTTGCATGAAAGTAGGGGCAAGCGATGGCGGTGCGGAGATGATTTGTGCGTTAAATTCGGTATGTCCGCAGAGAATGCTGATGACACTGGTGGCAAGAATGGCGATTAAGACACCGCCGCGGATATGGCGCGATTCCAAAACGATGATGAGGAAGAAGCAGAAAAAGGTCATCAGCGGCGTGTAGTGGGTTAGGTTGCCCAGCGAAACGAGCGTGGCGGGGTTATCGACGATAATGCCGGTTTGCTTGAAGGCAATCAGCATCAAAAATCCCCCGATACCGGCGGCAATCGCGCGTTTGAGAGTATTAGGAATGGCATTAATCAGCCATTCGCGGATTTTAAACAGGCTGATGAGGATAAAGAGAATTCCGGAGAGAAATACCGCGCCCAAGGCGATTTGCCAGCTTTTGCCCATGCCCAAAACGACCGTGAAAGTGAAGAAGGCGTTTAATCCCATACCGGGGGCGAGGGCGACAGGGAGGTTGGCGGCAAATCCCATGATAAAACAACCCACTGCGGCGGCAATACAGGTGGCGACAAATACGGCGCCGCTGTCCATACCCGATTGAGCCAGAATGCTGGGATTGACGAAGATGATGTATGCCATCGTCAGGAAGGTGGTCAAACCAGCGGTAAATTCGGTGCGAGCCGTGGTTTTGTGCGCATCAAGCGCAAATAGTTTATTGAGCATGATATTTTCCGAGAGAAAAGAAAGTGCTGATTATAGCCGATTATTATCAAATGCTCATCTGCAAGTAAGATTAAAAAGGCAGGGGCGCGTAAAAATGCCGCTGCCTGCCTTTGCGGTCGGTAATGCTTAATTGCTGCGCGTGGAGCAAAAGGCGCGGCAGCTGCGCGTCCTGCGGATAGCTGTATAGATTGTCGCCGATAATGGGATGTCCGATTTCCGCCAAATGTACGCGCAGTTGATGACTGCGTCCGGTAAAGGGATAGAGCGCGACGCGGGTGCTTTCGCCTTCGTAATTTAAGACTTTATAGCGCGTGAGTGCGCTTTTGCCCTGTTCGTAGCAAACCATTTGCCGCGGACGGCGTTCCCAGTCGCAGCGCAGGGGAAAATCGATTTCGCCGCGTGACGCGGCAATATGCCCATGACAAAGGGCTTGATAGGTTTTCTCGGTTTCTCTTTGGGCAAAGCATTGTTTGTAATAGCGTTCGGCATCTTTATGCTTGGCAACGAGAAGCACGCCGCTGGTCGCCATGTCCAGACGGTGCGCCGCCATTGCGCCGGGATATTGCTGCTTAATCCGCCATTCCACGCTGTCTTGCTTGTCCGCGCCGCGTCCGGGTACGGAAAGCAAACCTGCAGGTTTGTTCACGACCACAATGTCGGCGTCTTCAAAAATAATGTCCATAGTTTCGGGCAAAAACGCGCATTATACGCGCAGGATCAACAGGCAAAAATAAAAGCGCGGCGAGCGCGCTTTTATTTCATCCTGAAAAAAGATCAGGGCTTGGCTTACATGCTGCGGCCGGTGCCGCCGGTGCTTTCGGCTGCGTTTTCCAAGCCTGAACCGGCTTTTTGCACGTCTTGACCCACACCTTTGACAGCGTTGCAGCCGGCTAAAGCCAGTACGGAAACCAAGCCCAATACAGATAAAATTTTACGCATGATATGCTCCTTTAGGTTGATGTGAAAACAGACTTTACAGTAGCAAAGCTTTTTATTATTCACAAGCAAAATTTTCCAAACCAAATAGTCAAATAAAGCTCTGGAAAAATATCGGTTTGTTAAATAAAAATATTTTCTTTGAGGCTTTATTTGTTGTTTTATCAAAAGCAGATTAAGAATGAACGATTTTGCACGTGCATTCACAAAGCTTATGAAAAATAGGCATAAGCCTCTATTTTTATCAGGCAAGGTGCAAAGAATATGGCACAATGCCCACCTCGATTGTCTAGGAGGATATTATGAAGAAAATTTTACCGCTTGCCCTATGCTTAGCCGCTTGGCATACGACGACTCAAGCCGCCACGATTGACGACATTAAGCAGCGCGGCGAATTGCGCTGCGGCGTAACTCAAGCCTTGGCAGGTTTTTCGGTTGCCGATGATAAGGGCAATTGGACGGGTTTGGATGTGGATTATTGTCGCGCGATTGCCACAGCGATTTTTGACGATCCGAATAAAGTGACTTTCCGCCCGACTTCTTCCAAAGAGCGTTTCACCGTTTTGCAATCAGGCGAGATTGACGTGCTTGCCCGCGTTACTACATGGACGCTGTCGCGCGATGCGGATTTGGGCTTTGATTTTACCGCTGTGAACTATTATGACGGTCAAGGCTTTATGGTGCAGAAATCTTTAGGCATCAAAAGCATTAAAGAATTAGACGGCGCTTCTATCTGTACCAATACCGGCACTTCTACAGAAGTGAATATGAGCGATTATTTCAAATCTCACGGTATGAGCTATAAGCCTGTGATTTTTGAAAAATCCGAAGAGGTGAAAACCGCTTATGACAATGGACGCTGCGATGCCTATTCCTCCGATGTTTCAGGTTTGTATGTGCAAAGAAAATTGCTGAAAAATCCTGATGAGCATGTGATTTTGCCGGAAGTGATTTCCAAAGAGCCTTTAGGTCCCTTGGTGCGCCATGGCGATAATCATTTTGCCGATTTGGCGCGCTGGACGCATTTCTGCATGGTCAATGCCGAAGAAATGGGCGTAAGTTCGCAAAATGTGGCGGAAAAACTCAAGAGCGACAATCCTGATGTGCGCCGTCTGCTGGGCTTGGAAGCCAACGGTGCGGAAAAATTGGGTGTCGGCGTAGATTTCTGCCAGCGCATTGTGACGAAAGTCGGCAATTACGGCGAAGTGTTTGCGAAAAACGTGGGCGCGGATTCCGAGCTGAAAATCGAGCGTGGTTTGAATAAATTGTGGAATGACGGCGGGATTATGTATGCACCACCGCTGCGTTAATTGAGATATGTGAAAAAGCCGCTTTTCAGCGGCTTTTTCTTTGCTTTAAATGCAAGTCTTTCGCGTTTTCTGCTCGCCACGGTGCGGGTAAAACTGCTAGAATGCGTCTTTTGCATATCAGGGGAGAATAATGAGCGATACAGTTTTCCACAAAATTCTGCGCGGCGAGATTCCTTGCGCCAAAATTTATGAAGATGCCCATATTTTTGCATTTATGGACGCTTTTCCGCAGGCAAAAGGTCATGCCTTGATTATCGCCAAAGAAGGCGCGGCAAATTTGTTCGAGATGCCGGAAGAGCCTTTGGCGCATATTATCCGTTTCAGCCGCCGTTTGGCGCGTGCGCAGCGGCAAGTCTTTGCTCCCGAAGGGATTCGCGTGATGCAATTCAACGGCGAGGCGGCAGGGCAAACCGTGTTTTACTACCATATGCATTTATTGCCTGTCTATGCCGGGCAAAAAGAAGAACAGCATGGCGACAAAGCGGCAGATTTGGCGGAATTGCAAGCCCAAGCCGCGCAATTGGCGGCAGCTTTAGAGGCGTAAATCATGAGCGAAAAGAAGATTCGTGTCGGCATTGTCGGAGCGACAGGCTATACGGGCGCGGAATTGCTGCGCATTTTAGCCGCCCATCCTGCCGTTGAGATTGCCTGCATTACGGCGCGGACGGAAGTCGGCAAAGCGGTTTCGGAATTGTATGCGCATTTGCGCGGTGTGGTGGATTTGGCTTTTGTCGCTTTGGACGACGAGGCTTTATTGCAATGCGATGTGGTCTTTTTTGCCACGCCGCACGGAGTGTGCATGGCGCAGGCGCAGCGCCTGATAGATGCCGGTATAAAGATAATTGATTTTTCGGGTGATTTCCGTTTGAAAGATACGGCAAGTTTTGAACGTTGGTACGGCATGGCGCATAGCGCGCCCGAATTGCTCAAGCAGGCGGTGTACGGTCTGCCGGAATTGCAGCGCGATAAGATTCGCCATGCGCGTCTGATTGCTAATCCCGGCTGCTACCCGACCGCGGTGCAATTGGGCTTTAAGCCTTTATTGGCGCATGATTTGGTGGAAACCTATCCCTTGATTGCCGATGTCAAATCGGGCGTATCCGGTGCAGGGCGGGCGGCGAAAGTGGCAAATCTGTTTTCCGAGATGGGCGAGAGTTTTCAGGCCTATGCGGCTTCGGGACATCGTCATCAGCCTGAAATCGAACAGGAATTGTCAAAAATCGCAGGAAAAGAGCTGGCGATTACCTTTGTGCCGCATTTGCTGCCGATGATTCGCGGCATTGAAGCCACCTTATATGCAGTGTTGAAAGATCCGCATGTGGATTTGCAGCAATTATATGTCGATACTTATGCGAATGAGCCTTTTGTAGATGTTTTGTCTGCCGGTGAGCATCCGAGTACGCGCAGCGTGCGCGGCAGCAATATGGTGCGTATGGCAGTGCATCGTTCCGTGGATCAGCGCATGGCGGTGATTACGGTGGTGGAAGACAATTTGGTCAAAGGTGCGGCAGGGCAGGCGGTGCAATGTATGAATATTGTCTGCGGTTTGCCCGAAACCCTAGGTTTGCAACATATCGCTTTGATGCCATAAGGAAGAACTATGACAGCAACAATCATTGACGGCAAGGCATTTGCCGCAGATATTCGCGAACAAGTGCGCTTGCAAGTAGAAGAAAATCTTCAAAAAGGCGGTGTTCGCCCCGGTTTGGCGGTGGTTTTGGTCGGCGACGATGCCGCCAGCGATGTTTATGTGCGCAATAAAGGTATTGCGGCGGAAGCGGCAGGCTTTTATAGTGAAACTCATCGTCTACCCGGCGAGACTACGCAGCAGCAATTACTGGATTTGATTCAGGAATTAAATCATAAGTCCTCCATTCACGGCATTTTGGTACAATTGCCTTTGCCGGCGCATCTGGATAAAGAAGCCGTGATTGCCGCGATTGCGCCGCATAAAGATGTGGACGGTTTTCATCCGCACAATGTCGGCAAATTATGGCTGGGCGAAAAAGACTGCCCCGTGCCTTGCACGCCTCTCGGCTGTTCTTTGATTTTAGAACATCATTTGGGCAGCAATTTGGAGGGTAAAAAAGCGGTGGTTATCGGTGCCTCCAATATTGTCGGCAAACCGATGGCGGCTTTGCTGATGCGGATGCGCGCCACCGTGACGGTTTGTAATTCCAAAACGCCGAATTTGCCGGAAGTGGCGCGGCAGGCGGATATTTTAGTGGTGGCGGCAGGCAGAGCGGAATTAGTCAAAGCCGATTGGATTAAGGCAGGAGCGATAGTGTTGGATGTGGGCATTAACCGCATTGAGCGAGACGGTAAAGCGCAATTGGTCGGCGATGTCGATTTCGCCGCCGCCAAAGCGGTTGCAGGCGCAATTACGCCCGTGCCGGGCGGCATCGGGCCGATGACTATTGCCTGTCTGCTACGCAACACCCTGCAATTGCAGCAATTATCAACACAGATGTAAATAAACAGAGGAATACCATGAGCGAAGAAATCGGACTCTTCTACGGCAGCACTACCGGCATGACCGAGGACGTGGCGTTTAAAATTGAGAAAATTGCCCAAGAAAAACACGGCATCACACTCACGCCGATTAATATCATTGATTTGGATGATCCTAACGATATGTTTTTATACAATAAACTTATCGTCGGACAGCCGACATGGAATTACGGCGAATATCAAGACGATTGGGAAATGGTGGTGGATAAAATCGCTGCTGCCGATTTGCACGGCAAAACCATTGCCATGTTCGGTTTGGGCGATCAAGTCGGCTATCCGGAATATTTCCTTGATGCCATGGGCATGCTGGCGGAACAATTTGCTGCGCAGGGCGCGAACTTTATCGGCGAATGGCCGACCGAGGGCTATAAATTTGAGACTTCTAAAGCCTTGTTGAAAAACGGCAATTTCCTAGGGCTCGGCATTGACGAAGATTCGCAGCCCGAATTGACCGACGAGCGTCTTGAAGCTTGGCTGGCGCAAATTCTGCCGCAATTCGCCGCTTTGCCCTAAATGAAAATCGCACTCCACAGCGATTTGCATACCGAAGTAAGCCTATGCGAATTGCAAGGCTTGGCACAGGCGGATGTATTGCTGTTGGCAGGCGATATCAGCGATATGCAGACCTTGCCGCAGTTTTTCTACAAGCTGCGCAAACAAGCGCCGCAACTCACGGTGCTGTATATTTTGGGCAATCACGAACATTGGTATCTGCAATGGGAGCAGGGATTGGCGGAGTACCGCCGCCTTGCCGCCGACTATGATATCCGCCTATTGGAAAACAAATCCCTCATCATCGATGATGTGCTGTTTTGCGGCACAACCTTATGGACGGATTTCGCTCTAGCCGGCGATGCGGCGAGCAGCATGGATTGGGCGCGGGATAATATACCGGATTTTCATTTGATTCAATGCGGTTTCAGTGCGTTCTCGCCGGAAGACATGTTGGCGGAACATCAGGCGGCGCGGCAATTTTTGCATGATGCCTTGACGCAGTATCAGAGCGTGCGCAAAAAAGTCGTGTTCAGTCATTTTCTGCCGGCGAAAGAGCTGGTCGGCAAGCAATACGGCTACAGTCAAGAGGCATTGATGAAAAGCGCTTATTGGAGCAGCGATTTGCCGGAATTATATGCCTTTGCCGATGTCTGGGCATATGGGCATAGCCATGAAAATATCGAATGCACGCTGGGGCATACGCGCTTTATCAGCAATCAGCGCGGCTATTTTAGCGAATATAACCGCTATCGTCCCTCGAGCGGTTATCGTCCGGATTTTATGCTGGAGATTTAAGCAGCTCTATGCTTCATTCATACCGTGTAATATGTTTTGAACATATATATTGAATAAATTTAGCGGTCAATAAAATCAATGTCTATGCCGCTTGCTATTCCTTGCCATGCGGCAATTTTTCTGCCAAGTCCGCCAATATTTTTTCCGATATTTTGCCTTTGCTGCCGATTTCTTGGGCGAAGGTTTGGATGCGGTATTCTTCTAAGGCATAGGCATAGGCGAGCAGTGCGGCGTTTTGGCTGTCGCTCGGCTTGCTGATGCCCTGCTGACTCAGGCTTTTATCCAGTAATGCTTGCCAAGGATTGAGGGCGGATTGGCGCATGGCGTCTTTCAGCGGTTCGCGTTCGAGTTTGTCCAGACGCAGATTGGCGGCTTTGATGTAGCGCAAGAGGTCGGGCAGTTTGGCGGCGGCAGTTTGGCGGATAAAGTCGGGGAAGACGAGACGCGTGATTTGTGCGCTGATGTCGGCTTTGGCGCTTTTGTGTTTGCATTGGCGCAGGCGTTCGTTCAGGCGGCTGTATTCGCTTAATAATTGGCTGAGTTGGGCGGCGAGTTCGTTACCGGCGCTGATGAGGTGTTTTTCGCCTTGCGCCAGCGCCGCATCAAATTGGCTTTGGCTGCGCAGGGCTTTGCCCTCGCTGAGGCAGACGCGTTCAATCAGCGCCATGAAGATGTCGTCAGCCAGCAGATTGTCATGGCTGATTTTGCGGTAGTGCAGGCTCATTGTATTGAGTTGCGGCAGGTTTTTTTTGAGGTATTTGCCTTGGCTGCTGAGTTTTTGTGCGAGTAGGTGGCGCAGTCCTTCATGATGGGCGCGGGCGGCTTGTTCGGGGTTGTCATGCAGACGCATGAAGAGTTGTCCTTTTTCCAGCGTGAGGGCGGGGTAGCCGATAATGCCGCCTGCCATTTTTTCGCTGTCGGGCAGTTGCGTCCATTGCCAGTCTTGTACGGGCTGTCCGTCTGCCAGTTTGCTGCGGCTGCGTTCTTGGAATTGGGCGGCGGCTTGCGCTTGGTAGCGGACTTTGAGGGCGGCTAGGTCGCGTCCTTCGGCAAGGGGGCGTTTGCGTGGATCGAGGAGGCGGAAGTTCATGCGGTAATGCGCTTCGAGTTTGCTTTCGTCAAAGTCTTCTAGGGGAATGCGCAGTCCTTTCATTTGCCAAATGCCGTTCGAGAGGGCTTGCGCCAAGGGCGCGGCGCTGTCTTGCAGGCGTTCGTGCAGGGCGCGGGCGAAGTCGGGTATGGGCACGAGTTGCCGCCGCCAGACTTTGGGTAGGCGGCGCAGCAGGGCTTCGATTTTTTCTTCCAGCATGGCAGGCACAAGGCGTTCAAAATCTTCAGCTTCCAAGGCATTGAGTGCGGTCAGCGGCACAAGCACGGTTACGCCGTCGGCTTCGCTGCCGGGATCGAATTGGTATTGGAGTTGGAAGCGTTGTCCGCGAATGTTGATATGTTCCGGATATTCTTGTGCCGAGATGTCGGCTTCGTTTTGCAGCAGGTCGGAGGCTTGCATTTTCAGCGCGGCTTCGCCTTTTTGCTTCGCCCATTGTTCCAAGCTGACGACGGAATGGACTTTTTCCGGCAGGCGTTGGAAATAGAAGTCGGCAAGGGCTTGTTCGTCAATCAGTATGCCGCGACTGCGGGTTTTGTCTTCCAAGGTTTGCAGTTCTTGCCAAAGGGCGATGTTTTCTGCAATGACGCTGAGGCGGCTGTGGATTTCGCCGGTCACTAGGGCTTCTTGTACGAAAATGTCGTGGGCAAGGGCGGGGTTTTGTTTGGCAAAGGGTTTTTTACGTCCTGCCACAATCGGCAGACCGTAGAGCAGCAGGCTTTCTTCCGCCATGACGTTGCCGGCTTTTTTGCTCCAATGCGGATTGCTGTATTGCCGTTTGGTGATGTGGGCGGCGAGGTTTTCCAGTTCGTGCAGTTCGATGGGGGCGCAGTGGCGAGCAAAGATGCGGTTAATTTCCACAATGCTTGCCGCCATGATGGCTTGCGGGCGCTGTTTTGCCAAGACACTGGCGGGGAAGATGGAGAATTTGCGGTGGCGAGGGCCGGTGTAGTCTTTGTTTTGTTCGTCCCAGAGTCCGACTTGGTCGAGAAAGCCCGCCAGCAAACTGCGGTGCAGGAGCGGCAGATGCGGATTGTCGAAGCCGAGATTGCCTTTGCTGCCTTCGACGAGATTGTCTTGTTGGCGGCGGTTGGGCGCAGGTTTGAAGTCGTTGATGCGTAGTTTTTGCTGGTGGGCATCGCGCATGAGCTGATTGGTGAGTTCGCGCCATTCGCGCATGCGCTGAGCATTGAGGAAGTAGTGTTTGCACCAAGTACGGAGCTTGTTGTTGGAATATTCGCGCCTGGCATCGGAATAGGCGGCAAAGAGATTGAGCAGGGTTTGGAAATCGCTGTGCTTGTCGGCAAATTCCCCTTGGCGCATATCGGCTTGCGCTTCGGCTCCAAAGGGGCGTTCACGCGGATCTTGAATCGAGAGCGCGGCAATGATGATTAGGGCTTCATGCAGGCAGGCATTGTCTTCGGCGGCATAGACGATACGGGCAAAGCGCGGATCGACCGGCAGATGCGCCATTTTCTTGCCTAGGGCGGTAAGGCGGTTGTCTTCATCAACGGCGCGTAGTTCGAATAGAAGGCGGTAGCCGTCGTTGATTTGCCGCTGATCGGGGCTGTCTACGAAGGGAAAGGCGGCGATGTCGCCCAGATGCAAGACCAGCATTTGCAAGATGACGGCGGCAAGATTGGTGCGCAGGATTTCCGGCTCGGTAAAGGCGGGACGCTGTTTGAAATCTTCTTCGCTGTAGAGGCGGATGCAGATGCCGGCGCTTAAGCGTCCGCAACGCCCTGCACGCTGATTGGCGGCGGCCTGCGAGATGGCTTCGATCGGCAGGCGTTGGGTTTTGCTGCGCAGAGAATAGCGGCTGATGCGCGCGGTGCCGGTGTCGATGACGTATTTAATTCGCGGTACGGTCAGCGAGGTTTCCGCCACATTGGTGGCTAAGACGATGCGCCGCTTGCCTTTGGGGTGGAAGACGGCGTTTTGTTCGGCCAGCGAGAGACGTCCGAACAAGGGCTGAATCTCGGTATCGCGCAGATTGGCTTTGCGCAGGCTGTCCGCCGCCTCGCGGATATCGCGTTCGGTGGGGAAGAAGATAAGAATATCGCCGCGGCTTTCGTGGTCGAGTTCTTCCACCGCTTGCAGGATATTGTCCTGCATATCGCTGTCGGGCAGTGCTTCGCGATAGCGAATTTCTACGGGATAACTGCGTCCGGAGACATTGATAATCGGCGCATTATTAAAATGGGCGGCGAATTTTTCCGTGTCGATGGTGGCGGAGGTGATAATGACTTTTAAATCGGGGCGCTTGGGCAGTAATTGGCGTAGATAGCCGAGCAGGAAATCGATATTGAGACTGCGTTCATGCGCTTCGTCAACAATAATAACTTCATATTGCGAGAGAAATTTGTCGGACAGGGTTTCTGCCAGCAGCATGCCGTCGGTCATCAGTTTGACCGCGGTCTGTTCGCTGATTTGCTCGTCAAAACGCACTTGATAACCGACGCTGCTGCCTAAAGCCACGCCCAATTCTTCGGCAATGCGGTCGGCAACCGAACGCGCGGCAATACGCCGCGGCTGCGTGTGCGCAATCATGCCCGCCGCGCCCAAGCCCAAATCCAAGCAGATTTGCGGCAATTGCGTGGTTTTGCCCGAGCCTGTTTCGCCGCTGATAATCACGACTTGATGATGCTCAATCAGGTGGCGGATTTCCGCCTGCTTGGCAAGCACCGGCAAATCCGCGTTTAATGCAGGCTTGGGTAATTGCGCCAGCCGCTGCTGGTAAGCGGTATTTGAGGATTGATATTGCTTGAGATATTTCTCGTGCATCTGCTCGGCTGGTAATCCGCGCCGCTCGCGTTGGCGGATTTTATACGCCAAACTACGCAAAGCATGGCGGTCTTGGCAAAGAATATGGGAAAAATTTTGGGGAAGGCTGGTAGTCATGAAGCGTTTAATGGCGAAAATAAAAACAAATATGGGGCTGATGTAGGCAGCTTCAAGGCTATTATTGAAAAGTGCATGAGTCCCGCCGAGGGTTTGGCTGCCATGTTGTCTTTATATAGTACCTTAACTTCAAAATGAGACTTAGAGATACACATTTTGTCAGGAGAAGCGCTTAGAATAATCTCATTTTGAAGTTAAGAGACTATAGCTTGCAAGAAAAAGCGCTATTTTGCCATGGTTTGCAGGAACAATCGGATGGACTTTGTATAGTCGATTAACATTGTAATGATACGGTGTTGTCTCATTTTTATTTTAATCGACTATAAAATGTTTTCAGTTTTGGCGGATTAAAAAAGGATTGTAGCCGCCGCGGCTGTAGTCTTTTTCGCCAATCAGAATATCCAAGGCGAGGCTGGCAAGATCGTCCGCAATCGGGTCGGCAAGCGCTTGTTCGCGCAGGAAGAAGAATTTACGGTAGTGTTTGCAGCGGTCGCAGCTTTCCGCGCGTGCGCCGCGCAGCGCGCTAGGCAGATGGTGTTTTTCCGCGTTCGGGGCGCTGAGTTGCTGTAATTGCATGCCGGATTGCTGGTTGCAGAAGGTGCATTTGGCGCGCAGGGCGTTCCAGCGGCTATTGCAGCGCGGGCAATGCAGGTAGCGCAGATTGTCATCATCGCCGCCGCTGAGAATAATAGAGGCGACGGCGTCTTCGCCGCAGCAGGGACAATGGCTGCGTTCCTTTACGCTCGGCACATCGTCTTCCGCCAGTTGGCTACTCCATGCTGTCCATAGGACTTGCTCAAGGGCTTGCAGCCAGATGTTGTCTTGCACGGCTTCTGCCGGCATGGCGGATAATTGCGCCGCATTCGTCGCAAGGCTTTGGATTTGGCGGCGGGCAGTTTCGGGCAGGGCGGGATTTTGCAGGAGGGCTTGGCAGAAATCCGGCAGTTGTGCGGCGAGCTTGTCTGACAGCCATGTTTCGTCGCGCGGCAATTGCGGCGGGATGTCGCGGATTTTTTCTTGTCGGCTTAGGAATTGGTCTTGCGTTTGGCAGAGTGCCGCCAGCAGGTTGAGATAGGCCTGCCAGCTGAGGTCTTGTTCTTCCTGCGCTAGGGCGCTGAAGCGAGCAGCGCGTTTGGCAAAGACGTCGCTCGGCGGTGCGATGAAAAAGGGCTTGTGAAAAAAGGGTTTGGCTTTGATTTCTTCAGGGCTTGGGAGAGTGTTCATGCTTGAATGTGTTCCGGATGGGTGTAGATGTTTTGCTGTTCGGGGCGGGCATAGCCAATCAGGCAGATGCCGCTATGCTCGGCAAGGCGCAGGGCAAGTGCAGTAGCGGCGGAAACAGCGACAAGGCAGGAGATGCCCATGCCGGCGGCTTTGGCAATCATTTCGTAGCTGGCGCGGCTGGAGATAAGGACGGCGCCGTCTTCGGAATTGAAGCCTGTTTGCGCAAGATGTCCCAGCAGTTTGTCGAGGGCATTATGTCTGCCGACGTCTTCGTATAGGGCGAGAATGTCGCCTTTGACCGCCCAAGCGGCGGCATGCAGCGAACCTGTTTGGCGGCGCAGGATTTGTGCGGCGTCCATATCGGCAAGGGCGCGCTGAATATCGCTGAGCGGCAGGGGATTGCGGCGCGCAACGGGGGCGATGTCCGGCAAGGCGGCCTGCAAACTGTCGATGCCGCATAGTCCGCAGCTGCTGCGTCCGCTCATGTGGCGGCGGCGTTGCTGGAGGAGGTGAAAGCGTTCGCCGGCAATGCGCAGTTCTATGCGCAGGGCTTGGCTGTAGGCATTAAGGGGCTGTTCTTCGATTTGCAGGTCGTAGAGTTGTTCGATGCGGCTTAAGATGCCTTCGCTGAGGCTGAAGCCGATGGCGAGTTCGGCAAGGTCTTGCGGGCTTGCCATCAATACGGCGTGCGAGATGCCGTTATAGACGAGGGCAATCGGTACTTCTTCCGCCAGTATGTCTTGGGAAGGACTGAGCATTTGTCCTTGGCGGCGGAGAATGGGATGGCTGGAAAGCGGCTGCATATGGCGGAGTCTTGATGAAGCAATCGCCCCGCTGAGAGGCAATTGCTTAAGGGTTTAGAAATGAGAAGGCGGCGTGGCGGACGCATCTGCCTTATCCGCTTGGGATTGCCGCGCTTTTTCCATTACGGCGCGATACCAGCGCGGATGATGTTTTTCCGCCCATGTTTGAGTGACCACGCCTTCTACCATGGCGCGCAAGGTGCCTTTAATCCACAAGGCGGCATAGACATGCACGATAATGCCGATGATTAAGAGGCTGGCGGCGGCAGAATGCACTAATAAGGCAAAGCGGATGACGGGAATGGGGAAATGCGGGGCGAAATAGGGGCGCCAGGCAATCAGTCCGCTGAGCAGCAGCAAGACCATGCAGCTTGTCATCAGCCAAAACATCAGTTTTTGTCCGGCATTGTATTTGCCGACATCGCCGACTTCATGATTTTGCATGACTTTGCCGATGTCTTTTAACCATTTTTTGTCTTCTTTATCGAGGAAATTCAGGCGCACATAGCGGAAGAATTGGATAAAGAAGCCGACAAACATCAGTACGCCGACCAAGGGATGCAATATGCGCGCCAATTGCGGCGTGCCGAAAATGTGGGTCAGCCAGAAGAAGGAGGGGTAGAAAAAGCCCAGACCGGAGACGGCGAGCAGGATAAAGCAAAAGGCGACGAACCAATGGTTGATGCGCTCGGCTTTGTTGTAGCGTTGGATGAGTGGGCGTTTCATTAGGCTTTCTCCTGTCCTGATAAGACTTTGCCTTCTTTGCTGATGACTTCGGGATTGTCTTCGCCGTCTTCGCGCGTGCGGTTCGGGCCGATGGTGAGGTAGTGCAAGATGCCTGAAGCGGTGGCTGCCACAATGCCCAAGGTAACTAACGGTTTAAGCAGAGTTTTCCATAGTTTGACGGTGGTGCTGATTTTCGGGTCTTTAGGCAGATTGCTGTAGAGTTCCGGCTCGCCGGCATGATGAAGCACATATATTACATGCGTGCCGCCCACGCCTTGCGGGTCGTAAATGCCGGCGTTTTCATAGCCGCGCGCCTGTAAATCGCGGACGCGTTCTTCCGCCACGCGCAGCATGTCGGCTTTGCTTCCGAATTGAATCGCGCCTGTCGGGCAGGATTTGGCGCAGGCGGGTTCTTGTCCGACGGCGACGCGGTCGGAGCAGAGGGTGCATTTGTATGCGCGGTGGTCGTCAGCGTCCATGCGCGGGATGTTGAAGGGGCAGCCCGAGACGCAGTAGCCGCAGCCGATGCAGTTTTCCTGATGAAAATCCACGATACCGTTGTGATATTGGATAATCGCGCCGGGCGAAGGACAGGCTTTCAAGCAGCCCGGCTCGCTACAGTGCATACAGCCGTCTTTGCGAATCAACCATTCCAATTTGCCGTGTTCTTCGGTTTCGGCAAAACGCATGACCGTCCAGCTTTTGGAGGTCAGGTCGATGGGGTTGTCGTAGACGCCGTGGTTGGTGCCGATTTCGTCGCGGATGTCGTTCCATTCCGAGCAGGCGACTTGGCAAGCTTTGCAGCCGATACAGGTGGTTACGTCGATGAGTTTTGCCACTTCTACTTGATGGTCGCGCGCAGCGGGTGGCGGCATGATGCCGGAGGTTGCCGAGCGGCGTTTGATGTCTAATGATTGCAGTGCCATGATGATGTTCCTTTATATTTATGCTTTTTCAATATTTACGAGGAATGTCTTAAATTCAGGGGTTTGCGTGTTGCAATCGCCGACAAAGGGCGTGAGCGAATTCACGATAAACTGTTTTTGTCCTGAAACGTTTTCCCAACCGCCGTGCAGGGGGATGCCGACTTGGTGCACGGTTTTGCCGTCGATTTGCAGCGGCTTGATGCGTTTGGTTACCACTGCTCTAGCACGTATCCATGCGCGTTTATTGAAAATTTTTACCCAGTCGCCTTTGCGGATGCCTTTTTCCGCCGCCAATTCTTCGCTGATTTCGCAGAATTGTTCCGGCTGCGCAATCATCAGCAATTTGACGGATTTCGTCCAGAATTGGAAATGCTCGGTCAGGCGGTAGGTGGTGCCGACATAGGGGTATTCCACATGTGTGCCGAAGCGGTCTTTGACGCTGTCGAAGAGGCGTACCGCAGGCGATTGCACCACATTCGGATGTAGCGGATTGGTGCCGATCGGTGATTCCATCGGTTCGTAATGTTCCGGGAAAGGCCCGTCCACCATTTTGCGGGCGCAGAATAGGCGTCCGACGCCTTCTTCGTTCATGATAAAGGGGTTCATGTCGGAGCCGGGCGGCTCGGTGGCTTTGAAGTCGGCAACGTCCGCACCGCCCCATTTTTCGCCGTCCCATTTAATAAGGACGCGTTTCGGATCCCAAGGCTTACCGCTCGGATCGCAGGAGGCACGGTTATAGACGATGCGGCGGTTCGCCGGCCATGCCCATGCCCAGTAAGGCGTGTTGCCTAAGCCGCTATCGGTGTTGTCGCGGCGGTCCATTTGGTTGCCTGCCTGCGTCCAAGAGCCGGAGAATATCCATGTGGCGCATTCGGTGCTGCCGTCGGCGCGCAATTGATGGAAGCCGTCCAATAATTCGCCTTTTTTGCGGATGAGTTTGCCGTCTTGGTCGAATAAATCGGCCAGCGCGTAGCCGTTGGATTCTTTTGCCATTTCTTCAGGCGTGGGCGCATGCGGTTTGGCGTATTTCCAAGACAGTTTGGTAATCGGCTCTGGCGCAACGCCGCCTTCCTGTTCGTACATTTCTTTGAGCAAGAGGTGCAGTTCGCCCAAAATGTCCAAATCGGGCAGGGCTTCGCCGGGCGGTTCCGCGCCCGGATGATGCCATTGCAGCCAGCGCGAGGAATTAACAATCGAGCCGGCTTCTTCGGCAAAACAGGGTGTCGGCAGGCGGAAGACTTCCGTGCCGATTTGGCTGGGATCAACATCATGCGCTTCGCCGTGGTTTTCCCAGAAAGAAGCGGTTTCGGTTTTGATGGGATCCATCACGACCATGTATTTGAGTTTGGAAAAGGCTTCGGTCACGCGATGCGCGTCAGGGAAAGAACCTTGGGCATTAAAGCCTTGCACCAACAAACCTTGCACTTCGCCCTGATACATGGATTCGGTCAATTGCAAAATATCGCGCATCTTGTCCCATTTGGGCAGCCAATCATAGCCCCAGTTGTTCTCTTGGGTGGCATTGTCGCCGTACATCCATTTGAGGAAGCTGACAAAGAAAGCCGGTGTGTTTTGCCAATAGTTCAATTGATTGGCTTGCAGGGCTTTAGGCGTCTGTTTGTTGAGATAGTCTTGGAAGGTTTTGTGATTGGTCTCGTTGGGCAGGGTCAGATAACCCGGCAGGGAGGTGGAGAGCAGACCCAAATCGGATAAGCCCTGAATGTTAGAGTGTCCGCGCAGGGCATTGACGCCGCCGCCTGCCATACCGATATTGCCGAGCAATAATTGTACCATCGCCATGGTGCGGATGATTTGGCTGCCTGTGGTGTGCTGCGTCCAGCCGAGTGCGTATAAAATCGTACCGGCTTTATCGGGCGCCGCCATTTCGCCCCAAGCCTCTGCGACTTTGAGGAAGTCTTCTTTGCTGGTGCCGCAAATGCGGTTCATCATATCCAGCGTATAGCGTGAATAATGCTTTTTCAGTTGTTGGAAGACGCAGCGCGGGTCTTGCAGGGTCAGGTCGGTTTTGGCATGACCGTTTTCATCTAATTCATAGAACCATGTTTCGTTGTTATAGGTAGGTTGATTAATATCGGTGCGGCTGCTGGTTTCCGGCTGTTTTTCGCCTCGCTTGGTGCGTTCGGTATCGGGCTGATTGTAGCCGGAGAACAAGCCTTCATGGAAATCATAGCCTTCTTTGACGATAAAACTGGCATTGGTATAGGCTTTGACGTATTCCCATTGGATTTTATCATTTTCAATCAGCCAATTGATTAATGCACCTAAGAAGGCGATGTCACTGCCTGAACGGATGGGAGCGTAGAAATCGGCGACGGCGGCGGTGCGGTTAAAACGCGGATCGACCACAAAGAGCTTCGTACCTTTTTTCTTTTTCGCTTCAATCACCCATTTAAAGCCGACGGGGTGAGCTTCCGCCGCATTGCCGCCCATAACCATGATGAAATCGGCGTTTTGCATATCACAGAAAGTATTGGTCATCGCGCCGCGTCCGAAGGTGGAAGCCAATGCCATAACGGTCGGACCGTGGCAGACGCGCGCCTGCGCGTCGGTGGCGATAATGCCTAAAGAACGCATCCATTTCTGCGTCAGAATCCCCGTTTCATTCGAAGAGGCGGAAGCGGTCAGCATGCCTAAAGAAGGCAGACGGTTAACGGTAACGCCCTCGGCATTTTTCTCAATGAAATTGGCGTCGCGATCGTTTTTGATATGGCGGGCGATGCGTTGTAAGGCTTCGTGCCAAGAAATGCGTTTCCATTCGTCGCTGAAAGGTTCGCGCACTTCAGGATAATGCAGGCGGTTTTCGCTATTGACGAAATCCAGCAAAGAAGCGCCTTTGGGACAGAGAGAGCCACGGCTGACCGGATGGTCGGGATCGCCTTCGATGTGAAAGATTTTCTTTTTCGCGTTTTTGGCGCCGTCGCCCAAACTGTATAAAATCGTACCGCAACCTACCGAGCAATAAGTGCAGTTATTGCGCGCTTCAAAAGCTCCGCTGAGTTTGTATTGCCGCACTTCTGCAAAAGCCGGTGCCGGCATGACTCCCATGACCGCAGCGGTGCAAGCGCCTGCACCTGAAGCGGTTACCTTAAAAAATTGTCGACGTGTAACCTTCATGATGATGTCCTTTAATGGCTTCGCCATTAGTTTTTTGCCGCATTTCGATGAAATGCGAGTGACTTTTATTAAGCCTTACTTATTAATTTGCCTCATGCCTAGCTTATCATAAGTCTTGTCTAAGTCATGTAGAAAAAATTTACTTATTGCACAAAAATTATCTATCATTGCACAGCACTTTCACAGCAAATCAAAGTGAGTAACTAAATGATTTATTTGGATTATGCCGCTACAACCCCGCTTGACGATCGGGTGTATGCCGCCATGCAGCCTTATTTTAAAGAGCAATTCGGCAATTCCGCTTCCGCTCATGCCTACGGCTGGCGGGCGGAAGAGGCGGTGGAAAAAGCAAGAAAACAAATCGCCCAAGCTATTTGCGCCCAAGCGGCGGAAGTGATTTTTACCAGCGGCGCGACAGAAGCCAATAATCTGGCGATTAAAGGCTTGGCTGAAGCGCAAGGGCAGGGACATATCATCACGGCAGCGACAGAGCATAGCAGCGTGTTAGAAAGTGCGCGTGCCTTAGAACGGCGCGGCTTTGCGCTCAGTTATTTGCCGGTGCGTCCCGACGGACAGCTGGAATTGGACACCTTAGCCGATGCCATCCGCGCCGATACGTTCTTAGTAAGCATCATGTGGGTCAATAATGAGACGGGCTTTATTCAGGATATTGCAGGGATTGCGGAAATCTGTCGGCAAAGCGGCGTGTTTTTACATGTAGATGCCGCGCAGGCCTTGGGCAAGGTGGCAATCAATCTGCAAGAAATACCGATTGATTTGCTGAGTTTGTCCGCGCATAAAGCCTACGGGCCTAAAGGCGCGGGCGTTTTATATAAGCGGCGGCGCACAGATTTGCGATTGTTGGCACAAATGCACGGCGGCGCTCAAGAGCAGGGTTTGCGCAGCGGCACATTGCCGACGGCGCAAATTGTCGGTATGGGCGAGGCGGCGTATCTTGCTGCTCTTGAGCGCGAACAAGATTGGCAGCACGCAGCATGTCTGCGCCAGCGTTTGCTGAGTCATTTGGATTTATCCTATGTGCAATGCAATCATCAGTTCGGCGGCGCGCCGCATTATGTGAATCTGAGCCTGCATGGCATTGTCGAAGAGAATGTATTGGGTCTGATAGAGAGAATCGCTTGTTCAAACGGTTCTGCCTGCGCTTCGGCTTATCTGGCGTCTTCATACGTTTTGCAAGCCATGGGGCTGGACGAGGCTTTGGCACGACGCAGTTTGCGCCTGAGTTTCGGGCGTAACACACGCATGGAGGATATTGACACAGCGGGTGCCTATCTTGCCGATTTATTCGCTCAATTGCGAAAAGCGGCAAAGAAAATATGATGAAATTAAAAATGCTTAGACGAGTTTAAGTGCAAAAATCAAAAATCCGCTTGCTATTGACTGAAAAACGCCTATAATGCGCCTCTCACTTAGCCTGAGTGGCGGAATTGGTAGACGCAGCGGATTCAAAATCCGCCGGTGGTGACACCGTAAGAGTTCGAGTCTCTTCTTAGGCACCAAATTTATTAGGGCAGCAAATTATTTGCTGTTTTTTTATTGTTGAAAAAATCTTAAATGCAAAAAGCAATAGCGGGGTGTGTATTATGATGGCGGATTATTATGTCGTGCTAGGCCTTGGGATTGATAGCAGCAAAGAGCAGTTAGAAAAAGCAATCTCGGCTTTTGAAGCGAAAGGCGGAAATCCCAGAGAAGCCAAAACAATGAAAGAAACCTTACTCAGCGAAGCAAGTAAAGCAAACTACGATATGTTTCTGCGTCAGAATTATCCAAGTCGTTATGCAAAGTAATTTTGAAAAATTTGTGAATTAAATTTCAATAAATTAAAGCGGTTGTTACCGCTTTTTTAATGATAAAATTGATTTTATTTTTCTATATCTTCTTGTAGTCGGATAAGTGGAAAAAACGACGTTATTATTTGCCTTGCTTACTAGCGATATTGCTTTTCCACTTATCCGAGCACTATATTTTTTAGCGCCGCTCGGCTAGTAAAGCCTCAATCTCGCGGATTTCTTTCGGCACGTCGGCGGTGGTGACTTCAGCCTCGCCTTCAGTAATGATAATATCGTCTTCAATACGTATACCGATGCCGCGCCAAGATTCCTCAATCGTCGTATCGTTTGCCTGTAAATACAGGCCCGGTTCAATGGTAATCACCATATTCGGGCGGTAAATGCGCGATTCTCCGTCAATTTTATAAATGCCGACATCATGCACGTCTAAGCCCAACCAATGCCCTGTGCCGTGCGGATAGAAGCGTTTGACTTCACCGCTATCGACCATTTCTTCCGCATTGCCGTCCACAATGCCCAAATCAATAATGCCTTGCATGAGCAAAATACTGGTTTGGCGGTGCAAATCGAGATGGCGAATGCCGGCGCGGGCATTGGCAATCGCGGTTTTTTGCGCATTAAGAACGATTTCATACAGCGCCTGTTGCTGGCGGCTGAATTTGCCGTTAATCGGCGCGGTACGACTGATATCGCCCGCATAGCCGCCGAATTCCGCACCGGCATCCACCATAATCAATTCTCCGTCTTTAAGCGGCGCATTATTATCGTGGTAATGCAGACAGCAGGCATTGGCGCCGGAAGCAATAATGCTCGCAAATGACCAATGGCAGCCTTGATGGCGGCGGAATTCCGCCTCAAGCGCGGCTTGCACGGTATATTCATAGGCTCCCGGACGTGCGGCGAGTAGGGCGGCGCGATGTCCTGCGGCGGAAATACGCCCCGCCTCATGCAGAAGATTTTGTTCTTCAATCGATTTAATCATGCGCATTTCGTCAAGCTCGCGGCGGATATCGAACAAACCCTCAATCGGTGCTCCCCCGCGTCCCGTGAGACGATGAACTTCGCGCAGTAACTCGCTTAGGCGTTGGTCATTGGCGGAATTGACACCTAAAACGGAATAAATTCTCGTACTGTCCGCTAAGAGTTTGGGCAAACGCTGTGCGGCTTCTTCAAGAGGATAAGCCTCATTGACCTCGTAATCTGCCAGCGCGCCTTCCTGTCCGATAATTTTGCCCTGCCAAATCTCCAATTCGGGATTGCGAACCGCATTAAACAGCGTGTAATGCACCCCATTGCCCTGTTTGCGCAGCACAGCAATCGCATCAGGCTCGGGAAAACCGGTAAGATACCAAAAATAACTGTTTTGACGGAAAGGATAATGCACATCGCCGTTGCGCAAAGCCTCCGGCGCGGCAAACAATACCAAGACCGAACCTTCAGACAGTTGAGAGAGTAAACGCTGGCGGCGTTCTGCAAAACTTGCAGAGGAAATCACAGCTTGAATCATAAAAACCTACATAAATGATTTAAAATAAAAAAATAATCGGTAGCCAATCTACAAAACGTCAAGATTATACGAGTATCAAAAAAGGGTTTCAATAAAAGAGATTATTGCAAACGTAAATAAAAAGCCGCTGTGTTATAGTCGAGAAGTGAAGAAGTAGTACAAGAGCGTACGGTAAGGCGAGCTAATGCCATAATACTTTTTCAATTCTTCAACTATAAATAGCGGTATGATTTGGTTGCATCATAAATTGTACTTTTTAAGCAGGGCGGTATAAGCGCCGCTTGCCTTAGTCGCTTCAAAGCCTTTGAGAATGCGTTGATGCAAATCATCCTCACCTTTACGGGTGGCATAATTGATTGAAATTGCTTGGATATGTGAATATTGCGGAGGAATATCTAAAATTTCAAATTCATATTGCTGATAATTATTTCTCAATGAATTGATTTCGGAAATCGGGGCGAACATAACTTCTGATTTTTCTTGAAATAATTCTTTAAATGCTAGAAAATTCGTATCGGCATCGCGAATGACAATGCTGGGATAATCTTGTTTTTGCATAGTTAGCAATTCTTTGAATTGCGGAGAGCCTTCAATAACCGCAACTTTCGTATTTTCGCTTAAGACCGCTGCCGGCTTGGCATGTACTTTATTTTTCAAGCGAATAAATTTAAATTCATCATTGTAACTATTAATGAAATCATAAATTTTAGCACGTTCGGCAGAACCATACATTTGACCAATAATATCAATTTCTTTATTTTCCATTGCTGCCAATACGGATGCAAAAGGCAGCGGAACGACTTTTACATTAAAGCCGGCTTCTTTACCGATAGCTTCTGCTAATTCGATGGTAAAACCGGTTAAATGACCGTTTCCGTCAAGATAGATATAAGGAGGGGCGTTATGATTCACGCCCATTTTTAAGATTTCTGCTTGTGCTGACGTATTAAAGCAAATAGCTGTTATAGCAATGACGGCGTATGTATTTAATTTTTTCATTAGTATTTTGCAACCATAAGATAAAATTGAGATTTTTATGTAAAAATCAATGATGCAGTTTAAATACCATATCATTGATAAAAATTATAAATTGTATTTTTTAATTAATTCATCATACACGCCATTAGATTTAGCAATTTCAAAACCTTTTGATATGCGCTCGTGCAAAGCCTCTTCTTCTTTGCGGGTGGCGTAATTGATTGAAGTTGCTTGAATGTGCGAATACTGGCTAGGTATGTCTAAAATTTGAAATTCATATTCTTTGTAATTATTGCGTAATGAATTTATTTCAGAAATAGGTGCGAACATAATATCAGATTTTTTTTGAAATAATTCCTTAAATGTTAGGAAGTTAGTGTCTAAATCACGGATTTCGATTGTAGGATAATCTTGTGATTTCATTGCTTGCAATTCTTTAAATTGAGGCGAACCCTCAATAACAGAGACTCTGGTATTCTCGTTCAAAGGCGAGACTAAATCTGCAGAAGTTCTATCTTTTAGTCGAATAAATTTAAATTGATCGTCATAGCTATTTACAAAATTGTAAATTTTAGCGCGTTCGGCAGAACTATACATATGACCAATGATATCGATTTCTTTATTTTCCATAGCCTTGATAACCGATACAAAGGGTAAGGCTACGACTTCTACATCGAAGCCGGCTTCTTTACCAATCGCTTTAGCGAGTTCAATAGTAAATCCCGTTAAATCACCTTTTTCATCAATATAGATGTAAGGCGGAGCCTTATGGTTTACGCCCATTTTTAAAGTTTCTGCTTGTATTGCAGCGTTGAAGCAAGTGCTGACAAGAGTTATTGCAGCAAATTTACTTAGTTTTTTAAGATATAACATTTTATTCTCGATTTAAGATAGGTAAAATTAATCATATAGCCGCTAAGTTCATACTTGCAGCATTTGTATTATATATAAGATGAAAAAATAAACTATTATCTTTGATTTGATATTTTTATTATATGTATTTACCCTGTTGTTAATAAAAAGATTGTATAAGTTTTTTAGAGAAAAATTCCAAGAAATTTAACTGGAGAAACTTAAATTGTAGAATTCTTGCAAAAAAAAAAGCCGTACTTTAAATGGTGAAGTACGGCAAATTAGGGGGAAAGAAATGAGAAAAAATTTCTGTTTTCACAAAATACTTCATGTCTTTTGTGCGGCAATCATACGGTATCATCCGTATAGAATCAAGTTTTTTTGAGCTTGAATTTACAATCCAAGTGCAAAAAAAAGAAGCATTCATAATAGAGTATCATTTTGTTCCCCAACAAAAAAGGACTCTAAAATGAACGCTTCTTACCGACATCTTACACTTTCAGAACGGGAAAGCATAATGATTCTGCTCGCTCAAGGCAAAAAACAGTCCGAGATTGCCCGACAATTAGGGCGGAGCTGCAGCACCATTTCCCGTGAGCTAAAAAGGCATGCACTCAAAGTATATCGAGCGAGTTCGGCGCACAGCAGCTATCAAAAGCATCGGAAAAAGTGCAAAGCGATACCCAAATTAAAACGGGCGGAATATAGTCGGAGAAGTGAAAAAGTAGTACAAGGCGGCGAGCCGCAGACAGTACAAGAGCGTACGGCAAGGCGAGCCAACGCCGTAATAGTTTTTCAATTCTTTGACTATATCGTCATTTGGTGCAAAGCAAGGTGTTAGACGGCAAGTGGTCGCCCGAACAGCTCAGCAAGCGCTTAGAATTTGAAAAATCTGATTTATCGATCAGTTTCAATACGGTTTACCGCGCGATTCATCAAGGTTGGCTAGATATCAGCGAAGGCAAAGCAAGCCGAAAATTACGCCATAAAGGCAGAACAAGACGGAGAAAAATCATCTTGAAAAGCGTGGAAAAATCACGATTTCGCATACATTGGAGGAACGCCCGATTTCAGCGCAAAACCGCAACCGTTTCGGACATTGGGAAGCGGATACGGTATTGGGTGTCGCAGGCGGTGCCTGTTTGCTTACTTTGACGGAACGCAAAAGCCGTTTTGAGTTGATGAAAAAGCTTGCAGGCAAAAAAGCATTGTTGGTTAAAGAGGCGATGATAACCCTGCTTACACCGCATAAATTACGGTCAATTACGCCGGATAGAGGCAAGTAATTTGCCAAACATAGTTTAGTTACGCAAACATTAGGCGCAGCCTTTTATTTCCCCGAGCCGCATCAGCCGTGGCAAAGGGGGACAAATGAAAATACAAACGGGTTGCTCAGGGAGTTTTTCCCCAAGCAAAAGGATATAAACCGGTGGAGCGATGATTATATTCAATCGGTCGTTGACAAATTAAATCTACGGCCGAGAAAGTGTTTAGGCTGGAAAACACCTTATGAAGTTTACTTTAAAAAAGTATTGCACTTGGTTTGACAATTCAAGTAATAAAAAGCCGCTTTGAAGCGGCTTTTTATCTGTCTTAAGCAATTAAGGCGGTATCGGGTGCGCCGCCGCCGATGATTTTAGGATTGAGGTTGTAGAGTTCTTGGAAGAAATGGAGGATTTCTTCGCGCATTTGCGTGCTTCTGACCGCCATTAAGCCCGAATGGGGTAGGGCTTGTTGCAGCGCAGGGACGGGGGCGGGCATGTAGCCGGCGGCGATTTCCGCAGCGCTTTTCGGGTTGGCGGCGACCCAATCGACGGCATCCAGCAGGTCTTGATCGAGTGCGGCAAGGAATTCGGCGTTTTCAGCGGCAAATGTTTCGGAAATCATTAAACCTGCCTGCGGTATACCTTTGCTGCTGCCGAAGCTGCGATTCCACCATGTGTCCAATACGATACCGCGTTCGACGCTAATGCCGACTTGTTTGCCGCGTAGGATAGAGGCGCTGGCAAGCGGTTCCGGCAGAAGGGCGTAAGGGAAGTCTTGTTTGAGGAAGAGTCCTACAGATTCGGGCGGCGTGGCGGTGTAGGTGATATCGCCGAGTGTGATGTTTTCGCGTTTGCAGAGGATTTGCATGACTAAATCGGGCATGTCGCCTTTAAAAGGCATGACGATTTTTTGTCCTATAAGTTGTGTCGCTTCGCCGAGCGGGCTGTTTTTGCTCATGATAGAGAGCAGTCCGCTGGTCATGATGTTGTGCAGCAGGACGGATTGTCCTTGGTTGCGCAAATTGGCGGCAACGTAGCTCGGTACGATGCTGGCTTGAATGCTGCCGCTGACCAAGCCTGCGCGCAGTTGATCGGGGCTGAGCCAGCTTTTAACTGAAAAGGGGCGGATGTTTTTCGCTTTGCCCATTTGTGCGGCAATGGCAAGCAGAACGGTCGGGCTGACCGGCGGCCCCCATAGGGTGAGCTTGTCTTGGGCGTGTAGCGGTAAGATGCTAGCAGCAGCGGCTGCGCTGCCGAGTTTTAGGAAATGACGGCGTTTCATCGTTTGTCTCCTGATTTAGAAATTGAAGTTAAAGCCGAGCCAGAAGGTACGTTCGGGGGCGGCGACGGCGATTGGCCTTTGCGCGGCAACGTGCGGTTGCTCGTTAAAGGCGTAATATTGGCGGTCAAAGAGGTTGTTTACGCCGGCGCTGAGGGCAAAGCGGTCGTTCCATTGCAGTCCGCCGTAGAGGTTTACCGCAGCATAGCTTTGATAATGCTTGGGATTGTCAAAGCCAAGACCTGCGGCGCGATTGCTGTCCAGACGCTTGCTTTTATGGGCATAATGCAGGTTTGCGCCGAGGTTGTAGCTGCCGAAGGCGGTGTAATCCCGCCAATCAAGGGCGACATCGGTTGTAAGTGGGCGTACATTGTAGAGCGGACGTTTGTCGCTGTCGTTTTCGCCGTATTGGTAGCGGATTTTGGCGCGCGCAGCGAGATTGTGGCTAAAGCTCTTGGCGGCTTCAAGTTCCGCGCCGATGAGGGTGGCATCGACATTGCGGCTGATGATATTGCCATTTAGCGGCATAGCCGGACGGCGGATGCGGTCTAGGGTGATGAAATTATTGACTTTGTCATAGTCTATACTGGCTTTGATTTGCCAAGCCTCTGCCGCGTCGCCGCCGGCAATTTTGCCGTAATCGCGCCAAGCGCTGCCCTGCCATTGTCCGCTAAGGCTTAGGCGGTTATGGCGTTCCGGTTCAAGGAAGGGATTGCCAATCCAGCCGAGACCATTTTGTCCGACAAGAGCATGAAAACGTTCGGTATTGTCAGGTTGACGAATCAGACTGTCCAGTGCTATGCGGTATTTATGCTGTTCGTTCGGCGCAAATTCATAAGCTACCGCGACGCCGACGCCGTCGGTCGTGAGTTTGTCATCTACGCGCTTGCCGTAATGCATAAACCAGACATTATTTGGCGCGGGTGTTGCCGTAGCGGTATTTCGCGCTCTGGGATCGGCAGTTAAATGATCGTAGCTGATACCGGCGCTTAGGCGATGTTCAGGCGCGATTTGCCAGATATGGTCGTAGAAAATATGGAAGCGTTCGCTGTGTACGTCTGGAAAGCGGAAGGCGTTGCGCAGCGCTGCGCCCATCGGATTGATGAGAAAACGTTCGGCTTGATGTTCGTCATGCTCGTATTTCAGACCGAATTGTGAGCGGTGTTCGTCGTATTGCAGGCGGTAGTCGGCATCAAGGAATAAGCGTTGGCGGTCGATTTCCATTTTGATGCGCTGATTGGGGTTTGCCGGCGTTCGCAAGTCGAAATTGCTGGCGGAACGCGCCAAATCCACATGGCGGATATTGAAATTAAAGGTATTGCTTTGGTCTTGCGCACCGATTTTTGCGCCGGCAGTGAAAACTCTACGACGCGTGTCGAGCGCATCTATATTATGCTGAGGTTGTTTGTCATCACGGATATTGTCGCGGATAGCGCCAAGGCGGTATTCTTGATTGCTGTCGGGTACGAAGCCGAACATCAGCATTTGTCCGTCACGTTTATAGCCGGCATTGACGGAATTGCCGTTGCCGTCTTGATAATCTTTGAGTTCTTGGCGGTATGCCTGCGCGACCACATAGGCATTGGCGCCGCGTTGGCGGTATAGCATTCTTTGCGTATTGCCATGCGCGCTTACACTTGCGGCGGTATGGAAAGGCCGCTCAATATTGCCGGCGACGTCTTGCGCCACGCCGACATGGCTCCAAGCAGGCAGATAGTCGAATTGCAATTCCTGTGGTTGAAGGAAATCCGTCTGCGGCGTGATAATCGGCGGCGGGGCAAAGCTAAGCTGCATGCCGTATTGCTCTGCGCTGGCAAGGTTTAAGGCTTCTTCCGCCATGGCAGCGGATACCGCTAGCAGCGGTAAATAAGTAAGTAAACGCATAGTCTCTCCTTGAAATTGTTTATCAAATGATAAACATTCTGTTTAATATTCGCATGATTTATATCAAGTCCGAGCATAATTTTTTCTATCTATTTAAAAATAAAAATGATTTTTAAAGACAAAATGGTCAGCGGCAAAGAAATGAAAAATGTAAAAATTTGTTGTTATTTGGGCTTTACAGCATCGGGGATTTGGCATATAGTGTGCGCATGGTGCTGCTGTTAGGCGCGTGTTTCCAAAGACCCCTTGACCCTAATTGCATTTTGCCTGGGAGTTAGACGCAGTCGGGCGAGCAAGCCTGCCTCGAGCAGGAAGCCCAAAGATGAGCAGAGACACCCACTTGAACCTCCTCGGTTCAAGGGCATATGGTAAGAACGGCCATAACGGTTGCACCTCCTAATTCTTAAAGCCACTTGATACGACAAGTGGCTTTTTTATTGCACGCTTGCTTTGCTGCGGCAGCAGGCGGCGTATTATAGTCTCTTCAGATTAAAATGATACGCCTTAAAACAACATATTGAAATATTTTTCAATATGTTGAAAATTTTAATTGTCTCATTTTAATCTGAAGAAACTATAACACCTTGATTGGGAGGAAAAATGGAAAAGCGGAGATTGGGAAAGACCGATATCGAAGTCAGCGTAATTTGCTTAGGCACGATGACTTGGGGCGAGCAAAATACTTTGGTGCAGGCGCATGAACAATTGGACTATGCCTTGGCGCATGGGGTGAATTTTATTGATACCGCCGAAATGTATCCGGTGCCGCCGCGCGAGCAAACTTATGCCAGTACGGAAGAAATCATCGGTCATTGGCTGAAAAAACGCGGCAAGCGCGATGATATTGTCTTAGCCAGCAAGGCGGCCGGTCCTGCGCGCGGCAATGACAATCAAAACTATATCCGCGGCGGTGCGAATTTCAGCAAAGCGCAATTGCATGAGGCTTGTAATGCCAGTTTAAAGCGTTTGCAAACTGATTATTTGGATTTGTATCAATTGCATTGGCCGGAGCGTCCGACAAATTGCTTCGGGCGTTTGGATTTTGATGCCGTGCAAGATACGGGAAAGGAAACGCCTTTTGTGGAAGTTTTGGAAACCTTGCAGGAGTTGCAGCAAGCCGGAAAAATCCGCCATATCGGTTTGTCGAACGAGACGCCTTGGGGATTGATGCAGTATTTGCGTTTGCATGAGAATCAGGGCTTGCCGCCGGTGGTAAGCGTGCAAAATCCCTATAATTTGCTCAATCGCAGCTATGAAGTGGGTTTGGCGGAAATGTCTATCCGCGAGCAGGCGGGTTTATTGGCGTATTCGCCTTTGGCATTCGGTGTGTTATCGGGAAAATATCGCCACGGCGCTAAGCCGGAGGGTGCGCGTTTGACGCAGTTTGATCGCTTTGTGCGCTATACCAAACCGCAGGCTTTTGCAGCGGTGGAACGCTATGCCGCTATTGCCGAAGCGGCAGGATTGAGCTTGGCTACGATGGCATTGGCTTTTGTCAATCAGCGTCAATTTGTAAGTAGCAATATCATTGGCGCGACCAATTTGACGCAATTGGCGGAAAATATTGCCAGCCATGAAGTGCGTTTAAGTGCCGATACTTTAGCCGCGATTGATGCGGTACATGCCGATATCAGCAATCCTTGTCCCTAAAATGCGAGGCGAAGAAATTGTTATTGATTTGCCGCATATCCGCTTGGCGGGATTGCGCTTCGGGCAGGGCAGGCATATCGTTTTCGCCCTGCACGGCTGGTTGGATAATGCCATGAGCTTTGCGCCCTTGGCGGATGCTTTGGCACAAGATGATCTGACGATTATCGCTTTAGATTTTGCCGGACACGGGCATAGCGCCCATCGCCCGCGTGCCAGCGGCTATCATTTCAGCGATTATTTGCGCGATGTGATTTTGGCGGCGGATTATCTGGGTATTCAACGTTTGGATTTGCTTTGTCATTCTATGGGCGCGGCGGTGGCGACCTTATTGGCAGGCGCTTTTCCCGAGCGCGTGGTGCGTTTGGCCTGCATCGAATTGTATGGCGTGGCGAGCGTTTCCGATGATGAACCGTTGCCGCAGCGTTTTCGCAACAATCTGATGCAATTGGATTATATGCAAAGTCGTCCCGAAAAAGTCTATCAAGATTTTGACGCCCTGATGCGGGCGCGTTTGAGCGCAGGCGAGATGCGGGCGGAAAATGCGGCTTTGCTGCTCTCGCGCAATACCAGCAAAGGCTATGAAGGCTACCGCTTTTTAAGCGATCGCCGCTTGCGCATTTGGCAGCCCAACCTATTGAGCGAGGCGCAGATGATGAGCTTTATTGAAGCGATCGAAGCCCCCGTCTTGATGATTGAAGCCGAGCAGGGCTATGCGCCGCATTGGGCGTTTTTGCCGCCGCGTTACGCCGCGACGCGTGATATTCAAGTGCAGCGTTTGACGGGTGTGCATCATGTGCATATGGATGCGCCTTTGGCGGTAGCCGCCTGTTTACGGGAATTTTGGCGCAGCCGTCCGCTAGAAATGAATATGGATAATATATGAGGCTCTAGAGTCGAGTATTCTCGCAGCGGAGAAGCATTATTGGCGATGCCTGAATATGCGCATATTGAAGTGTTTCAGATTAATGCGATTAACCCCTCATAAGCCCCAAGGCTTTCTTTTCTTGAATTTACGGATACAGTCTTTAGAGCTTAAGCATCAGCGCCTGTGAATGCTTGCAGGCTTGCGCAAGATTTGCTACTGTCAGCAGTGTAGATGGTCTGCAAACTAGATGAAAGGAGTTTTCCATGCAATTTAATATCACAGGTAAACATTTAGACATTAGTGATGCGCTGCGCGAACAAGTGGAAGCCATGCTGACGCGTTTGGAGCAGGTGAACGAACATGTCACTAGCGCCCAAGTTACCTTGCAAGTGGAAAAGCACGAAAAACTTGCCGAAGCAACGCTTCACATTGCAGGCAGCAAAGATGTGCACGGCGATGCACGGCATGAAGATATGTATCAAGCCCTGAGCCTGTTAGAGGAAAAACTGGAGCGTCAGCTGCAAAAAATCAAAAACAAAGCCGACGCGCATTAATCAAACACAGGCATACGCTTAGGCGTATGCCTTTTATTTTTTCAGAGACATCATGAGTATTCCCCATCAAGCCATTACCCTGCTCGGTCATTCGGGCATCGGCAAAACCACGCTGAGCCATTTGCTGCAACAGGCGGGTTGGTACCATTATTCGGGCGATTACCGCATTGCCACGCGCTATTTAAACGAAGCAATTAGCGATTGGCTGGCGGCTATTGCCGCGACGGTGCCGATATTTGCCGCCTTATTGGCGCGCGATGCCTTGCAAATTGGCGGAAAAGTGCGGATTGAGCAATTGGCGGTCTTATCCGCCTATATCGGTAAAATCGGGCGGCAGGGATTGCCTTATCAGGAATTTTGCGCGCGCCAGCAAGCCTTTGCGGCGGCGGAAAAGCAGGCGATGTACGATATCGAGCGTTTTATGCCCTTGGCGCGCGCGCGTCATCAAGCCGCATGGTTTATCAATGATGCCGGCGGCAGTTTGGGCGAATACGCCGCCGACGGCGCTTTGATGAATTTTATTGCCGAGCGCACTTTGCTGGTCTATCTGGATGCGGATGAGGATTTGCAGCAAGAATTGGAAGCCCGTGCGGCAAAATATCCCAAACCGATTTGCTATCATCCTGATTTTCTGGCGCAGATGGTCGAGCAATACGGCGCTAAAACAGGTATCAGGCATGCCGATGATTTTGACAGCGACGACTTTTTGCGCTTTGTCGGTCCGCAATTACTGCGCCACCGCCGCGAGAATTATCGCGCTTTAGCGGCGCAATACGGTGTTTTACTGCCGGTCAAAGCCGTTTGGGCTTGTCGCAACGCCGATGAATTTTTGGCTTTATTAAGCCGCGCTTATCAAGAACAGAGAGGATAAGATGCCATTAGTCGCGCACCGCCCCTTAGAATCTTTGCAGCGCATTCAAAAAGAAGGGCAGGAAGTCTTAGACATCCGCCGCGCGCATAGTCAGGACATCCGCGAGCTGCACATCGGTTTGCTCAACATGATGCCCGACGGCGCTTTGCAGGCGACGGAGCGGCAATTTCTGCGCCTTATCGGCAACAGCAACCGCATCGCGCAATTCTATGTGCATATTTTTACCATTGAGGGCGTGCCGCGCAGTCCGGAAATGCAGGCATATATTGAAGAAAATTATGAAAAATTTTCTGATTTGGCGGAGCAGGGCTTAGATGCTTTGATTGTCACCGGTACCAATCCCGTCCATCAGCACTTAAGCGATGAACCCTATGTGGATGAAATTCGAAAAATTTTCCGCTGGGCGGATGATAATGTAACCTCCGTGGTCTGTTCCTGCCTTGCCTCGCATGCCGCCTTTGAGATTTTTTACGGCATCAAACGCCAACCCTTGGCGCAAAAACTCTTCGGCGTTTTCGAGCATCGGGTCTTAGACAAAAAACACCCGCTTTTATCCAATATCAATACCCGTTTCGATATGCCGCATTCGCGGCGCAACGATGTCAGCGCGGCGCAAATGCAAGCGCACGGCTTGAAAGTCTTGGTGGCGGGAAAAGAAAGCGGCGTTGCCTTAGCTACTTCGCCCGACGGTTTCCGCCAAATCTATCTACAGGGGCATCCCGAATACGATGTGCAAAGTTTATTGAAAGAATATCAACGTGATGCGGTGTTATATCAGGCGGGGAAATTGTCTTATCAACCCGCCTTGCCTGCGCATTATTTCAATGAACATGCGCAGGCATTGATTGACGCCTATTTGCGCGGCGACAGCGACTTCCCCGTCGAAGCATTGACGGAAGAAATCGACATCACATGGCGCGACACCGCCAAAGGCATTTTTGCCAATTGGCTAGGTCTGATTTATGAACTGACGCATTATGATCGCCGCCTGCAATTTATGGACGGCATAGACCCAAACGATCCTTTGGCCGGCAAACGCCATGACTAATCAGGGCAAAGCATGGCTGGCGCTCATTGCCGCCTTTGGCACATGGGGATTTTTTCCGCTCTTTGTGCGCCTGATGAGTGCCATGCGCGCGGAAGAACTGCTCTATGTACGCGTCATCTTTTCCCTATTGATACTGCTGATTATTTATCTCTACCAAGGGCGGATGGCAAGCCTGCTGCGTCCGCTATGCCAAACGCGCACCTGCCTGAGCCTATTGATTACCGCCGTACTCATCGCCCTGAATTGGCTGTTTTACATTGTGGCGGTCAATAAAAACCTGACCAGCCAAGCCAGCATGGGCTATTTCATCACGCCGCTGATTAACGTGGCATTAGGTATCTGTCTTTTCGGGGAAAAATTGGACAAATGGCGCGCCTTGGCGCTTGGCTGCGCCAGCATCGGTCTGCTCTATCAAATTCTCGTCTTCGGCGAATTTCCATGGCTGGCGCTCGCCATCGGCGGCAGCTTCGGCTGCTACGGCAGTCTGCGCAAAAAATTCCAATTGCCGGCGGTGGCAGGTTTATTTGCCGAAATGCTGATTCTCAGTCCCTTCGTGCTTGCGGCTTGGCTGTGGTTGGCGGCGCAGGGGCAGGCATTCGACTATGCCGCGCAGCCGAGTATGATTATCTACTGCCTTGGGGCAGGCGTGATTACGCTGGCGCCGCTCTTGCTCTATCTCTATGCCGTGGAGCATCTACCGCTCAATGCCGTTGCCATGGCACAATATAGCACGCCCAGCCTGCAATTCTTGCTGGCGATTTTTTATTTTCATGAACCGTTCGACTGGACAAAACTCATCACTTTCCTGTTCATCTGGACAGGCTTGGGTATCTACAGTCTGCGGCTAATCTATCATTATCGGAGAAACACAGTATGAGTAAAATCCTCGTTTTAAGCCTTGTTGCCCTATCATTAGCCGCCTGCAAAGCCCCCATCACGCCCGAAGCCATCGGTGAACACAATTTATCCAAAGGACGCTGCACGGACATTCCGCTCTGCGATACCCAAGGACAATGCCGGCAAGTCAATGACGAAAGCGTCAAATACGTCTGCGACATGATCGGCGGCAGCTTTGAACCGCGCGAGCTGAAAAAGCAGCGTTGGTTGTTCTAAGCATGGCGGTGCGCAAAATTAAAAAATACCCCAACCGCCGTCTATACGACACAGGCGCAAGCGCTTATATCAAAAGCAAAGACTTGCGCGCCTTCCTGCTCGCAGGTGAAAGACTCAGCGTCATAGACGTGCAAACAGGGCGCGATATTACCCGCTCCGTGCTATTCAGCATGCTGGCGGAAGAAGCGGCGGACGAACAGGCTGCGCCCATCTTCAGCGAAGCCATGCTCAGCGAAGCCCTGCGCTTTGATGATGAACTGCTGGCGGGACTTGCCGCACAATATTTGGAAAAAAGCCTGAAACTCTTTATTCAACACCGCGACCTATTTCAAGCGCAAATGCAGAATTTTGACCTTGAAGACCCGCTCTCGACCATTGAAAAACTCGCCGTCGCGCAAGATGCTCTGCTGCAGGAAAGCGCGGCGAAAATAGCAGCGTCTTAGCGGATTGAGAGAAAGAAAAATACCTTTATCAGCAATCAACAAAATGAAAGCAAGTGCCTTAGCTGTAAATATATAGCTTCTTCAGATTAAAATGAGACAATAAAAATTTTCAACATATTGAAAAATATTTCAATATGTTGTTTTAAGGCGTATCATTTTAATCTGAAGAGACTATAGATAAGTTAGGGTGCTATTTAAAAATTATTTATTTCAAAAGGATAGAGATATGACCGAACCGAACCGAACCGAACCGAACCGAACCGAACCGAACCGAACCGAACCGAACCGAACCGAACCGAACCGAACCGAACCGAACCGAACCGAACCGAACCGAACCGAACCGAACCGAACCGAACCGAACCGAACCGAACCGAACCGAACCGAACCGAACCGAACCGAACCGAAATTATACATGGTTTGCAAAATGATTTAACTCAAAATAATATCCTAAAACTCAAGGCACTTTTCCCTGAAATATTCTGCGAAAACCAGATTGATTTTGAAAAACTCAAACTCATTTTGGGTACGGAAAACCTTTGCGACAGCAACGAACGCTATCAACTCAACTGGGCAGGCAAAACCGCCGCATACCGTGCTTTGCAAACGCCCACCTTCAACACCCTGATTCCCTGCCAAGCCGAAAGCGTGGATTTTGATGCCACGCAAAACGTGTTTATTGAAGCGGAAAACATGGAAGCCTTGAAAATCCTGCAAAAAGCCTACGCAGGCAGCGTCAAAATGATTTACATTGACCCGCCCTACAACACAGGCAAAGACAGCTTTATTTATCCCGACAAATTTTCAGAAACCCGCGATGACTACGCCAAACGCGTGGGCGACAAAGACACAGAAGGCTACCTGAAACGCGATGGGGTGTTTCAAGGCGCATTCCGATTAAACAGCAAAGACAGTGGGCATTATCACAGCAACTGGCTGAATATGATGTTGCCACGCCTGCATTTGGCGAAAACGCTGTTGCGCGAAGACGGCGTGATTTTTATCAGCATTGATGACAATGAACAGGCGCAATTGAAATTGCTGTGTGATGAAGTGTTTGGTGCGGAGAATTTTTTAGTGGAATTTATCCGCAAGACAAAAAGCGTTACTAATGTTGAAAAAACAGGAATTAACATTCAACATGAATATTTAATCTGTTATGCAAAAAATAAAGAATTTGCTTATTTGAAAGGTGAGGAAAAAGATTTTTCAAATTATCAAAATCCAGATAATGACCCAAATGGTGAATGGATTTCTGATAACCCAACTGCCCCAAGAGATGGCGACCGTTATCCGATTGTTAATCCATTTACAGGTAGGGAGGATATTCCACCAAAGGGACGCGCTTGGTTTTTTTCAAAAGAAAATTTTGAATTATGGGTTAAAACAGGAAAAATTAAATTTAAAAAAACACATTCAGAAAAAGAACGTGGTTTTATTTTGAAACGTTACAAAAATGAAATTAAAAACGCTGATGCAATGTTAGATAGTTTGTTAGTCGATAATTCATATTTAAATCAAGCTGCAACTAAGGAGCAAGTAAAGCTGTTTGAAGAAAAAGTATTTGAAAGCCCTAAGTCTGTTGCCTTATTAAACAAAATTGTGCTTTGTGCAACAAATCCAAACGACCTAATCCTAGACTTCTTTTCAGGCTCTGGCACAACTGCCCACGCGGTTATGCAACTCAATGCCGAAGACGGTGGCAATCGCCGCTACATTTGCGTGCAGTTGCCCGAAGAAACAGACGAAAAATCCGAAGCCCACAAAGCAGGTTACGCCACCATTGCCGAAATCGCCAAAGAACGCATACGCCGCGCAGGAAAACACATTTCAGGCAGCCTGAAAGAAAATCAAAACGTGGATACAGGTTTCAAAGTGTTCAAACTTGCCCAAAGCGCTTTTAAACAATGGCGGCAGCCTGAAAAATCTGATGCCGAAAGTTTGGGCGAACAATTGGCATTGTTTCAAAATGTGGTTGATGAAAACGCCAGCGTGGAAAATCTGGCGTATGAATTGGCTTTGCGTTTGGGTTTCCAATTAACGGATGAGTTTGATTTTTCAGGCAGCGTGGTTTGGTTGAACAATCAAGCAGGCACACGCAAAACCGCCCTGTTTTTGCAAACATTCAGCGATGAATTGTTGCACGCATGTTTGCAACAATCGCCACAAAAAATCTTTGCCCTAGACCGCGTTTTTCAAGGCAATGACGCACTGAAAACCAATGCCTTTTTGCAATGCCAAGACGCTGGCGTGCAATTTGAAACTTTATAGGCTGCCTGAAGGTGCTTTTTGAGTGATTTGTATTTCATTGAAATACAAATCTGTTTATAATCAAGCCGTATTTGAACCCAAACAGGAGAACATCATGAGCGGTGCATACAGTTTTCGTGTCCCAGAAGACATTAAAAATCAAGCATTTGAAGTGATTAAAAATTACGGCTTAACCCCTACCCAAGCCATCAATATGTTTTTGCGTGAAATTGCGCTTACCCACACCATTCCTTTGCGTTTGGATTATCAGCCCAAACCTGAAACCATTGCTGCAATGCAAGCCGTTAATCGGGGCGAAGTGGAAATGCTTGCTGTGGATACGGTTGATGAAGCCATTGTTTTGATGCAAAAAATGGCGCAGGAAACCAAGTGATGAGATTGGCAATCAGCAAAGAATACAAACGTGATTTACGCAAAATCGCCCCTGAAATATTAAGCAGTGCGGAATTTGCCGAAGTTTTGCATTGTTTGCACGGTGAAAAGCCTTTGCCTGCCCAATATCGCGACCACGCTTTAACGGGCAATTGGCAGGGTTTTCGCGATTGTCATATTAAAAATGATTTGGTGCTGATTTACAAAATTGAAGCAGAACAATTGATTTTGGTGCGCTTGGGGAGTCATTCAGAATTATTTGGATAAAAACCATGCAATTGAAATTTGAACATTTGGCTTATCAAAAAGATGCCATTTCCGCCATTGTGAATCTTTTTCAAGGCGAACCCAATCACACACAATCATTTGAATTAACCGCAAATGGCGGCAGCCCGATTGTGGCAAACCGTTTGGATTTAAACCACGATGAAATCCAAAAAAATTTGAAAGCGGTGCAAAATCGTTTCAGGCAGCCTGAAACCCAATTGGGGCAATACGGCTTGAATTTTACCGTTGAAATGGAAACGGGGACAGGCAAAACCTATGTCTATTTGCGGACGATTTTTGAATTGAATCAGCAATATGGTTGGCGTAAATTTGTGATTGTCGTGCCGAGCGTGGCGATTCGTGAAGGCGTGTTGCAAAGCATACGCGCCACCAAAACGCATTTTGAAACCGAGTTTAACAAACCCATTGTTCATGCCGATATTTACCGCAGTGAGCGTTTGAATGCTTTACGCCATTTTGCTCAAAGTTCGCATATTGAAATTTTGATTATGAATATTGATGCGTTTAAAAAAGAAGACAATGTGATTAAGCGCATGAATGAAAGTGGCGAAATACCGATTCAAAACATCAGCCAAACACGCCCGATTGTGTTGATTGATGAGCCGCAAAATATGGAAACGGATTTGGCAAAACAGGCAATTGATGCGCTCAATCCTTTGTTTGTGTTGCGTTATTCTGCCACCCACAAACAGCCGTATCACAAAGTATTCAGTTTAAATCCGATTGAAGCCTACAATCAGAAATTGGTCAAACAAATTGAAGTGAAATCGGTTTTGGCAAAAAACGATGTCAATGGTGCGTATGTGGCGTTGAAAGAATTTGTATCGGGCAAACGCAAATTGACCGCCAAAGTGGAAATCTATTTTCAAAATCAAAAAGAAACCAAAAAGAAAACGGTTTCGGTGGTTTCGGGCGATGATTTGTTTGTGAAATCTGGAAATCATGAAACCTATCGTTATGGCTTTATCATCAATGGGTTGGACGCTGAAAACGGCACGCTGGCATTGTCCAACGGCACGGTTTTGACTTTGGGAGAAGACCAAGATGTGATTCGTGATGAAATCATGAAAAACCAAATGGCGGCAACCATTAAAGAACATTTGCAAAAAGAAAAACGTTTAAATCCACGCGGCATTAAAGTTTTGTCTTTGTTTTTTATTGATAAAGTGGCGAATTACCGAAACGGTGGCAAATTTGCCCAATGGTTTGAAGAAATTTACCAACAAGAAGCGAGACAAAGCGCGGACGGTGTGCATGACGGCTATTTTTCGCAAGACAAAGACACAAGCGGTAAAACCAAAGCCGATGACGATACTTATGCTTTGATTATGAAAGATAAGGAAAAATTATTGTCGTTTGATTCGCCTTTGCGTTTTATTTTTTCGCATTCTGCTTTAAAAGAAGGTTGGGATAATCCGAATGTGTTTCAGATTTGTACGCTCAATGAAACCCAATCGCCGATTAAAAAACGGCAGGAAATCGGGCGCGGTTTGCGTTTGGCGGTGAATCAGCAGGGCGAACGTGTGCGTGATGACAGCGTGAATATTTTGACCGTGATTCCCAATGAAAGTTACGAAAGTTTTGCTGCCAATTTGCAACAAGAATATGAAAATGAATGCGGCATCAAATTCAGCAATGGCGGTGCGAAAAATGCCAATCAGCGCAAACGGCAAACTTTCCGCAAAGGTTTTACGCTTGACCCTGTGTTTTTGGCAATTTGGCAGAAATTGCTGCATAAAACACGCTATGCGGTGCAATTTTCGCGTGATGATTTGATTCAGGCTGCCTGTAAATTGGTGCAAAATATGCCTGCGATTCATAAGCTGCAAATTGTGGTGCAAAAAGCCAAAATCAATCAAAGCCAAACCGATGGCATTTGGGGCGAACAAACCCATGCTCAAACCGTACAAGTGGAAAATGCCGATTGGGCAATCCCTGATGTTTTATTGGCTATCCAAAAGAAAACCAAATTGACGCGCCAAAGCATTTTTGAAATTTTGCAACAATCGGGTCGGATTGGCGAGATTGCCCATAATCCGCAGCGTTTTATTGATTTGGCAAGCGAAAAGATTTTGTTGGCATTAAATGGTTTGATGGTTGAAGGGATTGAATATTTCAGGCTGCCTGAAAACAGCGATTTGGCGTATCGGCAAAGTTTGTTGCAATGGGAAAATTTGGCACAAAATGGCACGGAATTTTTCATCAATGCACATACTTTTTCCGTTCAAAATCAGGATAAAACCATTTTTGCCGATTACATCAACTTGGATTCGCAAACCGAACACGATTTTGCACGGGATTGTGAAAATCACGAAGATGTGGCTTTGTATTTCAAATTGCCCTCTTGGTTTAAAGTGCCTACGCCAATTGGCAATTACAATCCCGATTGGGCTGTGGTAATGAAAAACCGTGAGCGCGTTTATTTTGTGGCGGAAACGAAAAACACGGGCAAGGGCATTCAAGATGGTGTGGATTTAGACAAATTGTCTTTACCAGAACAGCAAAAAATTGAATGCGCCCAAACGCATTTTGATTTATTTGATGATGTGGATTATCGGGTGGTGGAGAAATTGGCGGAGTTATAAGTGTAATTCCGCCAATTTCCCTAAAATTTGAGGTAGAGTTTGCAATTAGAAAATCGCGCGCAGGATTAGGAAGCTGGTCGCGGATAGGAAAGCGGCGGAGGGTAGGGTGATAATCCATGCCAGTCCGATGGGTTTCATCAAAGCCCAGTTGGCATTACGGTTGACTAAGCCGATGCCCAGCACGGCGCCGACAAGAATGTGCGTGCTGGATACGGCGCATCGTTATCCTTCCAGCATTGTGCGGGCTTTTGTCGATTTTATCAGGGCTTAGATTCAAGCTTGAAGTGCAACGTTTAATAGATGAGGATTTTATGAAAAAATTTGTATTTACTGTGTTTGCTTCTGTTGCCGCTCTTTCTGCTCAAGCTGCGGATTATCCTGCCGAATGCCGTAAATTGATTGACCTGACTTTCGAAGCCGCCGAAGTCATGCCGGAAATGAAAGAATCTTTGGGCATGGATAAAGAAACATGATGAAAACTTCTCTCGAAGCTTGGACTCAAATGAGCGCTGCCGAGCAAGAGCAGGCACTTGCAGGTTGCAAAGTCGGCGTCGAACAAATGAAAATGATCATTGAAGCCGCTAAAGCGCAAAAATAATCGCGCAATCGCGAATAAAACCAAGACAAGCCGTCTTGGCTTTTTTATTGCCCGGTAATGCTATACTGCGCAAAAAATGAGGGAATGGTCATGAATATTACGGCACAATCGCCGGGAAAAATCATATTAAGCGGAGAACATGCGGTGGTTTACGGGCAGCCGGCGATCGTAGCGGCGGTTGCGCGTTATACCACCGTGCAATTTCATCTGCTCTCGCGCGGCAATAGTTTGCGCACCGCTTTGGCAGGCATCGCCACCGGCAGACGTACGCCGCTGAGCGCCTTGCAGAGTTTGCGCGACAAACTCGATGCGCGCTTTGAAGCCTTTGCCAAAGGCGATTTGGCGGTGAAAAACATTTTGCAGCGTCCTGATGATTTGATGCTTTACACTTTGGCACAAATTGCCGGACATTTCCTGCCCACGCGCGACGGAGAAGGGCGCCTGCGTGCCGGACAATTGCATACCCGCTCGGATTTGCCTTTGGGTGCCGGCATGGGCTCTTCGGCGGCGATTATCGCCGCGACGATGGTCTTGTACGAGCATTTGCTCAATCAACCGCAGAGCTTGGCAGAACGCTTTGCACGGATTCGCTTTTGCGAACGTTTGCAGCATGGCAAAGGCAGCGCGATTGATGCGGCGGCGGTTACTTACGGCGGCGTGCAGCTTCTGGCCAATCAAGAACCGCAGCCTTTGGATGTGTCGCTAAAGGATTGTTACTGGCTGCTGACGGGGATTCCGCAAAGCAGCACCGGCGAGTGCGTGGCGGCGGTACGGGAACAGTTCGGCAAAGACGAGGCCTTGTGGCAGGCTTTCGGCGCTTGCAGCGCCGCCTTGCAGACGGGATTGCAGCATCAGGATACGCAGGCGATTACCGCCGCCATCGACGACAATCAATCTTTATTGCACAGAATCGGCATTGTGCCGCCGACCAGCCAAGCCATTATCGCTGCGATAAAGAATAGCGGCGGGGCGGCAAAAATCAGCGGTGCCGGCAGTATTCGCGGCAATGCCGGTGGAATGTTGCTGATTTATCATCAAGACGAGGCGGCATTGCGCACCCTGTTGGAAAAAGACTATCCGCAATTGTCTTGGGGGCGTTTGCAGGTGGCGGTAGAAGGTGCGGCGATCGTTTCACCGCATAGTTAATAAATAGGGGCTTTATGCTCGGTTGTTATCACCACTATAGTCGAAGAATTGAAAAAGTATAGTCAATTCATGGCAAAATTAATCATTTTTCAATCGGGTAGGTCGGATACTTGTATCCGACATTACTTAAAATATAAATTTGTCGGATTCAAGAATCCGACCTACTTCTTTATAAATTAGTAGTTTAGGTTCTTATTCCCAACATAATTTGTCATGCGAGTACTTTCTGGCATAAACGCCTAAGCTAAGGTTAAAAATATAATGTTCATATTTGTCATGAATCAATATATTAGGATATTGCTGCGCCTTGCCCTACGCTCTGTACTGTCTGCGGCTCGCCGCCTTGTACTACTTTTCCACTTCTCCAGCTATATCGATTTTATCCAGACGATAACCCAGTTCGCGCACGGTGCTAATCGGCAAATCATAGCCTTGGTCTTCAAAGGCTTTGCGCAGCCGGCGCACGGATACGTCCACCGCGCGGTCGGCGATTTCGCCGTCATCGCCCCATGCCTGATCAAGCAGCTGTTCGCGCGAGAGCACTTTGCCGCTGTGTTTCATGAGGCAGCGCAGCAGGGCAAATTCGCGGCAGTGCAGGAGAATGGGGTTTGTTGATAAAAGACTTGATTGCTGCTTAAATCCATGCTCAAGGGCGGATAATGCAGTTCTTGGTTGTGTTCTTCTTCACCGCTGCGTCGTAGCAGGGCTTTTAAGCGCGCCTGTAATTCCGCGACGGAAAAGGGTTTGATCAGATAATCGTCCACCTCTGTTTCCAATCCTTTGGTGATGTCGGTTTCGCTGCTGCGTGCGGTGAGCATCAGAATCGGCAGGTGACGGTAGCGCGCATCGCGGCGCAGCATCGCGAGCAGCTGAACGCCGTTGCCGTCGGGCAAGCATCCAATCCAAGATAATGATGTGCGGTATTTCTGCGCGTAAGGCGGCTTCGGCGGCGCGCAGCGTATCGACTGCGTGAATCTCATATTGCGTCTCAAGGGCAAAGCGCAGTAATTGCACGATGGAACTTTCGTCTTCAATAATTAAGAGGCGTTTTTTGCTCATGAGCGCGATTGAAAGATGTGCTGGCGGTAATGTTTGAGTTCGGCAATCGATTCTTGAATATCGGCTAAAGCCTGATGCGTGTTGCGTTTGTGGTATTGATGTTGCGGATACCAACGCGCCGCCAGCTCTTTAATCGTCGAAACGTCCAAATTGCGGTAGTGAAAGAATTTTTCCAGCTTCGGCATATGGCGGGCAAGAAAACGGCGGTCTTGGCAGATGCTGTTGCCGCACATCGGCGATTTGCCGGCTTGAAGATATTGGCTTAAAAATTCAAGAGTTTGCTTCTCCGCCTCCGCCATATCGATTCGGCTGGCTTTAACGCGCTCAATCAAGCCCGAAGCGCCGTGATGGCGGCGGTTCCAATCGTCTAAATGATCCATAATGGCATCGCTTTGATGGATGGCAATCACCGGTCCTTCGGCGAGAATATTCAGTTCGGCATCGGTGACAATGGTCGCGATTTCAATGATTTCATCACGCTGCGGGTCCAGCCCCGTCATTTCCAAATCAATCCAAATGAGGCGTCCGTATTCGGTTTTCATATGCTATTTTCTATGTGTATCGAAAAGGGCAGTGTATCACGCGCCTATTGCCGGCGGCGGTTTTTCTCTCTTGAATTTACAATCCAAGATAAAAAACATTAAGCGATGAAGAAAAGGAACAAAAATCCCTGCGAAAACAAATTCAAGATAAACTGATTAAATTGCCACACGCATTCCGATTTTTATGTATTTATCAGATTATCGGGAACATAGTTTAAAAGACGTGATTCAGGAATTGGAGCCGGATTTATTTACTAAGGTAACAGGTTTATCACAGGCGGATTTTTCTTTGCTTGTGTCATTAAATGTGTTTGATGAAGCGGTGATGAATGATGCGGTGTATAAATTTAAGCGTTATGAAGATGCCAGTCTTGAATATGCAGGGATTGATAAAAAAGAGGGTTATATAGGCTTATATAATACGGTAATTATAAAAAAACCATAGTGTTAATATTTATTTCTCCGATTATAAAGTTTGCCTAAGTTATTATTACTGTGATGAAGAAGGAAAATAAATAAGCGCCGCTAGGGCGCTTATCGTTTTATTTGCCTGTTTCGCGTAGGCTGACGGTAAGGTTTAAGACCAATTTGTCCGCATTGCTGTCGGGGTCGATGGCGTAATAGCCTTGCCGTTCCAGTTGGTAACTGGTGCCGATATCCGCTCTTGTCGCGGGTTCGGCTTTGGCATGATCCAGCACTTGCAGGGAGTTGGGGTTCAGCGTGTCGAGGAAGTTTTCCGCCGCCATCGGATTGGCTTGATTGAATAAGAGCCCGTAATGGCGGACTTCGGCATCGACGGCATGCGGGGCGGAGACCCAATGAATCACGCCGTTGGCTTTGTAGCCTTCAGGATTTTTGCCTAGCGTATCGGGGTCATGACGGCATTTGAGTTCGATGATATTGCCGGCTTCGTCTTTGATAACTTCTTCACAGGTGATGACGTAAGAACCGCGCAGGCGCACGCTTTCGCCCAAGGCAAGGCGTTTCCATTTGGCGGGCGGATTTTCGCTGAAATCTTCCGCTTCAATGTAAAGCGTGTTGGAGAAGGGAACTTCGCGTTCGCCCATTTCGGGATTTTGCGGATGGTTGGGCAGGCGGTAGATTTCTTCATGTCCTTCGGGGAGGCTAGTAATGCTGAGTTTGATCGGATTGAGCACGACCATGCGGCGCGCGGCTTCGGTGTTAAGCGTGTCGCGGATGACGTTTTCAAAATAGCTGATTTCGATGGTGCCGTCGGCTTTGCTGATGCCAATTTTTTCGCAGAAGCGGCGCAGCCCCGAAGCCGGGATGCCGCGGCGACGCAGTCCGGCAATGGTGGGCATACGCGGATCGTCCCAACCGTTGACGTGGTTTTCCTGTACTAATTGTATGAGGCGGCGTTTGGACAGGACGGTGTATTCCATGTTTAAACGTGCAAATTCGATTTGCTGCGGATGGCAGGGGGTTTCCAGCGTGCTGAGCACCCAGTCGTAGAGCGGTCGGTGGTCTTCAAATTCCAAGGTGCAGAGGCTGTGCGTGATGCCTTCGATCATATCCGAGAGACAGTGGGTGTAGTCGTACATGGGATAGACTTTCCAATCGTCGCCGGCATGGAAGTGGGCGGCATGGCGGATGCGGTAAATCACAGGGTCGCGCATGTTGATATTGGGCGATGCCATATTGATTTTGGCACGCAGAACATGGCTGCCGTCGGGGTGTTTGCCGGCGACCATTTCGTCGAATAGTTGACGGTTTTCTTCGGGGCTGCGGTCGCGGTAGGGGCTGTTGGTGCCGGGCTCGGTTAAGGTGCCGCGGTTGGCACGGATTTCTTCGCTGCTTTGCGAGTCCACATAGGCAGCGCCTTGGTCGATGAGTTGGTAGGCGTATTCGAGTAGTTCGGGGAAGTAGTCCGAGGCATGGCGGAGTTTGTGCCATTCAAAGCCGAGCCAATGTACGTCTTTTTTAATCGAGTCCATGTATTCGGCGTTTTCTTTTTCAGGATTGGTGTCGTCGAAGCGCAAATTGCAGCTGCCGCCGAATTCATTTGCCATGCCGAAATTCAGGCAGATGGATTTGACGTGTCCAAGGTGTAAATAGCCATTAGGTTCGGGCGGAAAGCGCGTGCAGACTTTGCCGTCGTTTTTGCCTGCCGCAAGGTCATTAGCAATGATATTGCGGATAAAATTCGCCGCTGGTATTTCGCTCATAATATTCTCTTTTTGCCTGATAGACTGCTAAAATGCCGCATTTTAGCAGATTGGAAAAGCCTATGCGCATTCGCTCTTCATTCTTTTTCCTGTCCTTGGGCTTGGCAAGCTTATGGCTTTGTGCCTGCAGCAGTTCGGCGCCTTCATCATCCGCACACATGCAGACGGTACCTTATTCTGCGCAATATTATGTTTTGGCTAGCCATGCGGACAGACGTTTTCATAATGAAAGCCAACCGGCGGTGCATTTGCAGGACAGCGCCTGCGATTTGCTGGCGCAGCGCCCCCATTGGCGGGGGGCTTTGCAGGATGTGAAGTTGCGTTGGAATATGGAGCCGGCGTTTATTCTGGCGTTTTTGCATCAGGAGTCGCGTTTTAATCCGACGGCGCTGAGCTCGTCTTTTGCCTACGGCTATGCGCAGATTAAAGATGACAGTTGGGATTGGTATTTGCTCAAAACGCAGAATAAGGGCGGCGGTCGCGAACGTTTTGACGATGCGGTGGATTTTATCGGTTTTTATGCCAATCAAAATGTGAAGCGCAACCGTGTTCAATTAAATGACGTGAAAAACCAATATCTTGCCTATCATGAAGGCATGGGCGGTTTTGAATCGGGCAGTTATCTGGCAAAGCCTTGGCTGCTGACGGTTTCGGATAAGGTCAGGGATCGCGCCACCTTTTATCAGGCGCAATTGTTGGAATGTCCGATTTGATTTGGCAGATGCCGCAGGATAATGCGGCGATTCGGGCGGCTTTTGCGGCGGGCTGGGCTTTTGCTTATCCGACAGAAGCGGTTTGGGGTATCGGTGCCAATCCTGCCGACGAGGCGGCGGTGCAGGCGGTGATTGCCTTGAAAGCGCGTCCTGCGGAAAAAGGCTTGATTATGGTGGCGGCGGATTGGTCGCAGTTGAACGGCTGGATTACGCCTTTAGCAGCTAACGAGATTGTGGCGATGCAGGACTTGCAGCACGAACGCGCCACGACTTTCGTAGTAAAAGCAGGACATAAAACGGCAGCAGCGGTCTGCGATGCGGCGACAGGACGGGTGGCGGTGCGGATCTCTCATCATCAGACGGTGCAGGCATTGTGCCGCTTGCTGGGACAGCCTTTATTATCGACATCCGCCAATCCGGCAGGACAGACGGCGGCCTTGGATTTGGCGCAGGTGCGCCGTTATTTTCCGGATTTGCCCTGTGTGATGGGCGAGGTGGAGGGCGCGAAGCGTCCGAGCAGAATTATAGATTGGCAAACAAAAGCGATATTGAGGGAATAATGAAAATCGGTATTTTAGGCGGCGGACAGTTAGGGCGGATGTTTTTGCAGGAAGCGGCGAATTATCCGTTGCAAGTCAAAATATTGGATCCTGATCCGCAGGCGCCTTGCGCGCATTTGTGCGATGAATTCGTCTGCGGGGATTTTAATGATGAGGCGACGGTTTTTGCTTTCGGGCAGGACTGCGATGCAATCGGCATCGAGATTGAGCATGTCAATGTCGCGGCGCTGAAACGTTTGCAGGCGCAGGGCAAAAGGATTATACCCGAGCCGGCGGTGCTGGAAATCATTCAAGACAAGGGGCGGCAGAAAGCCTTTTATGCCGAGCACGGCATTCCTACTGCGCCGTTTTATCTTGCCGCCAATGCCGCGGATATTGATACACAGGCATTGCCCTTTGTGCAGAAAACGCGTACCGGCGGCTATGACGGCAAGGGCGTGCAAATCATCAGAAATGCGGCGGATGTGGCGCAATTATGGGATGTGCCGAGTGTGATTGAAAGCTTGTGCCCGATTGCCAAGGAAATCGCCTTGATTTTTGTCGCTGATGGCAAGGGCGATGTGCGCACTTATCCGGCGGCGGAAATGGTTTTTGATCCCGTGCTGAATTTGGTGGACGTGGTGCAGATGCCGGCAGAAATCAGCTCCGAGATTGCGGCGCAAGTCGATAAGATTTGCCGACAATTGGCGGCGGCCTTTGCCGGTGCGGGTGTCTTTGCGGTGGAAATGTTTGTTACACAGAGCGGCGAGGTCTGGGTCAATGAAACCGCTTGCCGCGTGCATAACAGCGGGCATCCCAGTATCGAGGCTTGCCCCAGTTCGCAGTTCGACCAAATGCTGCGCCTATTGGCGAATTATCCTTTGGGCAGCACGCAATTATTATCCGCCGCCGCCATGATTAATCTGATTGGCGCGGAAGGTGAGCAAGGCGCGGCGGAAATGCGCGATTTGCCCGCCTTATTGGCGCAAGAGCAGGTGTATTTGCATTGGTACGGCAAACATCAGGTGCGTTCGGGGCGCAAAATGGGGCATATTACCCTGACTGCGTCCGATACGGCGGCGCTGAAGGCGAAAATCGCAGCGCTTAAACAAGAGATTCATTTAGAGATTACGGCGAAAAAATGACAGAAAAAACATCAGCGAAAATCGGCATCATTATGGGCAGCGACAGCGATTTGCCGATTATGCAGGCGGCGGCGCAAGTGATTGCGGAATTTAATGTTGCGGCGGAATTGACCATCGTCTCCGCCCATCGCACCCCGGAGCGGCTTTTGCAATACGGCAAAATGGCGCATTTGCGCGGTTTGGAAGTCATCATCGCCGGCGCCGGCGGCGCGGCGCATTTGCCGGGCATGGTGGCTTCGCTGACGCCGCTGCCGGTCATCGGCGTGCCGATTTTATCGAGCAATTCGATTGACGGCTGGGATTCGGTTCTCTCGATTTTGCAAATGCCTGTCGGCGTGCCTGTGGCAACGGTGGCATTAAACGGCGCAAAAAATGCCGGCTTGCTGGCGCTGCGTATTTTAGCGGCAAGCAATGAGAACATTCGCGAGCAAATGCTGTCTTATCAAGAAGAAATGGCGCAATCTGTTTTGACGAAAGCGGAGCAGCTGCGGCATCTGTATCCCTGCGAATTTAAGCCTGAATAAGCTAGAGATAAGGCGTGTTCGGGCTTTTATGCCCGACAGCCATTTTTGTGTTTTGCTTCGGTCTTAGGTTTGAAAAATCTTCATCATCAGCCTAAGTCTGCCTCCTGTCGATACCGCCTGAGATGCGCTGCTAGATGGCGTCTTCGTCCATTTCTCCGGTGCGGATGCGGATAACGCGGCTGAGCGGTGTAACAAAGATTTTGCCGTCGCCGATTTTTCCGGAATTCGCCGCTTGGCGGATGGTTTGTATGACTTCTTCGCAGGCTTCTTCGCTGACGGCGATTTCCAGTTTTAATTTGGGCAGGAAGTCCACGATGTATTCCGCGCCGCGATAGAGTTCGGTATGTCCTCTTTGGCGCCCAAAGCCTTTGACTTCGGTTACGGTGATGCCATGCACGCCGATTTCGGAAAGGGCTTCGCGCACGTCGTCGAGTTTAAAGGGTTTGATGATGGCGGTAATCATGTACATGGCTTTGTCCTTAGTCGAAGGTGTAAAAATCGGCGTCGTGGTCGGAGAGTCTTGCCGGGCGGTAGAGCGTGAGCGGTGCGAAGTGTGCTTCTAATCTGTCCGCCACGCCGAGGATGGCGGCGAAAATCGCCATGCGCATGATAACGCCGTTGTCCGCTTGGCGGAAGATGGCAAGTTGCGGCAGGCGGTCGAGGTCGGTGGCTAAATCAAATGCGCCTTCGCGGCTGTCGCGCGGCAGGGGGTGCATGATGACGGTGTCGGGCTGGGCGTGTCGAGTGATGGCGGCGGCATTAATGCGGAATTGTTCGCCGTATCCTTCCATTTCTTCGCCGCCTTGTATGCGTTCGCGCTGTATGCGGGTGGCGTAGATAACGTCGCTATGCGGCAGTCCTGCTGCCAAGCTGTCGCATTCGCTTACTTCATGTCCGCGCGTTTTCAGCAGAGCGATTAAGGATGCCGGTGCGCGCAGATTATCCGGCGCGATAAAGCGGAATTTGATGTTGTTAAACAGAGAAAGCAGTTTGCAGAGCGAATGGATGGTGCGTCCGTGTTTTAAATCGCCGACCATGGCGATGCTCATGCCGTCTATGCTTTTGTCCAGCCGTTCGAATTCTTTGCTGATGCTGTAGTAGTCCAGTAGGGCTTGTGAGGGATGTTCGCCGGCGCCGTCGCCGGCATTGATAACCGGTACATTGATTGGGGCGGCAAATTGCGCGACCGATCCTTCTTCGGGGTGGCGCATGGCGATGATATCGGCATAGCCGGCGATGACGCGGGCGGTGTCTTCTAGGGATTCGCCTTTGGAGAGCGAAGAGAAGGTAAAGCCCGTGGTATCGACGACGGCGCCGCCCAGACGGGCGAAGGCGGTGTGGAAACTCATGCGGGTGCGGGTACTGGCTTCAAAGAAGAGATTGGCAAGCACCGCGCCTTGCAGCACGTCGCAGCGCATTTGGCGTTTGGCGACGGGTTCGAGGCGTTTGGCAATTGCCAGCAATTCTTCGAGTTCTGCGCGGTTGAGGCTGTCGATGGACAGCAGATGGCGACCGATAAGCGACATGGGGAGGCTCCTGTGTGAATTCTGCGCTATTATGCCATTTTTATTTGAATGTTGAGCGTGTGATGATTGGATTGGTGCAGCGTGTGTGGCAGGCTTCCGTGACGGTTGATGGGCGGGAAATTGCCGCTATCGGGCAGGGAATATTGGTTTTGGTCGGCATAGAAAAGCAGGATAGCTGGGCGCAGGCGGAAAAATTGGCGCAGAAAGTGCTTAATTATCGATTGTTTAGCGACAGCGAGGGCAAAATGAATTTGAATGTGGGGCAGATTGGCGGCGAAGTGCTGCTGGTATCGCAATTTACTTTGGCGGCGAATACGAGCAAGGGCAATCGCGCCGGCTTTGACCCTGCCATGGCGCCGACATTGGCGGAACCGTTGTTTGCGCGTTTTTGCGATTATGTGTGCAGTCTGCATCCTGCCACGCAAATGGGACAATTCGGTGCGGATATGCAGGTGGCATTAATCAATGACGGTCCGGTGACTTTTTCTTTGCAGGTGTCGCCATGAGCATTATCTTAGCTTCCGCCTCGCCGCGGCGCAGTGCCTTACTGCGGCAGGTCGGCATTGCGCATCGCATTGTCGTCGCCGATATTGACGAGAGCCCCTTGCCGCAAGAAAGCCCTTTGCAAACGGTAGCGCGTCTGGCGCAGGAAAAAGCGACGGCGATAGCGCGTCAATATCCCGAACAATGGGTCTTGGCGGCGGATACCATCGGTATTTTGGAAGGACAATTGCTGGGCAAACCGCGTGATGCGGCGCAGGCGCTTGCCATGCTGAGCGCTATGAACGGACGCATGCACGAAGTCGCTACCGCCGTAACAATACAAAAAGGCGCGCAATGCTTGAGCGAAACCCATATCGCACGCGTTTATATGCGCCATTCCTCCGCCGCCTTATTGCAAGCCTATGTGGACGGCGGCGAAGGCGCGGACAAGGCGGGAGCCTATGCGATTCAAGGACAGGGCGCGGTATTGGTGGAGAAAATCGAGGGCGATTTTTATACCGTGGTCGGTTTGCCGATTGCCGCGGTTTGTGCCACACTGCACACCTTTGGCATTATGCCCTTCGCCCGCCCATAAGGATTTTGCATGAACTCGCTGATTCCCATCACTTTACCGCCGCCACCGCCTGATGTAAGCGTGGAAATTCTCATCAATCATACCGCTTATGAAACGCGCGTAGCGATTATGGAAGACGGCGTATTGCAGGACGTGATGGTGGAGCGCGAGCGGCGGCGCGGCATCGTGGGCAATATTTACAAAGGCAAAGTGCAGCGCGTTTTGCCGGGCATGGATGCGGCATTTATCGATATCGGCATGGAACGCGCCGGCTTTTTGCATATGAAAAACATCGTGCGCAACGGCGCGCAAGCCGAAGCGCAGCGGATTAGCGATTTGCTCTATGAAGGGCAAAGTCTGCTGGTGCAAGTGCTGAAAGACCCTATCGGCACCAAAGGGGCGCGTTTGACCACCGAAATATCCATTCCCTCGCGCTTTTTAGTCTATCTGCCCAATGCCGATGATATCGGCGTCTCGATTAAAATCGCCTCTAAAGCACAGCGGCAGAACCTGCGCGATTTAATGCTGGGCTTTCATCAGGGGCAGCAGGGCGGATTTATCGTGCGTACCGCCATCGAAAGCGCCGATATCTGGGCAATGCGCGCCGATATGCAATATCTGCACCGCGTCTGGGAAGCGATTTTATACACTTACCGCAATGCCAAATCCGGCGCGTTGATTTACGGCGATTTGCCTTTGTATCAAAAAGTGCTGCGCGATTATGTGTCGCCGAACGTTATCCGCGTAACCGTTGACGATGCCATTGCTTATAGCCATATGGCGCAATTTGCCGGCAATTTCCTCGTGGAAATGGCGGATCGCCTGAATTTTTACGACAGCGACCGCAGCCTCTTTGAACGCTACGGCATTGAAGAAGAAATCGAAAAATCCCTAGACCGCCATGTCGCCCTCAAATCGGGCGGCTATCTGATTATCGACCAAACCGAAGCCATGACCACCATTGATGTGAACACCGGCGGCTTTGTCGGCAAACTCTCGCAGGAAGACACCATCTACAAAACCAATCTTGAGGCGGCGAAAGCTATTGCGCGCCAACTGCGCCTGCGCAATCTCGGCGGCATTATCATGATTGATTTCATCGACATGAACGACAGTCAGCATCAGCAAGGCGTGATGGAAGCCTTGCTTTCCGCACTGGGCAAAGACAAAAGCAAATACACCATCAGCCCCATCTCGCCGCTGGGCATCATCGAAATGACGCGCAAACGCACGCGCGAAAGCCTGCGCCAAGTTATGTGCGAACCCTGCCCGAGTTGCGGCGGACGCGGCTATGTGAAAACCATCGAAACCCAAGTCTATGAACTCTTTCGCGATTTGATGCGGGAAGTGCGCGAATACGCGCCCAAACAGCTGACCGTCATTGCCGCCCCCGCCTTTATCGACTTTATCCGCGAAGAAGAGTCGTTGACTTTCTCGGATTTGCAAATCCTGCTCAAAACCCCAATCCGCCTGCAAAGCGATCCCAGTTACGGCAAAGGACAGTACGATATTGCGGTGTCTTAGAGGGCTATAGTCGAAGAAGTGGGATTTATATAGTCAATTAATTTTGTTGTGGATTGGCTATATTATCCAAGATTTTTATTTTTTTCAGAGCTTTGATGCCGTGATGTTGCCTTGCTCGATGTGAAAGCGGACGGCGTCCATGTCTTGGCTGTCCGCATCGCTTTCTATGGCGGTGATGAAGAGTTGCGAGCCGCTGTTGAGCAGGAAGTTGATGAGGAGTTGGCGGCGTGTGCGGTCGAGTTCGGCGGCGATGTCGTCCACGAGAATGACGGGTTGTTTGCCGCTTTTTTCCGCGATGAGTTGGGTTTGCGCCAAGATGAGGGCGCAGATGAGGGTTTTTTGCTGTCCGCGCGAGAAGTGGTGGGCGGCGTCTTGGTCTTTAGTGGTGGCGATACGCCATTCGGCGCGATGGATGCCGTCGCGGGTGTGTTTGAGTTGGCGGTCGCGTTCAAGGTGGGCGTTGAGGAGTTCGGCAAGCGGGCGTTCTGCCGCCCAGCCGCGATAGTAGCGGATGTGCAGGGTTTCCAGTCCGCCGAGTTCGGCGTGGTAGTGGTTGAGTGTTTTTTCTAAGTCGGTGAGGTAGTCTTGTCTGAGGCGGTCTATCCATTCGCCGTAGTCGGCGAGTTGTTGATGCCAAGGGGCGATGTATTCGTCCGCCCATTGTTGGCGCAGGGCGGCGTTGCGGTTTTTAAGGGCGTATTGGTAGTGCTGCCAAGCCTTGAGGAAGTTGCTGTCGTGGTAGAAGAGTCCGTAGTCGGTAAAGCGGCGGCGGTGTTCGGGTCCTTGGTCGATGAGGGCGAAGTGGTCGCTGTTGATGATTTGAATGGGGACGAGTTGGGCGAGTTCGCTGAGGCTGCGCAGGTTTTCGCCGTCAAGGCGCAGGAGGTAGTCGCGGCTGTGGCGTTCTATGCCGAGCAGGTGGCTGCGGCTGTGGCTGTGCAATTCGGCGATAAGGCGGAAGTAGTGTTGTCCGTGGCTGATGATGTGGCGAGTTTGGCTTTCGCGGAAGGATTTGCCGCGTCCGAGCATGTAGAGAGCTTCCAATAGGGCGGTTTTGCCGCTGCCGTTGGCACCGTGTATGAGGTTGAGTTGCGGATGAAAGCGGAGTTCGAATGTTTGCAGGTTGCGAAATTGTTCGCCGCGTAATGAGCTGATGTGCATTAGCGGCTGTTCCAAGTGCGGTATTGCAGGGCTTCTGCGGCATGTGTGCTGTTGATGAGGGGGCTGGCGGCAAGGTCGGCGATGGTACGGGCAACTTTGAGCAGACGGTGGTAGCTACGCATGGAGAGTTGCATTTTTTCGGCGGCGCGATCGAGCAGTTGATAGACGGCGGCTTCGGCGCAGAGGTGTTGCTCGAGGGCTTGTCCGCTGAGTAGGGCATTGGGGCAGCCTTGTCTGTCGAGGGCGATGCGGCGCGCGGCGGCGGCTTGTTCACGCAGTTCGGCGCTGTTTTGCTGTGCATGGTGCTGTTGGCGTAGTTGCTGCGGACTGAGGCGGGCGATGGTCAGGTGCAGGTCGATGCGATCAAGCAGAGGGCCGCTGATTTTTTGCCGGTAGCGGGCGATTTGGTCGGGGGTGTCGCTGCAATGGCGCTGCGGGTCGCCGTAGTAGCCGCAGGGGCAGGGGTTCATGGCGGCGATGAGTTGAAAGCGTGCGGGAAAATCGCTTTTCATGGCGGCGCGTGAGATGCTGATGTGTCCGTTTTCCAGAGGTTCGCGCAGCATTTCGAGGACGCGGCGGTCAAATTCGGGCAGTTCGTCTAAAAACAGTACGCCGTGGTGGGCGAGCGAGATTTCGCCGGGTTTGGGAACGCTACCGCCGCCGACTAATGCCGCCGCAGAGCTGCTGTGGTGCGGGGCGCGGTAGGGGCGTTGCCGCCAATTTTGGGCTTGGAAGCCTTGCGGGCTGATCGATTGGATGGCGGCGCTTTCAATGGCTTCCGTTTGGGTCATGGGCGGCAGTATGCCGGCGAAGCGTTGTGCGAGCATAGATTTGCCGGTGCCGGGCGGCCCGCTCATCAAGACGTGATGTGCGCCGGCAGCAGCGATGAGCAGGGCGCGTTTGGCTTCCTGTTGTCCGATGACGTCGGCAAAATCAGGGTAATGCGGTGCTTGCGGCGCAATCTGCGGCGTGCTTTGCCAGTCTTGCCGCGCCGATAAGACGGCGGCGATTTCCGCCAGATTGTGGGCGCTGGCGAGATTGTGTTCTGCGACTAAGGCGGCTTCCGCCGCATTACTTGGGGCGACGACGATGCGGCGTTGGGCTTGTTTTGCCGCCAATGCGCAGGACAAGATACCCTGTACATGGCGGAGTTCGCCCGATAGCGCCAGTTCGCCGTGCCATTCGTAGTCAGTTAAGGCGGCGGCGGGGATTTGTCCCGAGGCGGCAAGAATGCCTAGAGCGATGGCAAGATCGTAGCGCGAGCCGTCTTTGGGAAGGTCGGCAGGGGCGAGGTTGATGGTGATGTGTTTTTGCGGAAATTCAAAGCCGCTGTTGAGTATTGCGGCGCGGACGCGGTCTTTGCTTTCTTTGACGGCTTTTTCGGGCAGTCCGACTAGGGTCAGCGCCGGCAAACCCGACGCCAGATGTACTTCTACGCGCACCAAGGGAGCATTCAAGCTCAAGGGGGCGCGCGAGAAGACGGTGGCGAGACTCATGCGGCTTTGATTCCTTTAGGCGAGCGGACGGATGCCGACGGCATGGCGGATTTGCGCCAAAAAGGCGCGGCTTTCCCGACGCGCTTTTTCTGCGCCTGCTTGCAGAACGGCTTCGATTTTTGCCGGCTCTGCCATGAGGGAGTGATAGATTTCGCGCGGGGTACTGAGTTCGGTATTGATGCGTTCAAAGAGCATTTGTTTGGCATCGCCCCAGCTGATGCCTTCGGCATAGTGTCGGCGCATGGCTGCGATTTCTTCGGCGCCGGCAAAGGCGCGGTAAATGTCGAAGATAGCGGAGTCGTCGGGGTTTTTCGGCTCGCCGGGGGCTTGGGAGTTGGTAACGATTTTCATGATTTGTTTGCGCAGGGCTTTTTCCGGCTCAAAGAGGGCGATGGTGTTGCCATAGCTTTTGCTCATTTTGCGTCCGTCCGTGCCGGTGAGCAGGGCGACGTTGTCATCGACGACGGCTTCGGGCATGACGAATAGGTTTTCATAGCGGTGGTTGAAACGCGCGGCAATATCACGAGCCATTTCAAGATGTTGTATTTGGTCGCGCCCTACGGGTACATGAGTGGCGTTAAACATCAGAATATCCGCCGCCATGAGAACGGGGTAGCAGAACAGTCCCATAGAGATGCCGTGGTCGGGGTCGGCATTATTATCGGCGTTGTTGGCATCTACCGCCGCTTTATAGGCATGGGCGCGGTTCATCAGCCCTTTGGCGCAGACGCAGTTGAATATCCAATTGAGTTCCGTGATTTCGGGGATGTCCGATTGGCGGTACAGGGTTACTTTTTCAGGGTCTAAACCGCAGGCAAGCCATGTGGCGGCAATGGCAAGGGAGGATTGATGCACGGTTTCGGGGTCGTGGCATTTAATCAGGGCGTGCAAATCGGCTAAAAATAAAAAGGATTCGCCTTGGGCTTGCCGGTTGGCGGCGGCAATCGCGGGGCGGATAGCGCCTACATAATTGCCTAAATGCGGTATGCCGGTGGTGTTGATGCCTGTAAGAACGCGTTTTTTCATGGTTTTCCTTTATATGCTGACAGGTATGGGAAAGGTTTCATGCCAAGGGGTATCAATAGATTTGCCGCCGATGTCGGCGGCAAATGCGTCTAGGGTTTAAGATGAGGCTTGTCCGTCTTGCGCGGGGCGTCTGCGGCGGTTGGGATTGCTGCTGCGATGGCGCTGATTGCCGTTTTGCGGGCGGTTGCGCTGCTGACGTTGTTTGCGTTCGTCGCGCAGGGCTTGCAGGTCTTCTTCCGCAGGGGGAACGACGTCGGCAAGCAGTTCGTCATGCAATGTGGCGACTTCGATTTTCTGCCCGATGTAATGTTCGATTTCCGGCAGGGAATAGACGTATTCTTCGCAGGCAAAGCTGATGGCGGTACCTGATGCACCGGCACGTGCGGTGCGCCCGATGCGGTGCACGTAATCTTCCGCCACTTGCGGCAGGTCGTAATTAAATACATGCGTAACTCCCGACACATGGATACCGCGCGCGGCAACGTCGGTGGCGACGACGATGTTCACTTTGCCTTCTTGGAAGTCTTTAATCACTTGTTCGCGTTTTTTCTGCGCCAAATCGCCCGAGAGGGCAGCATTGGGATAGCCGTTGCTGCTAAGTACCAAACTGAGGCGTTCCAAATCGCGTTTGGTGTTGAGGAAAATCATGCTGCGTTCCGGTTTTTCCGCTACCAATAAGCCGAGTAGCAGGGGCGTTTTTTCATGGCTGGCGGTATGGTAGAGCGATTGTCGGATATTATCGGCGGTGGTTTGCTCGCTTTCCACGCTCAAATTTTGCGGCGCATTAAAATATTCATAAGCCAATTCCTGCACTTTCTGCGCCATGGTGGCGGAAAACAGGAGGTTCAGACGCTCGTCGGCAGGCGGCATTTGGCGCAGCAGAAAGCGCACGTCGTCGATAAAGCCGAGGTCGAACATGCGGTCGGCTTCATCCAATACGCAGACTTCGATGTTTTTCAGGCGGAATACCCGCTGTTTGTAAAGGTCGATAATCCGCCCCGGCGTGCCGATGATGATGTCGATATTCGCCGCTTCAAATAGGGCTTTTTGATGCTCGATGGAGGTGCCGCCGTAGATGGCGAGGCTGGTCAAGCCGGTATAGCGTCCGAGTTGGTCGAGGTCTTTTTTGATTTGAATCGCAAGTTCGCGCGTCGGCGCCAGCACAATTGCCCACGGGCCTTTGGCTTTGGGATGAACGGGGTTGCTGAGGAGATAATTGAGTAAGGAAATCAGAAATGCAGCGGTTTTGCCTGTGCCGGTTTGGGCAATGCCCATGACGTCGTAGCCTTTTAGCGTAAGCGGCAGGGTTTTTTCTTGGATGGGGGTGGGGCGGCTGAATCCGCAGTCTTCAATGGCGGCTTGAATGGCGGGATCTAGGGCGAAATCGGCAAAGCTGAGATGTTCTGACATAGGTTGTTTAAGTAATGAATTGTGAAAGCAGGGATTATAGCATTGTGGGCGCGTATGCCATAGCAAAAAGCCAAGCATGGCGCCCAAAGGGAAGTGTCGGATTAATTGATGTCGTTGCTGTCAAGAATGTATTGGATGACTTCATCTTGACGCAGTATCAATTCATTGATTTGATTGAGAACCTCAAACGGATCTATGCTCTTGCCGTTTTCATCCCAAGCCAACGGCTCGACCGGCTGCCGCCTTTCATCGACGTAAAACATCGCCGAACCGTTAGGGTAGAAAAAGGTGTATTCGCTGTTATTGCGGCTGTGAATCACAATTCTGCCTTCGGCATTGAAAATCACATGTTCGGATGCCTGCGTTTTATCGTCGATAGTATGTATGCGCATGATGGGCTTGCCTTCGCGCAGGATTAAGCTCCAGCCGATTCTTTTGCCTGCGGCGAAATCGGCAATCGACTCGACCGTGCCTTCAGGTGTGTACCAAATGGTGCGCCCGTTGCTGCTGTCGGTGCTGAAATCCTTTTCTTTACCTTTGACCAGCAAAAAGGGCGCGGTTTGCGGCGCTTCGATGTCTTGGTAGAAATCTTGTGCAACGGAATCGCCTTGAGCGGTGCTGCCGAGAATCAGGCGGTAATAGCCGCCGCCTTGCGCCTGTTCGCTGCTGCCATGTTCCTGATCGGCGCCATGAAAATAGTAGCGTTGTTCTTTTTCTGCAGGCGTAAACTGCAAATCATTGAGAAAGGTTTTGGCGTCAACGCTAAAGAGCGCCGTATCAAAATTCGGCTGTATGTTCAGATGACGGATATGCGGTGCCGCCGTATCCGCCGTAGCTTGTGCTGTCGGCAGTATGTTTTTATGGCTTTTGACTGCGGTTTCAATAGGTTTTTCGGGTAGCGTATTTTTGCGGCTTTCACTATGGGCGCAAGCGGCGAATAATGCGGCGGCTAACAAGAGATATTTATTCATGATTTTTCGCTTCTTCCAGTGCTGCTTCTATTTTTTTTAAGACGGATTGATAGATTTCTTGGCGCAATTCGTAAGCGCCCATAAATTGCGGTGCAATTTCCAAAATTTTGACTTCTTTGCCTGCCTCATTCCAAGCACGATAATAAGGTTTTCCGTCTTTTTCTTGGAAAATCAGCATAATTTTGCCGCTGTGATAATAGAAAAACTCCTGCTCTTTTTGTTGGTCGATATGGGAGAGCAATTTGCCGTCCAGAGAATAGAAAATAGATTGTTCTTTTTCAAAATCAATCATATTTAAGCCTTTCTCGGTAATAAATAAATGCCCGCCTTGCCGTTTGCCTTGGGAAAAGACGACGATGTCGGTAACTTTTCCTTCGGGGTTATACCAAACGAGGCGCCCATCAATACCGTCGGTAGACAAATCATTTTCCTTGCCGGGAATTAGGATAAAAGGTGCGGTTTGCGGCGCACCGCTGTCTTGGTAGAAATTCTGTGCGACGGGTTTGCCGTCTGCGCTTGTGCCTAAGATTTCGCGGTAATGGCCGCCTGTCGCCGGAGCATCGACGGATTGACCGTCTTTATCAAAATAATATTGCTTTTTCTCTTTAGCGGCGGTGTATTCCAGCTCGTTTTGATAAGTCTTGCTGTCGATGTGCAGCAGATCGATAAATTCAGGACGAATTTGAAATTCCGCCAAATCGGGCGGCATGAGGCTTTTGTCCAATATTGCGTCGATGTCTTCATATTGGGCTTTTATGCTGTTTTTTTCATGGCGGTGTTCGGCAAAGCCGGGCTGTATCGCGCACAAAGCGAGAGCCAATGTAAGTAGTAATTTTTTCACTTCAATCTCCTTAAACTTTATGAGAAATATTTCGGAATTATGCGTGATTGCCTATGGTAATTCAATGATTTTAGAAAAGCGGCGGCAGTTTTTTCGCCCGCCTATTGAAAAGGCGGCTAAACTGCTGTGCAATAGCAAGATTATGATTGCTGATGAGGATTTATGGCTTCTTCCAAAGATGTGGCGAAAAAAGCGGGGGTGTCGCAGACAACCGTTTCGCGCGTGCTGAATGCGCCCGAGCAAGTGCGTCCTGAAACGCGAGACAAAGTGCTGGCGGCGATTGCGGCGCTCAATTATGTGCCGGATGCGAATGCCCGCAGTTTGGTGCAGCAAAAATCCTATAGCATTTCTTTGATTTCGGGCGGCTTGGAAAATCCTTTTTTTGTCGATTCCACGACTGAAATCATCAATTTCGCCAACCGTGCCGGCTATCGCGTGAACGTGCATTTTGTCGGCAGCGACGAAGTGGCGGATGCCTATGATGCGGCATTGGCGAATAAAACCGACGGTTTGATTATGTCCTGCATGTTGTTGGATGATCCCGTGGTTGAGCGTTTGGAACATTTGCAATTGCCTTTTATCAGTTTTAACCGCCGCCACCGCGAGAAAGGCAATTATGTGGAAATCGATAATCTGGCGGCAGGCAAGCTGGCGGCGGAGCATCTGCTGGCATTGGGGCATCGCGATATTTTATGGATTGGCGCTTATCCGCGCGTCAGCACCTTTGCCAATCGTTTTTTAGGTTATCAATCCGCCATGCAGGCGGCAAAAAGCCGTTTCGGCGAGACTTTGCGCAGTCGCGTGATTAATTTCAAACAATTGGACAGACCCGATGTCTTCGGTTTGCTGGAACGTTTGGCGCAAACTGACACCATGCCGAGCGCGATTTGCGCCGCAACCGATGCGATGGCGATTGATGTCTTAGATGCTTTGGCGGCTTTAGATTGCTCGGTGCCGGAGCAGGTCAGCGTGATTGGCATTGATAATGTGCGTTTGAGCGGCAGCCGCCTGATTGAATTAAGCACGGTGGGCTGCGCCAAAGGGCAGATATTGGGCTTTACCGCCGTGCAGGCATTATTTGCAATGATTGAAGCCAAAGAAGACGGACGCCAATTGCCGGAAATTCGCATTACTGAACCCGTTACTTTATACGAACGCCGCACAACGCGCGCCTTGCTTTAAGAAAAATGCTTGCTATCGCTTGGTTAATTAACTAAGATGAATACGTAACCAATAAAATGGTTACGTATCCTTAAATATTAATTAGGAGATTAGCATGAAAGAAATTCGTTTATATATGCTGCAATCCGGCAGTTTGAAATGCAAAGTGCACAATATCAAAATGAATCAAGGTGATGGCGCTGATTATGAAATCCCAGTTCCTTTCTTTTTGCTAACCCACCCTGAAGGACACACTATCATTGATGGCGGCAATGCGGTGGAAGTAGCAGAAAATCCGCGAGAATATTGGGGAGATATTTGCGATGTATATAACCCTGTGATGACTAAGGAACAAGGCTGTGTCGAGCAACTGAAAGCTTTGGATATTGATCCTAATGATGTGAAATATGTCTTGCAATCGCATCTGCATCTGGATCACACCGGCGCGGTGGGGCGTTTTCCCAATGCCACTTATATCGTGCAGCGATGTGAATATGAATATGCCTTTACTCCTGACTGGTTCGCTGCCGGTGGTTATATCCGTAAGGATTTTGATCGTCCCGGACTGAAATGGCAGTTTTTGAATGGCACATCGGATGATTTTATGATGTTTACGGCGATGGGACATTGACGACGATATTCACACCGGGACATGCGCCGGGACATCAGTCTTTTTTAGTAAGACTTCCAAATACGGCGCCGATGATACTTACAATTGATGCTGCTTATACTATTGATCATTGGGAAAAAAGGGCTTTACCGGGTTTCTTGGCTTCTACTGTGGATGCGGTGCGCTCAGTCGATAAATTACGCACTTTAGCGGAAAGAGAAAAAGCCATTGTTGTAACAGGACATGACCCTGATGCATGGGGAACTTTCAAAAAAGCTCCCGATTTTTATAATTAGAGAGGAAATAAGATGATTAAGACCACATTTGTAGGAAAAAACTACAGCGGCTGGGGCTGTCTTTCGGTTTTAGCCGAAGAAGTGCAGCGGCTCGGCGCGAAAAAAGCGCTGTTGATTACCGACCCTTTTTTACGCCGCAACGGCATGGCGGATAATATCGCCGCTCGCCTTAAGGACATCGGCGTGGACAGCGTGATTTATGACGAAGTCGCGGCAGAACCACCCTTGGCTTTGGCGCAATCTTTGGTGGATTTCACGCGGGCGCAGGCGGCGGATTTGGTTATCGGCTTGGGCGGCGGCAGCGCGCTGGATTTGGCGAAATTGGCAGCGGTGTTTGCCGAGCAGGAAGGCGAGGTACGCGAATATTTGAACCTCTCGGGCAGCAAAAGCCTCAGCACGCGCGGTTTGCCGAAAATCATGATTCCCACCACTTCCGGCACCGGTTCGGAGATTACCAATATTTCCGTATTGTCTTTAGAAAGCACTAAAGACGTGATTGCGCATGATTTTCTGCTGGCGGACGTGGCGATTGTCGATCCTGAATTGACCGTATCCGTGCCGCCGCGCGTTACCGCCGCTACCGGTATTGACGCGCTTACGCATGCGGTGGAATCCTATGTTTCCATTCATGCCAACCCTGTAACCGAAGCATTGTCTTTGCAGGCGATTCGCTTGATTAGCCGTTCTCTGCGTACGGCGGTGCAAAACGGAGAAGACCGCCAAGCGCGCGAAGACATGAGCTACGGCAGCTATTTGGCAGGGATTGCTTTCTTTAATGCCGGCGTGGCGGGCGTGCATGCGCTTGCCTATCCTTTGGGCGGACAATTCCATATTGCTCACGGCGAATCTAATGCCGTGCTGCTGCCCTATGTGATGGGCTATATTGCGTCGGCATGCGAAAAACGCTTAAAAGACATTTACGAAGCGATGGGCTTTAGCGCCGCTTATTTATCGCAAAGCGAAGCCGCGCAAGCCTGCATCGCCCGTCTGGAAGAATTGGTTAAAGACGTAGGCATTCCCAACAGTCTGCAAGCCTTTGATATTCCCGAATCGGCGCTGCCCTCGCTGGTTGCCGACGGCTGCAAGCAAACGCGGCTTTTGGCGCGCAGCCCCATGCCTTTGCAGGAAGCGGATATTGCAAAAATTTACCGCGCCGCTTGGGAAGGCAAGACGTTTTAATTTATCATCAAGGGCGCGGCAGTATCGCCGCGCTGCGGATAAAAGAGGTAAATATGCTTTTAAAACAACAATGTTATATTGACGGACAATGGCTGGGCACAGGCGAGATTGCCGTGAGCAATCCTGCCACAGGAGAAATCATTGCCCATGTGCCGAATTTCGGCGCAGCAGAGGCGGAGCAAGCGGTAGCAGCGGCGGCAGCGGCTTTACCTGCATGGCGCGATAAAACCGCCAAAGAACGCAGCAAGATTTTGCGCAAATGGTTTGACCTTATCATGCAACATCAGGACGAACTGGCGGAAATCCTTACCCGCGAACAGGGTAAGCCTTTGACGGAAGCGCGCGGCGAAATCGCTTACGGCGCCTCCTATATCGAATGGTATGCGGAAGAAGCCAAGCGCATTTACGGCGAAACCATACCTGCTGCGGGCGAGAATCAGAAAATTATCGTGCAAAAACAGGCTGTCGGTGTGTGCGCGGCGATTACGCCGTGGAATTTCCCCAATGCCATGATTACCCGCAAAGCCGCGCCCGCTTTGGCGGCAGGTTGCAGCTTTATCATTCGTCCCGCCAGTCAAACGCCGCTTTCTGCGTTGGCATTGGCGGCATTGGCAGAAGAGGCGGGCATTCCCAAAGGCGTGTTTAACGTCATTACCGGCGAAGCCAAAGCCATCGGCAAAGTGCTGACCGAAAGCGATACGGTGCGCAAATTCAGCTTCACAGGCTCAACCGCTACCGGCAAATTACTCATGCAGCAATGCGCGTCCACGATTAAAAAAGTCTCGCTGGAATTGGGCGGCAATGCACCCTTTATCGTCTTTGACGATGCCGATATCGGTAAAGCCGTGCAGGGCGCCATCGCCAGCAAATTCAGAAATGCGGGGCAAACCTGCGTCTGCGCCAACCGCATTTATGTGCAAAGCGGCGTGTATGACACCTTTGTCAGCCAGCTTAAAGCGGCGGTAGAACAACTGAAGATTGGCAACGGTCTCTCGGAAGGCGTGAATTTCGGGCCTTTGATTGACAGCAATGCGCTACTTAAAGTGCAGGAGCATATTGATGATGCCCTTGCCAAAGGCGCGGAATTGGTCTGCGGCGGCAAAGCACACAGCGCAGGGGAATTATTCTTTGAACCCAGCATTTTGCGTCATGTGCCCTATGATGCCAAAGTCGCCAAAGAAGAAACCTTCGGGCCTTTGGCGCCGATTTTCCGCTTTGACAGCGAAGAAGAAGTGATTGCTCAAGCCAATGATACGGAATTCGGTCTGGCGGCTTATTTCTACAGCCGCGATATCGGGCGCATTCATCGTGTGGCGGATGCTTTGGAATACGGCATGGTCGGCATCAACAGCGGCATCATTTCCAACGAAGCTGCGCCTTTCGGCGGTATCAAGCAATCAGGGCTGGGACGCGAAGGCGGCAGACAAGGGATTGAAGATTACATCGAAAGCAAATATCTGCTGTTGCAGTATTAAACAAAAGCGGCGTATCTGCCGCTTTTTTATGATGAGGAATGATGCTGTGTCGGCGTTGTTTGTGCGGGGGCGGGTCTAGGATTGGCTTTGAGAGTCAGCAATAAAACGCCGCCGACAATCAGGACGATACCGAACCATTCGCGTGCGCTTAGGCGTTCGCCCAAAAACAGGGTGGCAAAGACGGCCACGAAGACTACCGATAATTTATCCACCGGCGCGACATGGGCGGCTTGTCCGATTTGCAGAGCTTTGAAATAAAAGAGCCAAGAAAAGCCTGTGGCAGCGGCGGATAAAAATAAAAAGCCCCATTGCCTGCCGCTGATATCGGCGAAAGATTGCCATTTGCCCAGATAGCTGACCCAGAGCGCGATGATGAAGACAATCATCACGGTGCGGATAAAGGTAGCGAAATCGCTGTTGATGCCTTGCAAGCCGATTTTGGCGAAAATGGCGGTTAAAGCGGCGAATAGGGCGGCGAGCAGGGCGTAGAATAACCAAGACATAGGCGTTAATTAGTCGGAAAGGACAAAATCCGCTGCCGCTTGCGCATGTAGGGCGGCGGTGTCGAAGAAGGGCAAATGGTGGTCTTCTTGCCGAATCAGCAGACCGATTTCGGTGCAGCCCAAAATAATACCTTCTGCGCCTTGCGCTGCTAGAGCCTGCACCGCATCAAGATAAAAGGCGCGGCTTTGCGGCAGTATTTTCCCTAGGCACAACTCTTCAAAAATGATGCGATGAATTTTCGTCTGCACTGTCGTCTCGGGCACGAGCATATCAATGCCGCGTTCAGCCAAACCTTTGCGGTAGAAATTATCTTGCATGGTAAAAGCCGTGCCTAATACGCCGATTTTGCGGAGTTGCCGCGCCTGAATGGCTTGCGCGGCGGCATCGAGAATGTGCAGGAAAGGAACGGAGATGACGGCGGCGATGTCTTCGGCATTTTTGTGCATGGTATTGGTGGCAAGCAAAATGCCTTCTGCACCGATGCTTTCGAGTTTACGGGCGGCTTCGCTCAAGATGGCGGCGGTTTGCTGCCATGCACCGTTTTTTTGATGACGGACGATTTCTTCAAAGTCCACGCTGAGCATAACAATCGGCGCGGAGCGGTTGCCGCCGGCGGCTTGATTAACCAAGCGGTTGATGTCGCGGTAATAGATTTCGGTGCTTTCGGGCGACATGCCGCCGATAATGCCTAGAGTTTTCATATGTTTTTCGGATTTTTGGAGGATGCCGACGCGCAAAGGTTTAGGCTTTCGCGTCGTCGGAAAGAAGGGTTTAAATATCGATATTGCCGGCGCGGATGGCGTTTTCTTCGATAAAGGCGCGGCGCGGTTCGACTTCTTCGCCCATCAGCATGGTAAAGACTTCATCGGCGACGCGCGCGTCTTGGATATTGACTTGCAGCATGCGGCGTACTTCAGGGTCGAGGGTGGTTTCCCATAATTGCTCGGGGTTCATTTCGCCCAGACCTTTATAGCGTTGAATATCATAGGATTTTTTGCCTTCGGAAAAGAGGGCGGTAATGACTTCGCTGAAATAGCGCACGGGAATTTTGCCTTTGCTGTTTTCAAAATACGCGCCTTCTTGCAGTAAATTATGAATTTCTTTGCCGAAAGCGGACATTTTGCGGTATTCGGGCGAATCCACGAAATGGGCGGTAAAAAAATTGTGCATGTCGTTGGCATGCTGGTTGATATGGACATGAATGCGTGGCTGCTCGGGATCGATGGCTTGGGCGGTCAGCCGTATGCCTGCGCCGGAGAAGCGGTTTAGGTGCTTTTGATAATCGTCGATCCATGTCTGCAATTGCGCGTAGTCTTGGAACATATCGCGACTAAGCGCCGGCGTTTCAATCAGGGCGCGCAGAATGCGGGGGTCGTAGCGGTGCGAGAGTCGGTCAATCAGTTGTTCTAATTGCAGATAATCGCGTGCCAATTGTTCAAAGGCGGTTTTACTGATTGCCGGCGCCTGTGCCGATACATAGAGGGCGGCATCGTCCAGCGCTTGGGTCAGAAGCAGTTCATTGAGTTCGTTGTCGTCTTTTAAGTATTGGCTTTGCTTACCTTTTTTGACTTTATACAGCGGCGGCTGGGCGATGTAGATATGTCCTTGTTCGACCAATTGCGGCATTTGGCGGTAGAAGAAGGTCAGCAGTAGGGTGCGGATGTGAGCGCCGTCCACGTCGGCATCGGTCATGATGATGATGCGGTGGTAGCGCAATTTGCCGAGGTCGAAATCTTCTTTGCCGATGCCGGTGCCGAGCGCGGTAATGAGGGTGCCGATTTCGGCGGAGTCGAGCATCTTGTCGAAGCGCGCTTTTTCCACGTTCAGAATTTTACCTTTCAGCGGCAAGATGGCTTGGAATTTGCGGTTACGCCCCTGCTTGGCGGAGCCGCCTGCCGAGTCGCCTTCCACGAGGAAGAGTTCGGATTGCGCGGGGTCTTTTTCTTGGCAGTCGGCGAGTTTGCCGGGCAGTCCGGCGATGTCTAAGACGTCTTTGCGTCTGGTCATTTCGCGGGCTTTGCGTGCCGCCTCTCTTGCGCGTGCGGCTTCGACGATTTTGCCGGCGATGATTTTGGCGTCATTGGGCTGTTCTAAGAGAAATTCTTTGAATTTTTCGCCGAAGATGCCGGATACCGTGCTTTTGACTTCGCTGGAGACCAGCTTGTCTTTGGTTTGCGAGCTGAATTTCGGACCGGGGATTTTAACGGAGACGATGGCGGTCAGCCCTTCGCGGATGTCTTCGCCGTTGGTGGAGATTTTGGCTTTTTTAAGCAGTCCGCTTTCTTCCAGATAGGCATTTAAGACGCGGGTGAGGCTGAGGCGGAAGCCTTCCAGATGCGTGCCGCCGTCGCGTTGGGGAATGTTGTTGGTAAAGCAATAGGTGTTGTCTTGATAGCCGTCGTTCCATTGCATGGCGATTTCGATGCTCATATTGCCTTGTTTGCCTTGGCAATAAAAGATTTCATTGTGCAGGACGGTTTTGTTGCGGTTGAGGTGTTCGGCGAAAGCGCGCAGTCCGCCGTCATATTGGAAGACATCGCTGTCGCCGTTGCGTTCGTCATGCAGCTCGATGCGCAGTCCCGAGTTTAAAAAGGCGAGTTCTTGCAGACGTTTGGCAAGAATTTCATAGTCGTATTGCACCAGTTTGAAGGTGTCGATGCTGGCGAGGAAGCGCACTTGCGTACCGGCTTCTTCGGTATCGCCGATGACGGCAAGCGGGGCCTGCGGTTCGCCGTGGACAAAGGTTTGCGTGTGGATTTTTCCGTCGCGCCAGATGGTCATTTCGAGTTTTTCGGACAGGGCGTTCACGACGGAAACGCCCACGCCGTGCAAGCCGCCTGAGACTTTGTCATCATCAAATTTGCCGCCGGCATGTAAGACGGTCATCACAACTTCCGCCGCGCTGCGTCCTTCTTCGGGATGGATATCCACAGGAATACCGCGTCCGTTATCGCGCACGGATACCGATTCGTCCTGATGAATGGTCACGACGATATGGTCGCAATAGCCCGCCAATGCTTCGTCCACCGAGTTATCCACCACTTCAAAGACCATATGATGCAGACCGCTGCCGTCATCAGTATTGCCGATATACATGCCCGGGCGGGTGCGCACCGCTTCCAGTCCTTTTAATACGCGGATATTGGAGGAATCGTAACTCATAGGAAATCCGTTGTGTCCATTCAAAATAAGGGGCGGATTATAGCATAAAAGGACAGCGGCACTCTTTTTCGGCGTCGGCGGCGGATAATTTTTGACAGTGTGTCCTAAAGCGCCGACAATCGCCTTTTTACTTGAACGAATATGAACGATTTAGCTCGCGCCTATCAAGCGCAATTAAGCGACAAGCAGCAATATTTACAGCAGTTGTTAAGCCCTTATTGGCAGGGCGGCATTGAAGTCTTCGATTCGCCGCCCGAGCATTACCGCATGCGTGCGGAATTCCGCATCTGGCACGACGAGCAGGGCGCGCATTATGCCATGAGCCCCAAAGGGGAAAGTCTGCACGGGGGTAATGTGATTAAGCTCACGCAGTTTCCAGCCGCCTGTCTGGCGATTAATCGGCTTATGCCGCCCTTATTGGCGGCAATCAATGCCGAGCCGTTGCTGTCGCGCAAATTGTTTCAGGTGGAATTTTTGGCGACCTTGCAGGGCGACAGCCTGATTACGCTTATTTATCATCGCCGCTTGGACGAGACATGGCAGGCAGCGGCTGTAAAGTTACAAGAGCAATTGGGCGTTGCGCTAATCGGGCGTTCGCGGGGACAGAAAATCGTACTGGAACGCGATTATGTTCGGGAGCGTTTGCAAGTCGGCGGACGCGCTTTTGATTATGTGCAAATCGAGCAAAGTTTTTCCCAGCCCAATGCGCAAGTATGCGAAAAAATGCTGACATGGGCTTGCCGGCAGGCGGAAAGCGGTGCAGGGCAGCGCGATTTATTGGAATTGTATTGCGGCAACGGCAATTTCACTTTGCCGTTGGCGCAGTATTTCCGCCGCGTACTGGCGACCGAAATCAGCAAAACGGGCATCGCCGCCCTGCGTGAGAATGTGAAGTTAAACCAAGCGGATAATATTGCGGTGGCACGCTTGTCGGCGGAAGAATTCAGTCAGGCTTGGCGGGGCGAGCGTGAATTCAAACGCCTGCACCAAGACGGTATCTGCTTGCAGGATTATGATTTTTCCTGCGTTTTTGTAGATCCGCCGCGTGCGGGCATTGATGCGCAAACTTTGGCATTATTAAGCCGTTTTGAGCAGATTATTTATGTCTCCTGCAATCCCAAAACCTTAGCGGACAATCTGGCGCTATTGGCGGCAAGCCATCAAGTGCAAGCCGCCGCTTTATTCGACCAATTTCCTTTCAGCGAACATATCGAAAGCGCGGTCTGTTTGCGCAAATTCACTTAAAACAGCGAGGACAATATGATCAGAGTAGCAGTGGTCGGATACGGCATGGCGGCGCAAACCTTTCATTTGCCGCTCTTGCGGAGCAATCCTGCCTTTGAAATCAGCGCAATCGTCAGCCGCCAAACGGCGCTGGATCTCAGCGCCTATCCGCAGGCGCGGCAGTTTGCCGACATCGACGGCATGCTGGCGGCGGATGCGGCGGATCTAGTCGTCATCACCGCGCCCAATGATTTGCATCATCCGATGGCTAAGCAATGCTTGAACGCCGGCAAACATGTGGTGCTGGAAAAACCGATGGTGCTGACGGTGGCGCAAGGGCAGGAATTGCAAGCCCTTGCACAGGCAAAAGGCTTGGTATTGTCCGTATTTCAGAACCGCCGTTGGGACGGCGATTTCTTAACCCTCAAAGCCTTGATTGCACGCGGCGAAGTCGGCAAAGTCCGCTATTTTGCCGCACATTGGGACCGCTTCCGCCCACAATACCGCAACCGCTGGCGCGAAAATGCGGGCGCAGGTACCGGCATTTGGTACGACCTCGGGCCGCATTTGCTGGACCAAACCCTGCAATTATTCGGTGCGCCGCAAGCGCTTCATGCTCGTCTGCGCGCCTTGCGCGACGGCAGCCCTACGGTGGATTACGTCCATGTGCAACTGCATTATCCCGATTTTGAAGTGCTGTTGCACACCTCTCCCTTTAATGCCGCCCCGAATCCGCGCTATATGCTGCAAGGCGATCAAGGCACTTATGTCAAATACGGCTTGGATTGCCAAGAAATGCAGCTGAAAAACGGCATTTTGCCCGATGATGCCGCCTTCGGCATAGAAGATAGTATCCATGACGGCATATTCTATTCGCCGGATGGCGAAGCGCGGCGCATTGCCAGCGAACGCGGTCAATTCCCCGCTTATTATCGAAATATCGCGGCAGCGATTGAATCGAGAGCGGAATTGGCGGTAAAAGTAGAAGAAGTCTTAATCACAACCGCCTTAATCGATTTGGCGATGGAAAGCGATAAATTAGGGCAAACTCTTCCGTTTCAGGGAATTTAAGCCGTTCATTTATTCTCATTGCTTAATAGTAAAATTTTAATTATACTTTTCTTGCACTCAAGATAATGTTTGGGTGTCTAGAAAGGTATTCTAGCGTTTTATCAAAGGAGTTAGATAATGACGATTGCGGTTGTGCTTGCAACGCATGGTCAGGCAGCCAAGGCTCTGCTGGCGACAGCGGAGATGATTATCGGCGAGCAGGACAATGTTTGTTGTATAGACTTTATGCCGGGGGAGAACGGCGAGGTGTTGGCGGAGAAAATCCGCCAAGCCTTGCCGTCTTTGGACACTTCTCAGGGCTTATTATTATTGGTGGATTTATGGGGCGGCACGCCTTTTCACGCCAGCAGCAAAATTGCGGAAGAAGTAGCTTCGGCAGAGGTGCTGACGGGCGTCAATGTGCCGATGTTGGTATCGGTATTGATGGGGCGTGATGATGAGGATGATTTGTCTTCATTATGCCAAACCGCCTTAAGCGAAGCCGCGGACGGCATCAAAGGTGTGCGTACTCAAGCTTTGGCAAAAGCCGCGGCGGCGCCGGTGCAAAATGCTGAGGTTGTGGAAGTGGATTTTGATGAAAACGATCCGGAAATTCAGCGTTTGCGCCATGAGGCTTCGCAGCAAGCCAATGAAGGTCCGCATATGAGTTTCGGTCTGTGGCGGATTGACGACCGCTTAATCCACGGACAGGTGGCGACGCGTTGGACGAAAGAAACGGGCATCAGCCGCATTATTGTGGTTAATGACAGTATCGTCGCCGATAAAACGCGCAGCTCCATGCTCAAGCAAGCCGCGCCCCCGGGCGTTACCGCGCATGTGGTCGGCGTAGATAAGATGATGCGTGTGTATAACAATCCCGATTATGCGCAAGAAAGAGTGATGCTGCTCTTTACGAATCCCAGCGATGCCTTGGAATTGGTGCGCCGCGGCGTGAAAATCGATTCCATCAATATCGGCGGCATGGCGTATAAGGAAGGGCGCGTGATGCTGGATATGTCGGTCTCAGTCGATGAGAAAGACATTGAAGCCTTTAAGGAATTAGACAGCAAAGGCATCGAGCTCGAGGTGCGCAAGGTGGCTTCGGACAAGAAAGTACCGGTGCTTGAATTGATTGCGCAAAAATATCGTCCATAAAGGAGGCGGATATGGAAATTTCTGTTTTTCAAATTATTTTAATCTTCTTAGTCGGCTGTCTTTCAGGCATGGGAGCAGTTTTAGACGAATTTCAAACCCACCGTCCTTTGATTGCCTGTACCTTAACCGGCTTGGTTTTGGGCGATATGACCACGGGAATTATCGTCGGCGGCACATTGGAAATGATGGCATTAGGTTGGATGAACATTGGGGCGGCAATCGCACCGGACGCCGCTTTGGCATCGATTATTTCGACGATTTTGGTTATTGCCGGCAAACAGGAAATCGGCGCAGGAATTGCCTTGGCGATTCCGCTTGCCGCGGCCGGTCAGGTATTGACGATTTTAGTGCGCACGATTACCGTCGGTTTCCAACATGCGGCGGATAAGGCGGTCAAAACCGGCAATCTGACGACGATTACCGTCTTGCATTTGTCCGCACTGCTCTTGCAGGCGATGCGGATTGCCATTCCTGCGGTTATCGTGGCGGCGACTGTCGGCACGGATGCGGTGAAATCGCTCTTGGAAAGCATTCCGGAAGTGATTACCGGCGGTTTGAACGTGGCGGGCGGCATGATTGTCGTCGTCGGTTATGCGATGGTGATTAATATGATGCGCGCGCCGCATTTGATGATGTTTTTCTTTGTCGGCTTTGTGGTGGCGGCTTTCACGCAGTTCAATTTAGTGGCGCTGGGCGTGTTGGGCGTGGCATTGGCTTATTTCTATATCCAAATGCATCCAAAATACCATAAAGGGCTGGCAGGCGCGGCAAAAGCGGCCGGCAAAAGTAAATTAGATAATGAATTAGACTAAGGAGCCTCTCAATGGAAACAATGCAAACTGAAAAGCGTCTGCGCTTAACCAAAAGCGATATTACCGCCTGTTTTTTACGTTCCAATTTGCTCCAAGGTTCATGGAACTTTGAGCGCATGCAAGCCTTAGGCTATTGCTTCGGCATCGCGCCGGCGATTCGCCGTCTCTATCCCGATGCCAATAGCCAAGAGCGCAAAGACGCGATTAATCGGCATTTGGAATTTTATAACACCCAGCCTTTCATGACCGCGCCGATTTTGGGCGTGAATTTGGCGATGGAAGAAGAGCGCGCCAATGGCGCCCCCATCGATGATGCGGCGATTAACGGCGTAAAAGTCGGTTTAATGGGACCTCTAGCAGGGGTGGGCGACCCGATTTTCTGGGGAACGGCAAGACCTGTATTTGCGGCGGTAGGCGCCGGTATGGCACAGCAAGGCAGCATTTTGGGTCCGATTTTCTTCTTCCTGATGTTTAATATCGTTCGTCTGTTTTTCCGCTATTGGGGCATCCAATACGGTTATCGCCGCGGTTTGGAAGTCGTCTCGGATATGGGCGGCGGTGCTTTGCAGAAAATTACCGAAGCCGCCTCTATTTTGGGTCTGTTCGTCATGGGCGCGCTTGTGAATAAATGGACGCATATCAACATACCCTATCAATTGGCGGAAATTACCAACCAACTCGGCGAAACGAATGTAACGACCGTTCAAAGCGTCTTGGACGATTTGATGCCCGGATTGCCCGCTTTGGGACTGACCTTCTTGTGCATGTTCTTACTGCGCAAAGGTATCAATGCCCTTTGGTTGATTTTCGGCATATTCGTCATCGGCATTTTGGGGTATTGGCTCGGTTTCCTCGCGCCTTAATCCTCAAGCAAAACTTCCCGCTGCGGCGGGAAATTTTTTATAGTCTCTTAAGGTCAAAATGAGATTATTTCAAAGACTTCTTCTGACAAAATACGCATCTCTAAGTCTTGTTTTGACCTTAAGGTACTATATGTTTTCTAAGGAAATTGAATGACTCTTAGCAATATCGGTTTGGCACTATTGGCAGGCGGCTATGCCGCTTTCTTGATTTATGACGAACTTGTTCAGCATTACCGCTTCGGTAAAACATTGGTCGCGATGCGTTTAAAACGCCGTGCCGCCGATGCCGTTTTTTTATGCCTAATCGTGGCGGCGGGTTTGTATTATGAATTCACGCAAGGCAATTCCGTTTTCAATCGCATCGCCTTAGTACTGTTAATGGGCTTGATTCTGTATCATGGACTGCGCTATCCCAAATGGCGTTTGAAAGCCAAGGGCTTTACTTTCGGCGGACGTTATTGGACGTATGCCGCTATCAAAAGTATGCAGCTTTCGGAAGACGGCGTATTGCTGCTGACATTAGTTTCGGGGCAGCAATTGTATTTGCCCGCCGCGCATCTGCGCGAGCTAGAGCGTGCCGCCGCATTTTTTGCTGGCGAAGAGGCATTGAATCATTTTTTGGCAGGGAAAAACTCATGATGTATTTACTTCACGGCAATGTGCAGCCCTATGCTTGGGGTGGCTATGATTATATTCCTCGGCTTTTGGGCAATCCGCCCGACCGACAGCCGGCGGCGGAATTATGGTTCGGCGATCATGCCCAAGCCCCTGCCGGCATTGAGATTAAGGGCGGCGTTCAGCCTTTGAATCAATGGTTGGAGGAGCATGCCGAAGACATATTGAGTCCGCAATCGATTGCGCGTTTCGGCAGACGTTTGCCTTTTCTGCTCAAAATTTTAGACGTGCGCCTGCCGCTGTCTATTCAGCTACACCCCGACAAACAGCAGGCGGAAGCGGGTTTTGCCCGCGAAAACGCGCAGGGCGTGGCGCACAATGCCGCCGAGCGCAATTATAAAGACGATAATCACAAGCCTGAAAATATGATTGCTTTGTCGGAATTCTGGCTTTTACACGGTTTTGCGGAAGAATCTTTGATTCTCGAGCGGATTAACAGCCGCCCTTCATTGGCATCGCTGGGACAATGGATTCGCGATAAGGGCGTGGCGCAGGCTTATCAGGAGATTATGCGGGCGGATCAAACGCAGTTAAGCGCTTGGCTGTCGCCGCTGTTGGCGCAAAGCGCGCCGCAGGAAGTCTCTGATAATCCCGATTATTGGCTGCATTATGCCGTACAGGCGATGGAGATTTCGCCGCAGAAACTGGATGCGGGCTTAATCAGTTTTTATCTTTTCAATATTGTGCGCATGAATGTCGGCGAAGGCATTTTTCAGCGTGCGCGTTTGCCGCATGCTTATTTGCGCGGACAGAATGTCGAGCTGATGGCTGCATCGGATAATGTTTTGCGCGCAGGCTTAACACCCAAGCATGTGGATATTCCCGAGTTACTGCGGATTGTAGATACCGCCGCCGTTAAGCCGGAGATTATTGCGCCGCCTGCCGAGGGCAGCAAGGTTTGGCATCGCTATCCTGCGCCGGTGGCGGATTATTGTTTTTACAGCGTACATTTGGCGGCAGGCGATGAGATAAGTCTGAACTGTCCGCAAGCCGGCATTGTACTGCCGGTGCAGGGCAGGGTGTGTGTGTCGGCACAAGGGCAAGAGATGGAATTGTCTCATGCCAAAGCCGCTTTAATCGGCTTTGGACACCGTCTTGTGTTGCGAGCGCATACAGAGAGTGATGTGATTTTCGCCAGCAGCGACATCGCTTAAAGCTAGGCGAGTAAAAAGATTTCTGACCGCCTGAGTTTTAGTTGTGATGCCTTAGTGCGGACTTTGGGGATATGCCATCACATAAGCCCCTGCCATAAAGACCGCGCCGCCGATGACATTGCCGATATATACGGCAATCATATTGGCTATAAATTCTCCCCAAGAAATCGCCGCACCGCCCCAAATGGCGGCAGGAATAACAAACATATTGGCGACGACGTGCTGAAAGCCGATTAGCACAAAAATCATCACGGGAAACCAAATGCCTAAAATTTTGCCCGAAAAGCTGGACGCGCCATAACACAGCCACACACCCATGCAGACCATCCAGTTGCAGCCGATGCCGGAAACGAGAGCGCGGAAAAAATCGGCATCGACTTTGCTTTGCGCCACCGCTGCGGTTTTTTCCCAGACGCTGCCTTCGGTGAGTCCCAAATAATGTCCGAAAAACCAAGCAACCGCCATGGCGCCGAGCAAATTCATAGCGCTGACGATGCCCCAATTGCGGCATAGGGCGGCAAGGCTGATGCGGCGTGTAAACCATGCCGCAGGCAGCGCCATCATATTGCCTGTAATCAATTCGCCGCCGCCGAGCAAGACGCAGATTAGGCCGATAGGGAAGACGCTGGCGCCCATGAATACGGAAAATCCCTCCCAGTCATGCGGCATAGTGCCGACAAGGCGGATATAGGCGAGATAACCTAGAGCGATAAAGGCGCCGCCTAAAAATCCTAAAACAATCATCGGAATAGTATCTAAACGCGCCTTGGCAACGCCTTTGTCAATCGTGGCTTGCAGAATGTGTGCAGGGTATAAATCGCTCATCTGATGTCCTGTGTAAAAATCGGTATATTCTACTTTATTTTTTATAATTGTCAGTAGTAATCAAAAGGTTTTTATACAGAACAGCAGCAGCGTGCTGCTGATGAGATTAACTGAAAATTGAGTATCCGCATTTATAGTCGCAGAAGTGAAAAAGTAGCATAAAACGGCGAGCCGCAAATATAGTCGGAGAAGTGAAAAAGTAGTACAAGGCGGCGAGCCGCAGACAGTACAGATAGTACGGCAAGGCGAGCCAACGCCGTAATACTTTTTCAATTCTTCGACTATAGTACAAGAGTGCGGCAAGGCGAACCAAGACCGTAATATTTTTTCAATTCTCAACTATAGTGCGATTTCTTACTGTCATGGGGAATATGGCGGTAAGAAATCGAGGCGGCATATTGCTGAGTAAGAGAAAATTTGTCGCATGATTTGTATAGTTGATTCATGACAAATACAAACATTATATTTTTAACCTTAGGTCGGATTCTTGAATCCGAAAAATTTATATTTTAAGTAATGTCGGATACAAGTATCCGATCTACTCGATTGAAAAATGATTAATTTTTCCATGAATTGACTATAAAACGGGTTCTTAGAGATGGAGCGTTTCGGAAGGTTGTTCATAACGCCGCCATGCTTCAATAATCGCTTTGACAAGCGTCGCCAAGGGAATGGCAAAGAAAATGCCCCAAAATCCCCATAAGCCGCCGAAGATTAAAATCGCGATAATCAAGCCGACAGGATGAATGCTGACCGCTTCCGAGAAAATAATCGGCACAATCACATTGCCGTCCAGAATTTGGATGATGACGTAAATCGTAGTAATCCACCAAAAATTAGAGTCGAAACCGAATTGCATATAGGCGACAATCAGCACGGGCACGGTAACCACCGTCGCCCCCACATAGGGAATCAGCACCGATAAGCCGACCATCAAACCGAGGAGCAGGGAATATTGCAGCCCGAAAATACTGAAAGAAACGAAGCACATCGCCCAAATAACTAAGATTTCGATAAATTTGCCGCGAATATAGTTGCCGATTTGTACATCGACTTCAGACCAAATATCGGTGATGATTTGTTTATTTTCAGGTAAAAATCTGTCGAGCCATTGCAGAATCTGCACTTTGTCTTTGAGCATAAAGAAAACTAAGATAGGAATTAAGATGGCATAGACGACCAAACTGAATGCCGACATGATGGAAGCGACGAATTGTCCCGAAAAAAAACTGCGACTGAAATCGCTGACCATTAAGTTAATCGATTGAATGAGTTGATTAATATTTTCTTGACTGATAAATTGGGGAAAACGCTCCGGTAGCACTTGCAAATGCGCATTGGTATAAGCCAAATAGGTAGGCAGATTGGCAATCAGTCCTTTGCTTTGCGCAATCAGGGTCGGCACGGCGGCTAAAAGAATAAATACAATCAAAGCGGAAAAACTGAGAAAAACGATGCACACGGCAAAAAAACGGCGTACGCCGATTTTCTGCAATTTTTTCACTACGCCTTCCAGTAAATAGGCGATGATGACGGAGATAATCACCGGCAGCATCCATTGCCCGACAAAATAAAATCCCAGCCAAAGCGTCAGCCCGAAAAAGATGAGGGCGACGAGAGAGGGATTATTTAAAATACGCTCAATGGGGCGCAAAATGAGTAATTTCATATCAACGATTGCCTATGAGTAAATATAAGGAAAGCACAGTATGAAACTGTGCTTTCCCGATAAAGATTGAATATTGTTTATTTGATAGCCGCGGGCGTTTGCACAGGCGGTGGTAACAATTCCCCTGCCAAGGCTTCTTGCTCCAATAATCCGCTCACGCCTTGGCGATAGGCGGCAAGGGCGGCTTCGGGCTGTTGGCGCGCTTCTAAAATCCGTCCCCATAATGCGAAGGCTTCCGCGCTAGGCTGCAGTTTGAGCGAGCTTTCCACATATTGAGCGGCTTTGTTCAAATCTTCCGCGCGGTAAGCCACTAGGGCGAGGCAGTAAAGATAGACGGCATTGTCGGGGAAATGCGCTTGCAGATTTTCCAGATTTTTTAATGCTTTGGCAAAATTGATGCCGCGCAATTGGCTGTAGGCTTGCAGCAAATCCAAGTCTTGATGTTGCTTGAGTTCGGCAGCCAATAATTTTTCCGCCTGTTCGGCATGGCCGTTTTCTACCAATGAATTGGCGTATTGCAGCAGCATGCCTTTGTCGGCACGGATATCGGCAGGGAGATTTTTCCAAGCGGTTTGCAATTGCTCGAAAGTCTCCACCGCGCTGGTGTCTTGCAACATGCCGCGCGCATAGAGTTTGCGGCGTTCACGGTAGTTTGCTTCGCTGATATGATTGCGCAGTCCGCTGAGGTTTTGCCATGCCAAAGCCCATTGCTCGGAATGTACGTAGGCACTGTCTAATAGGTTGATAATCTTAGGATTGCGTGGGTCTTTATTCTGCAATTGCTGCAAGCTTTTGATAGCGGCGGCATATTCGCCGTTCGCTACTTGGCTTTCCGCTTCGTTTAGGCGAGCCAAGAGGTTTTCCTTATTATTGGCATATTCGCGTGCTAAGAGGAAATATTGGTCGCGCCGCTCATTGGCTTGCTGATAATCCGCCGCGCTCGCCGCGTATTCGTAATATAAAACGGGCGATTGACCGATTTGGGCGGCTAATTGTCCGCCTTTAACCAGTTTTTTCTCGGCTTGACGGTAATTGCCGAGGCTTAAGGCGCTCAGCCCTTGCTGCAAGAGACGGTGGGCTTTGGATTCTTTGCGCGCTTGACTGCTGCGGCTAAAGATTTTCGGCGAACGCCAGACAAACCATAGGACTTTAAATATCAAAAACAGCAGCATCGCCGCTAATAGCGAGATGAGTATCCATGCCAGAAACGGGGTTTGGAAATAGCTGTTGTTCAGGTCGTTATAAAAGCGCACATAGAGCGGCAAGGTTTGCACCTGATAACCGATAAAGGCGCAGATGCCTAAAATACATAGAACGATTAGGGTACGAATCATCGTAATCTCCTTATTGTTGGGCGGTTTGCTTGACGGCGGCAATCAAGGCGGCAATATCGGGCGCCGGCACGCTGTTTTGCTCGGCAAGGGCTTTAAGCTGTTGCAGGGCGTCAGCCACGACCGCATCTTCGGTATTGAAATATTGCTCGATGCGCGGCACTAATTGCTCGATATTGCGGCGATAGGCGTCGCCGTGGCGCAATTGCAAAGCATTGCGAGCAAATGCCAAATCAAGGCGGACGTTTTCGCGGATGAGGGTCTGCAGGTCTTTGTGCGCGTCAATCCATGTTAAGCCCGCTTCGTCGTTATGCACGACTTTAAAGGTGCGATTTAAGATTTTCTGACCGATATTGCCGGCGGTCTCGGCGACGGTTTCGCCTTGGATCGGAGCTTCGGCAATCGCTTGCTGAGCGGCGGCAGGATTTTTAAACGGCCAGTCCGGAATGCTTTGAATAACGCGGTCGATGCGCGCGGTAATGGTAAAGCCGTCGGCGCGTCCTGCGATTTCGCCGCGCAATTGTCCAATGCGGGTTTTATAATCAGCGAAAGCGGAGCTGTCTAAGCCGAAGTCGGCAAAGCTGTTTTCCGCTTGGGCAAGGTATTTGTCCGCCACCGTGTAGTCGCCGTTTTGTACGGCAATGTCGGCAAGGGTAAGCGCGCTAATCAGCGGTTGCGGATTAGGGCGGCTGTCGGCGATGATTTTCAGATCCGCCACCAGTTTGTCGGCTTGCTGACTGAGGCTTTGCTGAATTTGCTCGCTGCGCAGGCTGAGATTGTTCAGGGCTTCTTGCGCTTGGGCATTGCTTTGGTTAATCGCTTGAATGGTTTGGGTGAAATCAATCGGGGTGTCGCTATGGCTGTTGAGCAGGGCTTGATCAATCAGACTTTGTACGTCTTCGATTTTTATGCTTTGCGGCATGGCGGCGGCGATTTGCGTGTCAATCCGCGCTTGGATTTCTTCCGCATTCGGCAGCTGCGGCTGCGATTTGGCGTAATCTTGCAAAGCGGCGGCAACTAATTGGCTGACTTGCGATTTATCCAAGCCTTGTGCGGCATTGGCAACATGTTGTTGCAGGGCGGCAAGGGTTTTTTCCGCTTCAACGACGCGTTTTTCAGCCGCCAATGCGCCTTTTTCCGCCGCTTCCGCCGTACTTTGTAGGGGAGCTTGCTGCAGGAAGGCGTAAGTGCCTGTGCCTAAACCGCCCAAGCCGCAGAGCAGGGCGAGGATTGCCAAGCCGTTGCCGCTTTTTTTCTCGGCAGTTGCACGAGGCGGTGGCGGCGGAGTTTTATTGCCTTGGGCGGGCGGAGGGGTTTTATTGCCTTGAGCAGGTGGAGGCGTTGCTGCGCTCGGTTTTGGCGCTGCTTTTTCTTCTATTTTACTTGCAGCAGGGCTAGGATTGGTTTTGCCGTCTTTAGGCGCGGCTTCTGCGCTAGGGACTTTGTTTTCTGCTTTATTGTCGGGGGCAGGAGCGGCAGGCTTTTCAGTCGCTTTGGGCGGCTGATTGTTTGGGTTTGGCGTTTTAGGTTGTGGAGGGGTTTTCTCACTCATGTTCAGTACTCCTTAATTGTTTGCCACCATTGGCAAAGTTGCTGAATTTGGGCGTTTTCGTCGGCTTGCGCGGCGGCGAAAACCTGTTGAAATCCTGCGCCTTGTGCTGCTTGCCCGATGCGCGGGCTTAATGCAATCACGGCTGTGCGCGATTGTAGCAGATTCAGCGTGGCTTGAGCGGTAATTTCTATTAAGTGATTGAGGGCAGCTTGGCTGGAGAGAATCAGCGCCTGCGGTATGGAAAGGTCGGCGCACCAATGCGGACTGGGATTGTAGCGTTCATAAACGAAAGCGAATCGGGCGCGGTTGTGCCGATTGAGTTGTTCATGCAAGAGTTGCCGTCCGCCTCGGGCGGCAATGATGGCGATGTTTTGCTCTTGCGGCTGAAAGATACTTAACAGGCTTTCGCTGTTAAACGGCGGCGGTGCGGCGAGATGCAGCGCTTGTTGTTTGGCTTCGACGGCGGCGGCGGTGGCGGGTCCGATGGCGACATTGCGCTGCGTCCGCCATAGTTCTCGGGGAAAATGTTCGACGGCGGCGGCGCTGGTAAATATCAGCATATCCGCTTGGCGGCAGTAATCGGCGCTATCGGCATCAAGAGCGATGCGGCGCGTATCCACCAGCGGCAGATGCTCGGCAATGCCGCCTAATGCGTGGATTTTGGCGGCAAATGCAGGGAAATGGGCGGCGGCACGGGTATAAAGAACGGTGCAGTCTTCAAGCAGGCGCATTTAGTGGGCGAGGCTGTCTAAAATGGCTTGCGCGCCTTGTGCCAGCAGACTGTCAGCGGCGCGTTTGCCCAAATCCTGCGCTTGGGCAATCGGGGCGCGGTCGCTGAAAGCGAGCATTTGGCTGCCGTCCGGATAGCCGACTCTGGCATCAAGCTGAATCTCTTGTCCGCATAGTTGAGCAAAGGCGGCAAGCGGTACTTGGCAAGAGCCTTGCAATATTTCGTTGATGATGCGTTCGGTGCGCACGCATAGGGCGGTTTGCTCGTCGTTTAAGGCTTGCAGATAGGGCAGGAGCGGCGAGTCGAGCGGACATTCTATGCCGATGGCGCCTTGCCCGATTGCCGGCAGCGACAGGGAAAAAGGCAGGGGATTGCGGATGCGTTCGGCAAGTCCTAAGCGTTTGAGTCCGGCGCTGGCGAGGATAATGGCGTCAAATTGTCCTGCATCGAGTTTGGCAAGGCGGGTTTGCACATTGCCGCGCAGGTCTTGCAGTTGTAAATCGGGGCGGTAGCGGGCGATTTGCATGCGTCGGCGTAGGGAGCAGGTGCCGATGACGGCGCCTTGCGGTAGCTCTTCCAAACACGCGTATTGATTGCTGACAAAGGCGTCGCTGGGGTCTTCACGCGGCAGAATCGCCGCCAAGCCAAAGCCTTGCGGAAAAAATGCGCCCACGTCTTTCATCGAATGCACCGCCAAATCCGCTCTGTCTTCCTGCATGGCGATTTCCAATTCTTTTATGAATAAGCCTTTGCCGCCGATTTTTGCCAGCGGTGTGTCGAGAATTTTGTCGCCCTGCGTCGTCATCGGCACCAGTTCTACCTTGGTTTGCGGATAGCGTTGGCTTAAAAGGGCGGCGACGTGTTCGGTCTGCCACAGGGCTAATTTGCTTTGGCGGGTGGCGATGCGGATAGACAACGGTGCAGACATAAAAAAACTCGGTTACAATTCCTGCCTTTTAGCATAGCGGCTTGACTGCTATTGGGCAAGATAGAGAGATAAAATGAGTCAGAAAGAAGCAACTAACAGCGCATGGGGCGGACGTTTCCAAGAAAGCACCGATGCTTTTGTGGCGGAATTTACCGCCTCCGTGAATTTTGACCGCCGCATGGCGACAGAGGATATTGCCGGTTCCTTAGCGCATGCGCAAATGCTGGTGGAAGCAGGGATTTTATCCGCCGCAGACGGCGAAGCCATCCGCACAGGTTTGGCGCAGGTGCAGGCGGAGATTGATGCCGGCGAGTTCGTATGGTCGGTGGCTTTGGAAGATGTGCATATGAACATTGAAAAGCGCCTGACCGATTTAATCGGCGATGCCGGCAAACGTTTACATACGGGGCGTTCGCGTAATGATCAAGTGGCGACCGATATCCGCCTCTATACGCGTGCGGCGATTGATCGGATTACGGCAGAAATCGAGCGTCTGCAACAAGGCATAGTGACGGTTGCCGAACGCGAAGCCGATACCATCATGCCGGGTTTTACCCATTTGCAGACCGCGCAGCCGATTACTTTCGGGCATCATCTCTTGGCATGGTATGAAATGCTGTGCCGCGATAAGGGGCGTTTTCAGGATTGCCGCCGCCGTTTGAACGTATCGCCTTTGGGGGCGGCAGCTTTGGCGGGCACGACTTATCCGATTGTGCGCGAGCGCAGCGCGCAATTATTAGGCTTTGACGGCGTTTGCCAAAATTCCTTAGATGCGGTCAGCGACCGCGATTTCGCGATTGAATTCTGCGCCGCCTCCGCTACCTTGCTCATGCATTTATCGCGCTTTGCCGAAGAATTGATTTTGTGGAACAGCGCGGCGTTTCGCTTTGTGGATTTGCCCGATCGCTTCTGCACCGGCTCTTCCATCATGCCGCAGAAAAAAAATCCCGACGCGCCGGAATTGGTGCGCGGCAAAACAGGGCGTGTTTACGGGCATTTAACCGCTTTGCTGACCCTGATGAAAAGTCAGCCGTTGGCGTATAACAAAGACAATCAGGAAGATAAAGAGCCTTTATTTGACACGGTGGACACCGTGCTCGGCTGCCTGCGCGCCTTTGCCGATATGCTGCCGCACCTTCAAGCCCAGCGCGACAATATGCTTGCCGCCGCTAAACAGGGCTTTTCTACCGCCACCGATTTGGCGGATTATCTGGTACGCAAAGGCTTGGCATTTCGCGATGCGCATGAAGTGGTGGGCAAAGCGGTGGCATTGGCGATTGACAAAGGCTGCGATTTGCCGGAATTGCCGCTGGCGGATTTGCAAGGCTTAAGCCCCTTAATCGGCGAGGACGTCTATGCCGTTTTAACGGTGCAAGGCTCGGTAAATGCGCGCAACCACATCGGCGGCACCGCGCCCGCACAAGTAAAAGCCAGAATAGCGGCAATCAAAGCCCTTTCTTAGCTTGCGGTAATGATAGAATATTGCAAATAGCAGTAGAGTAAGATTTCTTTAAACAAACTGGAGTGAATGTATGAAAACAACTTATAAAATCATCGGATTGCTGGCGCTTTCTGTAAGCTTGAGCGCTTGCGTGTCAAACAATAATAATCCTGATATGGTGCGCAATGCCGGCTTAGGCGCAGCGGCGGGCGGTTTATTAGGTCAGGCCATCGGCAGAAATACCGAAGCCACTGCAGCAGGCGCGGTTATCGGCGGTATTATCGGCTCGCAAGTCAATACCGGCAGCAACCAATACCAAAACAATGGCTACTACAATAACGGCTATCCAAATAATCAGCAAAGCTATCCTGTGAATAATCAATATAATAACGGCTATCACAATAACGGTTATTATAACTACGGCTACTAATGCCGCTTATTCTCGGCAAACAGCGCTGCGGCGCTGTTTTTTTATGCATCTCTAGGCAGGCGGAAAAAAGTCTTGGCATTGGCGGTTGTTATCGCCGCTAAAGCACCGATATCTTCTTGACGGCATTCGGCTAAAACGCGCAGCACCTCCGGCAGATATTGCGGCTCATTGAGGCGCGGCGTCGGTTGCAGAGTCTTGGGCGTGAGATAGGGCGCATCGCTTTCAATCATCAGGCGGTCGGCAGGAATATATTTGGCGATATCGCGCAATGTTTTGCCGCGTTCAGGATCGGCAATCCAGCCGGTAATACCGATATAAAGCCCTGCTTCGACAGCCCATTCCAATTGCTCGCCCGTGCCCGTAAAGCAATGCCAGACGCCGCCGCTGATATGCGGCAGATACTCGCTCAAAATGGCGCGGAAATCGGCAAAGGCTTGGCGTTCGTGCAGAAACACGGGTTTTTGCACCTGCGCCGCAATCGCCAATTGGTCGGCAAAACAACGCTGCTGATTGGCGATACCGGCTAAATGGCGGAAATAATCCAAGCCCATTTCCCCCACCGCAACCACGCGCGCCTCTTTGGCGGCGGCAATATGCAAAGTGCGGTGGCTGTGCGGCTGCCATTGATCGGCATGATGCGGATGAAAACCGATAGTGCTGTATAAATCATGATACTCATTGGCAAGAGCGAGCGAGCTTTCATTGCTCTGCGTATCCGTGCCGGTAAGAATTTGCGCGATGACGCCGGCGGTTCTGGCGCTTTCCAGCACTTGCGGCAGATGTTTCATCAGGCGCGGGCTGCTGAGATTGCAGCCGATGTCGATTATTGCATGCATTGTTTTTCCTTAAATAAGGTCGGGCATTATAGTCTGAGCGCCTCGCGCTTCAAACAGGATACATCGGTGCCTCTTGAAATATGCAAAGCGAAAGCCGCCGCTAACATGGCGCAGCTACCGCGCTTGCGCTAAAATAGCCGCTTTTATGATGATTTAGGAAGGAAGATGACTCAGCGGCGGATTTTAGTAACCAGCGCATTACCTTATGCCAACGGCCCGATTCATTTGGGGCATATGGTGGAATATATTCAAACCGATATTTGGGTGCGTTTTCAGCAGTTGCGCGGTCATGAATGCCATTATGTATGCGCCGATGATGCCCACGGTACGCCGATTATGTTGCGTGCGGAAAAAGAGGGGATTAGTGCGCAGGCATTGATTGATAAGGTCAAGGCGGAACATCATCGCGATTTCGCAGGCTTTTTAGTCAATCATCATCAGTTTCACAGTACGCATAGCGAGGAGAATCGCGAGATTACTTCGGCGATTTATCAAGCTTTGCAGACTAAGGGGCATATTCTGCGTAAGACGATTTTGCAGGCTTATGATCCTGAAAAAGAGCTCTTTTTGCCCGATCGTTTCGTGAAAGGGGAATGTCCTAAATGTCATGCCAAAGATCAATACGGCGATAATTGCGAGGTCTGCGGTACAACGTATTCGCCGCTGGAATTGATTGCGCCTTATTCGGTTTTGTCGGGAGCCGCGCCGATTGAGAAGGAAAGCGAGCATTATTTCTTTGATTTGCCGCAGTTTGAGGGCTTTTTGCAAGATTGGCTGAAGGATGCGCATTTGCAGGAGAGTATGCGCAATAAGCTCAAGGAGTGGTTTGTCGAAGGTTTGCAGCCTTGGGATATTTCCCGCGATGCGCCTTATTGGGGCTTTGAAATTCCCGATGCGCCGAATAAATATTTCTATGTGTGGTTGGATGCGCCGGTGGGCTATATGGCGAGTTTCAAGGCTTTGTGCGCAAGAGAAGGGATTGATTTCGATGATTTTTGGCGCGAGGGTAAGGATACGGAGCTGTATCATTTCATCGGCAAAGATATTGCGTATTTCCATATGTTGTTTTGGCCGGCGGTTTTGCACGGCGCAGGTTATCGCACGCCGACCGGCGTGAATTGCCACGGTTTTTTGACGGTGGACGGCAAGAAGATGAGCAAATCACGCGGTACGTTTATCAAGGCGGAGACTTATCTCAAGCATTTGCGCCCTGAATATCTGCGCTATTATTTTGCGACTAAACTGACTTCACGCGTGGAAGATTTGGATCTGAATTTGCAGGATTTTCAGCAAAAAATCAATAGCGATTTGGTGGGCAAATTGGTGAATTTGGCAAGCCGCTGCGCACCTTTCTTGCAAGGTGCGGCGGATAACCGCTTAAGCGAGACTTTAGACGATGCGGATTTATTTCGGCAATTTGCCGCTAAGGCGGAGGAGTTGGCGGATTTGTACGAAACACGCGAGTTCGGGCAGGCGGTGCGCGAAATCATGACTTTGGCGGACGCTGCGAATGCCTATATCGATGCGCAAAAACCCTGGGTGTTGGCAAAATCGCCTGAGCATGCGGCACAGGTGCAGGCGATTGCTACCGTCGGTTTGAATGCTTTTTATCAGCTGATGATTTATTTGCAGCCGATTCTGCCGCAGGTGGCGGAAGATGCGCGCGCGTTCTTGCAGGTGCCTGCCTTGACGTGGCAGGCGGCGCAGCAGCCTTTGCTGGGACGGCAGATTGCCGCTTTTAAGCCGCTGATGCAGCGAATTGAACAAAAATCGATTGAGGCGATTGTGGAAGATACGAAACAGGATTTATTGAAAGAGCAGCAGTTGGGGCAGGAGAATGCGTTTATCGCTTCGCCGAAAGCGGAAATCGGTATTGAAGATTTTAATAAATTGGATATCCGTTTGGCGCGCGTTGTGAGTTGTACGGCGGTGGAGGGTTCGGACAAATTGCTGCAATTTACGCTCGATGTGGGCGAATTGGGGCAGCGCAATGTCTTTTCCGGAATTAAGCAGTTCCATCAGCCTGAAGAATTGGTCGGGCAATTGGTGGTCTTTTTAGCCAATCTCAAGCCGCGCAAAATGCGTTTCGGCATGAGCGAGGGGATGATTTTATCGGCAAGCGATGATAAGACTTTGCAGGTTTTGCTTGCCGGCGGTCGTGCAGTCGAAGGTATGAAAATTAGCTGAGGTCAGAATGGATAATCAAATGAAATTTTTAGAAAGTCATGTCAGTTTTAAGGGTGAGCAGAGACTGTATCGTTATTATTCCAATGTCTTGGAACGCCAATTGGATTTGCAGATTTATGTGCCGGTAGCGCAGCTGAAAGAGAAATCTTGCGTGGTGCTGTATTATTTGCCGAGTTTAAGCAGCGATGCGGAATTATTGGCTTCGCAAAGCGATTATCAACGTTATGCCAATCGCTATGATTTAATGGTAGTGATTCCGGATATTTTTTCTGCTTATCGCGGCAATCGCCAACAAAAATTGATGCAATATTGGGCTGAGCGCGAGAAAATCGCTCAGTTTATTATTGAAGAATTGCCTGCGCTGATGGCGGAACATTTCTATATTTACGATGTGCAGGGCGGCATGGGCTATGATTTCGGCGGTACGGTGATGCTGAATCTGGGTTTGGCTTATCCTGAACATTTTCGCGGTGTGTCGGCTTTGGCGCCGTGGATCGGATTTTGGGGAACGGATTGGGGCAAGGCAAATGTCGAGGCTTTGGGCATTGATGCTTCTATCGATCCGGCAATGGCTTTTGTGCAAGGAGATGCGGCGGAAAACTGTCCGCCGATTTGGATTGACCAAGGCACGGAAGATCCTTATTTAGGCGCGCAAATTCAGCCGGATAGAATTCAGCAGGCTTTCGGCGATCATAAAAATAGCGAGAATTTATGGTATCGCTTCCATAAAAAATATGATCATTCTTTCTATTTTGTGCATTCGCAGATTCGCCAACATTTTGTTTTTCATTCTGTGTTTGAACATATTGATTAAACATAACTATTTTTCTCAGCTGACTCTTGAGCAGCAAATGCAGGTGCAGGCATTGGCTGTCGAGGCGCAAGTGTATTCGCCGCAGGCAGCTGATGCTCTTGCCGCTATATGGGAAGATGGCATACTGCTTGCATTTGCTTGTTGGCGCAGCGTGCTTGATGAGGCGGAATTGCTAGCGATTGCCGTTGCACCGATATGTCGTGGAAAAGGATTGGGTAAGCGTTTGTTATCTCAATTGATTGCTTTGTGGCAAGCGCAAGCGCTTAAAATCATATTTTTAGAAGTGCGTGAGCATAATCTTATCGCACAATCTGTGTATAAACATTGTGGATTCAGAGAGATAGGGCGGCGGCACGCTTATTATCCGCCTCTGCGCAATGAAATTGAGAGAGAAGATGCCGTGCTGATGCAAAAGGAGTGTTGAGATGAAATCATTTGGCTTTGAAGATGCTGCGCCCGTATTGTCGTGGCTGCAAAAAAATACGCCCTTAGTAAATTGCTTGACCAATAATGTGTCAAAAAATTTCGTGGCAAATGCTTTATTGGCAGTCGGCGCTTCGCCCTCAATGGTGGAAGCTTCTGCAGAAATTAGTGCTTTTACTTTGGTAGCGGATGCCACGGTGGTCAATGTGGGTTCTTTAGTCGATTATCGTTTGCGCGGCATTTCCATGGCAGTGCAAACAGCGCATGAAAACGGCAAACCTTGGATATTAGATCCGGCGGCAGTCAGCGAGAGTTTATTCTATCGTAGTTCTTTTGCTCGCGAGCTGCTGCGTTATTATCCTGCGATTATCCGCGGCAATGCGGCGGAAATTATGTTTTTAGCAGGAGAAAAAAGCAGCAGCCGCGGTGCAGACAGTCTCAGCTCCTCAGACGAAGCTTTGCGTGCCGCCAAATTACTAGCCGGCGACCAAAATTGTGTGGTGGTTGTCAGCGGTAAAAAAGACTATGTTACCAATGGCAAAGAAACCTTTTGCATTATGGGCGGCGATCCGAAAATGGCAAGAGTTACCGGTACCGGCTGCGCCTTATCCGCGATTATGGGGGCTACCGCTTGTGCGCAATATGATTTTTTAAGAGCGGCGGCAGCCGCCTGCGTGGTAATGAAACACGCAGGAGAATACGCCGCCCTGAATAGCAGAGGTTTGGGCTCATTTGCCAGCGCCCTGCTAGACGGTTTAACGATCGATAAATTATCCTAACATGCAAAAAACATTAGATTTATCTTTATATTTAGTACTTGATGCCCAAAGCTGCGGCAATCAAGAGCGTTTACTGCAAGTGGCGACACAGGCATTGGCGGTGGGCGTGAGTATCTTGCAATTGCGCAGTCATCATCCCGAATGGACAAAGCGCATTTGGCTGGATACGGCGCGGCAAGTGAAAGAGTTATGCGCGCAATATGACGTGCCTTTTATAGTCAATAATGAAATCGATATTGCCTTGGCGGTAGATGCTGATGGTCTGCATATCGGGCAAGACGATTTGCCGCCCGAGATTGCCAGACAACTGCTGGGCGAACATAAAATTCTCGGTTTATCCACGCATAATGCCGCGCAAGCACAGGCGGCGGATACGCGTATTGTAGATTATATCGGCATGGGACCTGTGTATAGCACGCAATCCAAAGCCGTTCCGGATCCGGTATTGGGATTGGCGGGACTGCGCGAGATTATCGCTGTGAAAAATCTGCCCGGTGTTGCTATCGGCGGCATCGATTCTAGCAATGTCGCACAAGTGCGAGCCTGCGGCGGCGAAGGCATTGCCGTGATTTCGGCAATTTGCCGCGCAGAGGATATTGCGCAAGCAGTCCATCAACTAAAACGCGGCGAATAAGCCGCTTTTTTCTTGTTTAGATTTAAGCTTGAAATCATAAACCACAGTAAGCTGTCGTTTGAAGTGAGGGGTGCATGAAAGATTACCGCTTAATGTTAAACAAACAGATGTAGTCGAAGAATTGAAAAAGTATTACGGTGTTGGCTCGCCTTGCCGTACTATCTGTATTGTCTACGGTTCGCCGCCTTATATTAATTTCCACTTATCCGACTATATATAGTCAATTCAGCTCAAATAAAGACACAGTTTTTATATGTTAGCCCGCACAATAGTAAAGCTTGATATTTTTTAGGTGTGCAACTTTGTTATGAATTGACTATAGTTTGTCAAGCAGTAGTTTTTCTCGCATGCGCTTGTCAATAGAGCGGCATTGAGGATAATTTGAGCAGTGAATGTCTTGGTGCAAAAATTCCTCAATGAGGGGAAAGGGACATTTTAGGTGCTAAAAAGTTTGAAAAACCTTATTCTGTAAGGCTTTTAGCGAGGTCAAAAGCTTTGAACACAAAAAATGCTTTTTCTGTGGCTCAAAACAGGTCAAAAAAGACGGCAGACAAAATCATCAGCAACGATACAAATGCCGGCAATGCGGTAAGCGTTTTAGCAGCAAAAAGCGTCTTAACCCTCAAGAGTTGTGGACACTTTATAGTAGCGGCAAACAAAGCATGCAAGAGCTCGCCCAACGTTTTTCCTGCAGCCGTAAAACCATTGCTAGATATCTCAAACAAGCCCAACTTAGAGAGCCTGAACAACGGCATTTTTCATCAGTCAATATCATCATGGATACTACCTACTTTGGACGTAAATTTGGTGTGATGGTGCTGTATGACAGCATCAGCCGACAAGCCTTATCGGTCAGCGAGGTTAAATCAGAAAGCAATGCATTGTATCGACAAGCCATACGAGAGCTATAGTCAAGGAAATCAAAAAGAGTTACAAATCCACAAGAAGTAAAAGAATAGTTTATCGATGCAATTTAATCGCCAATCCTTGCGTTTACGTTTAAGCCAAGCCCACATTTTCTCGATTGGGTTCAGATCCGGACTGTATGGCGGCAGCCATAAAATATGATGTCCCGCATCTGCAATAAGCTCTTGGGTATCCTGTCTTTTGTGAAAGCTGGCATTGTCCATAATAATGACGCTGTTTTCAGGCAATTGTGTTAACAGCAATTCTTCTACCCAACAATGAAATACATCACTATTAATACTGCAATCGTAAAGCCCTACCGCAAACAACTTGTTCTTATGTATTGCCCCAATAGCATTGCTTTGATTCTTGAGTTGCCAGTTGTACTTTCCTAAACAAGGACAGCCTTTGTGGGAATAGCCGTAAGCTCTGTTGTCATGAGATTTAAAGCCGCTTTCATCTAAGTAAATGAGGGTTCTGCCTTCAGCTTCAAATGCCGCTAACTGCTTAAGAAATAATAGGCGCTGTTGTTTGTCTGCTTTCGGATGAATTAAGGTCTTTTTTTTCGAGTAATGCCGACACGTTTTAATGCTATGGCAATAGCTCTGTCGCTACAGTTAAAGCGTCTTGCCCGTTCATAGCAATAGTCATCAGGATAAGCTTGGACGTCAGCCATTAAAGCTTCATTATCGATTTTTGCCGGTTTGCGTTCGTACTTCTTGCGTTCTATGCTTTTCTTCCAACGTTGAATAGTTGTTGCGCTGAGTCGATATTCTTCAACAAGCTTTCTGTAGCTATGACCTGATGCCAGCTTGTTCAATATCATTTGTCTGTAATCTTTTGAGTATGCCATAAGTTTTAGTGTAACTGTTTTTTGATTCCTTGACTATACAAGAAAAAGGAATACATATTCAGAGTATTATCTGCGATGGCAGAAGAGGATTAACCTCATTATTTCCCGATATTCCCATACAGCTTTGTCAATTCCACCAAGTCAAAACCATTAACCGTTATCTGACAAGAAAACCTCAAACAGCAGCGGCAGTAGATTTAAAACAACTTGCCTTAAGCCTAAAAAACAGCAGCAAAGCGGCATTTGAAGAGCATTTGAATAACTGGCATAAGCAGCATAAAGACTTTCTCAACGAACGTAGCTCAAATCCCGAAACAGGTAAATCACACTATAGGCACAAACGTTTAAGAAGTGCTTATAACAGTCTGAGGCGCAATCTGCATTGGCTTTTTACCTTTGAAGATTATCCGGAGTTAAACCTGCCAAAAACCACCAATTTGCTTGAAGGAAAATTTGGTGATCTGAAAAGACTTTTAGCTTGTCATTGCGGCATGGGAAAGGACAATAAGGTTAAGTTTATAAAAGATTATTTTGCTTAAAAAACGCTAGATAGCACCTATTTTGTCCCTTAGGGCTAAAGAACTCGAAAACAGCACCTAAAATGTCCCTTTGCTCAAATGAGCTGGAAACTCTATTGACTAATGCTGAGAAACTGGTTATTCTTGCGCAAAATCAGAATTCTTATCATTTGGTGTTTTATGATTGTTTGCGTTTGCTACCGTGTGAATGATGCTGAAATTCAAGCGGCGATTGATAATGGTGCGGATAGCCGTTTGGCTGTGGCGGCGGCAATACACGGTGCCGGAACAAAATGTGGACGCTGCGGCGATATGATTGACGATATGTTGGCGCAAGCGAAAACACGGCAGAAATTCTATAGTGACGCGGCAATGTATTATCCGCAGAGCGCGACGGCATAAAGTATAGTCTCTTATACTTCAAAATGAGATTATTCCAAGCGCTTCTCCTACAAAATGCGCATCTCTAAGTCTCATTTTGACCTCAAGGTATTTATAGAATGCAAAAGAAAAAAGCGATTGTAAAACAATCGCTTTTAATTTTTTGAGTGATTAGCCCGCAACAGCAGATTGCAGATAATTGGCTAAGCCGAGATCTTCAATTTGTCCTTGCTGTTCGTCTAGCCAATCAATATAGGCTTCCGTTGTTTTCAACTGCTCGCGCAATAGTTTGCGCGATACGTAGTCTTGCGATTTGCTCAATAGTTCGATAGCGGCAATTTGGGCTTCGTGTTGCGCCAGTGTTGCTTTAAGGTCGCAGCTGATAGCTTCTTGCACGTTTTCACCCAGTAGCAATTTGCCTAAATCTTGCAGGTTGGGCAGTCCTTCCAAGAAGAAAATGCGCTGAACCAGTTCGTCTGCATTTTTCATCGCAGTAATGGATTGCTTGTACATGCTTTTGCCGACCGCTTCATAGCCCCAATTTTTCAACATGCGTGCATGGAGAAAATATTGGTTGATGAGGGTAAGCTCATGGCGCAAGACAGTATTGAGCGCTTCGTTAATATGCTCTTCTGTTTTCATGACTATGTCGCCTTATTTTTGGCTTTGCAGATAGTTTTGTAAGCCCATGTCTTTGATTTGACGTAATTGTTTTTCAAGCCAATGGGCATGATCTTCTTCCGTGTCTTTTAATTGCAGCACTAATAAATCACGGGTAACGTAGTCATGCTCTTGCTCACATAGGGCGATGCCACGCTTGAGGTTGTCGCGCACGCGGTATTCCAATTCCAAATCGCTTTCCATCATAGATACGACATCTGTGCCGATTTTCAGAGGCTCGGGTTTCATATTCGGCGTGCCTTCAAGAAATAGGACGCGCTTAATCATGGATGTGGCATGTTCGGTTTCATGCTCCATTTCATGATGATTGGCTTCGTAGAGTTTGTCGTATCCCCAATCGGCATACATTTGTGCGTGGATGAAATATTGGTCGCGGGCGGCGAGTTCGCCGGCAATCATTTCATTTAAATAGTTAATAACTTTTTCATTGCCTTTCATGATTTTCTCCTAATTTACGAGGTCTTCAATTATAGTCAATAAAAAGTAAATGTAAATAGGTTTTTTAAATTTTATGATTGAATAAAAATATAAAAAGGAGTTGTTTTTATTTTGGAATTTAATTAGGAATCAATGGCTAGAAAGAATGTTAATAGGAAAATTTTTTATTTGTTTTTATTGTTGTGCTAAGGGAGTATGCTTTTGAGTATTTGAATATGTATTTCTCTTATTTCGAATGTTTTGCTTTTAATAATGTATGTGAAAAATCCCTATTTGCATAGGGATTTTTATGAGAATTACCAGCCTTTTACCGCTGCGCCTTTGAAGACTTTTTCCGCAGAAGCGGCGACTTCATCGGTTTGGTAGGCTTGAATGAATTTTTGGATGTTTTCATTCTTTTCGTCGCCTTCGCGTACCGCAATGACGTTCATATACGGGCTGTCCTCAGGCTCGACCAATAAGGCGTCGCGTTTAGGCAGCAAATCGGCATTGACGGCGTAGTTGGAATTGATGAAGGCTAAATCTACATCAGGCAGAACGCGCGGCAGCGATTCCGCATTGGCGTCAATAAGGTCGAATTTACGTGGGTTTTCAATCACGTCTAATTTAGAAGCTTCTAAATTGCTAGGGTCTTTGAGCTTAATCAGACCTTGATTGTGCATCAAAATCAAAGAACGCGCGCCGTTTGAAGGGTCGTTAGGGAAGGCGATTTTTGCGCCGTCTTTTAATTCGCTGATGTCTTTGATTTTTTCACTATATGCACCGATAGGGTAGATAAAAGTGTTGGCAACAGGAACAATTTTAAATCCGCGGTCTTTAACCATAGCATTCAGATAAGGTTTGTGCTGGAAGGCATTGGCATCGATTTCGCCTTCGGCCAGCGCCACGTTCGGCATGACATAATCATCAAATTCTACGACTTCCACATCCAGTCCGAATTTTTCTTTGGCGACTTTAGCCGCCGTGTGGACTAAATCCGCCTCTTGTCCGCCCATTGAGCCGACTTTTAAATCTGCCGCAGTTGCGCCAAGGCTGATGGCTGCCAAAATGGCAAGGCTCAGGTGTTTGATATTTTTCATGGTTTCTCCAAGGTTAGTGAATTAGCGGCGGTCTGCTCGTTTTGAGAGATAATCGCCAAGTGATTGAATACACTGCACCATTATCACGAGGATAACAACGCAGGCAAACATGATTTCCGGTTTGTAGCGGTCGTAGCCGTAGCTTTTCGCCACTTTGCCCAAGCCGCCTGCGCCGATTGCGCCGGCAATCGCGGTGTAGCCGATGAGGGCGATAATGACGATGGTCATGGTATTGATCAGTCCTGCACGTGCTTCGGGCAAGAGCACTTTGCCGACGATTTGCATCGGCGTTGCCCCCATGGCTTGCGCGGCTTCAATCAACCCTTTAGGGACTTCGTTGATGATGTTTTCCACCATTCTGGCAATAAAGGGAATGGCGGAAATCGATAGTGGCACTAGGGCGGCGGTGTTGCCGATAGCGCTGCCGGCTACAAAGCGGGTAAAGGGGATAATCGCCAGCATCAGCACCATAAAGGGCACGGAGCGTCCGATATTTATTACAATGCCTAGGGGCAGATAAATGCTGCGTTTGGCAAGGAAATTATTCGGGCGGGTGGCATAAAGCAGCACACCTAGAGGGATGCCGACCAATGCGGCAATGGCAGCGGCGACAAAGGTCATGTAAAGGGTTTCTAGGGTTGCGGTGTAGAGCAGATTAAGCGTTTGCGCGGACATAGCCGAGTACCTCTGTGCTTAGGGGGAGGGTATTGAGCCAAGCCAGCGCGGCTTGGATATTCTCAGGTTTACCAATCAGTTCGGCGACCAGCAGTCCTGCGGTAATGGTGGCGATATTTTCCACTTTGGCTTGAATAATGCTGACGTCCACATCAAAGCGGCGGGTAATCGCGGAGATGACCGGTTCATCCACCGCTTCGTTTTGGAAAATGAGCTTGAGCACGGGATAATCGCCTTCAGCTTGCAGGCGTGCGGCATATTGCGGCGGCAAATCGAATTGGCGGATTTGCGCCACAAAGTGTTTGCCGAGTTCGGACTGCGGGGCGGTAAAGAAGGCTTCGACGCTGTTGTTTTCCACCAATTGCCCTTTGTCTAGGAGCGCGACGCGGTCGCAGATTTTTTTCACGACTTCCATTTCATGGGTAATCAATAAAATCGTTACGCCTAGGCGCTGATTGATTTCTTTGAGCAATTGCAAGATGGATTCTGTGGTTTTGGGGTCGAGGGCGGAGGTGGCTTCGTCGGAGAGCAGGACTTTCGGGTCGCTGGCTAAGGCGCGCGCAATCGCCACTCTCTGCTTTTGTCCGCCCGATAATTGCGAGGGATAGTAAGCCGCGCGTTCGCTTAATCCCGTGAGTTCCAAGAGGGTTTGCACTTTAGCTTGGATTTGTGCTTTAGGCGTGCCGATGAGTTCCAAGGGCAGGGCGATATTTTGCGCGACGCTGCGATTGGCAAGCAGATTAAAATGCTGGAATATCATGCCGATATTATGCCGCGCTTTGAGCAGTTGCGCCGGGCTGAGCGTGGTCAGGCTTTGTCCGTCCACAATCACTTCGCCGCTGCTGGGGCGTTCGAGTAAATTCACGCAACGAATCAGCGTGCTTTTGCCTGCACCGCTTTCGCCGACCACACCATAAATTTCGCCTGCGTTGACGTGCAAACTGGTGGGGTGCAAAGCGGTGATTTCGCGTCCGCTTTGCTGATAAATTTTGCTAATGTTGTGTAAAGTAATCATGCCGCAATTATTGCGAAAGCCTTAGCGGGACGCAAGAGCCGGTTTATGGTATTTTTTTATAAGTGCATAGGCTTTGTTTATAGATGCGCCTTATTGCGGAACAAGATGCTGAAAACAATAAATGATTGTGCTGGTGCTTAACAAGGACAAGACGGTAGTGGCGAGCAGGGCGGCAGCGGCGCGGCGCTGATGCCCGTAGCGTGCGCCCATCAGCGGATACATGCTTGCCATCGGCGCACCTGCCAATAAAACGCCTGCCAACATGACATCGTCGCCTGCGCCGAAGAGCCTGAGCAGGGCGAATACCGCCAGCGGCATGATAATGAGTTTGCCGAGCGTGATTTGAATGATATCGGGCATACTACCGCGGATTTTCAAGCCGACGAGAGAGCCGCCGATAACGAATAGGGCAATTGCGCCGCCGGCATTGGCAAGCATGTTCACGGCTTTTTTCAGTGCATAGGGCAAACTGTCGCCAAGCCCAAAGAGGGCGCAGAGCAAACCGGCCAACATGGCGAGAATCATCGGATTTTTCAGTAAATTGCCGAGAATGGTTTTAATCAGTTGCCAACGCTTTCCGCCTTTTGCGGCGAAACTGTCGCCTAAAATCAAAAAGAGCGGCAGAATGAGCAAATTTTCCACCAAGACGTTGAGTGAGAAGAAAATCCCTGCTTTCTCGCCAATCAGGGTCAGCAGCAGGGGATAGCCGATAAAGCCCGTATTGGAAGCGGATTGTCCCAAGCCGTTGACCACCGCCGCGACCGAGGTTTGGCGGCGCAGCTTGGCAATCGCAAAGCCGATGAAAAAAGAAATAAGCGAGCCGCCGGCATAGCCGAGAAAATAAACGGGATTCATAATCGCACCGATCGGCTGGCTGATGATGGCTTGGAAAATCAGGGCGGGCAGGGCGAAGGTAACGACGAAACGTCCCATGCCGCGTAGGGCGGTTTGCGACAAAAAGCGGCGCGCAATGGCAAAATAGCCGATGCCGATGATGATAAAGATGGGAATGACGAGATTAAGAATGGCGAACATGAAAATAATTTCCTGCAAAATAGGGCGCTATTATAGTGTTTTCACGTCGAAACAGCCGAATAAATCCTCAATAATTAAATAGAGAATCATGGGTATGCCGTCTTATTTTGATTAGAAGGTTATATAATGGCGAAAGTTGAATATGGAGTGAATCATGGCGGATATTCCTGCTTTTTGGCGGCAAAAAACGATACTGACTTGGCTGTTGTTGCCGCTTGCTTGGCTGTTCGGTATGGCGGCGGCATGGCGTAAGCGGCGTTTGCAAATATCGGCGCAGCAATGGCGGGTGGCGCAAGATGTTCAGGCGAAAATTCTCGTGGTCGGCAATCTCAGCGTGGGTGGCAACGGCAAAACGCCGGTTGTGATTGCAGCAGCTCGTGCTTTGCAGGCAAAGGGGGTCGCGGTGGCGGTGATTAGCCGCGGCTATGGCGGCACAGCCAAGCAGGTGATGGCGGTCGATGCCGATACCGATGCCGCACTATGCGGCGATGAGCCGAAATTAATTGCTATGGCAGCGGATTGTCCGGTGATCGTCGGCAAAGCGCGGCAGAAGGCGGTTGAGTATGTGCTGCGACATTTTCCGCAGACACAATGGATCATCAGCGATGACGGTTTGCAGCATTATGCTTTGCCGCGTGATGCGGAATGGCTGGTGGTTGCGCCGGATTTGCGTTTGGGCAATGGCTTTTTATTGCCTGCCGGTCCTTTGCGTGAAAGCCCTGCGCGTTTACAAACGGTAGATGCAATTTTATTTAGCGGCGAGGCGGCACATTTTCGCGATTGCCGCCCTGCGCAATATTGTCTGAAGATGCACAATACGCAGTGGCAGACTTTAGCCGCCGAAACGCTACCCTTGGCGGAGATTCAAAATCAAGCCTGCGCGGTATTGACGGCAATAGCGCGCCCTGAGCGTTTTTTGCAGCGCGTGCAGGCTTTGGGGATTAGGCCAAGTGCAGTTTCTTTATTGGCGGATCATCAGGCTTTGCCGCCCGCAGCGGCGGATTTTGCACCGGCGGACAGTCTGCTGTTGATGACGGGCAAAGATGCCGTCAAAACCCATGATTGGCCGGCAGCTTTGCGTGCGCGGGTGCGAGTATTACAATATAAAGCGGAGCTACCGCCCGAATTATTGGAGTGTTTATTGGACAGCGCATAAAACAGATCTTATGTCTATGTTCCGAAAGATTACCACATGCTGAGATAAATGCTATTGTCAGTAATCACTCCTATCAGGTATAAAGTCTTGTTTTAATCAAACACCACAGGGAAAGAGAATGATAGAAGCCGCTTTGCGCCAGCGTTTACATGCCGCACTTAAACAATTATCCACCATCGTGGTAGGCAAAAATGATGTGATTGCCTTATCGATGAGCTGCTTATTGGCGCGCGGACATGTCTTGCTGGAAGATTTGCCCGGCGCAGGGAAAACCACTTTGGCAAAGGCTTTTGCCGCCACTTTAGGCATGGATTATCGCCGCATTCAGTTTACTTCGGATTTATTGCCTGCCGATGTGGTGGGTTTTTCACTGCTGCACCCCGGCGAGCATAAATTGGTTTTCCAAGAAGGCCCGATTTTCACCAGCCTGTTATTAGCCGATGAAATCAACCGTGCTTCGCCGAAAAGCCAGTCCGCTTTATTGGAAGCGATGGAAGAGCGGCAAGTGACGGTGGAACATGAATCGCGTCCCTTGCCCGAGCCTTTTTTCGTGATTGCCACACAAAACCCGCTGGAGCAAATCGGCACTTTCGCTTTGCCCGAATCGCAGTTAGACCGCTTTTTGATGCGCCTGTCCCTAGGCTATCCCAGCGCGGCATTGGAAGTGGAAATTCTGCGCGGCGACACGCGCCAAGAAATGCTGGCGCAAGCGCAGGCGCAATTAAGCCGTTCCGATGTTTTGCGATTACAAAAGGCGGTACGCGAGATTACGGTATCTGAAGCAGTGGCGCAGTATGTGCAAAAACTACTGGCGTATACGCGCGACCGCAATCATTTCGCCCAAGGCTTATCCACACGCGCCGGCCTGGGTTTGGTGCGCGTCGCACAGGCTTATGCCCTGATTTTGGGCAAAGAAGCCGTATTGCCCGAGCATGTGCAGAAAGTATTTCCCGCTTTGGCTTGGCATCGTTTGCCGAAAAAAGGACGCGACGACCACGCACATGCCGAAGCGATTGCCGCCGTCTTAGCGCAAGTGGACGTACCGCTATGAGCCTGATTGCTTGGCTGCGGCAAAAAAGTCTGGCGCGGCGCGATGTGGAAGCGGAAGTGCATTTGCCGCGACCGTTGAGAATGCCGATTGTGCCGAGCAGTTTTGGCTTGGCATTTTTTTTCGTCTTAATCGTGATGTTTATTTGGACCATCAACCATCAGCTCAATTTGGGCTATGCTCTGATTTTTCTCTTGGCTTTTGTCGCCTTATTCAGCGCCGCCTTAACCGTCAGCACTTTTAGCCAATTGCGCCTGCGCTGCGGCGAAGCCGCACCCGTGTTTGCCGGCGAAGATATTTATTTTCCGATTGCGATTGAAAACGAAGAATCACGTCCGCGTGCCGCCTTTACGCTGCGCAATGCCTTTTATCAGGCGGACTGCGCCGGCATTGAGGCGCACAGCGGTACCGAAGTGAAACTTGCCCAGCCGACCGCCGAACGCGGCTGGACTTCTCTGCTGCCGCTGGAAATCTACACCACGATGCCGCTGGGCTTGTTCGTTGCCTGGCAATGGCGGCATTTGGCAGGAGAAGGCTTGGTTTATCCGCAACCTGCCGGCGATTTGCCCTTGCCGATGTTTGCCGACAATGCCAATGGCAGTTTAATGAGCGAAGGACGCGGCGAGGACGAATTGGTCGGTCTGCAAGGCTATCATCCCGGCGATCCCCTATCGCGAGTCGCTTGGAAGCAAAGCAGCCGCGGCGAATTATTGATTAAGCAATTTTCAGGCATGGGAGCAGAACAAGTGCTGTTGGATTATCAAAAAATGGGCGGCGACAAAGAAACCCGCATCGCGCAATTGACGCGCTGGGTTTTGGACGCGGAAGCGGCAGGTTTGCTCTATGCCCTGCGTTTGCCGAATTTCAGCAGCGACTACAGTCGCGGTCAGGCGCATTATCATGCCTGCCTCAGCGCATTGGCGGTGCTGTGATGAAGCTGAATTTCGCCAAAATCCAATGGATTTCCGCCGCTGCCTTCCATGAGCGCTTAACGCCGCGTCATTGGCGGATTGCCTTAGGCGCGATGAGCATTTGCCTACTGCCGCTGATTATCTTCTTTCCGCCGCAAATCGGCGCGATTTTACTCTTGGCGGTCGTAGCAAAAGGGTTGAGCCTATGGCTGGGACGACCGAGCATTGCGCTGGTGGCGGTATTTATCGTCTTTCCGCTGAGTGTGGCAGTCGTTATTTCGGGCTTTTGGCAAGTAGGACTGACACACAGTTTTCTGGCTTTATTGGCAGTAATGAGCGTCTGCAAAATGCTGGAATCGCGCAATGTCCGCGATACCCGCATTCTCTTTCTCATCAATTTGGTACTGATGCTGAGCTTTTTAATGTTCAGTCAATCGGTACTCATCTTCCTCTATCTGCTGCTGGCGGTAGCAGCCAATATGTATGCCCAATTGCAGATTAGCCAGCGCGACAGTCTGCGCGTCAGCCTCGGACGCTGGCGCGATGTCGGCAAATTGCTGCTCTTGGCATTACCTTTTACGATCATCGTCTTTTTCACCTTCCCGCGTTTTGACCCTATTTGGGGACTGCCGCGGCAAAATTCGCAAGGGATTACAGGCTTGCCTGAAGAAATGAGCATGGACGGCCTATCTTCCCTCGCCCAATCCGATGAAATCACCTTCCGCGTGCAATTTGCAGACGGCAATATTCCGCGCGGCGACATGCTGTATTGGCGCGGTCCCGTGCTATGGCATTATGACGGCAATAAATGGCAGCAACGCGAAGAAGACCAACGTGCGCCGCCGGAACCCCTGCATTATGACCGCTCGCAACGCCTCGATTACACCCTTACCATCGCCAAAAACGATTTAATCTGGCTGCCCGCCTTGGAAATGCAAATCGGCGGAGAAGGACGTTTTTGGCGCGGCAGCGCGCATCAAATCCGTCTGCCGCGCACCAAACGCGGCGAAGAACGTTTTCAACTTACTGCGGCAACGCGCTTTCAATTGCAAGCCGGCGCCTTGCCCGAATACGACCGCCGCATGGCAACGCGATTGCCGCCCGAGTTGGACTTGACGCGCACCCGCGCTCTCGCCCAAGAATTGTATCAGGCAGGCGGCAGCAGCGCCGCCGGCTTTGCCGAGCAATTCCTCGCCCACATCCGCGACAATGAATTTTATTACACCCTTGAGCCGATTCCCGGCGCGCAGCATGTGGAAAACTTCCTCTTCGGCAGCAGCTTCGGCTTTTGTCAGCACTATGCCAATGCCATGGCGGTTGCCGCACGCAGCGTCGATATTCCCTCGCGCGTGATTATCGGCTATCAGGGCGGCACTTTTAACGCCGTATCAGGCGATTTCGTCGTGCGCGAAGAACAGGCGCACGCTTGGGTGGAATTATGGCTGGAAGGACAAGGTTGGACACGCTTCGACCCTACTGCGGCAGTTGCGCCTTGGCGGGTGGAAAGTGGCGGATTGTCCAGCGAAAATCTAGGCGGCGCGGAATCGCGCAGCATCTTATCGCGCTTTGCCGAGCAATATACGACGGTCTCTTGGTTGCGCGATGCCATTGATGCCGGACAGGCATTTTGGCAAAACTGGGTCATTAACCTCAATAATGACCGCCAAGGCAGCCTGCTCGGCTTATTGGGCAAATTCGGCTTAGGTGCCGGCATCGTCATCTTACTGATAGGCGGTCTTGTCTTGGGATTGCTGTGGCTGCTATGGCATCTGTGGCGCAAACGCGTGCATATTGAAGAAGATGCGGTGGCAAAAGCCATGCGCCGTTTGCTACTGCGTTTGGAAAAACGCGCTTGGTATAAATCGCGTAAAGAAAGCGTCTCCCTGTTTTTGCGCCGCATCGTCAAAGAAAAGCAGCCCAAACACAGTACCGCTTTACTGGCATTAGCCGATGCCTACGAGCAATTCCGCTATCAAGAACGTGGTGATGAAGCCGCTCTACTCAGGCAAATTCGCTATGTTGCCAAGTTATAGTTTATTGAATTAAAAAGGCTAAAGAACGAAATATAGTATAGTCAAGGAAATCAAAAAGAGTTACAAATCCACAGGAAGTAAAAGAATAGTTTATCGATGCAATTTAATCGCCAATCCTTGCGTTTACGTTTAAGCCAAGCCCACATTTTCTCGATTGGGTTCAGATCCGGACTGTATGGCGGCAGCCATAAAATATGATGTCCCGCATCTGCAATAAGCTCTTGGGTATCCTGTCTTTTGTGAAAGCTGGCATTGTCCATAATAATGACGCTGTTTTCAGGCAATTGTGTTAACAGCAATTCTTCTACCTAACAATGAAATACATCACTATTAATACTGCAATCATAAAGCCCTACCGCAAACAACTTGTTCTTATGTATTGCCCCAATAGCATTGCTTTGATTCTTGAGTTGCCAGTTGTACTTTCCTAAACAAGGACAGCCTTTGTGGGAATAGCCGTAAGCTCTGTTCTCATGAGATTTAAAGCCGCTTTCATCTAAGTAAATGAGGAGTCTGCCTTCAGCTTCAAATGCCGCTAACTGCTTAAGAAATAATAGGCGCTGTTGTTTGTTTGCTTTCGGATGAATTAAGGGCTTTTTTTCGAGTAATGCCGACACGTTTTAATGCTATGGCAATAGCTCTGTCGCTACAGTTAAAGCGTCTCGATGAACAAGCCAAAATTTTGCACAGCTTAGAGGGGCAGCTTAAAGGCATGGCAGACAATAACAACCTGATTTTAGAGATACTTTTGAAAAAAGGAGATTGAACATGATGCAAGATTTACAGCGGCAGTATATCCGCCGCGCAATGATGACGGTGCTGGCTTATGACAGCGATTATCGCCTCAGCCTTGATATGATTGGCGCGGCGCTGGAGGCAACAGGACAAAACAGCACTTACGACCAATTGCAAACCGAGGCGCAATGGCTGGAGGAGCAAGGCTATGTGCGGCGTGAGTTATTACCGATTACCGTGATTAGCTTGACTGACCGTGGGCTTGAGATTGCACGCGGCAAAGCCAAAGCCTACGGTATCCGCGATTTGCGCCCGTCTGAAATTGCCGAGATGAGTCAGCGCTAATGGCACAATCGAGCATCAAAACCCTGCCGTCGGCACTGCTGGAGCAATTGCAGGAATGGCTGCGCGACCCTAGCATCACGCAGCTGGAAGCAACGGATAGACTTAATACCCTGCTGGTGGAGCTGGGCGAAAAACCGCGCAGCAAGTCCGCGGTTAATCGCTATGCCATGCAGATGCAGGCGGTGGGCGACAAAATCCAGCAAAGCCGCGAGATTGCCGATATGTGGATTGCCCGTTTCGGCAATGCGCCGCAGGGCAAAGTCGGCGCATTGCTCAATGAGATGGTGCGCAATCTAGCCTTTAGCACCGCACTGCGGCTGTCGGAAAACGAGGAGGCGGTAGAGCCTAAACTCTTGAGAGAGTTGGCGATTGCGATTGAAAAATTAGAGCAGGCAAGCAATCTGAACGAAAAACGCCAAGCCGACATCGAACGCGCCGCCCTTGCCAAAGCCGCCACCGCCGCCGAGCAAAGCGCGAAGGCGCAAGGCTTGTCAGATGAGGCGGTGGCATTGATTAAACAAAAAATTTTAGGAGGCTAAATGGCTGGGGTGCTGCTGCCGTATCAAATGGACTGGATTAATGACCCTGCGCAGGTGCGCGTCTATGAAAAATCGCGGCGCATCGGGATTAGTTGGTCGACTGCCGCCGAAGCAGCGCTAATTGCCGCTGCCGCCTCGGGCATGGATGTCTGGTATATCGGCTATAACAAAGATATGGCGGAAGAATTTATCCGCGACAGCGCCGATTGGATTAAGCATTATCAGCTGGTGGCAGATGCCGTTGCCGAGGAGGTCATTAAAGACGGTGATAAGGATATTTTAACCTTTGTCATCCGCTGCGCCTCAGGGCATCGCATCACGGCTTTATCCAGTCGTCCCTCTAATTTACGCGGCAAACAAGGTTATGTGATTATTGATGAGGCGGCATTCCACGAGCAGCTTGATGAGTTGATTAAGGCGGCGATTGCGCTGTTGATGTGGGGCGGCAAGGTGGCGATTATTAGCACCCATGACGGCGTGGATAATCCTTTTAATCAGCTCTGCAACGACATCCGTGCAGGCAAAAAGCCCTACGCATTGCATCGGACGACTTTTGACGAGGCATGTGCCCAAGGATTATATCGTCGCATTTGCCAAGTGCGCGGGCTTGAGTGGAGCGTCAAGGCTGAGCGTGACTGGGCGCAGGCGCTCTATGATCAATACGGACAGGCGGCAGACGAGGAGCTGCGCGTTATCCCGTCCAACAGCAGCGGCACGGTACTCTCGCGTGCGCTATTAGAGCGGCGCGGCGATGAGGTTGATATTGTAAGGCTTGAAAAATCAGATGATTGGAAAGAGGTTGCCGAATCTGTGCGGCAAGCGGAAATAGATATTTGGTGTGCCATAAATCTTTTGCCGCTCACTCAAAACCTTGATGAGAGCCGTGAGCATGTCTTAGGGATGGACTTTGCCCGCAGTGGAGACTTATCCGTTATCACGCCGCTGGTCATCGAGCAAAACATGCAGCGCCGCCTGCCTTTTGCGGTCGAGCTGCGCAATATCCCTCACGCCCAGCAGCGGCAAATATTGTTTTACCTGCTTGACCGCCTGCCGCGCTTTTCGGCGGCATGGCTGGATGCTACCGGCAACGGCGAGTATCTCGCCGAGGCGGCATATGACCGCTACGGCAAACGTATTAATCCGGTCAAACTCAGCAATGCTTGGTATAGCGAGCATATGCCGCCGTTTATCGCGGCGTTGGAAGACGATGCGCTACGCATCGCCAAAGACAGCGAGATGATTGATGACCTGCGCGCCCTTGAGCGTATTGACGGCATCATCAAGCTGGGCAAAAAACGCACAGGCAAAGACAAAGACCGCCACGGCGACAGCGCTATCGCTCTCTGTCTTGCCTATGCCGCCAGCCGTGCGGATAACGTATTGCCGGTGGAGGTGGCGATTGAGGACAGCGAGGATAGGTTTTTGGATATGGTGGCGTATCGGGAATATTGATATTGCAACCGAGTTTAAATAATTGCTTATTTGCGTTATGATACTTAAGAGTTACAGTCAAGACCTGAACAAGAGAAAAATAGAAGTGAGAAAAGCCGGTCTGATTATATTTTTTTATGATATTGTAAGCACATAAGGAGACAGCATGAGTTACCCGGTTTACCACGCAGTTGATGTTGCTGATGCGCTTGTGCGCCTATCTTTAGCAGAAAAGAAACCGCTCACTAACATGAAGATCCAAAAGCTAACCTATATTGTTTATGGCTATTGGCTAGGTTTTACCAATTTTCAGCTATTTCAAGATACCGTAGAAGCATGGCAATATGGGCCTGTGATTCCTGAGCTGTATTACCGCTTAGCGCGGTATGGTGCTAATTTTATCCAAGAGCCGATTTTGAAGGAAAGCAGCATTCCTGAATCTAGTGAAGCATATGAGCTCATTCAAGCGGTTTATAATAAATACAAGAATTTAACGGCTGGACAATTGGTGCATTTAACTCATTTACCCAATACTCCTTGGTCAAATACTTGGTCAGTAAGACAAAAAGGCATCATTTCACCTGATGAAATTAGAGATTATTATCAGAAGGTTATGTTGGCTCAATGAGTAGAATAGATACCAATCTTATTTCTCCTAATAGAGCTATTGATAACCGCAATAGTGCAGATAAGCTAATCCCTGAGGATAAACCAACATCTGAAGCGGAAGAACTTGCTTATCGAGAAGGGAAAGATCGTTTAGACCGAGAAAAAGAGCTTCACGATTTGCGAAAAGACGAATATAAGAAATTATATAAACTCATCAAGAATTGGCTAAATTTTATTTCTATTATCATAGTATTACATTTTATTCTCGTTGCTTTTGGCAAGCCTAGTTTAACAGATGCTGTATTAATTGCTTTAATGACCACTTCCACTGCTACCGTTTTAGGCGTTTTTGCCATTGCCGCTAAATGGCTTTTTCCTAAGCTCTAATCTTCCCCAACCCGTCTAATCGCCGCCTACTCTTAAGCGGCGCACAATGGCAATATCCCATTATTGAGAGACTGCCATGCCAGTAAGTAACCTCCCACAACTTAATAGACCCACCAAACCCTCTACCGAGCTTGCCATTGAGCGCAATCTGACAGAGATTGAGTTGCTAGACAGTATCCTTGAGAGCCGCCTTGGCGGCGATATCAACCTCTACCGCGACCTCTTAACCGATAACAACGTACTCGGCACATGGCAGCAGCGGCAAACTGCCTTAGTCAAATTAGAGCGCCAAGTGCTGCCGCATGACCCCGACACCCCCGCCGATGTAGAGGCAGCGGAATTTGTGCAGGCGCAGCTGGCGCGGATTAATTTTGAGCAAATCATCAAAGCCATGCACTGGGGCGTATTTTACGGCTATGCGGTGGGCGAGATTATGTGGGGTATTGAGGACGGACGCGTGGTGCTCGATGACATCAAGGTACGCGATCGCGGAAAATTTAAATTTGACCTCAAGCAGCGGCTACTCTACACCGGCAATGGCGCGCAGGAGTTAATGCCGGAGCAGAAATTTTGGACGTTTTCGGCGGGCGGCGATGTGACGGATAATCCCTATGGTCTTGGTTTGGCGCATTTTTTGTACTGGCCGGTCTTATTTAAAAAATCCAATGTTAAATTTTGGTTGGTGGGGAACGAAAAAGCTGCCAGCAGCGTGCCGCATGGTCAATTCGACCCGCGCTCGCCCACCGCCGAGCGCGATAAAGAGCTGCTGCTGCGTGCTTTGAGCGCGATTAAAAATGGCGCGGCGACGGTCACGCCGACAGGCAGCATGATTGAGCTGCTCAAAGGCGAGGCGGGTAGCACCGATTATAAAACCCTGTGCCAATATATGGACGAGATGATCGCTCTTGTTGTCTTAGGGCAAGTAATGACCAGCCAAGCCGTCGGCGGACAATACAAAGCTGAGGTACAAGACAGTGTCAAAGACGACATCGTCGCCGCTGATGCGGATTTACTCTGTGCCGCCTTTAATAGCAGTATTGCTAAATGGCTGACCGAGTGGAATTTTCCAAACGCTAAGCCGCCTAAATTATGGCTATTAACTAAAGAGAGCAAAGACACGGCGGCGCTTGCCGCTACCTTTGCCAAACTGGCGGCGCTAGGCTATCGCCCGACGATAGACTATGTGCAAGAGGTCTTCGGCGGGCAATGGGAGGAGATGCCGCAGGGATTAGCTTTACCCAATGCTGCTGATAAACAAAACAGCCTAGATTATGCCGAGCCGCCGGCGACAGATCCGCTTGACGATATGAGCGAGCAATTGGCGGCGCAAATCGCCCCCAAAGGCGAGGCATGGATTGAGCGCATCAGCCAAGAATTGGCAGCATCTGCAACTCTGTTGCAATTTAGAGAGCGGCTAGACGGCTTAGCGGAGCAGTTGAGTTTGGACGATTACGCCAAAGTTTTTGCTAAAGCCAGTGCCGCCGCGCGGCTTTTAGGGCGCTCAAGCGTCAAGGACGAGGCAAAACATGGCTAAACTCCCCTTTGCCGAGCAGATTAATTACCATCGCGCCAAACTCAATCTACCCACCGAAAGCTATGCCGATATTTTGGGCGAGGAGCACGACCATGCTTTTGTGGTGGCAGGAGCTAATCGCCTTGATATGTTGGCGGATTTTCGGGCGGCGGTAGATAAGGCGATTATTGACGGCACAACGCTGGAGGAATTTCGCAAAGATTTTGATTCCATCGTCGCCAAATACGGCTGGGATTATAAGGGCGGACGCAATTGGCGCAGCCGCACTATCTATGACACCAATCTTTATGGCAGCTATCAAGCTGGACGTTACGAGCAGCAGCGCGAGATGGCAAAGCTCAAACCTTACTGGGAGTATCGCCACCGCGCAGGGCAAAAAGACCCGCGCGAAGAGCATGAGGCATGGCATGGGCTTATCCTGCATTGCGATGATCCTTGGTGGCAGACGCATTACCCGATTAATGCCTACAACTGCAAATGCAGCGTCTTTGCCCACAGCAAAGGCGACCTTGAGCGCAAAGGGCTTAAGGTCGGCGTCGCCCCGCCGATTGAGTACGAGACGCAAATTATCGGCAAAAACAGCGACAATCCGCGTGCGGTGCAAGTGCCCAAAGGCTTAGATGCCGGCTTTGACCGCATTCCGGGGTCAAGCCGTAACGCCGATCCCACCCAGTTTTTGTTTGACAAAGCCAGCGTCGTGCCGCCGTTGATGGCAAGCCGCGTGATGCAAAGCACCCTGCAAATTCCCGAGGTGCGCAAATTGCTTAATCAAGAGGTGGCGGCGATGGTGGATAGAGTTGAGGCAGCAGTTGCTAAAGCCCACGCCTATCAAGCAGCTGGGACAAGAGGTTATATAGGGGATTTAATCATCAATAAATCGATTGGTGTCTTGCCGGCAGAAATTATTGATGCGCTTGCTGCAAAAGGGATTGAGCTAAGAAGTAGTGTGATTAGCCTGCTTGAAGCCGATATTTATCATGCTTTGCGCCCGGGTAAAGATGCTTTGCCTGCTGATTTTTGGCGCAACATTGTCGAGTACATCAGCAAGCCCGAAGCCATTTATTTTGATAAAACAAAAGCCGTGCCAACATTGCTATATATCATTGATGTAAAAGATAAAGGCAAAGTGATATTAAAACTAGAAGACCTTATTAAGGTACAAAACGGCGAGCGAAAACAAAGCAAAATGACGCTGAATCATCTGCGTTCGGGGAAGCCGATTAAATGGGATAAAAAAATGCGCGAAAGCTTTATGCAATATGACTTGCTTTATGGAGGTATTGAGTGAGGCACAGCCCACGACTCGAACGTGGATAATGCTGGGGTCAGCAACCTTTACCGGTAGGAAATTACTGTGCCTCGCTAATTACCACTATAGCAAAAGGATAAAACAATGCCAAGTCATAGCATCCATGACATCAGCCGCTATTTACAACAAATCGGCAATGCGGAATTTGTTAATAAAACCCTGTTTTTAGCCATCGGCGAGGCATTGCTGCAAAGCACCGATACCCGATTTGACAGGCAGCAAGCGCCCGACGGCACACCGTGGCAGCCGCTCTCGCCAAAGTATGCTGCCTATAAGCGCAAACGCGGCTACGGCAGCAAAATTCTCAAAATGCGCGGACATCTGCGCGACACCCTGACCATGCAGGCGACCGATGCCAGCGTCAGCATCGGCTCAAATCGCATCTATGCCGTCATGCATCAATACGGCGGACGCACGCGCTTTGGGCAAATCCCTGCCCGTCCTTATCTGGGCATCAGCGATGAGGACGAGCAAGCCATTATGGGTACGCTGCAAGATGCTTTTGAGGCGATGCAGCCCTAAATCGCCAAAACGCCCCAAATCGGCGTTTTGCGGCGTTTTGAGCTTTGAGCGCGACTGGGATTGCCCGCCGCGCCAATCGCCGCTCTTTGCCCTTTTAGCAATCGCCATAAAAGCATCATCCGCGCCGTCCGTCTGCCGCTTGGCACGCGCAGGTATTGCTATCTATCAAATCTGCCGCTGCAAGGCAAAAAATCCCCAACCAGTCTAATCGTTTAGCACGCCGCCCAAGCCGATAATGCCACTATCCCAAAGAGATTGAGGCAAAGATGAAACATCTCGCGATTTTTAAAACCGGACGGCATCAAGCCACCAGCGGCGAATGGCTGAATGCCGATGCCGACTGGGCAAAGTCAGTCGTTGCCGCCTATGACACATCCAAACACGAAGCGCCGATAGTTGTCGGACACCCCCAAGACAATGCCCCAGCCTATGGCTGGGTGGAAAGCATCAGCTTTGACGAGGCAAGCGGCACGCTCTATGCCGACATTGCCCAAGTCGAGCCGCAGTTTGCCGATTTGTTGGCGCAGGGGCGCTTTAAAAAGCGCAGCGCCAGTTTTTACCCGCCAAATGCCGCCGGCAATCCGACACCGGGGCAGCCATACCTGCGCCACGTCGGTTTTTTGGGCGCACAGCCGCCGGCAGTCAAAGGCTTGGCGGATTTTGCGGCGCAAACCGCACCGATTTTTGAGTTTAGTGAAACAACAGAGGAAAACACTATGGACGAAGAAGAACTGAAAGCCAAAGAAGCGGAATTGGCGAAAGCCGAACAAGCCCTTGCGGCGCGAGAAACCGAGCTGAAAAAGCGCGAAGAGGCGCTGGCGGCAGAAGCAGCCGAGCGTGAGCGAGCAGAGGCGGATGATTTTGCCGAAGGCTTGGTCAAACAAGGTCGGCTACTGCCGCGCGAAAAAGCGGCGGTGGTATCCGTCTTACTCAGTGTAGAGAAAGACCAAAGCTTTGACTTTGCCGAGGGTGGGAAAACCGTCAAAGAAAACAGTCGCGCGGCGCTGAAGACGCTGCTTGGCAAGCTGCCGGTCAGCGTGGATTTTGCCGAGTACGGCGCAGGCGATCCCAATCAGACTACCAAACCGCAGATGATTGGCGATAACGCAGATGAGTCGCAAAAGATGCAAAAGATCCAAGATTTTGCCGATAAACACGGGCTCACTTTTGCCCAAGCCGCCGCCCAATTTGAGGAGTAAATCATGCCGCATTTTAATGTAGTAAGTAGCAAAATCACGCTTAAAGAAGCGGTGAAGAAAGGGCAGATTGTCTCTTTTGACGGACATCTTGCCAGCACCGGCAGCCATGAGCCGGCAGGCATCGCCCAATACGAGGGTGAGATCGGCGAGGCAATCGCTGTGACGATGATTGGACTGGAGGACGTAGCCTTATCAGACGCAGAGGTCGGCGATTACGTCAAAGCCAATGCCGGTGCCGCCGAAAAAGCGGCAAGCAAGGACGAAGCCTTTGCGGTGGTTGTGGCGGTCGGCGCAAACAGCGCAGAAATTTTAATTAAATAGGAGGGAAAATGAGTCAAACTCTTTTAAGACAGGCGCGTGTCGTCGATACCATCTTAAGCAAAGTCGTCTTAGGTTATGATTTAAACGATGAATTTACGGGGCATCATCTCTTCCCCGATGTGCCGGTGCCGGCAATGGGCGGTAAGATTATTAAATTCGGCAAAGAGGCGTTTGTCATCCGCAACACTAAACGCGCCCCCGGCGAGACGGTGCGCAGTATCGGCTTTAGCTACAGCGACGATAGTTACGCGCTGGAGAATCGTTTGCTTGAGGGCAAAGTGCCGGAAGAGCTGCTCACAGAAATGCAAAAACTGCCCAATATTAAGGCGCAAACCGAAGCGGTAAATCTCATCATGAACTCGATGCGCCGTGAGGGTGAATACGACAAAGCGCAGTTGGCAACGACGATTAGCCATTATGCCAGCGATCATACGCAGGCATTAAGCGGCACAGATATGTGGGATAACCCAGCTTCTAACCCCGAGGAGGCGATTAGCGATGCCAAAGCCAAAATTCGTAAATCTACAGGACGTTATCCCAACGTTTTGCACCTAGATATTTACGCTTATGAGGCGCTTAAGCGACACCCGAAAATCAAAGAGCATTTTCGCTACACGGGCAAGGACAGCATCAGCCTAGACATGCTCGCCACTTATTTTGACGTGGAAAAAGTAGTGGCGGCTAAAGCGCTTTACACGCCCGATGCCGAATCGGAATTTACCGAAATATGGGGTAATAACACCGTGCTTGCCTATGTTGCCCCGCCCAATCTGCGCTCAATGCGTGTGCCGTCCTTTGGCTACACCTATGTTTTGCAGGGCTTGCCGAAAGTGGAAAAAGGATATTTTGAGCACAGCGATCGCTCATGGCACTACCCTGTGCTGATGGCGGATGCGGCTGTCCTAACATCGAATCATGCAGGGTTTTTGTTTACCAATACGGCGGAGATTAAATGATGTCTACATACATTGTATGCGCACCTGTGCGCCATGACGGCAAGCGCTATGCAATCGGCGAGCTGATCGAGCTTAGTGATGAGCAAGCCCTGCCGCTGCTGAAAATGCAGGTAATTGGTCTGGCGGTCTCGGGCGAAATCTCAGATGCGGCAAAATCTACCCCTGCCGATACTGCGCCGCCGGCAGAGGCAGAAGCACTGCCGGCAGAGGAAAAAGCCAAGCCCAAAAGCAAAGCCAAAACCTCGCCGGACAAGGAGGAATAATGTATTGCACGCCATTAGATCTTATCGCTCATGCCAACCGCGCAAGGTTGGTCGGGCAGCTGGCAGGTAGCGATTTTGCCGCCCTGCCGGACGCGCAGGCGGTATTGGACTATTTTGCCACAGGACAAGCAGCGGTGGGCTTTGAGGAGGCATTGCAAGCCCTGCAGGGGCGCGTGGCGCAAGCGATTGCCCTTGCCGGCGGCGATATCAAGGGCTATTTAGCCCTTGTGCCGGATATTGAGCTGCCGCCGGAAACGCTGCACGCCGCCTGCATGGATATGGCACTGTATCGCTTGTTTGAGCATTTGTCCGAGGAGTCTGTGATTAAGCAGCTTAACGATGCCCGCCACAGCTTTTTTGACCGCTTAATCACAGGCAAAGCAGCGGTTAATCGTGAGGGCGGCGGTAGCGCCCAAACGGCTGCGCCTGATAGTGTTTTTACAGCAGAGACTTTGGAGGCATGGTGATGAGTGATTTATTTTTACCGCGCAAAGCCTTAACGGCGCATTTGCAGCAGCTAGTCGAGCAAGGTGATCTGCGCTATGTGGGGCAAGCCCATGAGTTTGCTGACTGCCTCGAGGGTAAGATTGCCCTGCAACACGCCGCGGTCTATGTGATTTACGACAAATATCGCAATGTCAGCCATCAGGCGCGCAACGTCAAAATGACGCAGCAATATAGCGTCGTGTTGGCTTGGCAAAACAATCAGCCGCCGCGCAGCGGCAATGGGCATGGTATGGACGAGGCAGGCGAGCTGCTCTCAAGACTGATTAGTCATGTGCAGGGCTTGGTCGTTAAAGACGGAGATACCAACAGCAACCCTGCCTTTGGCAAAAAATTTACCCTCACACAGGGCGATGACACCGTCTATCCGCCGCATGGCTGGGCATTGTATAGCCTCGCCTTTGAGATTGATATCATTAATTTAGGACAATAATATGCAAAACAGTATTAACCAAGACTACGGCTTTATCGGCACGGGTATTCCGTATTTTATCCCTGATGATCCCGATGCTACGGCGTTATATTTCGGCAACCCGATTTCAGCCAAAATCGCGCTCTCATCGGAGAGCAAAACGCGCAAATCGCGCCGCCGTCATGATGCAGGCGCAATTTTAGACAGTATCACGACCCCTAATGCACCCGAGGTAACACTGCAAACCGATACCTTCCAACCCCTAACTTGGGCAATGGCAATGATGGGTAAAGCGGCGGAACAGGAGACGCAGGCGCAGACCATTGCCGATGAGCCTGCTAAAGCACGATTAAATGGCTATCATCGCCTTAAAAACGGCGATATTGATCCCGAGACCGTCGAGGTCAAAAAAGCCGGTGTTGCGGTAGATAAGGACAAATACACACTCAATGCCGAGATGGGCATGCTGCAAATAACGAACAGCAGCGCGGCGGCAGAAGATGACGATTTAACCGTATCTTACAAAACAAAAGTCGTCAAAAAAATTGTGATTGATGGCGCACGTGTCAGCAGCTTTAAAGGGCGGATTGAGATTGACGGGCAAAACGAGGTGACCAAAAAACGCGCTAAATTGATTATCCCTAACGTTACTTTGGCGGTAGATGGCGAGTTTGATTGGTTCAGCGAGGATTTTAACTCCGTGACAATGAAAGGCTCGGCGGCAGTGGGGAAGAACGGCGAAGCGCCTTATACGGTTGAGCTGTATGCTTAGGGAGGGCAAAATGAAACAAAAAAAAGACAGCGTGCCAGTCGTGCCAGTCATACTGACGAGCGACATCACGTTAGAGAACGTGAATTTTAAAAGCGGCGCCACGGTGGCGGTCAGCCCCGCTACCGCCGACTGGTTGATTGTGCAAGGGGCGGCGAAAATCAAGCCCCAAGCAGATAAAGAATAATATTCCTAAGCGATTGCCCTTCGATGAGGGTTTTTTTACAAAAAGGAACAGATGTATGCAAGGTACATTTTATTATGATGAAACAAGCAAAAGCCTGTATTTAAAAAGAGATGATCACGAAAAAATTGGCGTTTTGCCGATAGTGCTGGTAGGAGATAGTAAGAGCAGTATCCATCCCACGCAAACGGAGTATCAAAGCATTGAGCTATGGTTAAATGCTGAAGAGCAAGGAGAAAAAGCAGTGATTGCCACCGCACAAAAAGCACCTAAAGCTTTTGGATTAGCGTATTTTTTGGCATATCTGCTTTGTTTGCCGCGCTATTTAGCCAAAGTTGAAAAGTGCTGCTATCGCAGCCACCGTCAACCCAACAACAACCAGAAATACAAATGCGCGCCATCCGCTACGTTCATGCCAGAGTTTAGACGCTTGCTGCATTTGCATGGGCGAGAAATTTTGCGCGGTTATTCGATGCTGCTGGGCTTGCTCTTGGGATTTTGCTTGGGCAGCTATTTGTTCTAGTTTTTCGAGATAATCCATGCCGTCAGGAGTGAGGCGATCGATTAAAATATCGAATATTTCTCCGTAATCATCTTTACCATTGCTTCTGCGATAATCACCTTTAAGTAATTTTTTATCAATCAGATAAGCCGCTTCTTCGTATTGTTCGGGTTGCGGTTTATTCATTTTTAATAGGTTTAGATGTATTTGTTGTCTAGGTGTCATTATTTACTCCATTCCCACGGCAACGTGGTCTTATACTCACTAATTCCCCACAGTCCAAATCACGCGGATGCTGGCGGTTTGCCATGTTTGGGAGGGGCATCCCACCCGCATCAATATCCGCAATCCTTAAATTATCAGGGCGCAGCAGCGCCCTTTTACCTATCCCATCGCGCCTGCCATACTTTTTTGCCAATAATTTCATAATTATCCTCAGGCTCGATAAACCATTCCGGATAAATCTGATTATCCGATATTACTCGTATGCCGCCCTTTTCGCGGATAAGTCTCTTCACAAACAGCGAGTCCTCATGCCGAAAAACAAAAATACCGCCGTCAACGGCTTTGCGGCGCAAATCAATCATTATCGTGTCGCGCTCGGCGATTGTCGGCAGCATACTGTCGCCGCGACAACGCACGCAAGCCAAATGTTCGGGCGACAATCCTTGCTGTTTCAGCGAGTAACGTGTAAATGACAGCCGTGTTTTGATACGCTCGCTGTCAAAAAAACTGCCTCCGCCGGCACTTACGTCGATGTCGTATAAGGGGATAAAGGCGTAGTCATCATCAATATCTTTAGGCTGTTCTTTGTTTTGATAGCGATTGCCGCTCAAAATATAGGCAATATCAAAGCCTAATTGTGCCAGTCCGCTCAATTTGCTAACGCCTAATTCCGTTCCTTTCTCTAGGCGCGCCACCGTCTTATAGTCCACATTCAGCCTATCGGCGACATCTGATTGAGACAGACCTAGTCTTTGTCTTTCGCTTAATAGACGCTCAGAAACCTTGTCTATATCTATTTCTTTATCAAAAGCTTGTAAATTAACCATAAATAACCCAAAAAATAATTTGACTTAACCCATAATTAGGCTAATAATAACCCTATCTAAACCAAAAACGGTCATAAAAATGAAACCAGCACATATTCGACAAGCAATTGCAGCACAGGGGCTTAATTTGCGAATTGTCGCCCAAGCGCTAGAGGTTAGCCCTGTGTCGGTAGGCAATGTGATTAATCGCCGCCAAACCAGTTTCCGCATCGCTGAGGCGATTGCCAAAATTATCAATAGTCCGTTGTTTGAGGTTTTTCCCGAATATCAGCATGTTAGCCCTCGCGTTAACCCTAAAGAGGGGGAGGCTTGCCAAAAGATTGCGGAAGTTAGGAAAATTATAGCCCAGCTATAACCTAAAACCAATTATTTTGAACCAAGTTACAAATAACAAGATAGAGGAATTATGAAAAAAGAGAATTTATCTAGTACCCAAACACGCGGATACGAATTGTTTAAGGCTTTGTTTGGCTATGAAATGAATGGTGTTTCTTGCCAAACACTTGCCGATAGATTCGGGCTCGGCAAGGCGACGGTGTTGCGCGATTTGCAAACAATGGCAGCCTCGGGTCTGGCAGAGCAATTGCCAAATAAGCAATGGCGTATCGCACCAAGTTTTGGTCGTCATGCCATCAAGATTTTCAACGAAGTGCAAAGCGCTCGGCAAAGATTGGATGAGGTTGCGCAGCGCTATGGTTTGTCCGAGCAACAGTGCTAAATCCGCCGACGTCGGCAGTTTTAAATTCTTAAGCAACTGATTTTTTGAATATTGTGTAAATAAATCGCCGAGCGTCGGCAGTTTTAAAAGGATAATTAAATGAGTAAATCAACCGTCATCGCTAAAGTGGATAGCAATCCCGTTGCCGAGCAAGATGAGGCAAAAGCCGCTGCGGTGCATATGCAAGCCGCATTATTAAGCGGCGAGCAGCTGCAGATGAATCAGGTTTTAGGGCGTATTCAAGCGACTAATTCTATCGCGACCATGCTGGAAGCCTTTTCTTTTGCGCAACTCAAGCAAATAAAAGAAGAAAAATTATATCGACGCTTAAAAGGTCAAACAATTTTGGTTAATGGCGAAGACATCCATTTAGATACATGGGATGGTTTTTGTATGGCTGTCGGTACTAGCCGCAGCACAGTTGATGAGCAGTTGCAAAATCTGCAATTGCTCGGCGAACAAGCTCTAAACCGCGCCACCGAACTGGGCATGACCACGCGTGAGCTGCGCAATTTGCGGGCATTAGATGTCCAAGATCAAAAAGTAGTTATCGGACAAATCGAGGCGGCAGTCGGCGATAAAGACGCCATTGTCGATCTCATCACAGATATGGCAGCCAAGCATAAAAAAACCGAGGCGGCGCTTGAAAAACAACTCAAATCCGCGCAGGCGGAAGCCAAGGCAACGGAACGTATCGTGGCGGATAAGGAGGCGCGGATCGCCGAGTTGCAAGACAAACTGATTGTGCAGGAAAGTCGCAGCATTGATGAGCAAAAAGAAGCGCTGCTGCTCGATTTAAACAAAGCACAGATTAATGTATTGCGGTTTTTACCTGAGCTTGAGGCTTGTTTAGGACGCGTCAATGAGACCGACGATCACAATGTCCGCTTAACTGCCGCAAACATTTTGCATGAGCTTAAGGAGACGATTACGTCTTTGCAGATTGAGTACGGTTTGGCAGCTGTCAGCAATCCCGATGATGACTGGATGGCGGACGCGCAGGCGGCGATTAATGCCGGTCGTGCGGGGCAGGAGTAGATATGGACGTGGCAGTGGTGCGCGAGTTGATGCAGCAATTGACAGGTTTGGGGCGCGGCGAGCGCGACAAGCATGTCGCCGATGCTGCGGCAATGCTGGGCATAAGCAAGGTGACGCTCTATCGCCATCTCAAAAAGCAGGGCTGGACAAGTGGGCGCAAGGCGCGTGCCGACAAAGGCAAGGCGGCTTTGAGCGATGAGGAGCTGCAAGCCATTGCGGCGATGCAACGTGCCACACAGCGCAAAAACGGCAAGGATATGATGAGCGCCGGCGATGCGCAGGCGATTGCCGCTGCTAATGGCTTGCTCGAGCGCGAGCTGCACCCCGCCACGGTTAACCGCTTATTACGCCGCAAAGGGCTGTCGGTTAAGCAGATGCGCCGCGATACGCCGCATATTAATCTCGCTACCAGTCATCCCAATCAGATGTGGCAGATTGACCCTTCTTACTGCGTACTCTACTAGTGAGAGTTGATGAGCAAGTGCAACACCGCACGTCTTACATCTTCTCTCTTGTCTATTAAACGTTGCACTTCAATCTTGAATCTAAGCGATAATTATATTAAGCTGAATTTGAATAATGTAATGCCTGAAATTGATGTAAGATTTTTTATGGAAGTATTTATCGCCCATGTTCGTCAATCAGACGGTGTCGAACAATCATTACAAACCCATTTAAGTGAAACGGCTGCCCTTGCGCGGGTATTGGCAGGCAAATTGGATTTGCCAGATGCAGGGGAATTGTTGGGTTTGATGCACGATTTTGGTAAATACGCGCAGGATTTTCAGGATTATATTCGGGCGATGACAAGCTCGGATGCCGATATTGACAATGATTATGTCTTGCCCAATGGTAAAAAAGTTGACCATTCCACCGCAGGAGCGCAGTGGGTTTATCAAACATTGTGCAAATTTGGCAAAAAAAATGGCATCGGTGATTTGCTTGGACAAATGCTGGGTTTGTGCATTGCTTCGCATCACGGCGCAGGGCTGATTGATTGTTTGAGTCCCGAAGGCGATGCGGTATGGCTGAAACGATTGCGCAAATCTGATGATTTAACCCATTTGCAAGAATGCCTTAATAAAGCCGAGCCAGCCGTTCTTCAACAAGCGCAAAATCTGGCTGTGGAAGCATTGGTCAAACAATTTTTGGCTTTCATTTCTCCGCTTTTCAGGCAGCCTGAAATTCAAAATACATCGAAAATTCAGGAATTTTATTTGGGTTGTTTAACCCGATTTCTTTTTAGTTGTTTAATTGATGCCGACCGCATCAACAGCGCCGATTTTGAGCGCGAACAGCAAAAATCATTCCGCCGTCTGAATCAATCTCCTGATTGGCAAGAAGCCATTGATAAATTGGAAACGCATTTGGCAAATTTTGAAATGCGTTATCCGATTGATGAAATTCGCCGACAAATTTCCGATGATTGCCTGAAACGTGCCACTGACCCGCAGGGCATTTACACGTTGACCGTGCCAACAGGCGGTGGCAAAACCCTAGCCAGTCTGCGTTATGCTTTGCATCACATTCAAAAACATCATCTTGACCGCATTATCTACATCATTCCTTATACGTCCATTATTGACCAAAATGCCAGTACCGTCCGCGATATTTTGGGTGAAGACTGGGTGTTGGAACACCATTCTAACCTTGAACCCGAAAAGCAAAACTGGCAAGATAAATTGTTATCTGAAAATTGGGATAAACCGATTGTTTTCACGACGATGGTGCAGTTTTTAGATGCCTGGTTTGGCGGCGGCACGCGCGGTGCGCGGCATGTACATGCCATGACAAATAGTGTACTGATTTTTGATGAAATTCAAACTTTGCCGATTAAATGTGTGCATTTGTTTTGTAATGTGTTGAATTGGTTGAATCAATTTGGTAGAAGCAGCGCGGTGTTGTGTACCGCGACACAACCTTTGTTGCATCAATTAAAGCATTCGCAGTGGGGGCAAGTGAAATTGGCGCATCATCATGAATTGATGGGCGGCGAAAATTTAAATCAATTATTTAACGATTTATCCCGAGTGGAAGTGAATTATTGTCCGAAAACGGGCGGTTATGATGTGCAAAGTGCGGGCGAATTTTTATTGACGCAATTTCGGGCTGCCTCAAGCTGTTTGTTTATTGTCAATACCAAAAAATGGGCAAGCGATTTATATCAATATTGCCAAACACGCCATATTCCCAAAAAAGCGTTATTTCATTTAAGTACCAATCAATGTTCGGCTCATCGCAGGGCGATTTTTGATGAAATAAAATGTCGTCTGAAAGCGGGTAAACCTGTGTTGTGCATCAGTACGCAGTTGATTGAAGCGGGGGTGGATATTTCCTTTGCTTGTGTGGTACGGGCATTGGGTGGCTTGGATTCGATTGCACAGGCGGCGGGGCGTTGCAATCGTCATGGCGAAAACGCAGACAAAGGGCAGGTTTTTGTGTTGAATTTGCAAGAGCCGAATTTTGCCACCGTGCTGCCTGATATTCATCAAGGGCAATTATGTGGCGAAAGGGTGTTGGGCGAGGTGGGGCAAAATGAGATTTTGACACCGCAGGCAATCCAGCAATATTTCCATTACTATTTTTATCAAAGAAGTGATGAAATGACCTATCGCTTGAAAGAAAGCAAATCAGGCAGTTTGTTTGACTGGTTATCGGATAATGCTTTGAATGTTTACGCGGAAAAGAATATGCGCCGTCGCCCGAAACTGCCTTTATTGATGCAATCTTTTAAAAGCGCAGGACGAGCCTTTCAAGCAATTGATGCACCGACACGCGCCGTCATTGTGCCGTATGGTAAAGGCGTTGATTTGATTGCCCAATTATGTGGTGCATGGCAGCCCAAACAAATGTCGGGTTTGTTGGCACAGGCACAGCAATTTAGCGTGAATGTTTTTCCGAATGTGTGGCAAAGTTTAATTAATCAGCAAGCGATACAGGAAATTCAGGCTGGCTCAAATATTTATTATTTAAAAGAAGAGCATTACACTTCGGAATACGGTTTATCAGTTGATGAAACAGGCGAAAGGTCGCTGTTGAATTTCTAAGGAGCAATTTATGAGTCGATTTATGAGTGATACCATTACTTTTCGGGTCTGGGGCAAGCAAGCCTTGTTCACCGACCCGATTACCAAAATCGGCGGTGAAAAATTCACTTATCATGTGCCGACTTATGAAGCGATTAAAGGTATTTTAAAAAGCATTTATTGGAAACCGACCTTGATTTGGCACATCAAGCGCATTCGGGTGATGAAGCCCATTCGCACTCAAAGCAAATCCACCAAACCGCAAGATTGGAACGGCGGCAATACCTTAGCCATTTACACCTTTCTGCAAGATGTGGAATATCAAGTTGAGGCGTATTTCACTTGGAATGAAAATTGGGAAGAGCTTAAAGACGACCGCAATTCTGGTAAACATATGGCAATCGCCCGAAGAATGCTGGAACGCGGCGGGCGGCAGGATATTTTTTTGGGTACGCGTGATTGTCAGGGTTATGTTGAGCCGTGCGAATTCAACAGCCCGAGCCGTGATGGGCAAGCTGGTTTTTACGATGAAATCGACAATGTGGATTTTGGGTTGATGTTCCACAGTTTTGGCTATCCTGAAGAAACAGGCAAACATGAATTGATTAGCCGTTTTTGGGCGGCAAAAATGGTGTATGGTGTGGTTGAATTTCCCAGCGTTCATGATTCAGGCAGCCTGAAAATTCGTCGTATTCGCGACATGGAGCCCGAAAAACCATTTAAACGTGGCGAAAATGTCAAACTTGTGGAAGAAGAAGCCAAGGAGTTGGGATTATGACGTGGATTCAAAAATTGTATCGGACGTATGAAGCGGTTTCGGAACAGAATACCAGCAATGAAACCCCTTTGACACCGATTGGGCATACCATGCAAAATGCCCATATTATGATTATCATCAATGGGCAAGGCGATTTTCAGACGGCAAACGTCATGCCGCCCAAAACGGCGATTATGTTGCCCGCGACAGAATCATCAGAAAACCGCACCAGTGGCGAAGCACCACATCCTTTGGCGGATAAATTGCAATATGTGGCAAAAGATTATCCTGATTACGGCGGTGAGAAAAGATCTTATTTTGATGGCTATTTGAAACAGTTGGCAGCGTGGTGCGATTCTTCTGCGGCGCATCCTAAGGTACAGGCGGTCTTGAATTATGTGCAAAAAGGCAGCGTGATTGCCGATTTGGTTCGGGTTGGCGTTTTACCTGTTGATGATGAACAGCGGGTTTTGAGTAAGTGGGATAAAGAAGGAGATGCGCCAGCCATTTTTTCAGTTTTACCAAAAACAAAGGGGGAAATTGAATTCGGCTCAGCGCTGGTGTGTTGGTCGGTGCAAATTGTCGGCGACCCACAATGCGATACGTGGACAGATAGCAGTGTGCAAGCATCATGGTCGGATTATTTGGCTTTGGCAGATGCTCAGCGCGGATTTTGTTTGGTTCAAGGTCAAGAAATGCCGATTGCCGCCATGCACCCAGCCAAATTGCGCCACACAGGCGATAAGGCTAAACTTATTTCATCTAATGATACAGATGGTTACACTTATCGCGGCAAGTTTGAAACGGCGGAAGAAGCGGCAAGCATATCCGCGGAAGTCTCTGCCAAAGCGCATAGTGCATTGCGTTGGCTAATTCATAGACAAGGCATTCGCAACGGTGAGCAAGTTACGGTGGCATGGGCGATAAGTGGTGAGAAAGTACCCTCGCCATTGCAAGATTATGCTAGTGATATTGATGCTTTGGATACCAGCGTTGATGAAAGCATGACTGATGAAAATGAGCAGCCTGAAAAAAATGAGAGTGGTAATAAAAAGGATTGGTCGGTTAATTTTGGGCAGCAAGCCGCAGCGTTAATTAAACAAAAATTGCACGGTTATCAAGCCAAATTGGACGAACATGAGCAAATTTCTCTGCTGATGCTTGATTCGGCTACTCCCGGTCGCATGGCTTTGACTTATTACCAAGAATTTTTGCCCAGTGATTATTTTGCCAATTTAGATGCTTGGATTGACGATTTCGCGTGGTATCAACGTTACAGCATTGAACAGCCCGATGCCAAAAAATCCGATAAAAAACGGACTGTTTGGGCATTTACCCCACCATCGCCATTTGCGATTGCCCATGCGGTGTATGGCGCATCGTTAAGCGACAACTTGAAAAAACAACTGTATGCCCGCCTGTTGCCCGTGATTGCTGGCGGTTTGACTGTACCCATTCCCTATGATTTGGTACAAAAAAGCTTTCAGGCAGCCTGTAATCCAAATGGCTGTGAAAACTGGGAATGGCAACGCAATATTGGGGTTGCTTGCGCTTTGTATAAAGGCTGGCGCGCCCGTCATCATGATTCATCAGAACGGAGAACTTATACCATGAGTTTAGATAAAGAAAACCGCTCACGCGATTATTTGTTTGGCAGATTATTGGCAGTGGCGGAAAAATTGGAAAGCACTGCTTTAAGAATTGCCGATGAAAACCGTGTCACCAATGCTGAACGCTATATGCAACGTTTTGCTGTGCGTCCCTTAAGCACTTGGCTACAATTAGAGTTAAGCCTTGAGCCTTATAAGAATCGCTTACGCCGCAACCACTATGCAGGTTTTTTGGAAAATCGTGAGAAAGAAATGGATGAAATCATGTCTGTTTTAGATGAATTAAAAGAGCAAACTGGTTGTTCATTAGACAATCCGCTTGATGGCGAATTTTTACTCGGTTACCACAGCCAAAAAATGGCTTACCGCAAATCTGCCCAATCCGAGCAAAAAGAGCAATACAACGCAACCCAATCATCTTAATTTAGGAGCATTCCCATGAGTTTAAGCAAAAAAATTGACTTCGCTTTAATCATTCGCGTGAAAAATGCCAACCCCAACGGCGACCCACTCAACGGCAACCGTCCGCGTACGGACTTTCAAGGTTTTGGCGAAATCACCGATGTGTGTTTAAAACGCAAAATCCGCGACCGCTTGCAAGATGCAGGCGAAAGCATTTTCGTACAATCCGATGAAAAGAAAACAGACGGCATGACCAGTCTTGCCAACCGTGCCAAAGACAAAGGTGTCGGCTTGGGTGCAGACGCATTTAACGCCAAAAAATCAAGCCGTGATGAGACCGCCAAAAAAGCCTGTGAAAAATGGCTGGACGTGCGCAGCTTCGGGCAAGTATTCGCTTTCGGTAAAAGCAATGATGGCGCGGGCGTATCGATTGCCGTTCGTGGGCCTGTAACCCTGCATTCGGCATTCAGTATTGAACCTGTTAGCGTAACCAGCACCCAAATTACCAAAAGCGTGAGTGGTGAAGGCGATGGCAGCAAAAAAGCATCCGATACCATGGGCATGAAACACCGTGTTGATAGCGGTGTTTATGTGGCTTTTGGTGCCATGTCGCCACAACTTGCCGAGCGTACAGGATTTTCTGATGGTGATGCTCAAACCATCAAAGCTGTTTTAAGCAAATTATTTGAAGGCGATGCATCATCGGCGCGTCCCGAAGGCAGCATGCAAGTGCTTAAATTGATTTGGTGGGAACACAACTGTAAATCAGGTCAATATTCTTCTGCCAAAGTGCATGGTAGCCTGAAAATGAATACTGACGGCAGCTATCAATTGGATAATCTTGATGGATTAAAACCCGAAGAAATAGACGGTTTCTAAATACAGTAGTTTGTAGATTCATAGATTTTGGAGAATAAGTATGAATTATTGGCTAGTTGGGGCTTCTTGGGGCGGACAAGATCATCAAGATCAATTTTTTGTAAAAAACGGTTATTGGGTGTTGGGATGGGAATCGTCTCAGCAGCCTGACCAATTTGCGAAAGGAGAGAAAATTGAAGTGGGTGATAGAATTGCAATTAAACGTATGAAAGGACAAGGTTCGTCTGAAATAAAAATTTTACATATCGGCATTGTTAAAGGAGTTATTTCTGAGACGAATAAAATCATTTGTGTAGTGGATTGGCTGGTTCAAAATTTGGATAGAAGTGTTGAAAGCAGAGGGTGTTTTAAAAGTATTCACGGTCCGTACAAAAAAGATGTTTGGATAGAAAAAATCTTTTGCTTATAACTTTTCATACAACCTATTTGATTAGGAAGTAAATTTGAAAAATTCTACCAAAAAACAATCACTTGCAGGGAAAAATGGGACAAAGGAAAGTCACCCGATTCTCCTTTCCGCCCTGCAACATTACGCCTTTTGTCCGCGTCAATGTGCCTTGATTCACAATGAACAAGCATGGGCGGAGAATTTCTTGACCGCACAAGGCAAAGCTCTGCATGAACGCGTTGATTCAGGCGAACCCGAAACTCGCAAAGGTGTGCGCTTTGAACGCAGCGTGCACGTCTCGGCGGAGCATTTGGGCTTGTCGGGTATTTTGGATATGGTTGAACACGATATACGTTCAGGCAGCCTGAAACCCGTGGAATACAAACGCGGTAAACCCAAACCCGTATTGATGGACGAAATCCAACTCTGCGCACAAGCCATGTGTTTGGAAGAAATGACCGGTCAAACCATCAACGATGGCGCGTTGTGGTACATGCAAACGCGCCACCGCTTGCCTGTGGTGTTTTCAGACGGCATCAGACAGCAAACGCTGGCAATCATTGCCCAAGTCCGCGCATTATTGGAAAGCGGCACCACACCGCCGCCTGAATATGGCAAGCATTGCAAAGCCTGTTCTTTGGTGGAGATGTGTCAGCCGAAGTTGTTGGAGAAGGATAGGTCGGTGGGGTATGTGAAGGGGTTGTTTGGGGAGTTGTAAGTTTATTTTGAGAATTTTTATGAATACAAAAAAATATACTGCATTAACAATCGATACAAGCATATTTGACCAAAATGCTCTTAAGCTTAAAAAAGGTGCGTTGGCTACGCTTAAACAATTCAAAGACCTACCAATCAATTTTATATTAAGTGATATTGTGGAAAGAGAGGTGATTAAGCATTTAAATAAAAAAATGGAGGTTATTGAAAAAATTAAATCAGCAACCAAAGACGATGATTTATCTAATTATTTGGGTTGTGATGATAGATTTTGTTACATAAAAATAAGCTATTAAATATTCATAATCAAGATGATATGTTTACGAATAATTTATGGAGAGATTTTATTAATGATTGTGATATTAATATCATTGAATCAGAAGGTAATGTTAGCATTGATGAATTAATAAATTTATATTTTTCTTGTAAAGCACCATTTTCAGAATCTGGTAAGAAGAAAAATGAATTTCCTGATGCAATAGCTTTGTTGGCATTTAAAAAATGGGCTGTTGATAATAATCAAATGATTCTGGCTGTTAGCGATGATAAGGATTGGAAAAAATTTGCAGAAAACGAAGATTGGATTGATGTGGTAGATGATTTAGGAACTGCGATAGAAACTTTACGTTCAATTTGTGATAATTCATTGCAAGATTTAGTGATTGATATTCAAAATAATTTATTCAAGGAACCTTATAGTTTATTTTTGGAAAATATTAAAGAAGAGATAGAAGCAAAATTATATATATCTGAAATTTACGCAGAATCTCCATTTCAATATGAAATTGATGATGAAATGATTCAAGTAAATGAAATAATAGAGATTTCGAATATACGCCTAATAGATTCAGATTCAGATTCAGAATCAATTACAATAATGATTGATTGTAAAGTGGATTATTATGCTGAAGCTAGTTTTTGTTTTTTTGTAAAAGATTCTATTGATAAAGATGATGTTAATTTAGGCTCTAGCCATAAAAGCATTGAAGATTCATTTAGTACAGAAATTGTTATAACACTAACAGGTAATATTATAAATGGTTTGGAATCAATGGATATAAATGAAATAGAAATTACTCATACTGATGTTACTATAGATATGGGTTACGTTCACCCATTTGAGGATTATGATGAAGGTAATTATTAAGTGAAAAAACTCCAAAACACCCTCTACATCACCACACAAGGCACTTACCTGCACAAAGAACGCGAAACCCTTGTCGTGGAGCAAGACCGCAAAAAAGTCGCCCAACTGCCTATTCATTCCATCGGGCATATTTTTTGTTTTGGGAATGTGCTGGTGTCGCCGTTTTTATTGGAATTTTGCGGTGAATATCGGGTGAATTTGGCATTTTTCACTGAAAATGGACGATTTTTGGGGCGGTTTGTCGGTCGTCAAAGTGGCAATGTGTTGTTGCGGCGCGCGCAATATCGTCAATCAGAAAACAACCCGATACCGATTGCCCGCAACATCATCGCCGCCAAAATCCAAGCCAGCAAACGCGTTTTGCAACGCCAAATCCGCAATCATGGCGAAAATGAAGCGGTTCAGGCTGCTATTGCCGCGCTCAATGCCAGTTTGCAGCAACTGAAACGCGCGGACAGTTTGGATAACATTCGCGGTATTGAAGGCGATGCGGCGGCGCGTTATTTTGGCGTATTTGGGCATTTGTTGGCGGAAAAAAGCGATTTGACCTTTGACGGGCGCAACCGCCGACCGCCACGCGATGGTGTAAACGCATTATTGTCTTTTTTATACAGCATATTGGGAAAAGACATCAGTGGCGCATTACAAGGCGTAGGACTTGACCCGCAAGTCGGTTTTTTGCACGCCGACCGTTCGGGGCGCGACAGTTTGGCGCAGGATATTTTGGAAGAATTCCGCGCGTGGTGGGTGGATAGAATGGTGTTGTCGCTGATAAATCGCGGGCAAATCAAAGCGCAAGATTTCACGCAAGAAGCCAGTGGTGCGGTCAATATCAAAGCCGATGCGCGCAAACTCATTTTCCAAACATTGCAAAACAAAAAACAAGAAAAAATCGTCCACCCGTTTTTGCAGGAAGAAGTGGCAATCGGTTTGCTGCCGCATATTCAAGCGATGTTGCTGACAAGGCATTTGCGTGGCGATTTGGCGGAATATCCACCGTTTTTGATGCGGTAATTTTCAGGCAGCCTGAAAAGGAGAAACAATCATGATGATGTTGATTACATACGATATTTCGCTTGACGATGCTGACGGACAAAAACGCTTACGCCAAATTGCTAAACATTGTCTGGATTATGGCGTGCGTGTGCAATATTCTGTGTTTGAATGTGACATCGCGCCAGACCAGTGGGTTGTGCTGAAAAACAAATTATTGGCAATCTACAATCCCGACGTAGACAGCCTGCGCTTCTACCATTTGGGCAGCAAATGGCACAACAAAGTTGAACATCACGGCGCAAAACCTGCGGTGGATGTCTTTCAAGATGTGTTAATTTTGTGATATCAATCAACCTTAATAACCATCGCTAAAAGGGAGTTCACATTAAAACCCCCTTAGCTTAGCGATAAAATAATCTCATGAATTATCTCACAATATCGATCTTGCTTAAGTCCATTTATAATGATAGTCTTTTTAAGACTTAGTTTAGCGATACCGCTGATATTAAGCCTTAGAAATCCTGCCTTTACAAAGAGGCAGTCGCACCCCGCAGGGGTGCGTGTGTTGAAACATATTCCAATATTTAACGCTGACGGTATTAGTCAAGTCGCACCCCGCAGGGGTGCGTGTGTTGAAACATCGCCGCATATTTAGCCTCAAGCGTGGCAAAAGTCGCACCCCGCAGGGGTGCGTGTGTTGAAACTCGACACTGCGCAAAATCGGCGATTGAAACTGTGTCGCACCCCGCAGGGGTGCGTGTGTTGAAACTTTAAATTATGCGCAGGCTTGCGCTTCCACTTGTCGCACCCCGCAGGGGTGCGTGTGTTGAAACCAATACGTCGCCACCTGCTCATCGACCTTGCGCAAGTCGCACCCCGCAGGGGTGCGTGTGTTGAAACATCAACATCACTTTGACCGTCAAGGCGTACAGTCGTCGCACCCCGCAGGGGTGCGTGTGTTGAAACCGAAAACGTCTTGCGCACATTCCAGTGTGATTTTGTCGCACCCCGCAGGGGTGCGTGTGTTGAAACATACACCGCGACGTGACCTACGACAATTTATATGAGTCGCACCCCGCAGGGGTGCGTGTGTTGAAACGCAATCAAAGGTTTATGGCGTAACCAGTTGGGACGTCGCACCCCGCAGGGGTGCGTGTGTTGAAACAAATGCGTGGAATTTGCCTTTCTTGCGCTCGCCGTCGCACCCCGCAGGGGTGCGTGTGTTGAAACTAATTCGTCTGGGTAGTAGTAGTCATCATCCAGGTCGCACCCCGCGGGGGTGCGTGTGTTGAAACAATTTCGCCGTTTAAGGGCGGCGCTGTCGCCGGAGTCGCACCCCGCGGGGGTGCGTGTGTTGAAACCGACCTACTGATGTGGTCTGGAAGCGCACCGGCGGGTCGCACCCCGCAGGGGTGCGTGTGTTGAAACGCCGGCGGATATGGTCGTCCCTGTCTGCCGGTGAGGTCGCACCCCGCAGGGGTGCGTGTGTTGAAACTGATAATGATTTTATTAATGATGAGGTGCCGTTAGTCGCACCCCGCAGGGGTGCGTGTGTTGAAACATATGATGGGTTTTGATTGCGGCTTTCTGCGGATGTCGCACCCCGCAGGGGTGCGTGTGTTGAAACATCCCTTTGCCAACGCCCCGCAGGGTGGCGGCAAGTCGCACCCCGCAGGGGTGCGTGTGTTGAAACACGATACACGGCATGAGGCTTTATCTCGGATGGCGAGTCGCACCCCGCAGGGGTGCGTGTGTTGAAACGGGCAATTAACCTCGATGGCGAAACAATATGCCGGGTCGCACCCCGCAGGGGTGCGTGTGTTGAAACAGTTTTGCTAGTCGATTGCAGGCAATAGCGCTCGCGTCGCACCCCGCAGGGGTGCGTGTGTTGAAACAGCTAGTGCCTCTTCTACCGCCGCGGTGCGCGGCAGGTCGCACCCCGCAGGGGTGCGTGTGTTGAAACTGCAAAACTGGATGCGACGCTGTCGCAAATCCAGTCGCACCCCGCAGGGGTGCGTGTGTTGAAACCCCTATTGCTAGTCCTACGGACAGCGGTCAGACGTCGCACCCCGCAGGGGTGCGTGTGTTGAAACAGACGTTGTATACGAAAAAGATATGAAGGGGCAGGTCGCACCCCGCAGGGGTGTGTGTGTTGAAACAGAGCTAATCCCGACAGGCAAAGTAATCTGCGCCGTCGCACCCCACAGGGGTGCGTGTGTTGAAACATCGAGGTTATAATGATTGGACACCCCAGTTAGGTCGCACCCCGCAGGGGTGCGTGTGTTGAAACAATTGGGACGGTCGGGCATGGCGGGCGGATCACCGGTCGCATCCTGCAGGGGTGCGTGTGTTGAAACACTGTTACCAGTGGTAATAACCAATGGGAGAAAAGTCGCATCCCGCAGGGGTGCGTGTGTTGAAACAGTATATGCCGCCGAGCGGCTAGAGCTTAGAGAGGTCGCACCCCGCAGGGGTGCGTGTGTTGAAACTTTTACGCGTAAGCGTAAATCCGCGCATAAAAAGTCGCACCCCGCAGGGGTGCGTGTGTTGAAACACCGTGACTAGTTATCGCTTTACTCCTGATATGAGTCGCACCCCGCAGGGATGCGTGTGTTGAAATCTCAATGGGGAGATGGGTACCGGCAAAACCATAAGTCATCCTCATAGAGGTCTGTGTTACAATTAAATATCTATAAAATTAGTAATTCAAAACATTCAATCTTATTGAGTTTATGTTTATGATAAGGTGTTTTTAAGTTATTAATTCGATATTCATGATATTAAAAGTTTATTGATGTTTATAGATTTTTATTTTGATATTGTTTTTTTGTATAAATGATATGTGAAAAAATATGATAGAAGATTTTTGGCAAGGTATGTTATTTGCAGGAAATATTATTTTTCCTTTGATTGCTTTGATTTGGATAGGTCGCTGGTTGCGAATGAGCGGTCAAATTCGTGAACAGTTTTTGCAAGATGTTAATGCTTTATTGTATCGTTACGGAATTCCCGGTTTATTATTTTTCAGTATTTTGAAAAGTCAAGAAAGTCTGATGTCGCAATGGCGTTTAGTGGCGGCAGGTTATTTGGCTACTTATTTGCTGTATTTGGTCAGTAGTTTAATTGCTAATAAAATGATAGCTTCTCCTGCGGATAGAGGTGTATTTGTGCAAGGAGTATTCCGCGGTAATTTAGCCATTTTAGGTTTGGCATTTGTTATTCAAGCGTATGGTGATTACGGGCGTGAAGTCGGAGGTATTTTAGCGGGTGCGATTGCTCTGGAGCTTAATGTATTAAGCGTGATTTGCCTGAACAAAGCCATGCAGCAGCAGGCGGGGTTTTCCGCTTGGCAAAGCATGATGCAGCTTTTGAAAAAGATGCTGCAAAATCCGTTAATTATTGCCATTTTATGCGGTTTTTTCTTAAAGATTTTGCATGTACCATTGCCGAAAGCAGTGTTTTCTTTCGGCGATTTGTTTACCCGTTTGACTCTACCTTTATCTCTTATTAGCATTGGTGCGGCTTTTGATTTGCGCGGCATTTTCGGCGCCGGGCAAATGGCGGTTTGGGCAAGCGTGGGACGTTTGCTAGTATCGCCCTTATGTTTTTTATGCTGCGGCTTATTATTGGGTTTGACAGGGCGTGATTTGGCGATTTTATGCCTGATGGGCGCTGTGCCGGCGGCAAATGCCGGCTATATTATGGCAAAGGCTTTGGGTGGCAATGCGATAGCGGCGGCGAATATTATTGCTATTACGACCGCTGCTTCTTTGCTTGTAGTAGCGCCTTTAATTGCTTTGTTTTATGCTTTAGATTGGGTGTAATTGATATGAATTCATTATTGGCTAAAAAATTAGGTCGTTATCATCGTCGTCTGCATAAATTTGCGTTTTATTTCTCTCATGCGGGTTTAGAATTGTTGCCGAATTTTCTGCTAGAAAAGGATTATAAAAACGTATTGGCAGATATGGAAAAGTTAACAGATGATAAGAGAGTACGCATTTTATCGCGTTGTGATTATTATCATCGCTTGAATTCAAGTTTTTATATAGATAATCCTGATGCTTATTGCGGCAATTTTCCTCGTCAAAAACCCTCTGCTTATTATTATGATTTAGCACCTTTATTGCATTATTTTCCTGAGAATAATGGATTTTATTATGAGTTTGGCGATGTTATTCATGTGCCGAAAGTACCAAGTTTTGTGAAAAGTCGCCCTATTATGAATCAGGGAAATGAAAATTCTATTCTATTGAAGTTAGATAGTGTTCGGCATTTTTATGTTCTGCCCGATCATATCCCTTTTAAAAAGAAAAAGTCTATGTTGTTATGGCGCGGTGCGGCACATCAAACGCATCGCTTAGATTTTTTAGAGCGTTATCATCATTTGCCGCGTTTGGATGTGGCTTGCGTGCATGAAAAATCGCGTGATAAAGCTTATCATGGTTCTTATTTAACGATTCCTGAGCAATTAGAATATAAATATATTTTAAGTATTGAGGGTAATGATGTGGCGACTAATTTAAAATGGATTTTCTATTCCAATTCTCTTTGTTTTATGTGTAGGCCGCGTTATGAAACTTGGCTGATGGAAGGCGCTTTAGAACCTAATGTGCATTATGTGTTGTTGCGCGATGATTATGCCGATATAGAAGAAAAATTGGATTATTTCGAGAGTCATCCGGAGGCGGCTTTAGATATTATTCATAATGCGCAGATGTGGATGCAGCAATTTATGGATAAAGATAAGGAGCGTTTGTTGAGTCTTTTAGTGATGGAGAAATATTTTCGCCTTTCCGGGCAATTATGATAAATGTGATTATTCACAAACTTTCTAAAATAAGAGCTATTTGAATATTTCAGCCTCATGCTTTTGGCATGAGGCTGTGTTTTAGATAGCGGCGGCGATGGCGTCGCCGAGTGTTTGGGTGCCGGCAGTGCCGCCAAGATCGGGGGTTTTGCAGTCGCTTTTCAGCGTTTCTTCAATTGCTTTCATGATGCGGGCGGCGGCTTGTGCCGTGGCAGGGTTTTCTTCGGCAAAGCATTCCAGCATCAGCGCGCCCGACCATATCATAGCGATGGGGTTGGCGATGTTTTTGCCGTAGATGTCGGGTGCGGAACCGTGTACGGGTTCAAATAATGAGGGGAATCGGCGTTCGGGGTTGAGCACAAATTGCGCGACAAGGGCGTCAATGTGCTGTTTGTCCTGCAACGTCGGGGTAGTTGTGCGCGATGGCGGCGATGCGAAATTGTGTTTTCATCTTGTTTCTCCAAAAAAATACGCCATCAATCGATGGCGCGTGTATTTATATTAATACGAAATATGCCCACAGTCCGACAAGCAGTACGCAGAGTATGTTCAGCAGTAAGCCGACGCTGAGCATTTCTTTTTGCTCAATCAGGCCGCTGCCGAAGATGATGGCATTCGGCGGTGTGGCAACCGGCAGCATGAAGGCACAGGAAGCGCCGATGCCGATTACAAAGACGAGGACTTCTTTGGGCATGCCCATTTGTGCGGCAATGCCGGTGAAGACCGGCACGAGCAGGGCGGCGGAAGCGGTGTTGCTGGTAAATTCGGTGAGGAAAATAATAAAGGCGGATACGGCAAGTATGATGATAAGCGGATGTGTGCCGCCGAAGGTTTCCGCCATTTGCTTGCCTAAGGCCGCAGAGGCGCCGGTGTTTTGCAATAGGGCGCTGAGGCTGAGACCACCGCCGAAGAGCAGGAGTACGCCCCAGTCGGTGTTATTGGCGATGTCTTTCCAGCGGCAGGTGCCGAAGACGATGACGGCAATGGCGGCGGCAAGTGCGATGACGGTATCGGAATTGGCGATGCCGAAATGCGCTTTGATTTTGCTGCTCAATATCCATGCGCCGGCGGTGCAGATAAAGATGAGCATGGCAATGATGCGGTGCAGCGTCCAAGGGATGTTTTCTTCTTGAATCGAGACTTTTTCTTTGAGATTGGGTTTAAGCAGCGCATAGAGCGAAAATACCATCAGCGGCAGAATGAGGAGCATCATCGGTATGCCCATTTTCATCCAGCCGTAGAAATCCAGCCCTAGGGATTTGGCGGCAATCATATTCGGCGGCGAGCCGACTAATGTACCCAAGCCGCCGATACTGGCGCAGTAAGCGATGCCGAGCAGCACGAAAACAAAGGTTTTGCGTTCTTTGCCGCGGTCTAAATGCGCCATCATGCCGAGTGCCAAGGGTAGCATCATGGCGGCGGTGGCGGTGTTGCTGATCCACATCGATAAAAAGGCGGTTACGCCGAAGAGAAGCAGGACGGCGATAAGCATATTGCCGCGCGAGAGCGATAAAATCCAAATGGCGATTTTGCGGTCGAGTTTTTGAATGTGCAGTGCCGCCGCCAAGGCAAAGCCGCCGAAGAAGATATAAATTGTGGGATCGGCAAAACCGGCTAAGGCGGTTTTGATGTTGGTGTCGGGGAATTTGAGGGTGGCGGCAAGCACGGGCACCATGAGGGCGGTAATCGTGATATGTACGGCTTCGGTAAACCACATGATGGCGACAAAGAGCAGCACCGCCAGTCCTTTGCTGGCATTGAGTTCATAGCCTGCACCTGTAGGGCTTTTCAGCCACAAATAGAAAGCGTAGGCGGCGACAGCGGCAATGCCTGTGATGACCAAGCCGCGGAAATTCGTTGCGAATTGCTGGGTAGTCAGCAGTTCCGAGTTTTGCACGTTCTCGGACGCAGGTTGCTGTGTTATCAAGTGAATCTCCTTTGTTTTTATGTGATAAAAAATGAAATTTTAACGAGCTTAGTCTAACAAAAAAGTCATTTTCAGGTAAAAGAATTTCATAAACATTGAGCTGCGCATAAATTTAGTAGTGTGATGAAGGCTGTTTACAACTGAAAGGAAGGACGATGAGCAAAACATTCCCTTTGCATGCCGATACTGTCGGCAGCTATTTGCGTAGCGAACCTTTAAAAGCGGCGCGCGCCGATTTTGCCGCCGGCAAGATGAGCCGCGAGCAACTCACGCAAATCGAAGACCAAGAAATCGAAAAACTTGTGCAGGCGCAATTGGCGACCGGCATTCAGGTATTGACCGACGGCGAATTCCGCCGCTCCTGGTGGCATATCGATTTTTTGGAAAATCTGAATGGCATTGAGGGCTTTATTCCCGAGCAGGTCTATGCTTTCAAAGATACGGAGGTGCGCAAATACAATACGCGCTGCTGTGGCAAAGTGTCTTGGAATGTCAATCATCCTTTCCTCGAGCATTTCAAATCCCTAGCCAAGATTGTAGGCGGACGCGGAATCGTGAAATTTACCATTCCCAACCCGAATCAGTTGATGTATCCCTTTATTTGGGATACGGGTTTTTATGTCGATAAACAAAGCTATTGCGAGGACGTACGCCAAGCCTATAAAGAAGCGATTCAGGTCTTTTATGATGCCGGCTGCCGCTATTTGCAATTTGACGATGTGTATTGGGGAACGCTCTGCAATCATTACGACAAACCGGATTTTGCAGAAAATAAACGTTATGCGCTGGAAAATATTCAGGATATTTTAAGCGTTAAACCGGCGGATATGACGATTACCACTCATGTCTGCCGCGGCAATTACAAATCTTCTTATTTGCTTACAGGTGCTTATGATCCGGTGGCGGAAGATTTGTTCGACAAAACCGCTTATGACGGCTATTTCTTGGAATATGATAATGAGCGCAGCGGCGGCTTTGAACCGCTGAAGCATTTCCAAAACAATCCGCATAAAGGGCGGGTGGTGCTGGGTTTGATTACCTCGAAATTCCCCGAATTGGAAGATAAGGCGGCGATTAAGGCGCGGATTGCGGAAGCGGCGAATTATGTGCCTTTGGAACAGCTGGCGTTGTCGCCGCAATACGGCTTTGCCTCAATCGAGGAGGGCAATATCATGAGCGAAGCGAAACAATGGGCGAAAGTGCGCTTAGTGGAAGAAATTGCCAAGGAAGTCTGGGGCGAAGATTAATCGCCAAAGTAAAAAATACCGCGTTCGTGCGGTATTTTTATGATATTCAATTGATTAAAATCAAAACAAGACCAGTCGATAGCATTGAAGCGGCTATGCGACCGCTTCTACCGCCTGCGGCTGCAACACCTGCAAATCCTTAGCCGCGATGGCGACTAAAAAGCCGCGTTTGCCGCCGTTGATGTAAATGGTATCTAAATCCAAAATGCTGCTTTCCACATAAACGGGCAGCGCACTTTTGCAGGCAAAAGGGCTGGTGCCGCCGACTAAATAGCCGCTCCATTTATTGGCTTGGGCTGGGCTGGCAGGCTCGATATGGCGTGCGCCGATAATCCGCGCCAATTGGCGGGTGGAGATTTCTTTATCGCCGTGCATGAGCATAATCAGCCCTTGTTTTTTATCATCTTGCAAAATAATCGTTTTAATCACGCAATGTTCGTCAACATGTAATTCTTGTGCGCAGCGCGCCGTACCGCCGTGTTCTTCATAATCATAAAGATGCGCTTCATAAGCAATCTGATGCTCGCGCAGAAAACGGACGGCGGGGGTAATGGGATAGGATTTTTTACTCATGGCTGACAGATAATCGAAAAAAACGATTATAAGGGATTATGGGCTTGTCGCTAGGGTTTTCAAGGTTTATTCTGATGCTCTGCATAAGGAGGGAAGAATGAAAATAGCAGCGTATCAAATGGCGGGCGGAAACGATTATGCGCGCAATCTGCGTATTTGCCGACACAGCGCGAGCCTTGCCGCTCAAGCCGACGCAAAACTATTGCTATTGCCGGAGGCGGCGATGTTTCTGCGCGCCCAAGAAAGCGAAGCGACGATGACGCAATCCCTAGACGGCGAATTTGTTTCGCTGTTGGCAGACTTATCGCGCGAATACGGACTGACGATTGTCGCGGGTATGTTTGAGCCGGCGCCGCAGGAACGGGCTTTTAATACGGCAGTTGTGCTGCAAGCGGGGCGATTATTAGGGACTTATCGCAAATTGCATTTGTATGATGCTTTTGCGGTGCAGGAAAGCGAGCGGATTGCACAAGGCGAGGATTTGCCGCCTGTTTTTGACTGCGAAGGCATCACATTCGGCGTGATGACCTGCTATGACCTGCGCTTTCCCGAAACGGCGCGTGCTTTAGCCGAGCAGGGCGCGGATGTTATTTTGCTGCCGGCGGCGTGGTTTGCCGGTGCGGATAAGGAATATCACTGGCAATTGCTCTGCGCGGCGCGCGCTTTGGAAAACGGCGTTTATGTATTGGGCGCGGATATGTGCGGCGGCAACCGCATCGGGCATTCCTTATTTGTCGATGCGCTGGGCATGGTGCGTACGCAGCTTGGTCAGGAGGAAGGATTATTGTGCGCGGAAGTCGATAAAGCGCATTTAGCGGCGGTGCGCGAACGTTTGCCTATGCTGAAGCAGCGTCGTTTTGCGATTGCTTTAAACGGCGGTAGCGCGACTGGCGCAGGGCATTAAAGCAGAGAGCGGCGATAAAGGCGCTGCTTTGGCATAAGACAATACAAGCGCCGGTCGCCGCATCTAGATGATAGCTGATGATAACGCCGCAGACGGCGGCAAGCACGGAGCTGATACAGGCGCACAGCAATAGGGGGGCGAAGCGTTTGCATAAGAGTTGTGCGGTCAAAGCAGGGGCGATGAGCATGGCGACAACCAAGACAACGCCTACCGCCTGCATGGCGGCAACGCAGGTAAGGGCAAGCAAAATCAAGAGGCTATGTTGCAGGCAGGGAATACACAGACCGCTGAGGCGGGCTTGATGTTCGTCAAAAACATAGAGCAGGAAATCCCGCCATTTGAGCGCAAACACGCTGCAGACGACGGCGGCAATAGCCCAAACTTGGTAGCGGCTGACGCTTTCGATGCCGAGGATATTGCCGAAGAGGATGTGCATGAGATGCTGACCTTTGCTGCCGGCATGATAGAGCAATAAGCCGAGCGCAAACAGGCTGGTAAAGGCGATACCCAGCACGGCGTCCTGTTTGAGGCGGCTGTGTCTTTCAATGAAGCTGCTTGCCTGTGTGCAAGCGACGGCGGCGGCGAATGCGCCGATGGCAAGAGGAATATTTAGCAGCGAAGCGAGAACGATGCCCGGCAATACGGCATGCGAGATGGCATCGCCGAGCAATGCCCAGCCTTTGAGTACTAAAAAACAAGACAGCAGGGCGCAGACCACGGCAATGACGATTGCCATGATGAGGGCTTGTTGCATAAAGGGGTATTGCAGGGGTTCGAGCAGAAAATTCATGGTTGTCTCTGATGGCGGCCTTGGGCGAGCAGTCCGTATTTCGGTGCGGCGAAGAAGGCGAGGGCAAAGAACAGGCTTTGCAATGCCACAATCAGCGCGCCGGTGGGCAGATTGACGAAATAGCTGAGATAACTGCCGCAGAAGCAGGTGCTGATGCCTAAAAAAGCGGCAATGATGAGTACGCGGCTGAGGCGGTCGCTTAAGAAATAGGCGGTCGCTCCCGGTGTAATCATGAGAGAGATGACTAAGATTGCGCCGACGGTTTGCAGAGAAGCGACAATAGCGGCGGATAGCAGGGCGAAGAAGAAGACTTTAAGCGTTTTTACGGCGAGCCCCGCGGTAATGGCTTGGGTTTCGTCAAAAAAAAGCAGTTGGAAATCGCGCCATTTGCAGATGATAAATATCAGTGTAAACAGAGAAATGGCGCTGATTTGCCATAAATCCGCATCACTGATGGCGAGAATATTGCCGTATATAACGGCGGAGATATTGATGGCGGTGGGTTTGAGCGAAATCAGCAACAAGCCGGCGGCAAAGAAGCTGCTGAAGACTAAGCCGATGACGGCATCTTGTTTGAATTTGGGAATACGCCCCAAGCCTAAAATCGCGGCGGCGGCTAAAAAGCCGGTAAAAAATGCGCCTAAACTGTAAGGCAGCCCCAAGGCATAAGCACCCGCTACTCCCGGCACGACGGCATGAGAAAGCGCGTCGCCGATTAATGACCAGCGTTTGAGCAGCAAAAATACCGACAGCAGAGCGCAAATGCCGCCCACGATGCTGGAAGCGAACATGGCATGGCGCATATAGCCGAAACTGAAAGGTTCGAGCAGCAATTCAAGCATGGGCGGCTTCTTTAGCGATGTCGCCGATGTGCAAATGATGCAAAATGCCGCCGAAGGTGCGTTCAAGATTTTCGCGATTGTAGGTGTCGGCGATATTGCCTTGAGCAATAATGCTTTTATTGAGCATAATCACTTCATTGCAATAATCCGGCACGCTGCCTAGATTATGCGTGGAGATTAAAATCAGAAAGCCCGCGCTGCGCAGTTCCTGCAAGAGCTGCATAATCGCCAGCTCGGTTTGAATGTCCACGCCGGTAAAGGGTTCGTCGAGCAAAATCAGACGGCTTTCTTGCGCCAAGGCGCGCGCCAAAAATACGCGCTTTTTCTGCCCGCCGGATAATTCGCCGATTTGCCGATTGCCTAATGCGGCAATGCCTAAGCGTTGCATAGCGTCTTGGCAAATCCGCTTATCTTGGGAAGATGGGCGGCGCAGCATGCCCATATGTCCGTAGCGTCCCTGCATAACTACATCGCTGACGACTATCGGAAAATGCCAGTCGATATTATCCGCCTGCGGCACATAGGCGACGCCATTGCATTTCACCGCTTGTTTGGACGGCATGCCACTGAGCAAAATTTGCCCCGTTTGCGGGCGGATAATGCCCATGATGCTGTTAAAAAGAGTGGATTTACCGCTGCCGTTCATGCCGATTAGCGCACAGACACTGCCGCCTGAGAGTTGAAAAGAAACCTCATGCAGCGCGGTATGCCCATTGGCATAGGTTACGCGGATATTATCCGCATATAGCGAAACAGGGAACGAAGTCATGTATTGTCCTTATGATGATGGGCATATGATAACGAAAAAAGCCGCACAAAGGCAGCTTTCTCTTGCCCGCGGCTTATTTTGCCTGTTCTTGGAAGGCTTTGATGATGGTTGAAGTGGTAACGTCCAATAAATCCAAATAGGTAGGGGTTACGCCATCCGGTTCGGATAGTGAATCCACATACAACACGCCGCCGTATGCCGCGCCGGTTTCTTTCGCCACTTGTTTGATAGGCTCGTCGGAAATGGTGCTTTCGCTGAAGACGACCGGAATGTTTTCCGCTTTCACGGTTTTAATCAAAGCCGCCACTTGCTGCGGGCTGCCTTGCTGTTCGGCATTAATCGGCCATAAATAGGCTTCTTTAAAGCCGAAATCCGCCGTCCAATAAGAGAATGCGCCTTCGCTGCTGACTAACCAACGTTGTGCTTCGGGAATCTTGGCAATCGCTTCGCGGCTTTTGCTCTCGATTTCCTCGATTTTCGCTTTATAGGCTTGGGCATTGGCTTCGTAATGCGCTTTGTTTTCAGGGTCTGCCTTGATTAGAGCGGCAGCGATGTTGTCCACATAGATTTTGGCATTGCTGGCAGACATCCACGCATGTGGGTTAGGTTTGCCTTTGTATTCGCCGCTGCTGATGGCAATCGGCGTGATGCCTTCTGAAACATTGACGGATTCCGCACCTTTAATATTGCTGAAGAATTTTTCAAACCAGCGTTCCAAGCCCATGCCGTTCCACAAAATCAATTGCGCATCTTGAGCGGTGGCAAGGTCTTTCGGTGTGGGTTCGTAGTCATGAATTTCCGCGCCGGGTTTGGTGATGGATACGACTTGTGCGTGTTCGCCGGCAACATTTTGCGCCATATCTGCGATAATCGTGAAAGTGGTGGCGACTTTGAGTTTATCGGCGGCAAGGCTTGGAATTGCGCAAGCGGCAAGCAGGGCAGTAAGTAAAACTTTTGTTTGTGTTTTCAACATGATGAATACCTATTTAAGATTAAAAGGAGTTGTTATTCTATTTCAAGTAGTAATGCTTGTCAATTGCATGATAGACAATTCATTTCATTGCTAATGATTTATTTTGAAATTTCTTGCTAACATTTTACAATTTACGTTATCAGCAGTGGTAAACGGAGAGTGAAGCATGATTAGCATATTTGAGATGTTTAAAATCGGTATCGGACCGTCCAGTTCGCATACCGTAGGGCCGATGAAGGCTGCCGGTTTGTTTTTGCAGGCATTAAAAGCAGCGGATTGTTATGCGCAAACAGCACGTTTTGCCGTGCATGTTTATGGTTCTTTATCTTTGACAGGGATTGGGCACGGTACGGACGGCGCTATTTTGGCAGGTTTGGCGGGAGAAGATCCGAAAACCGTAGATACCGACAAAATGCCGCAATTGATAGCGGATATTCGGGCGAATAAAGCAGTTGCGCAGCCTGATCGCAGTCCGATTGCTTTGGATACGGAAAAAGATTTTGTTTTCCATAAAACGCGTTTGCCTTTGCATGAAAACGGAATGACTTTGCAAGCTTTTGATGCGCAAGATACGCTGCTGTTGGAGAAAAATTACTATTCTATCGGCGGCGGTTTTGTTGTTGAAGAGGAAGATTTCAGTACCGCTTTAGGGCAAGAAGATTTGCCGGTGCCTTATCCTTATAAAAATGCGGCCGATTTGCTGGCGCATTGCGAAAAAGAGAATTTGCGTTTATCGACGGTGATGCTGCGCAATGAAAGCGCATTGCATCAAGAGGCGGTAGTGCGCGATTACTGTCAAGAAGTTTGGGGCGTAATGCGCGATTGTATTGCACGCGGATTGGAACATGAAGGTGTTTTGCCCGGTAAACTGCGCATTCCGCGCCGTGCGGCGCAGTTGCATCGCCAATTGGAAGATGCCGGCGATAATTTAAGCAAAGATCCGATGTTTTTGATTGATTGGCTGAATATGGTGGCGATGGCGGTGAATGAAGAGAATGCCGCCGGCGGGCGTGTGGTAACCGCGCCGACAAATGGGGCTTGCGGTATTGTGCCGGCGGTTTTGGCTTATTACGAACGCTTCGTGCATCCGCTTGATGAAGACAAAATCACCCGTTATTTACTGACTTGCAGCGCTATCGGCAGTCTTTACAAAATGAATGCTTCTATTTCGGGCGCGGAAGTGGGTTGCCAAGGAGAAGTAGGCGTGGCTTGTTCTATGGCGGCTGCCGGATTGACGGATTTGCAAGGCGGAACTGCCGAACAAGTCTGCGAGGCGGCAGAAATCGCTATGGAGCATCATTTGGGCTTAACCTGCGATCCGGTGGCAGGACAGGTGCAAGTGCCTTGTATCGAGCGTAATGCGGTGTCAGCCGTTAAAGCGGTCAATGCCGCGCGGATGTCTCTGATGCGCAGAAGCAAGCCGGTCGTCTCTTTAGACGAAGTGATTAAAACCATGTATGAAACCGGCAAGGATATGAATGAAAAATATCGCGAAACCTCAACAGGCGGCTTGGCGATGAATGTGCCTTGCTAAGACAAAGTACGATTTATTTTAGCGGCTTTTCAATTAAATCTATGCCAATATACAATTGGCATAGATTTTTTTGTATGTGGTTTAAAAATAATTGAATATGATTAAGCTATATTTATTTTCTGATTATTTGTCTATAAAGATATTTTTTTGAAAACTTATACCGCAGACTTGAAAAGCTTCATAATGAGCAATGAGTCGGTCGATATGTTTGCGTAATGCGGTTTTTTCAGCTTTGCTCAGTCCTTTAATATAAGTGAAATGCTGATCGAGCGGCAATAGAAAATGGCTGCCGCGAATCCTTGCAACGACTAAATATTCTTTGACGAGATAGATAGAGTTTTTATCTTATTTTTTAAAAATCCATGGTTTGAAGTTGCTTCTTCCAATCTGTATTTGATAGCTGTTTTTCATTAAAGTTCCCGCCGGATAGCAAATAACGTATTTATCTATTTTTTTCCCATATTTGAAATATTCCCAATCGTTGATAGCTACAATTTCCCAAGGTTGATTGTCAGCGCGATTGAATAAATCTAAGACAGTATAATAAAAGCCTGAAAAGCCGAATATGACAATAGCGGCGAATAATAAAAAACAGCCATACTTATCATGACAAACATAAATATGCTGCGCCGAATAATCGTTTGTTGTGCAAAGGAATTGCTAAAACGATATGGTGCATTGAGGCTTGAAAGTATCGTAATGTATTCGGGATTGTTAAAACCGCTACTGGCTGAGAATGTTTGTTTATAGCGCTTATAGTCGAAGAATTGAAAAAGTATTACGGCGTTGGCTCGCCTTGCCGTACTATCTGTACTGTCTGCGGCTCGCCGCCTTGTACTACTTTTTCACTTCTCCGACTATAGCATCGTAAGTAAAAATAAACTGGCAATATTTGTTTCTTCTCGAGTCTCTGCATTGTCCGTAAGCAGAACGAATTTCGGCTGTTGCGGATTTTTCTGAAGAGGCTAAATGCTATTTATAATATGCGGTATTATGGCAGGCGCTGCGTAAACTGACATCATGAAAACTATGGCAAGGTTTTGGCGGTGGGGACGGTAAACATAGTGCCGATTTCCTGTGAGTCATTAAGCCAGATATGCCAATCTTCTTTTAACTGACCATTCATGCTGTTATTCATGCCAACAATTGAGATGACAAGTAGCAAACCAATGATTCCTACAATTCTTGGGGCAGTCATTGAAAATTTTTTTGCCTGCAATACGCGATTTGTTGTTGGAAAATAGCCTAAATGAATCATAGAGTGAATTTTGAGAAGTTTTTAATGTTTTCTTTTTCAAAATAAAAAAGCTTCAGCATAAAATGATGTTATGCTGAAGCCTATATCAATAAGGTAAGAAAATAATGTTATTTATCTTTAACCAGACTTTGTACGGCATGATAAATAGAGGCTTTGTTTCTTAATTGGGCATTATGCGATAAGCCTTTGAATAATTTTTTATGCTGCGCATCCACATTCATCGCAAAACCACTGTCGATAGTGGTCAAGCTATCTAAATTAGAAGCTTGTAAATGCCAGTTTGTTTTCATCAACGACTGCGGATTAGGATTGCTTGCAAGCCATTTGAAGTCCGGATGGCTTACTTGCAGGGATTTGCATTGGCGGTGGATACAGAGATTGGCAAAATCTGAGCCTTTATGCGGTGTGGCAATGGTAACCGCATCTTCCACGAGAATATTTCTAAAGCCCGATTCGTATTCGCTTCCGCCTTGCACGGCGCTGCGAATCACCAAACCGCCCATAGAATGTCCCATTAAATCAACTTTTTGATTATATTTTGTGTAATGATCAAAAACATAATTAGAAAGCGTGCGTCCTAGTTCTTTCCAAGTATTATCACGACCTGTATTGCCGTATAGCTTCGCTAAATTAACATCGCAATTTTTGCTGGCTTTGTAATAAGTAACTGTTTTAACGTTGGTAAATCCTTGCGTTTTTAGTTCTTTTAAGATAGGTCCCCATAATTGGCCGCAGTTGATGCTGGCAGAGTCATATGTCATAAATCCATGTACTAATAAGACGGGCGTATCTTTGCTTTGCGTAGCCGGTTGCGCTTGTGCCGCGATTGCCAAGCAAGGAATAAGGGCAAGCCATAGTTTTTTCATAAACATCTCCAGTTAAGTTAAGGAAGGGCAATAATGCCGGGTGCGATTTTATCATTACTAAAAGATTGAATTAAAGTTATTTTTGTTATTAAGCGCTGTTTTCTTACACATTAACTGAAATTGCTATGGATTTTCGCTGTGGTTTTCAGCTTGTATCAGCGTTTCGATATGTCTTCGGCATTGGCGGCGCTGCGATTCGGTCAAACCCCCGACAATTTCCAGATTTAAATCCAAAGGCACGGGCATACCGCCGTTTTTCGGCATGACTGCCAAGAGATAGGCATTGCCCTGATGTTCAAAAAGATAGGGTGAGAAATATTTGCCGTCAATAAGTAAACGATAGGGCTTTTTCTTAGGGTTTTTTCGCGGAATATTGACGATATAGCGCTTTTTCGTATGGTGAAAATCCTCCAATCCGACCAACAGCCAAGGTTGTCCTTGCCATGCGTATAAAGCGGCTAATCGGCGTCGACTCCACGGCAGCCATAAAAATAGTGTGAATAAGGTCATACCAATCAAAACAAAACTGAGAGCATGGAAAAACAACCATGCCAGACTGCGGCTGCCAAGTTTTTCCATGGCAAAACTGTTGCTAAAGCGCGGCGGATTGCCGCCGTCGCTAAGTAATTGCAAGGGCGGCAAAGCCTTAGGTCGGCTGCCGAAAAAGACGGTTTTTTGTTTGAGGAAGCCGTTCTGATAGTAAATGAAAATGCGGCAGGTGCTGATGCTGCGGCTTTGCCAGCAATAGCTTTCGGGGTGGACTTCTGCTTCCGGCACCGGTTGATAATGATGGCGTAGTCGCCAGTCTTGCCATAGTGTGCGCGTATTGTCGCGTTCCATATAGAAAATGGCACAGCCTAGAGCAAAAAGCATGGCGCAAATCAGGTAAGTGAAAAAAGGCGATAAATGTCCCATGCGTTTGATATAGGGGCGGGTGCTTTGGGCAAAGCCGGGAAAACTGCCGAGAATGAACATGATGTTTTTCTATAAATCTGCGTATGATAGATAGGATGTAGCGGCGCTATCATAACACATTTTAGACTTGATAAATTATGCCGCTAAACGGCTTTTTTGCCGCCTAATCGCGTACAATAAGCGCAAAATCGATAAGGAGAGAACATGGAAGCCATTAAACGGGAATTGTTGGCGCAATTTTCCCAAGGGCAGGCATTTTGCCGCATGCGCTATCAGGGGCAAAATTATATATTGCCGGTGGCAGTGGACAATAGCCTGCAATTGGAAGATTTATTGGAAATTGAGCGTCAAAAAACGGCGGTAATGGAGAATTTGCAGCGCTTTATGCAGGATAAACCCTACAACCATATGCTGCTTTGGGGCGCGAGAGGCACAGGGAAATCTTCTTTGATTCGTGCCGCTTTTCAGACTTTGACGGGGCAGGGCTTAAAACTCTTGCAATTGGCTTGCGATGATTTGCAGGATTTGGCTTTTTTGCTGTGGGTATTGGCGCAAACCCAAGACAAATTCCTGATTTATATCGATGATTTATCCTTTTCGGATAATGATGACAGTTACCGCGCCTTAAAAGCCGTGCTGGACGGCTCGATTGCCGGCATGGCAAAAAACGTAATGCTCTGCGTGACCTCTAACCGCCGCCATTTACTCAGCGAAAGTCATCATTCTGACGATGCCATTCATCCTGAAGAAGATGTGGAAGAGCAAATCTCTCTTGCCGAGCGCTTTGGTTTGCGTCTGTCTTTTCATCCGCTGTCGCAGCGCCAATATTTGGATATGGTGACGCATTGGGCTTTGCGTCACGGCTTGACTTATGATGACAGTTTGCAACAGCAGGCATTGCAATTTTCTTTGGCACGCGGCAGCCGTAGCGCCCGCGTTGCCGAACAATTCGTGCGCCAAATAGGGCAATAAAATGCACTTAGCCTTGTTTCAACCGCAAATACCGCCCAATACGGGCAATATTATCCGCCTTTGCGCCAATACCGGTGCGCAATTGCATATTATCCATCCCACCGCTTTCGGCTGGGACGACAAACGCCTGCGCCGCGCCGGACTGGATTATGCCGAATTTGCCAGCGTGCAGCATCATGACTCATGGCAGGACTTCGCCGCTTATGTCGCGCAACATTTGCCGCAGTCGCGCATTTGGGCATTGACTACGCGCGGCACACATAATGTCTTTGATGCGCGTTTTGCCGCCGAAGACGTGCTGCTTTTCGGCAGCGAAACCGCAGGCTTGAGCGAGGAAATTCATCGGGCGCTGGCAAGCGAACAAAAACTGCGCCTGCCTATGCAGACGCATTCCCGCAGCTTGAATCTTTCCAATGCGGCGGCGGTGGTATTGTATGAAGCCCTGCGGCAGACGGGCTTGCCATGAATATTAATGGCATTGCTTTATTCTAAATTCTCACATAAAATTGCGACAATCTTTTAATAAAGCATAATTTAATTTGTTGAAAATGATAGAATATTTGTCAGTCAGTCAGTCAGTCAGTCAGTCAGTCAGTCAGTCAGTCAGTCAGTCAGTCAGTCAGTCAGTCAGTCAGTCAGTCAGTCAGTCAGTCAGTCAGTCAGTCAGTCAGTCAGTCAGTCAGTCAGTCAGTCAGTCAGTCAGTCAGTCAGTCAGTCAGTCAGTCAGTCAGTCAGTTTAGCGATTTTAATCTAAATTGCTTATATTTTCCTAGATTATTATTCTCTTATCTTTTTTTATTAACCTGCAGTGGGGGCAAACATGCAGGTTAAATCACGTCAGCGTGTGGCTGATCATGGCGAAGTATTTACCGCCGAGCGTGAAGTCAAAGCCATGCTCAATCTTTTGCCGAATGAAATTTGGCAAAAGATTAATAGCAAATTTTTAGAGCCTGCCTGCGGGAATGGTAATTTTTTAGCTGAAATATTAGCTCGAAAATTAGATATGATTTTGCAGATGCTGCAATCTAAAAAAATTAAAAAAATACATTGGCAATTTAATTATGAATATTATGCGATTCAATCCATATCTTCTATTTATGGTATAGAAATACTGCCTGACAATTGTCTGGAATGCCGTGAAAGATTATTAAATTTGTTTATAGAACAAGCATTATCAAAAAAATTTTGAAGAAGTAAAACAGTATATCATTTCTATTTCTGAATATTTATTAGAGAAAAATATTGTGAATGGTGATGCTTTATTCAGCTCACCGGTTATATTCAGCGAATGGAGTTTTATGGGTGAAATGGTTTGTCGTACAGAGTATGTCTATCAAAAACTAGTAGAAGATAAACATTATCGAACAAACTATGCTACCCATAAAAAATACCTACCTACTCACTTTTTAAAATTATCAGAGCAAGGATAATGTGATGGATATTCAGATTGATAGTAATATTATTAAGGATTTAAACAGATTAACTCAAGAACAACTATCACTTTTTGAAGGCAATTATAATCCCGATGTATTGGACTGTTTATCCAGTCTGTCTAATGATGAGGTTTTCACATCGCCAAAACATGCCAATCAAATGCTGGATTTATTGCCGTCTGAGATTTGGTCAAATCCAAAGGCGACATTCTTAGACCCTGTGTGTAAATCTGGGGTATTTTTGCGTGAAATTGTCAAACGCTTGGATAAAGGCTTAAAAAATCAAATACCAGATAAACAAACTCGCATTAACCACATTTTAAAAAATCAAGTTTTTGGAAGTACTGCCACGTATGTAGGTAGCTTTGACCGATATTTGCATAAAAACTCCTTTGCTGGTGAAAGGAATTATTTTGCCAATTTTAAAATATTTCTGGCACCAAATAGTACAATGACAAAGACAATCATGCCAATGATTAAATCAGGATAGCTAGAATGAGTCAATAACGTCAATGCTCCCGCCGCTATCACACCGATATTGATGATAATGTCATTGGATGTAAAAATCATGCTGGCTTTGATATGGGCTTCTTTATTTTGATTTTTGCTCAGTAGATATAAGCACAGCCAGTTTGCAATCAATGCCAAAAATGCCGTGCCAATCATCAGTTGATAATTGGGCAGCTGCTCAGTACCGATAAAACGCCTAATCACTTCTATCACCCCAAATAACGCCAATATTATCTGCGTTATCCCCGCCAAAAATGCCACACGTTTTTTATACGCCAGCGTCATACCAATGGCTGATAGCGCCAATATATAGACAAAGCTGTCCGCCAGCATATCTAGACTATCAGCAATCAGCCCCATAGAATTAGCAAAAATACCAACCGAACACTCTATGATAAAAAACACAAAGTTAATCATGAGCACTTGATATAATAATCTTTTTTCTAAGCGCTCATCAGGCTTATTAAACACTATCTTATCAACAATCACTTCGGTGAAAATGATATGACTATCAAAATTAAGCGGTTCAAGTACTTGTAAAATCGTTGTATCTTGATTATCGTGATAGACGGTTAAGCACCGCCCAGCAATATCAAACTGTAATTCATAAATATCAGATACATCTTTTAAACGCATGCGAATGAGCTGCTCTTCGGACGGGCAGTCCATTTTAGCAATGTTAAAAATGGTCTTTTTCATCTATTTAGTTCCTTGTTTTGATCAGGTTGGCTCAAATAAATCTGTGTTTATATTGCTGCTTGGTAATTTTTGGATGGTTTGAGTAAATTGATTAGGTTAAAATTTACCTTTGGAAGTACCGCCACGCATGTAGGTGGCACGGGTAGGGGTTTGTATGATTTGCTCCTTTTTAGCCAGTTACAACAGATTTGAAAAAATCATTATATTGTGTATTACCAATACTGATAATAAATAAATTTTCAATAGAGCGAGTTATTCCTGTATATATAATCTCTGGACTATCATCTTGATGGACAATAATAAATACATTTTTTATCTCTAAACCTTTAAAGCTATGAATGGTAGAAAATTTAACCAATCCAGAATTTATATGAAAATGGTCTTTTTTAATTTTTCTGAGCTTTTCAATTTTGAATTTTCTACTATTTTTCTTTAATTGCTCATTAGGAATTTTATCTATTGATATTTCAATATCCTTAATATCTGAAAATGTTTCAAATGCTGTTGTTGTTTTCTCATAATCGGAAAACTTATTTTCTATTTGTTGTAAAGTCAAAATCTTTGATGATAAAACGCAAGTATCATTTTGAATCAACTTGTTATCTCTGATAATAGCTCTAATGCACTCACAAGCATCATTTAAGGAGTTAATATTCTGATGAATAATAGCCTCGTGTCCTATATCAAAACTACCCTGTGCTGGTTCTTTGTACTCATAACTCTCTTCTTCTTTGTATTCAATTAAAAAGCTTTCTTTAAACTTTGAAAAAACATCAATTAACTTTAAATAAGATCGATAAGATTTATTTAATGCTTGCCATTTTCCAAAACCGTGAACCAACGAGCTTTCTCTATTTTTAATGTCTCTTTTATAGATATTTTGTGTCTGGTCACCAAAAATTACCATTTCGCCATTTTCAGCTAAAAAACTATCTCGGATAATCTTTATCCAATCTGCTTCATAATCTTGAATTTCATCAATCAAGATTACATCATATTTTTCTTTATTATTTAAGAATATATTTTTCCTGGATTGATTTTCATTTATTAATCCATCAGTATTCATGATTTGAATATCTATGTTCAAGTTATTGGCTTGTGCTATATAGAAACGATGATAATTTGTAATTTCAAATATATCTCGTTCTATTTCATCAAATTTTTCTTTATTTACTCGTCTTAAAATACCATATAACCTATATTTTAGATATGGTTTTAAAGTATTATTATAGGTTAAAATCAAAACATTGTTTGTATTGGTTCTTTTAATTGCATTAATAGCCCTATTTAACAAAACTTCCGTCTTGCCACAACCTGCCACTCCTTTGATTTTCTGTAAACCTACACTACTTTGAGCAAGTTTTTCCTGTTTTTTATCTAAATAAATAATTTTTCCTTGCTCTAAAATAAATTGTGACGGCGATAATCTGCGTTTAAACTCATCATATATGTCATCAGTAAATAATGGGTGTTGATTTCTATTCATAATCCGCCTAACCATTCTATCAGTATTTTCTTGAAATATTGCCAAATTTTTATCTCTTTGTTGTTTTTTTCTATAATATTCAATTTTATCCATAGGGAAATTTACATACACTCCCTTGCTGAAATCTGAAACATATTGGTTAAATATTTGATTATTTTGTTCATAAAACCTTTCAAAAACATCTTTATCAGTACAATGTAAATATACAAAAATATCAATAACATTGAAAAAATAAGGGTTGATAACATTTTTAATTCCCAATAATGGAATGTGTATATCATAAAAATTCTTTTTATAGTTAAATGCTTGTGAGAATGGAGATTTAATTACTTTATATCCTGAGTTTGAATTAAAATACCATTTATTAAATAAATCTATTCTATATTTTTGGCTATTAATATTCCAATCCTTAACTTCAATTATAAAAACACCAACATTTTTCTTTAAAACGACAAAATCTGGTCTATCTCCATCTAAAAACGGATTAAAAAATATTTCAAAAGAATTGTCTAAATTATCTTTTAAATAATTTAATAAAAACCATTCACCTTCTGTAGGTTGAATCACCCATTTTTTAATACTTTCTATTTTTGGATATATAATAGCCATATTTAACAACCTTGTTAAGTTAATGAAAAGATGATTTTACCACAAAACCGCCTTACCTTAACTAATTAAGGAACTAAAGTTTATCTATCCACCAAAAACTCCCCTGCAAACTGCTGCAACACCCCACCTGCTTTATAAGTCTTAACTTCCGCATCGCTATCTAAGCGACAAGTTACAGGCACTTCATCAATCGCGCCATTGGTGCGTGTTAGTGTCAATTCACCACAATGGGGGCTAATTTCGCCTTTTACGCCATAAATACCGTCTGATTTTAGCGTATGACGATTTTCGCCACCCACAAATTGCAATGGCAACACGCCCATGTCCACAAGGTTGGTTCTGTGAATGCGTTCAAGCCCTTCGGCAACAATGGCTTCCACGCCAGCTAATCGCACACCTTTGGCTGCCCAGTCTCGGCTTTAGCCTTAACCATCAGCCCTGATTTTTTAATTTTAGTTTATTTGCTTGCTAGCCAAAAATGCCCATGGTATTGGCAACATATAACAAAGCAAATCCAAGCAAAAACATAAAACCGATGATTGACAACGCTTGAATGTCAGATGACAGCTTTTGTTCTGAGCGTACCAAAGAGTAGTTTAGCCACGCAAAAACAGGCGCAGACACAAACGCAGAACTCATGGCAAATTTGAGCATATTGCCAAGCTGACCTGTAAAAAAAGCAATGACAATAAACCCACCAAATCATGCCATTTAGTGATGATAATTTATTAAACAGTTTATTGCACACACTTTGGTTTTTGCCAAGTGTTGCCAGTTGTTATGCCATGGCAAATTTATTAAAAGCCCCCAATAATAAATTTTATCATGACTACACAATCATTGTGGCGGCAGGCAATCAGGCAGGCATGGGCGATAAGGCGTTAGCCCCTGTTAATGATGCCATTGGCAATAATCCTTTGAGTACAAAAACCATTACCCTATCTTGCGGTAAGCTGATGACGGGCGTTAGCGTGCCTGCGTGGACGGGGATTTTTATGCTCAGAAATTGTGCCAGCCCTGAGACTTATTTTCAGGCAGGATTTCGGGTGCAAACGCCTTGGACAGTGCAAGGCGATGATGGGATAACTGTGATTAAAAATCAATGTTATATTTTTGACTTTGCCCCCAATCGTGCCTTACGCCAAATCGCTGATTATGCCCATCAACTAAACCCAAAAGAGGGCAATCCAGAGAGTAAAGTCGCCGAATTCATTGCCTTTTTGCCCGTGCTTGCCTATGACGGCAGTGCCATGCAACAGGTGGATGCCAAATTATTGTTGGACATGGCGATGAGCGGCACGACCGCCACGCTGTTGGCAAGACGCTGGCAAAGTGCGTTATTGGTCAATGTTGATGACATCACCTTAAAAAATCTGATGAGCAATCAAGAAGCCATGGACGCTTTGATGAAAATTGAAGAGTTTAGAAGCCTAAATGATGATATTGAAGTGGTCATTAATCGCTCGGAAAAAATTAAAGGCTTAAAAGAAAAAGCCAAAGACAATGACGGCGAACTATCAAAAGAGGATAAAAAAACATTAAGCGATGAAGAAAAGAAACAAAAATCCCTGCGAAAACAAATTCAAGATAAACTGATTAAATTTGCCACACGCATTCCGATTTTTATGTATTTAAGCGATTATCGGGAACATAGTTTAAAAGACGTGATTCAGGAATTGGAGCCGGATTTATTTACTAAGGTAACAGGTTTATCACAGGCGGATTTTTCTTTGCTCGTCTCTTTAAATGTTTTTGATGAAGCGGTGATGAATGATGCGGTGTATAAATTTAAGCGTTATGAAGATGCCAGTCTTGAATATGCGGGGATTGATAAAAAAGAGGGTCATATAGGCTTATATAATACGGTAATTATAAAAGAACCATAGTGTTAATATTTATTTCTCCGATTATAAAGTTTGCCTAAGTCATTATCACTGTGATGAAGAAGGAAAATAAATAAGCGCCGCTAGGGCGCTTATCGTTTTATTTGCCTGTTTCGCGCAGGCTGACGGTAAGATTTAAGACCAATTTGTCCGCATTGCTGTCGGGGTCGATGGCGTAATAGCCTTGCCGTTCCAGTTGGTAATTGGTGCCGATATCCGCTCTTGTCGCGGGTTCGGCTTTGGCATGATCCAGCACTTGCAGGGAGTTGGGGTTCAGCGTGTCGAGGAAGTTTTCCGCCGCCATCGGATTGGCTTGATTGAATAAGAGCCCGTAATGGCGGACTTCGGCATCGACGGCATGCGGAGCGGAGACCCAATGAATCACGCCGTTGGCTTTGTAGCCTTCAGGATTTTTGCCTAGCGTATCGGGGTCATGACGGCATTTGAGTTCGATGATATTGCCGGTTTCGTCTTTGATAACTTCTTCACAGGTGATGACGTAAGAACCGCGCAGGCGTACGCTTTCGCCCAAGGCGAGGCGTTTCCATTTGGCAGGCGGATGGTAAATCCAAAGGTGGCATGAGTACCAAAATCTTGGCCTTGGTCGACGCATTGGGCAATTTGGTTTCATTCACCCTATTACTCGGGCAACGTCACGACATTGTCGGTGTCGAAGCACTAATTAAAGACAGAGAGTTTAATGCTTTACTGGTATAGTCGGAGAAGTGGAAAAGTAGTACAAGGCGGCGAGCCGCAGACAGTACAGATAGTACGGCAAGGCGAGCCAACGCCGTAATACTTTTTCAATTCTTCGACTATAGACAAAGCCTTTGATGCAGATTGGCTTGTTATAGTCAAGGAATCAAAAAACAGTTACACTAAAACTTATGGCATACTCAAAAGATTACAGACAAATGATATTGAACAAGCTGGCATCAGGTCATAGCTACAGAAAGCTTGTTGAAGAATATCGACTCAGCGCAACAACTATTCAACGTTGGAAGAAAAGCATAGAACGCAAGAAGTACGAACGCAAACCGGCAAAAATCGATAATGAAGCTTTAATGGCTGACGTCCAAGCTTATCCTGATGACTATTGCTATGAACGGGCAAGACGCTTTAACTGTAGCGACAGAGCTATTGCCATAGCATTAAAACGTGTCGGCATTACTCGAAAAAAAAGACCTTAATTCATCCGAAAGCAGACAAACAACAGCGCCTATTATTTCTTAAGCAGTTAGCGGCATTTGAAGCTGAAGGCAGAACCCTGATTTACTTAGATGAAAGCGGCTTTAAATCTCATGAGAACAGAGCTTACGGCTATTCCCACAAAGGCTGTCCTTGTTTAGGAAAGTACAACTGGCAACTCAAGAATCAAAGCAATGCTATTGGGGCAATACATAAGAACAAGTTGTTTGCGGTAGGGCTTTACGATTGCAGTATTAATAGTGATGTATTTCATTGTTGGGTAGAAGAATTGCTGTTAACACAATTGCCTGAAAACAGCGTCATTATTATGGACAATGCCAGCTTTCACAAAAGACAGGATACCCAAGAGCTTATTGCAGATGCGGGACATCATATTTTATGGCTGCCGCCATACAGTCCGGATCTGAACCCAATCGAGAAAATGTGGGCTTGGCTTAAACGTAAACGCAAGGATTGGCGATTAAATTGCATCGATAAACTATTCTTTTACTTCTTGTGGATTTGTAACTCTTTTTGATTTCCTTGACTATAGAGGAACTGAACGAAGGAGCTTGCCAAGCGGTGATTGCGCCGACGAGCAAGCGAAAACTGCAACGCGCTTATGACCGGCATATGTACAAATGACGTCATTTGGTAGAAAATGTTTTCTGTGATTTAAAGGAGTTTAAGAAGATAGCCATGCCTTCGGAGAAAACAGCAGATCCTTTGCGGCAAACATTTACCTCGCTGCAACACTTATGGCTTTAAGGTGATTGTCAACAGACCCAATTATGTTAAACCAAGCATAAAAAACAAAAAATAACGTTATTTATACAAAAACACACAATACATTCAATCCACATGTTAAGCGACGAAAAGAGAACCATGCTTCCGACCGAATTTATCCAAAAAAGCGCCGCCATTGTCGGCAAAGATGCCGTTTTGCAAGACCCTGCCCTGATGCTGCCCTACACGCGCGGCTTCCGCTACGGCAACAGCAGCGCCTTTGCCGTAATTTTGCCCGGCTCTTTGCTCGAATTGTGGCGCACGGCGCAATTATGCGCGGCAGCAGACATGATTATCATCGCCCAAGCCGCTAATACCGGCATCACGGGCGGCTCCACCCCCGAAGGTGATTACGACCGTCCGGTCGTCATTCTCTCCATGCGCCGCTTAAAAGGCATTCATCTGATTAAACAAGCCACACAAGCCGTTGCCTTGCCCGGCGCATCGCTCTTCGAGCTTGAAGACATGCTGGCGGAGCATCATCGCGAGCCGCACAGCGTCATCGGTTCGTCCTGCATCGGCGCCTCGATTATCGGCGGCATCTGCAATAATTCCGGCGGCGCCCTGATTCAGCGCGGCCCCGCCTATACCGAACTCTCCTTATACGCGCAACTCAATGCCCAAGGCGAACTTGAGCTGCATAACGAACTCGGCATCGAACTCGGCGATAGTCCCGAAGAAATCCTGCAAAATTTGGAAAACCGCCGCTATCAAGACAGCGACATCCGCAACGAGGACAAAGCCGCTTCCGATCGCGAATACGAACAGCGCGTGCGCGATGTTGATGCCGACAGCCCCTCACGCTTTAACAATGACGGACGCCGCCTCTACGGCGCATCGGGCTCGGCAGGCAAACTCATCGTCTTTGCCGTGCGCATCGACACCTTTCCCAAGCCCGAACGCGAACAAGTCTTCTATATCGGCACCAATCATCCGCAAGACCTCACGGACATCCGCCGCCACATCTTGCAGCATTTCGCCGAACTGCCCGTCTCGGGCGAATACATCCACTGCGGCTTCTTCGATCTTGCCGAACGCTACGGACGCGACACCTTCCGCATCATCGACAGCTTCGGCACCAAGCGCATTCCCGCCTTCTTCGCCTTGAAAAACACCGTCGACCGCCTCTGCGCCAAACTGCCCTTCATGCCGCGTTTTTTTGCTGACCGCTTCACACAATGCTGCATGAACCTTCTGCCCAGCCATCTGCCCGCCTTTATGCGCAGCTACCGCGAGCGCTTCGAGCATCATCTCATCCTTAAAATGAGCGACAGCGGCATTGAAGCGGCGCGCGACTACCTCAGCGCCTTTTTCCGCAAACGCGAAGGTGATTTTTACGCCTGCAATCAAAAAGAAGGCGACAAAGCCATTCTGCACCGCTTTGTTATCGGCGGCGCAACGGGACGCTACTGGCAAGTGCATCACAAAGACGTCGGCGACATCATGTCCTTAGATATCGCGCTCAAGCGCAACGAATCGCAATGGTTTGAACAACTGCCGCCCGAACTCGATGCGCAAATCGAGAAAAGACTCTACTGCGGACATTTCTTCTGCCACGTCATGCACCAAGACTACATCCTGAAAAAAGGCGCGGACGCCGAAGCCATCAAAGCGCAACTGCTGGCGTTTTTCGACAGTCGCGGCGCAGAATACCCCGCCGAACACAATGTGGGACATCTCTATCATGCCAAAGCCGTCCTGCGCGCCTTCTATCAATCCAAAGACCCCTGCAACGCCCTAAACCCCGGCATCGGCAAAACGCCCAAAGGCAAACATTGGACGGACTGCGGCTGCTAAGAGCCGTCCCTCCATAAAAATAAAACTTTTAAGGCCCCTTATCATTATGACAAATACACTGTATCGCTGGCTGATTGTCCTGAAAAAACCCGGCAATCAAATCTGGCTTGTGCCTGCCTATTGGGCGGCATTTGCCGTCATACTGGCTTTTATCGCACGACTTTTCGGCGAAATGATTAAAACCGACGCTCTGCCGAACATCGAACGCAGCACTCTCGAAGACTTGCTCACTATTCTTGCCTCCAGCATGCTCTCGGTCAGTACCTTTTCTCTATCCATCATGGTCTCGGCATTTTCATCCGCCGCGAACAGCACCACGCCGCGTGCCATGGGCTTGGTTATGGGAGATGACAATACGCGTACCACCATTGCCAGTTTCATCGCCGCCTTTATCTACGCCATGATTGCCAAAACTGCCATCGGCATGGAATATTACGGACAAAACGGACGCTTTATCTTATTCATCGGCACGATTATCGTCGTGTTTTATCTGATTGTTACCCTCATCCGTTGGGTCTCGACCCTGTCGCAACTAGGCAGCCTGAGCAATACCCTGCACAAAATCAGCGCCAAAACCGAAGATGCTCTGCAAAACTATTACAAATCCCCTGATATGGGCGCCGTATGGCAGGGCAATTTGCAGCACCCCGCCCAAGCCATCCATGCCGGACAAGCCGGCTATCTCACCCATATCGACATGGCTTCCCTGCAAAAACTGGCTGAAAAACACGATACCTATCTTTCGATTACCGTCAGACCCGGCAAACTGCTGACCAAAAACAGCGTAATCGCCTGCCTATCCGCGCAAGTGGAAGCCTCCGCCGCCCAAGCATTTGCCGACTGCTTTGTCGTCAATTATGAGCGCACTTATGCGCAAGACCCGCAATGGGGGCTGAACGTCCTCAGCGAAGCGGCACAGCGCGCGCTCTCGCCGGGCACCAACGATCCCGGTACCGCTATCAATATCATGGTCATCATCTTGGCATTGCTGAGCAAAAAAATGCCCGAGCGGGAGAAAGGGGAATACGATCGGCTCTCAATCATCGCCGCCGATGTGCAAGACTGGATTGCCCACACCTTCCTGCCCATCGCACGCGACGGCGCCGGCGTTGTCGAAGTCGGCGCCAGTATGCAAAGCGTTTTAGCCGGCATTGCCGCCGATTGCCGAGACCCGCAAATAGCCGTTGCAGCCGCCGATACCGCCCAAGCCGCTTTAAAGCGCTTCCAACAAATACTGGATTTTGAAGACGATCGACAAAAACTCCTGCAACAGCACCGTATGCTCTTTGCAGCGGACAAGGTATCTGCGCTACAAGTGAAAAAGTAGTACAAGGCGGCGAGCCGCAGACAGTACAAGAGCGTACGGCAAGGCGAGCCAACGCCGTAATACTTTTTCAATTCTTTGACTATGCAAAGCCAATAAAAAACCGCCTTGCGGCGGTTCTATATTTAAGCGCTAGGTAAAAACGCTTGAGCAATCAATACGGAGCCGAGATAAGTGCCGGTAAAGGTCAATAAAGCGACCAGCGCTATTTTCACGCCGGATTTTTTGAATAAATTCACTTCCATGTGCGAAATTGCAAAGCCGGCATAGACCAAGACGGGCGTGAGCAGCGGCAAGGCATCGACTTTATTCACTTGCGCCAGCAGAAATTCGGCGGCAGGGAAATAAGGCAGGGATAATATACTCAACAAACCCCGAAATAACACTTCAAACCTTCTTCGATTGTATCAAACTCTGACAAATGACTTCTAAGCCATCTTTTAATCGTTGCCCAAGTTTGCTCTATTGGGTTTAGCTCAGGTGAGTAAGGTGGTAATGGTAAGATGATGTGTTTGTATGGCGTGTTATTGATAAGCTCTTGCAAGTGTTTCATTCTGTGAAATCTTGCATTGTCTAAGATGATGATGCAAGGCTTGCCTGTTTGTTTTGTGTGATTATTAAGACAAGGCAGTAGCATTTGTTTAAACCAAGTTTCAAACAAAGCACTTGTCATTGTATTGTTGTAGATGAGTGGAGCAATCAAGTTTTTAGCTTTGCTGCCTATTTGTCCTGCCACTAAGGATACTCGTTGATAGCGTCTGCCACTTATCTTGTCACAAACCCTTTGACCTTTTAGACTTCTTGCATGAGTGCGGTGTAGGTAAGTATCAATGCCTGTCTCATCTATATAGACAAGCTCATAACCTTGTTTGGACGTAGCTTGTAGTTGGGTTAATTTGTCTTGGTAGTTTTTGACTTTGTTTGGGTCTTGCTCTTTATAAGTTGTGGTCTTTTTTTAAGAGTAATGTTCATTGCTTTGAGTGCTTTATGGATTGCCATATCACTACACCCAAATACTTCACCAATTTCACGTAGGTATTTGTCAGGATTTGCTTCTACGTAAGCAAGAAGCTCTTTTCTGTCAAACTTTCTGGGTCTATTGGTGGGTTTTTTACAAGACAGATTTCCTGTTTCTTTAAGTTGTCGTCTCCAACGAAACACGGTGTGTCTTGATACACCAAAAGCTTCTATAACAAGGTCAATGTTCTTGCATTTGTCATAATAAGCCAAGGCTTTTTGTCTGATTTCTAGTGAATAAGCCATTTGAAGTAGTGATTAGTGAATGGTGATGGAGATATGGGGATGGTTGGTATTTTTTCAAGGTTTGTTGGTTATACAATTCCTAAGACGGAAATCCAAGCAATCGCAGGAATATCCACAGGGATGAGGTCGCGCAGCAAAATGCCGCCCAAGCAGCAGAGATAAATAATCAATAAACCGCCGAATGCTTCAATCGGATTGACCGAAGCCTTGCTGCCCATCCAGTTGGACAATGCCATAATCAGCATAATCATCGCTAAAACAATTGCTTTTGTGGCAAAAGACAAAGGTGCGTCTTTATGCAATTGACTGTCTTCTGCGGCAAATTGCGCCTGTTCTGGATTTTTGCGCCATTTGCTCAGCAATTGATAAAATTTTTCGGTAAAAGGCAGGGCAATGAAGACGCTGACAAATAAGCCTGTGGCATAAGTCAGGAGATTGGAGCTGCCGGCGAAAGCGGTAATGCTTTCTTTGTGTTCGGGCAAGACTTCCGACAAACCCGCCGCGCAGGCGCCCATCATGCTGCCGCTGCCTACGCCGCAGCCCATCGCCAAAGCGCGGACGTCAAACAGATTCCATGAGGCAATCATGCTCGATAAAAGCGAATAATAAATCGCGCCGAACAGCGTTCCCATCACATAAACACCCATAACGCCGATGCCTTCGGGGCTTTTCAAACCGTATTTATCCGCAATCAAGGCAACATTGGGTTCGCGCGCTACCGAATGCGTTGCGCCGATGGCTTCACGCCCCATACCGAACACGAGAACAGCAATAGGCAGCGCAAACAGCGCGGTCGCCACATTGCCGACTTCCTGCAAAAGCAGGGCTGGACCGGCGGCTAAAATTTCTTCGATTTTCGGCCCGATACCGAAGCCGAATTTGGCAATAAAGGGCATGACGCTCAGGGTCACCAAATAGGTTGACCAGCGTGCCGTTTTGGCTGGCATGATTGTTTCCATCGGCGCAATCACATTCGGATTGAGCAGCAAGGCGACGATAAAAGCGTATAAAAGCGGCAATAAAACCAAGGTGCCGATGCCGATCGGCAGGCGCGCAATGCCCACATATTCGGCTGCTAACGCCAAAACGGCGGCAAAAACGTGTAAGCGCCAATCGAGCAGCAATGCCAAGCGCGGCGGTTGTGGATGATTTTCCATGTGTATCCTCTGTATCCTCGTGTGAAAAACACATAGCCTAACAATTTATTCATATCTTGAAAATGCTGATTGTAGAAATCGTATCGTTTTATATATACTAAGCGCTGTTTTTCAAAAAGGAGCAGCGATGAAACGCTTAGTATTATTACGCCACGGCGAAAGCGAATGGAATAAACTGAATTTGTTTACCGGTTGGACGAATGTCGATTTGACCGAGCAAGGCTGTGCAGAGGCCAAAAAAGCGGGCGAAGTGATGAAAAAAGAAGGTTTAGTCTTCAAAAAAGCCTTTACTTCCTACCTCAAACGCGCGATTAAAACCCTGAATTTCGCCTTGGATTCGATGGATTTGGATTGGATTCCCGTCGAAAAAGATTGGCGCTTAAATGAAAAACACTACGGCTCTTTGCAAGGCCTGAACAAATCCGAAACCGCGGAAAAATACGGCGAAGAGCAAGTATTGATTTGGCGCCGCAGCTATGACGTGCCGCCTGCCGCCTTAGAAACCACCGACGAACGCGCACCGCAGCAAGATTCGCGCTATGCGGCATTCGATCAATCCGCCTTGCCCTTGACCGAGTCTTTGAAAGATACGATTGAGCGCATTCTGCCTTACTGGGAAAACCACATCAAACCTGCTCTGGAACAAGAAGGGGAAATCATCGTCGCCGCCCATGGCAACAGCTTGCGCGGTATCGTCAAGCATTTGAAAGGCATTTCAGACGAAGATATTGTAAACCTCAATCTGCCGACAGGTATCCCATATTTGTTTGAATTTGATGACAATATGAATTTAGTCAGCGACCGTTTTTTAGGCGATGCGGAAGAAATCCGCAAATTGCAGGAAGCAGTTGCCAATCAAGGCAAAAAATAATTTCCGCTTCAACAGCCGAAAAACGCGCTCTCTAACAAGAGCGCGTTTTATTTTTTTAAACGAAGCCCTCGCTATATTGAATTTTTCTGTCAAAAAAATGAATAATGATACAATCCTTCGGGAAATTATCTTCAATATTCAGATATATGATTGGCGAAAAAGACATCAATAACGCCATGCGGAGATTAAACCGGCTTAATTTCCAAGACAAATAAGCACTTGCAGAATATCAACGCGAGAAATTGCAGCAATATTTCCGTCAGCAACTCGCTAATAATTTGTATTACCGCCCTTGGTTGGGCAAGCCCAGCAGCCTAATTCCGATGATGGACACCAGAGGCATCGCGCAAGATTTTTCCACACTCTGTACCGTGCCCGCCTTGGATTATCACAGACTGTTTGCCGAAGGGATGCGCATTCATGCACGCGGCGGCGATTGGCATAAAGAAGCGGAATACTTCACCTTCATGCAATCGGTCCGCCACAGCGGTTGGAAATTGCAAGTTTATGATAAAAAAGAGCAAATTAAAAAAATGGCGCATTTTATTGCGGTATTGAGCCGCAATGCCGGTACCGCGCAAGTACGCATTGCTCATTTTTTCTACTTCAGCCATATTATGCATCGCCTGCCGCCGCTTTCAGAAACGGATTACCGTTTATATGATTTATTTCGCAGTTATAAAAGTCATGTGGAGCAAATCGAGCAGCAACAGCCGGATATTCTCATCGCCCCGCACGGCACATTGCTGCAATTGGCCTATGATAAATTGGCAGACAAACTCAAGATTCAGCCTAAACAGGTCTATAGTCGGAGAAGTGAAAAAGTAGTACAAGGCGGCGAGCCGCAGACAGTACAAGAGCGTACGGCAAGGCGAGCCAACGCCGTAATACTTTTCAATTCTTTGACTATATTGCGAAAACGGTATGCTCAGTACGCGCGACCGCCTGATTTTGCGCAAAGCCTTCGGCGAAGTGCAGACGCTGTATTCCATGGCGGACGCCTGCTTGCCGCGCCTTGTGAAAAAGGACAGCTGCATTTGCAGGAAAATCAATATTTCTTTGAGATTATAGTACCTTAACTTCAAAATGAGACTTAGAGATACACATTTTGTCAGGAGAAGCGCTTAGAATAATCTCATTTTGAAGTTAAGAGACTATAAATGGATAGACAATCAGCGCCTGATTCCTATCTACACGGATTTTCATGCCAAAACCCTGATCCTTTTCCGTTTTCAAAGCAACAGCGTCTTTACCGCCGCAGACAGGTCTTGCAGCTGCGGCTCAGCTTGCTGCAGCTTCCGAACTGTCTGCGGCACGCCGCCTTGGACGGCCTTTTCTTCTCTTCTAGCAATATTTCCTAAAAAAGTGATTGCAAGCCTGTGAAATTCACGTTTAAATAAGCCCTTTTCAAATAGGAGAGAGAAACGATGAAAAAACTCGGCATTGTCGGCTGGCGCGGCATGGTCGGCTCAGTCTTAATGGAGCGTATGCGCGAGCAAAACGATTTTGCCGGCGTGGACACCACGCTGTTTTCCACCTCGCAGGCAGGCGAAGCCGCTCCTGATTTTGCCGGCGCCGGCAAAACGCTCAAAGATGCCAATGATATTGCCGCCTTAGCGGAAATGGACATCATCATTACCTGCCAAGGCGGAGATTACACTAGCGCCGTCCATCCGCAATTGCGCGCCCAAGGCTGGCAAGGCTATTGGATTGACGCCGCCTCTACCTTGCGCATGGAAAAGAACAGCATCATTGTCTTAGATCCTGTCAACCGTGACGTTATCGACCGCGCCCTCAGCGAAAGCAAAAAAGACTTCATCGGCGGCAATTGCACCGTCTCATTGATGATGATTGCCTTAGGCGGCATCTTGGCCAATGATTGGGTAGAATGGATTACGCCGATGACCTATCAGGCCGCCAGCGGCGCAGGGGCAAAAAATATGCGCGAACTCTTAAGCCAAATGGACGGCTTGGAAAACAGCGTACATGATTTGCTTGCCAATCCCGCCAGCAATATTTTAGATATCGACCGCAAAGTTACTCAAGCCCTACACGGCGGCATCGACACCACGAATTTCGGCGTGCCTCTGGCGGGCAGTCTTATTCCTTGGATTGACAAAGCCTTGGACAGCGGACAAAGCAAAGAAGAATGGAAGGCGCAAGTAGAAGCCAATAAAATCATGCAGCGCGAAGCCAATCCGATTCTTATCGACGGCTTATGCGTGCGCATCGGCGCCATGCGTTCTCATGCGCAGGCTTTGACGATTAAGCTGAAAAAAGATATTCCTTTGGCGGAAATCGAAAGCGTTTTAGCCGCGCATAATGATTGGGTCAAGGTCATTCCCAATGAACGCGAACTCAGCATGAAAGAACTCACGCCTGCCGCCGTTTCCGGCACTTTAAGCGTACCTGTGGGGCGTTTGCGCAAACTCAATATGGGCGGCGAATATCTCAGCGCCTTCACGGTCGGTGACCAATTGCTATGGGGGGCGGCAGAACCGCTGCGCCGCATGCTCAATATTTTAACCGGCAAAATTTAAGCCCTAAGCTCCTTAAAGAAGCGGAATATCAATATAATAATTTCACTTCTCATCAAAGATCTAGACATAAAAACCTAGACATAAAGAACGGTATCTCGCGATACCGTTTTATTTTTTCTCTTCTTTGTGCAAGGCATTGAAGGTTCTATCCGCCGCTAATTTTTCGGCATTAATCGGTATACAGGGACAAGAGCGCGGCAGATTATGCTTGTCCAAGTCTTCCCAAAATCTGCGTAAACAATTGATTAAAAATGATATAAATCGCATCCTACTCTCCTTTTCTATATACGGGCAATACTGCGCAGCATAGCGATTTTACGCCGAAATTCATATAGTCAATTAGTACAAGGCGCGCCAAGGCCGTAATACTTTTTCAATTCTTCGACTATAGCAAAGGGCTAATCAAACGCACGCAACGCTCTAAAAAACGCTGCAAACGTCCGCGCGTTTGCCATTTCGACAATTCCACCGGCTGGCAATCAGCGAGATAATCTTCCAGCAATCTTTCGATTTGTGCAATCGCATCAGTCGTATAGACTGCAATCGTGACTTCCAGATTGAGATAAAAGCTGCGCATGTCCATATTGGCGGTGCCGAATAAGGCGAATTGCCTATCGACCAAAACGGTTTTGGTGTGCAGCAAACCGCCCTGATACATGAGGATTTCCACGCCGGCATCGAGCAAAGATTGATAATAAGCGCGGCTGGCATAATAGACCAGACGGGAATCATTGTGCTTGGGCATGATGAGTTTGACCGCTACGCCGCGTTTGGCAGCGGTAATCAGGGCATTGAGCAGGGCTTCGTCCGGCACGAAATAAGGCGAGCAAATCATAATCTGGCTTTGGGCGCGGTAAAGCGCGGCGGTAATGACGTCATAAATCAGGGCTTGATCACTGCCGGGCTGCGAAGGCAGGGTTTGCAATAAATCGCCGCCTAATTGCTGCATTTCGATATGGTCTGGCATTTCCTGCAAATAGCCGTTGAGTTGCGTCAGAGTAGCTTTCAGATTGTAATCGTTTTCTACCGCCCAATCGCCGTAAAAGATCGCGGCTAATTGCTGGGCAACCATGCCTTCGCAGCGCATCATGGCATCAATCCATTCACCTACGCCTGATTGCTGTTTGAATAATTTGGGGTCAACCAGATTGTAGCTGCCCGTATAGGCAATGCGATAATCCACGACCATGATTTTGCGGTGATTACGCAAATCACTGCGCACCCATAGGGAGCTGGCGATGCCGACCGGCAGAGCGGCGGTAACTTCCACGCCGGCTTTTTGTAATCGCTGCGGCCAGTCCGATTCCCAGAAGTTTTTGCTGCCCACGCTGTCCGCCAGTATTTGGCAGCGTACGCCGCGGGTAGCGGCGCTGATGAGGGCGCGCATCAGCGCCTCAATCCGTCCTTCCACGTCGATAATGTAAAATCCTAATAAGCAACAATGCTTTGCCGCATGAATGTCGGCAATCATGCTGTTTAACATACTGTCGGTATTCTGCAATAGCTGCACACGATTGCCGCTTAAGGCGGCAAAATAGCATTCTTTTTTAATGAATTCGGAGAGTTGGCGAAAACGGATGTCGCAGAGCGGAATCGTGTCCGGCGGTAAAAAACGGTCGGCAAATTCAGTGTGAAAGGCTAGCAAATCTGCTTGGCGGCGTGCGCGTTGCCGTCCGAGTTGGGGTTCGCCGATTAAGGCATAGAGCAGCAATCCGAATACGGGCAGAGCATAAAGCAAAGTCAGCCAAGCTAAGGCGGCACTGCTGGAACGGCGCGAGTAGATGATGCGGATACTGGCAAGCACCGCGAGAGCAAAATGCGTATAAAAAAAGATGCTTGACCAGTCCATTTGCGCTTCCTTGAATCAAAATGAAATGATAGCAGCCTTCTCAGCTTTGCAGCAAAAAAGCCTTTCTTTTTAATTAAAAGAAAGGCTTGAATATTATGTCCGATTGGCAAAATGTTGATGGCTTTGCAGCAATAAAGCGGCGTCGCCGGCTAGAAATAATTTTTCCTTATCATTTAGATAGCGCAACAGTTCGTCAGATGTTGCGCAAATTGACTTTACGCGCTTCGCCGAATTGGTTTTGAAAGAGCATGACTTTGCGCATTTTGCGGCTGGGATCGATTTCTTCGGGAATCAGCAGATAATATAGTCAAGGAATCAAAAAACAGTTACACATAAAGCTTATGGCATACTCAAAAGATTACAGACAAATGATATTGGACAAGCTATAGTCGGAGAAGTGAAAAAGTAGTACAAGGCGGCGAGCCGCAGACAGTACAGATAGTACGGCAAGGCGAGCCAACACCGTAATACTTTTTCAATTCTTCGACTATATCTCAAAAGGCTGCTAGGGCAGCCTTTCTTTTTGCCTATTGCCGGCGCATCCGCCGCGAAAAGCGCCCATTTTGCCTAAAGAGCAGGTAAAATAGCGCGTTTTCTTTTGTGAGAGTAACTAATGAGCAAGGTGCTGAGTTTTCAAGACATGATTTTTGCCCTGCAAAATTTTTGGGCGGACCAGGGCTGCGCGATAATGCAACCCTATGATATGGAAGTGGGCGCAGGCACTTTCCATGAATCGACTTTTTTACGCGCATTAGGTCCCGAGCCTTGGAATGCCGCTTATGTGCAGGCTTCCCGCCGCCCTACTGACGGGCGCTACGGCGAAAATCCGAACCGCCTGCAGCGTTATTATCAATTCCAAGTGGTGATGAAGCCTTCGCCGGCGCGTTTTCAAGAACTGTATTTGCAGTCTTTGTTTGCCATCGGCATCGATCCCGCGGTGCAGGATATCCGTTTTGTCGAGGATAACTGGGAAAGTCCGACTTTAGGCGCATGGGGCTTGGGTTGGGAAGTTTGGATTAACGGCATGGAGGCTTCGCAATTTACCTATTTTCAGCAAGCCGGCGGTATGGAATGCAAGCCGGTAATGGGCGAGCTGACTTACGGCTTGGAGCGCATTGCCATGTATTTGCAAAATGTGGACAGCGTTTATGATTTGATTTGGACGCAGACGCGCAACGGCGTGCTGACTTACGGCGATGTGCATCAGCAAAACGAGCGCGAGCAGTCGGCATATAATTTCGAGCATGCCGATATTGAGGATTTGTTTGCGCAGTTTGATGCGGCGGAGCGTATGTCTTTGGCGCTTGCCGAGAAAAAATTAGCCCTGCCCGCCTATGAACAGGCGCTGAAAGCCTCGCATTTATTCAATCTTTTAGATGCACGCCGCGCCATTTCGGTTACCGAGCGGCAGCGTTTTATTTTGCGCGTGCGCAATATCTCGAAAACGGCAGCCGAGGCTTATTATGAATCGCGCGAAGCCTTGGGCTTCCCATTGTGCAAGGAGGGCAAATAATCATGAATAAAAACGTACTCATCGAAATCGGCATGGAAGAATTACCGACCGCTGCCGTCAGCGATTTGGCGGAAGCCGGCAGTCAATTATGGCAGAAAGTGTTAGCCGAACAATCGCTTGCCCATGAGGGAATTGTTTCTTTCGCCAGTCCGCGCCGCTTGGCTTGGCGCATCAAGGGGCTTGCGATGCAGCAGGCCGACCGCAAAATCGAGCGCAAAGGCCCGATGCTTGCCGCCGCCAAGGATAAAGACGGTAATTGGAGCAAGGCGGCTTTAGGCTTTGCCGCTTCCTGCGGTGTGGCGGTGGAAGATTTGGCACAGGCAGAGACCGATAAGGGCGCGGCTTTGATGTTTTACGGCAAGGAAAAAGGGCGTGCTTTTAAAGACTTGCTGCCCGAGCTGTTCGCCGAAGTAATCAAGCAATTGCCGATTGCCAAGCGAATGCGCTGGGGTGATTTCGAGCAAGCCTTTGTGCGTCCTGTCAACACCTTGATTGCCTTGGCGGATGACGAAATCCTGCCATTAGCGTTTTTCGGCGTGCAAGCCGACAATTACTCGCAGGGGCATCGCGTGCATCACAGCCAAGCGGTGCGGATTACCCATGCCGATGATTATGAAGCCGCTTTGGAAAGCGCCTATGTGATTGCCGATATTGAAAAGCGCAAGGCTTTGATTGGCGAGCAGGTGCAGGCGGCGGCTGCGGCATTGGGCGGCAAGGCATTGATGCCGGAAGATTTAGTGCATGAGGTGGCGAGTTTGACCGAATGGCCGGTGGCGATTGCCGGACATTTTGAAGAAAAATTCCTTGCTGTGCCGCAGGAAGTGTTGATTACGACCATGCAGGACAATCAGAAAACCTTTGCCGTGCTAGATAAGGACGGCAAAATGCTGCCGCATTTCATCGCGGTAGCTAATCTGGAATCCAAAGATCCCGTTTCTGTGAGCAAGGGCAATGAAAAAGTGATTCGTCCGCGATTTGCCGATGCGGAATTTTTCTGGCAGCAGGATTTGAAACGCCGCTTGGCGGATTATTTGCCGCGTTTGGAAAAAGTGGTCTATCAGGAAAAACTCGGTTCTTTGGCGGAAAAATCACGCCGCGTGCAGGAATTGGTCAAGCGACTCGCGCCGCTAGTGCAGGCGGATGCGGCAGCGACGGCAGAAGCGGCACGGCTGTGCAAATGCGATTTGCAAAGCGAAATGGTGATGGAATTCCCTGAATTACAGGGCGTGATGGGCAAATATTATGCACGCCGCGAAGGGCTTGCCGAAGAAGTGGCGCAGGCATTGGAAGAGCAATATTTCCCCTTGGGCGCAGGCGGCGATTTGCCGACAACAGGCGTCGGCACGGCTTTAGCGATTGCGGAAAAAGTCGATACCCTCATCGGCGGCTTTGCCATCGGCGCAAAACCTACCGGCAGCAAAGACCCTTATGCTTTGCGACGCATGGCTATCGGCATTATCCGCCTGCTGGTGGAAAAAGGCATCAGCCTGCCTTTGCAGGAATTATTCGCATGGAGCGCGGCGAGCTTTACTGCCGCTTTGCAGGCGGAAAAAGTTCTGCCTGAGGTGCGCGATTATGTGCTGGAACGTTTGCAGGGTTATTACCGCGACCAAGGAATTGCCATTGAAAGCTATCAGGCGGTGCGCGCCCTAGACGGCGATGATTTACTGGATTTCGACCGCCGCATTCATGCCTTGCACACTTTTGCAGGCAGCGCCAATGCACTGAGTCTTTTGGCGAGCGCCAAGCGGATTCGCAATATTTTGAAAAAGAACGGCGAAAACACGCAGGCGGTCGCGGAAAATCTGCTGCAGGAAGCGGCGGAAAAAGCCTTATGGCAGGCTTGGCTGGGCATTAGCGGCAAGGTGCAGGCGGCGGTGGCGGCAAAAGATTATTTTGCCGCACTGCAAGCCTTGGGCGAATTGGCAGCGCCATTGGAAGCTTTCTTTGCCGATGTAATGGTGATGGCGGATGATGCCGCTTTGCGTGCCAACCGCTTGGCATTGCTGACAACCATGCAGCAAGGCTTTGCGCAAATTGCTGATTTGTCGCTCTTGCAAGGCTAGGCATGGAGCAGGCGCCGCAATATAGCCCGAAAGAAAAAATCCGCCACATCGGCGCCGCCTGCGTTTTTCTGGCGGTGGCGGCTATAGAATGGGCTAAACCCGTATTGGAACGGTGGTTGGCTTGTCGGCACGATGGCAATGTCATCATGCTCTATGCCGTCTTTGCCGGCTATCCGAGTTTCTTGGCGGCGGGATTATTGGCATTAAACGGCAGAATGTTTTACCGCGTGTGGCGGCAGCGGCAATATCCGCCGCAGGGCATGAAAACCTATCGCCCCACGCCTTATGTTTACGGTGGTAAAGCGCGGCTGAGAGCGGCAGGCTTTTTTCTGATTTGTGCCTTTTTGCTCGGTATTGCCGCTTATGCCGCTGTTTATGTGTACGATTTTATTGCCGCCGGAGATGTCCAAACCTCTCAAGGTCTGTGTGCAATAAGGACAGAACATGGAATTTAATTGGATTTTTTATCTTTTGCTAGGCTTGCTCGGCATTATCTGCGGCATTATCAATATCTTGGCGGGCGGCGGTTCGAATATTATTTTGCCGCTGCTGATGATATTCGGCTTGGATCCGCAAACCGCCAATGCGACCAACCGCGTCGGGATTTGGTTTCAGGGCATGGCGGGTTTATTCGGCTTTCGCCGCGCCAAGGCTTTGCCCACGCAGGATATCGGCGGCATTGTGCTGCCGACGGTCTGCGGCGCGCTTGTCGGCGCTGTCTTGGCGGCAAAATTGGATGTGATTGTTGCTTGGCTGCCTTTTGAGCAGGTTTCTGCCGAATGGCTGATGAAGATGATTTTATTGGGCGCGATGCTTTTTGTGGCGGCGATGTTTTTATTTAAACCGCAGGCGGTAATGCATGCGCCGAATACGGAATTGAGCGTCAAGCAAAGCAGGGCGGCATGGGGCTGGCTGTTTGCGGCAGGTTTGTACGGCAGTTTTGTGCAGGCGGGCGTGGGGTTTGTCTTGCTGACCGCTTTGGCGGGTGCTTTGCATTATGATTTGCGCCGTGCCAATGCCTTGAAATTGGTCTGCACCATGCTGTTTACCAGTATTGCTTTGGGCATTTTCATCTGGCAGGGGCAGGTGTTGTGGAAAGTGGGCTTGTTATTGGCGCTGGGCAATTCCGTCGGCGCATTAATCGGTGTACGTTTTGCCCTCTCGATTAGCCAAAACAGCATCCGCTGGATTTTGTTTTTAATGACGGTGGCGGCGGTGATTGCCGCTTTGTGGTTTTAATTGTGTTTGCAGAATGAAAAGCGTAATGTAAGCATTTTTTGATTAAGGGAGAAAGCGATGAGAACAGAAATTCCGGCGGTCTTCGGCAGTGTATTTGCGCCGGAAATGCCGATTGTATATTGTGAAGACGGCGCTTGGGGCGAGCTGCAATGGCAGCCCAGCAATGAGCTGAAAATCCATCCTGCCGCGCATTGCCTGCATTATGGCAGCGAGATTTTCGAGGGCATGAAAGCCTTTCGCCATGAAGACGGCTCGGTGCATATTTTCCGCCTGGATGCCGGCGTGGAGAGAATGCGCAAAAGCGCGGCGGCAATGAGCATGCCGGTGCCACCGGTGGAATTGCTGAAAAATATGATTGTCGAGGCGGTGCGCCGTGCGCAGGAAGAAGTGCCCGACCAACGCGGTGCCTTATATATCCGCCCCGCCTTAATCGGTACCGAGCCGAATATCGGTAGTGCGGGTTCGCCGAGCAAAAGCGCGGCATTATTCGTGCTGCTCTCTCCGGTGGGCGATTATTTCAAACAAGGTTCGGAATTGCGCGTATTGGTGGAAACCGACCATCTGCGCTGCGCGCCGCATATGGGCAGCATCAAGACCGGCGGCAATTATGCTTCCGCCCTCTATTGGACGATGCAGGCGTTGGAAAAGCATCATGCCAAGCAAGTATTGTTCTGTCCCAACGGCGATGTGCAGGAAACAGGAGCTTCCAATTTCGTTTTGATTGACGGCAAGACCCTGATTACCAAACCGCTGACCAGTGAATTTTTGCACGGCATTACGCGCTCAAGTCTGCTGACGGTGGCAAAAGACCACGGCTATAGTATCGAAGAGCGCCATTTTACCGTTGATGAAATGAAAGAACGGATTGCCAATGGTGCGGAAGCATTGCTGAGCGGCACGGCGGCGGTATTGTCGCCGGTAACCGTCTTGATTATTGAAGGACAAGACGTGGCGGTGAAAAGTCAAAGCGAAGCCTTGAAATTGCGCAGCCTGATTACCGATATCCAATACGGCCGCAGTGCAGATAAGCATGGCTGGCTGACGAAAGTTTAATCGGTTTGCAAAAGAGAAGCAGGGCGGTTCCTGCTTTTTTATTGAGGAATTTCAATCAATAAAGCCCCGTCTTCCTGCCGCCAATTGAGTTGGCGCAAGACGCTCATGCCGAGCAGGACTTCATCGTCCATGTTCGGCATAATCCACACGGGAACGTTTTTCATCAGAATCGGTCCGATTTCCAGTCGTGCAATGCGGCTGACGCGTGCCTCAACACTGCCGTTGGCAGTTTGCATTGTGCCGTAGCCGCCGCGTTCCAAACCGGCTAAATCGGCGATTTTTTCATTGACGGCGATGCCTGTGGCACCAGTGTCGAGCAAAAAGTTGACGGTTATGCCGTTGATACCGCCTTTTACGCGGTAATGATGCCCGTTAGAGGCTTGGAGTTTGAGGGTTTGAATGCCGTTGATGCTTTCTATGCTGCTGTTTTGTCTCAAATATCCGCCAAAATGAAGGAATATCAGCAGTAAAATGCCTAAAAATGCCAGTGTGCTGAAATAAAAGCCGAAATTATTTTGTGCATTAGGTGAGAATGTGTTCATTTTTTCGAGTGTGGATTAGTGTTATCTTGCGCAAGGTTTCTTATGTATTTTAACCGATGGAGCGAATGATGAATATCAATAATATTTTAAATCAAGTTTTAGGTGCCGGTCAGCAGTATAGCCGCAATGGCAGCGTCAGCGGCAAAGGATTGGGCGGTTTGCTGCAAAGCGCTTTGGGCGGTTCAAATAATGCCCGCGGCGCCGGCGGTTTAGGCGGCTTGCTGCAAAATAGCGATCAATTGAAAAAATTGGGCGGTGGCGCGGCTGCTGCCGGTATTTTGTCGATGATTTTAGGCGGCAGCAATGGTTCGCGCGGTATGGCGGGTTCTTTAGCCAAAATGGGTTCTTTAGCGGCGGTAGGTTCTCTGGCTTATAAGGCCTATCAGGATTGGCAGCGCAATAATGAAGGCTCTGTGCAGCAAGGAGCGGCGGCTCAGACCGGCGCTGCCAACCGTGGCGAGGTGATGGTGCCGACCGCGGAACGCGGCAGTGTCGAAGTGGAAAATAACAGCCGCCTGATTTTAAAAGCGATGGTTTCTGCGGCTAAGACGGACGGCGAGATTAGTGCGGATGAGGAACGTGCGATTGTTGAGCAGATCGGTGCTGAAGATCGCGAGGTGCAGCAATGGCTGCAAAGTATTATTGCCAATCCGCCTTCTGTGCAGCAGATTGCCGCAGAGGTGGGCAGTGATCAAGGATTGGCGGCCGAGGTGTATTTAGCGGCGCGTATTGTCTGCGGTGATTTGGATCGCAAGGAAATTATTTATTTGGCGAATTTGCAGCAAGCGCTTGGTTTGCGTGATTCTTTTGTGGAGTTATTGGAAAAGCAGGCGGGTTTTTAAACAATACCGCTTAAAAAAGCACCTTCGAGGTGCTTTTTTATTGGCGCCTGTTTGATACTAGTGCTAGAATGCGCGCTGTCCGCCCGTAGCTCAGCTGGATAGAGCGTTGCCCTCCGGAGGCAAAGGCCAGGGGTTCGAATCCCTTCGGGCGGGCCATTTTTAGGTTTCCTTTTGTGTGTTTGCCCGCTTCTGCGGGCTTTTTTACGGACAAATGTATAGTTAATTCATGATAAAGAAGAACGCTTAACGCCTTATATTCCTTATTGTTTACGCCGATATGTAAAAGTTATATTTTGTGTTGTTTTGAGATGAATTGACTGGGCAGATCCAAAGATTAAACTGCGTGGGTAACAAGTTATCCACCTTGCCTTGCTGTGTCTTTATTTGAGCCGAATTGATTATAAAATACGCCTATTCTCTATTAGGGCATTTTTTCGCTATAGTCGGAGAAGTCAAAACACAGTACAAGGCGGCGAGCCGCAGACAGTACAAGAACGTACGGCAAGGCGAGTCAAGTCCGTAATACTTTTTCAATTCTTTGACTATATAGTCCTGAGGGGTTAAATGCTGCTACAACCCTGTCTTGCTTTATTCTTTGCGGCTTATTGCCTTATTGTATTTTTCTTGTCATCGATGATAAGTATTTGCATGATATGGTGATATTTTCCTAGTGGTATTTAAAAGGGCTGCGCTATATAATCCGCCTTTTTGCGGAATATAAGGTTATGGCTAATCAAGAATCGCGTGTCTTATTATTAGAGGGGGTTCACCAAAATGCGGTGGATAGTTTGCAGCGTGAGGGCTTTACGCAAATTACCGCTTTGCCTGAGGCTTTGGAAGGCGAGGAGTTGCAGGAGGCTTTGGCGCAGACGGATGTGGTCGGTATTCGTTCGCGTACGCAGCTTAGTCGCGAAGTCTTGCAGGCGGCGCCGCATTTACGCGCCATCGGCTGTTTTTGCATCGGCACGAATCAGGTGGATGTGCAGACGGCGCAGCAGTTAGGCATTCCCGTTTTCAATGCGCCGTATTCCAATACGCGCTCGGTGGCGGAGTTGGTCTTGGCGGAAATCATTTCTCTTTTGCGCGGCATGACAGATAAAAGCCATATGGTGCATATCGGCAAATGGCCTAAGAATGCAAAGGGATCTTATGAGGCGCGCGGAAAAACTTTAGGTATTGTCGGTTACGGCAATATCGGCGCGCAATTATCCGTCTTAGCCGAAGCTTTGGGTATGCGCGTGATTTATTTTGATGTGGAAACCAAGCTGCCGCTTGGTAATGCCGAACCGGCGATGTCGCTGGATAGTTTGTTAAAAGAGTCGGATGTGGTGAGTTTGCATGTGCCTGAATTGCCTTCGACAAAGAATATGATGACGCATCGAGAGTTTGCCTTGATGAAGAAGGGGGCGATGTTTATTAATGCGGCACGCGGGCATTGTGTGTCGATAGAAGATTTGCATACCGCTTTATTATCTAAGCATTTGGGCGGCGCCGCCTTGGATGTGTTCCCGATTGAGCCCAAAGGCAATGATGAGTCTTTGGATTGCCCTTTGCGCGGTTTGCCAAATGTCATTTTAACGCCTCATATCGGTGGTTCTACGCAGGAAGCGCAAGCCAATATCGGCTTGGAAGTGGCGGAAAAATTGGCGAAATTCATTATTACGGGCTCTACGGTGTCTGCGGTGAATTTTCCTGAGATTTCATTGCCAAAGCAGGAGGGAGCGCACCGTATTTTGCATATTCATCACAATCAGCCGGGCGTGTTGGCGGATGTGATTCATTTATTTGCAGAAAATGGCATCAATATTAGTGCGCAGGCATTGATGACGCGTAATGATATCGGAATGTTGCTGATGGATATTGACGATAGCAGTTCGACGGTTGCTTTGGAAAAAATTCGCGGTGTGGTGGGTACAATTCGCGCGAGATTATTAAGCTGATTGTCTGTAGAAATTCTTTTCGCAAAAATATAAGAAAGCCGCTGTGAGGAGCGGCTTTCTTGTATCGTTTATTCGAATCGGTGCGTGTATTGCAGTCCTATGAAATGCGAATCTGCTTTGAATTTGCTTGAGCCGATCACGCCGGAATCAACGCAAGGGTTAATACTGCATCCGCTAAATTTTGCTTCGGAATCTTTAACGGTTACATAGCTGTAGCCGAGATTGATGCTGCTTTTGTCATTGAGATCGTATTTAGCGCCAAGAGACAGCCAAAAGCGGTCATTATCCGGCATGGTCACGAGGCGGTGTTCGACATCTCTGATGGGCGCTTGGTCCCAAGCAATACCTGCGCGTAATTGCAAAGGTTCGCTAATTTGGTAGCTGCCGCCAAGTCCGATGCGCCATGTGTCTTTCCAGTGCGGAGAAATACGGCTGATTTCCGTCTCTCCGCCCACGACGGCTTTCTTGTTTTCAAAGGTAATATCTAATTCATTAAAACGCGAATGGCGCGTCCAAGTTACATTGGCAAAGAGATCCAATTGCGGATTGGCTTGATACATGCCATGCAAAGATATCGATTCAGGCGTGGCGATTTTACCGCTGACGCCTTCCTCTGCAGCATAGCCCTTAGCGCGTACGCCGGCAACCGCAAGAGGATTAGCGAATGCAGGACCTTCCAACGACCAGTTTGCCTGTCCTTTCAGGGTATGTTTGATAGAGCTGCGATAGCTTAGTCCTAAACGTGTTTGCTCGTTTACATCCCACATCCAGCCTAAATTAAAACCGAAGCCCCAGTCATCCGCATCAATTTCGGCAAAGCCGTCTGCTAGACCATTAGCAATACGGGTGCCGCTTGCTCTTGAGAGTGCGGGGGAAAAGTTGGCATATTTGCGCAATTTGGCATCGGCATGTTGGGCGATAAATCCTATGCCGATGCTGTGTTGCGGATGGATTTTAAAGGCAATCGAAGGATTGATGGCAAGAGTTTGCAATTCCGTGCGATTAATCGCATAACGGTTGACGCTTTGATGATCATATTCTGTTGAAGTACCGAAGGGAACGTAAATACCGAGTCCGGCGGTAATATTCTCATTGATTGGATAGGCAAAATAAGCATGTGGAATCATTTTCCATTGATCGGCGATTTTACCGCTTGAGTTCCCGCCAACCGAGCCGCTGCCTGCATAAGCAGGATAGTTTGCCTGTGCATCATAGTATCTGGCATTCGGGCGTGCTAATAAAACATTTCCGCTGATCTGCATGCTGTTTAAATAACTTAATCCCGCAGGGTTATAAAAAATGGTGCCTGCATCTGCCGCTTCTGCGGCGGAGGCATCGGCGGTGCTCATGACGGAAATGCTTTGTCCGCCGACATTATAGCCGGAGGCAAAGACGGTACTGGCAAAAGCGGCTACTAAGTTGCCGAGTAAGATTTTTTGTAAGCTATACATCATATCTATATCAATTTGTGTTCCTATCTTTACTTTAGCATAAAATTACCTTAATGAAATAGTTAAGATGAAAAACTTTCCATGCTTATCTGATTTTCTTGCTCCTTTTCCGCTAACGGTATTTTTACAAATAAGTTGCGTCTGTTGTCTTGCGATTTTGTGGTAAACTGGGCGAGTTTTGCCGGGCTAGCGCTTCGGCTTTATTCATTCAGCGGAGAAGTAAAATGACTCATCACATTGCAAAAGACATCGATCCACAAGAAACTCGGGAATGGCTTGCTGCCTTAGCAAATGTTCAAGAACGCGACGGCGAGGAACGCATCCAATTCTTATTGGCGGAATTGGCAAAACAAGCCAAAATTGCTGTCAGTACAGGTGTAACCCCTTATATCAACACAATTTCTCACGAAGATCAGCCGACTTATCCGGGCAATATGCTTTTGGAGAGAACGATTCGTAATGCCATTCGTTGGAATGCTATCGCTATGGTTCTGCGTGCCGGTAAAAATACCAACGTCGGCGGCCATATCGCTTCCTTTACTTCAGCGGTGATGCTGTATGAAGTCGGGCAGAATCATTTTTGGCGCGGTCAGGAAGACGATCATTTGGGGGATTTGGTATTTTTCCAAGGCCATTCTTCGCCGGGTATGTATGCCCGCGCCTATTTGGAAGGTCGTTTGAACGAAGAGCAATTAGATCATTATCGTCAAGAAGTGGACGGCAAAGGCATTTCTTCTTATCCGCATCCTTGGTTGATGCCGAATTTCTGGCAATTCCCCACCGTGTCCATGGGCTTAGGTCCAATGATGGCGATTTATCAGGCGCGCTTTATGAAATACATGGAAGATCGCGGCTTCTTGCCTGAGAATGATCGTAAAGTCTGGTGCTTCTGCGGCGATGGCGAGATGGACGAGCCGGAATCGCGCGGTGCTTTAGCAACTGCCGGTCGCGAGCATTTGGATAATTTGATTTTTGTCATTAACTGCAATTTGCAGCGCTTGGACGGTCCGGTACGCGGCAACGGCAAGATTGTGCAGGAACTTGAAGCCGAGTTTCACGGCTGTGGTTGGGAAGTGATTAAAGTGTTGTGGGGCAGCGGTTGGGACAAACTTTTTGCCAAAGACAAAGACGGTCTCTTGCAAAAACGCATGACCGAAGTATTAGACGGCGATTATCAAACTATCCGCGCCAAAGACAGTCAATATTTGCGTGACTTTTTCTTCAATACCCCGGAACTGAAAGAGCTGATCGCCGATTGGACGGATGAAGACTTGTGGGCATTGCGCCGCGGCGGGCATGATGTTGAAAAAGTCTATGCTGCTTATCACAGAGCCGTGCGTAGCGACAAACCTGTCGTGATTCTTGCGCAGACGGTCAAAGGATTCGGTATGGGCGAAGCCGGTGAAGGACAGAATATTGCGCATCAGGCCAAAAAAATGACGCTCGAGCAGCTGCGTCATTACCGTGAGCGTTTCGAAATAGATGTGAGTGATGATATTGTCGAAGAAGTAGGTTTTGTCAAACTTGAAGAAGGCAGTGAGGCATACAACTATCTTCACGAACGTCGCAAGGCGCTTAACGGCTATGTGCCGACGCGGCGCGAAACATCCGAAGCTTTGGAAATTCCTGATTTATCCGCATTTGATGCCGTATTGAAAGGTTCCGGCGAAGGGCGCGAAATTTCAACGACGATGGCTTTTGTGCGCGTGCTGAATACCCTGATGAAAGATAAGAATATCGGCTCGCGTATTGTGCCGATTGTGCCGGACGAATCGCGGACTTTCGGTATGGAAGGAATGTTCCGCCAATACAGTATTTGGAATCAAAAAGGTCAGCAATATGTGCCGCAGGATCAAGGACAACTCATGTATTATCGTGAGGACAAAAAAGGTCAGATTTTGCAAGAAGGCATCAATGAAGCCGGCGGCATTTGTGATTTTATTGCAGCAGGCACGGCGTATTCCGTACATAATCAGCCGATGGTGCCTTTCTATATCTATTACTCCATGTTCGGTTTCCAACGTTTTGGCGATTTTGCTTGGGCTGCGGCGGATCAGCGTTGCCGCGGTTTCTTGGTAGGCGGTACTGCCGGACGCACGACCTTGAACGGCGAAGGCTTGCAGCATGAAGACGGGCACAGTTTGATTCAAGCGGGTTTGATTCCTAACTGTATGCCTTATGATCCTACTTATGGCTACGAATTGGCTGTTGTCGTCCAAGACGGTTTGCGCCGTATGTACACAGAGCAAGAGGATATTTTCTATTATCTGACGGTGATGAACGAAAATTACTATCAGCCGGCGATGCCTGAGCGTGAAGGTATTGAAGAAGAGATTCTTAAAGGATTGTATTCACTAAAAATTTCAGAAAAAAATTCTGAATTGCGTGTACAATTGATGGGCTCAGGCACGATTTTGAACGAAGTCGTTGAAGCGGCGGCTTTATTAGAATCCGATTGGGGGGTGGCGGCAGATGTGTGGAGTGCTACCAGCTTTACCTTATTGGCACGCGACGGCATGGAAGTGGAGCGTTACAACCGCTTAAATCCGATGCAAACTCCGAAAAAATCATTTATTGCCCAGCAATTAGAAGATCACACAGGACCTGTTATTGTCGCGACGGATTATATTCGTGCTTACGGCGAACAAGTGCGCGCTTATTTGCCGGAAGGTTGCCGCATGACGGTATTGGGTACAGATGGTTTCGGCCGTTCCGACACGCGTGCAAAATTGCGTGAATTCTTTGAAGTGAACCGTTATTATATTGTGCTTGCCGCGCTGAAATCATTGGCTGACAGCGGTAAAATTGAAGCGCAAAAAGTAGCGGATGCGATTGCCAAATACGATATTGTTGACAATGGCTTTGCTTTGTACCGTTAATTGCTGATTACAGGAGAAAAAAATGAGTATTGAAATTCGTGTTCCAGATATTGGCGATTTTGATGCAGTGGACGTCATTGAAGTATTGATTAAAGCTGGCGATAACATCGAAGCGGAGCAATCCGTTTTAGTCTTAGAGTCGGATAAAGCCTCAATGGAAGTGCCGGCTAGCAGCGGCGGCGTAGTAGAAAGCGTTAATATCAAAGTCGGCGATAAAGTCAAAGAAGGCGATGTGATTGCTGTTTTAAGCGGCGGCGAGAAAGCAGCTGCTGAAGAAGATAGCCAGCCGAAAAATGAAGCGGCGCAAGAAACTTCATCATCAAACGATAAGGGTAGTGGCGAAACTCAAGAGCTAACCGTGCCGGATATTGGCGACTTTGATAGTGTGAGCGTGATTGAAGTCAATGTGAGCCTAGGTCAGAACATTGCCAAAGATGAGACCTTAATCACGCTTGAATCGGATAAAGCTTCAATGGAAGTGCCTGCGGAATTTGCCGGCGAATTAGTCAGCTTGAATGTGAAAGTCGGCGATAAAGTTTCTAAGGGAACAGTGATCGGTACTGTCAAAGCAGCGGGCGGTAAACCTGCTCAATCTGCACAAGCGGCAGCAGAGAATAAAGCCGCGCCGGCGAAAGAAGAAGCTAAAACTGCTCCAAGCACAGCACAAAAAACCTCTGATGCGCCTGTTAAAGAGCAAGCACCTGCGATTGCTATTGATGAAGACGCTTTTGCCAAAGCCTATGCAAGCCCGGCGGTACGCCGTTTTGCACGCGAACTCGGGGCGGATTTGGGCAAAATTAACGGAACCGGTCGTAATAATCGCATTCTGGAAGAAGATGTTAAATCATGGATTAAGCAAACCTTAGCTTCTGTGGCTTCCGGCAGTGTTTCGGGTACGGCAAGCGGGACGGGTATTCCGCCGATTCCGGCAGTCGATTTCAGCAAATTCGGCGAAATTGAAGAGCAAAAATTATCGCGCATCAACATCTTAACCGGCGAAGCGATGACACGTTGCTGGCTGAATATTCCTCATGTGACCCAACATGATAAATGTGATATCACGGAGCTTGAAGCTTTCCGCCAGTCTTTGAAAGCGGCAGCCGAAAAACGCGGCGTGCGCGTTACTATGTTGGCTTTCTTAATGAAAGCATTGGTAGCGGGATTAAAAGAGTATCCGCGCTTTAATTCTTCTTTATCTCCTGACGGCAAATCGCTGATTTTGAAAAAATACTATAATATCGGTATTGCGGTGGACACGCCTAACGGCTTGGTCGTGCCGGTTATTCGCGATGTGGATAAAAAAGGCATTTACGAATTATCAGCCGATTTGATGGAAGTAAGCAAAAAAGCGCGCGACGGTAAATTAAGCCCGAAAGATATGTCCGGTGCTTCAATGACGATTTCCAGTTTAGGCGGTATCGGCGGAGAATATTTCACACCGATTGTCAATGCGCCGGAAGTGGCCATTTTAGGAGTTTCGCGTTCAACTATGGAGCCCATATGGAACGGCAAAGAATTTGAACCGCGTTTGATGCTGCCGATGTCATTGTCTTTTGATCATCGTGTGATTGACGGTGCTTTGGCTGCGAGATTGACCGTTTTCATCGGTCAAATGCTCACAGATATGAAAAAAACTTTGTTGTAAATTAAAGATAGAAAGGACTTCTATGTACTTTCATTTGCCCCGCAGAGCGCTGTTATCAGCGCTGCTGTTGGTGCCGATTATGATACAGGCGAGGGATTTGCCGCAAATTTTGCGCGACGGCATCGTAAGAAATCCTGAAATAATGGAAGCCTTGGCTAATGAATCGGTCTCGCAAGCGGCATTGGAGCAAAGTCGTGCCGCGCGGTATCCGGTTGTGCAAGCAACAGCCAGTCAGCCGATGTTATCCACAGGAGGCGGTTATTCCTTTTCGCCGGGCATTTCCGCACAGTGGACTTTATACGATTTTGGCAAATTATCCGCACAGATTGCTGCCGATGAAATCGAAACTTTTTATCAAAATTTAAAAGTCAGCGAAACTGCCGAACAATGGGCGTTTAAATTTGCCGGCTATTATCTGGATGCGGTTATGGCGAAATTACAGCTCGAAGCCGCGCAGGACAATTTGGCTTTGCATAATCATATTGTCGATCAAATGCGGATTATCAATCAATACGATCCCGGGCGGCGTTCTGAATTAACGCAAGCCGAATCACGGCAGAAGAACGTGGAAGAATCCATTGTCAGTTACCGCAGAAATTTGGATTTGAATCTCCGCCGCATGGGGCGTTATGTGCAGCCTGCGGTAACGGCTTCGGAATTAAACGATCCTTTTGCACAGTTAAGTCCGCAATATTTAATCGATACTTTCCCGATGACGGAAGAATGGCAGCGTCGCAATTCCAGTTATCTGGCGCAAGAGCAGGAGTTGCTGAAAAACGAAGCCAATTTAAAAGTCGCACAGCGTTCAATTTATCCCAATATCGATATTCGAGCCGATGCAAATAAAGATAATGCGATGGTTTATTTCAACATGTCGGTGGATATTTTTGACCGCAAAAAAGCGCCGGCCATTCGTCAGCAAGAATATTTAATTGAAGCGGCGCGTGCAAAAATCTCGCAAATGGCGGATTCTTTAAGCGAACAGGCGGAATTAGCTTTGATTGAAATGGAGCGGGTGGCAGCGCAAATCAAAGTGATTGACCGTCAAATTATGGCTTTGCAGCAAGTGGTTGTCGATTATGAAGATCAATTTAAAATTGCTACCCGCACATTATTGAATGTGGTCGATGCTTACAGCGAATTGGCGACAGCCAAACAAAGCAAAGTGAGTATGCAATATTCGCTGATGCGCGCCAAATTAGATTATTTGGTGGCGGTGGGCGGATTAACCAAATGGGCGCAAATGACTTTGCACAGAGATGCCTTGCTCGGCCGTACGCCGGCAGATGCCGATATCGAACAAAACACACATGTGGTCATTGATGCGCAGCCGCTCGTGCAAATCAGCCGACAAGAAGCACGGCGAAATGACGATGCTTTGGCGCGTTTACCCGAATCTTCCGGGCAAACAGTATTTATAGAGCAGAGAAATATTGCTCCGGCAACGGAAACAGTGGTTTTGGCGAGTCAAGATATTGAAGTAAATGCGTCAAATATTCAGCACAATGCCGTTTCTATGCAGCAGATCAAGCAGACTCCCCAATTAAAAACCGGCATCGTTGTCGTTGAGCCTTATGTGGCTGAGCAACCTTATTTTTCCTATCCGCGCGGCGATTATTTCCTGCCGCCTCAGGTACAGTCGACGGCAAAGGAATTTATTCAGGTTGATGAAAGCAGCGATGTCGTCATCCATAAGCATTAACGCAATATTTATTATTTTGTCTCAGGAAGTTTTATATGCAAGCATTGCTTGAACATTTAAGCCTACTTACCCGCATACACGGTACACCTGTATCTGCGATTACCTTGGCAAGCCTTACCCCGCGCGATAATGCGGGGGATTATGATTACAAAGTCTTGGCAGAAGAATTAAAACATCAGGGCTTTGATAATTCATTACGCCAAGCGCCTTTGAAAAAAATTCATAATCTGACCTTGCCGGCAGTCATTTTACTGCGCGACGAGCAAGCCGCCGTATTAAAACGCATTGATACGCAGAGCGAAACCGCTGTGATTGAAATGAACGGTTTTGGCGATCAAACGGTAACCTTAAAAGAACTTGACGAGCAATATTTGGGCTATGTCTGGCATTTAAAACCTAAAACAGAAGCCGATACCCGTTCCGAACTGCCGGAATACGATTTGCCTAAAGGTTGGTTTTGGCGGGTGATTTTCCGTTTCCGCAAATATTATTATCAAGTCATTATTGCGACTTTCGTGATTAACTTTTTGGCATTGGTCAGCTCCTTATATGTGATGAATGTCTATAACCGCGTGATTCCGAATAAGACTTATGAAACCTTATGGGCATTGAGCATCGGCGTGGTTCTGGCGATTATTTTTGAGTTTATTGCCAAATTGATACGCGGACATTTAACTGATATTGCGGGAAAAAAAGCGGATTTAATCATTTCCTCGGCCTTATTTCGTCGCGTCTTGCAGCTTAAAATGAAAGATAAGCCTGTTTCTTCAGGCTCTTATGCAAACAATCTGCGCGATTTCGAATCGGTGCGTGATTTTATGACCTCCGCCAGCCTCTTGGCATTTGTCGATTTGCCTTTCTTTTTCCTTTTCATCTTCGTGATGTATATGGTTGCCGGCCCTTTGGCGATTGTGCCGACCTTGGTCATGCCCTTGGTCGTGATTGTAGGTATGTTTGCGCAGATTCCTTTGGCGCGTTCGATTAACGAATCGATGCGTGAATCTTCACAGCGCCAAGGTCTGGCGGTTGAAGCCATTGAAGGAGTGGAAACCTTAAAAGCCAACAATGCTTTCTCTTGGGCGCAGAAACGTTGGGACAATTACACCGCCAAAACGGCAGCATCCAATATTAAAACCAAAGATTACAGCATGATGGTAACGAGTTTCTCTACCGCCATGCAGCAATTGAATACCGTCGGTTTGGTTTTGTGGGGAACCTATTTGATTAATCATCCCGTGCAAGAAAATCGCATTTCGATGGGCGCTTTGATTGCTTGTGTGATTTTATCGGGACGTGCTTTAGCGCCGATCGCGCAAATTGCCGGCTTAGCCGTGCGCTTCCAGCAAGCCAGAATGGCTTTGCGCGGCGTTAACGGCATTGCGGAACGCCCGATTGAGCGCAGTCCGGATCGCCAATACATCACCCTTGATCATGTGCGCGGCGATATTCTCATGGATAAATGCCAATTCGCTTATGCCCAAGATACACGCAAAGCCTTGGCTAATGTGACGGTGCAAATTCGTGCCGGCGAAAAAATAGCGATTTTAGGACGTATCGGCAGCGGCAAATCTACGCTCTTAAAATTATTAACCGGTTTGTATGAGCAGCAAGAAGGCATGATTAGTCTTGACGGCGTGGATATCCGTCAGATTGACCCGTATTTCCTGCGTCATAATGTTGCCTTGCTGGGACAATCGCCGCGCCTATTTTTAGGCAGTTTGCGCGAAAACCTCGATATGGCACGCGCAGACGGATTTTTCTCCGACGAACGCCTGATTCATGCCTTGCAGCGTTTCGGCTTGGCACGCATTATTCAAAATCATCCGATGGGCTTGGATATGCCGATCGGTGAAGACGGCGCCGGTTTGTCGGGCGGTCAAAAACAAATCGTGGCATTGGCACGCCTGACTTTGAAAGACCCTTCGGTAGTGCTCTTAGACGAGCCGACCAGCGGGCTTGATCAAAACACCGAAATGCAGGTGCTTGCGGCTTTGCGCGAATGGATTGGCAATAAAACGATGATAGTAGTCACGCATCGTCCGCAATTATTGGATTTGGTTGACCGCATCATTGTGATGGAGCAGGGGCAGATTGTTATGGACGGTCCGAAAGCAGCCGTCTTGGCGCAATTATCCGGTAAAGCACCGCCGCCTCAGCAGGCCCAACATCCTGCCGCAGCACATAATAATACCGTCAAATTAGCTGACGTACCGGTACAGCGTCGTCCGCAAGAAAATATCTAAAGGCATTACCTATGGCAAGAAAAGATAAACTGAGCAAACGCGATTTAAAACTCGTTAACGACCTCAATGCCGCCATGCAGGAAGAGACCCATTACGGTTTATGGCTTGGCGTATTGTTGATTACCAGTTTAATGATTGTGTTTATTTACTGGGCGTATAACAGCGAGCTGGAAGAAGTGACGGTCGGGCAAGGTTCGGTAATTCCAAGTTCGCGTCAGCAAATGGTGCAAAGCCTTGACGGCGGGATTTTAAAATCGCTTGAAGTGCGCGAAGGGCAGTCCGTGAAACGCGGCGATGTCTTAGTCACCCTTGACGATACCCGCTATTCCGCGATTTTAGCGGAAAGCAAGGCAAAAATGCTGAATTTGGAAGCCATGACGGCGCGTTATTCGGCGGAAGCTTACGGCACGCCTTTGCAATTTCCCGATAATGTCAGCGAAGAATTGCGTAATCGCGAAACCATTGCTTATAAGGCGCGCAAAAAAGCCTTGGAAGAAACCTTAAGCGGTCTGCACAAATCTAAGCAGATTTTAGACGAGCAAATCCGTCGCACGGCGGCAATGGTGCAGCGCGGTGTATCTTCAGAGATCGAATTACTGCGTATGCAGCAGCAATCTACCGATATTACCTTGAAAATCAATGAAACGCAGAACAAATACACTACCGATGCCAATGATAATTTGGTACGCACCGCCGCAGAATTGGCACAAGCACGCGAAAACGTTGCGAAAAATGCCGACCCTGTGGCAAGAGCGGTGATTTATTCGCCTGTGGACGGTATCGTCAATAATATTAAATTCAATACCATCGGCGGAGTTATCCGCGCCGGCGAAGATATTATGGAAATCGTGCCGATAGGGGAAAATTTATTGGTGCAAGCCTATATCCGTCCGCAAGACGTGGCGTTTATCCGTCCGGGACAAGAAGCGGTCGTCAAACTCAGTGCCTATGATTATTCCGTTTATGGTGGCTTGGAAGGGGTTGTTACTTTGATTAGCCCCGATACCTTGCAAGACGATCGTCGTCCCAGTCAGCTGAATTTGAATGCTAACGAGTCCTACTACCGCGTATTGGTGGAAACCAATGACAGCAAACTGACCGATAGAAACGGCGAGCCCTTGGAAATTATTCCCGGCATGGTGGCGACGGTAGATATTAAAACAGGCAAGAAAAGCGTCTTTGATTATCTTACCCGTCCTGTTACCCGTATGAAGCAGGCGTTTAGAGAACGTTAGAACACGATTGATATAGTCGGAGAAGTGAAAAAGTAGTACAAGGCGGCGAGCCGCAGACAGTACAAGAACATACGGCAAGGCGAGCCAACGCCGTAATACTTTTTCAATTCTTTGACTATAGTCAGAAAAATGGGACGTGCAAGGCTAGGCAATACCGAATACTCTTTCAATCTCTTGATTATAGAAAATAAAAAAGGTATCGCTTACGATACCTTTTTTATTTTCGATAAAGCAGAGATTGACAGCCCTATCATGACCGCTAATCTGCTTAGGTCTTTCAAAACCGAATTTTTATAAAAATCTCCGGTTTTTGATTGTAACTCGGAATTTTGTTGTTATGAAAGAAGCCGGGTAAAAGTGTTTTCCCGCGCGGCAGTCACGCAGAGGTGGGTTTGGGCACGAGTAAATCCGACGTAAAGCAGACGTGCGGAAGTTTGTTGCTGCTCTTCGTCTATATCGGGCAAGGTGTTAATGCCACTCACGATTACGCGAGGGAATTCGCCGCCTTTGCTGCTGTGGATGGTACATAGCAGCAAGGTATCGGGAGTGGGGCGGTATGCAGTGCGTTCTTCTGTCGTTACCGGATTTTCCAGTGGAATACCGGCGCTGCGGAGTTTGTTCGCCAGTTCTATTCCTTGCTTTTTACTGTAATACAGCACAGCGATATCTCCCCAAGCTGCACCATCTTTATGCCAATTCTTTATTTTGGAGATGATTATATTGATTTCCTGCGTGCGGTCGGTGCAGAGGCGCATTTCGGGAAGGATTCCCGTTTGTCCGCCGCTGCTTTCGCTGCCTACCACCGGAATTATATCTGTGTCATTGGATTCTTCTTTCTCATCTAAGTCGAAAATCGCATTTTGTTCATCCGGTAGCGGGGTATCGCTGAGAAAGTGATGGATGAAGCGGTTGGCGTAGCGGTGGATTTCTTCGCTGTTACGGTAGTTGGTGCGCAAAATGCGGGTACGCCCCCGCGCCATGACGCCAACAGAAGAGAGTGATACATTTCGTCCAGGATAGAGCGTTTGTGCGCCATCGTAAAGCAAGAGTAGGTGATTTTCATCCGGGTCAGGCATACGGGTGAGAGTGCGCAACCAGTCAGCGGTTAGATCATGGCCTTCGTCAATAAGTACGCCGTGATACTGTCCGGAAGGAATGGTGTCGTCTTCTACAGCACGGCATACGGCATCCGCCAGACGATCGGGATAATAGTCTCCGTAAGGAATCGATAGTCCGTAGGCTTTTTTAAGTTTGCCGCACCAATCATGGAAATGATAGATTTCAATGCGCGGATTATCCTCTAGGCGCGATTTCAGGATACTGGCAAGCATGATGTTGTAGCAGATTATCAGAACGGGTTTTCCCTGGGTTTCTTCCGCCAGTTTACGCGCGCGGTGTTGAAGAATTAGCGTCTTACCTGAACCGGCTACGCCGTGGATGACGCGATGTCCTCCGCCTAAATCACGTGCTACCTGCTCCTGCCGAATATCCATCACTTTAACGATATCGGGATATTCGGACTGCTTTTCGAAGAGGATGCTCTGTTTGCCGATGATAAATTCCGGATAAATATGGGCGCGGATGCGCTGGATTTGCGCCGTATCCAGCGCTACGGGGAAATGATAGGGCAACATATCGTGCAATTTGCTCAGGAAGGCATCTTGCGTTAGGCCGCCTTCTATCAGGTCTTCTTTGTACCAAGTTAATGCGGGAGGGAAGCAGTTTTCCAGTTGTTCCCGCGCCTCTTCCCGGATTTTGTCGCGCTGCCAGTTGCTCATTACGGCACCATAGCCCCAGGGAAACAGTAATTTACCTTGATATTGCCCGTGTGCATGGCGCAAATAACGGTCTTTTTTCATACGGTCGACAAAAGGCAGGCAAGAGGTGCGTGCCTGCTCTATCGGGTGGACGGCATTATTTATTTCCTCTGTCTCGGAAACGCGCAACCGAATGTTTTCTTTAGTCATTCCCTTTATGTTGCCCATATACCAGTCTTTGATTTCCAAGCACCATAGACCGTAGCGTGGATGGAAAATTAAAAAATCGGGATAGCGGCGTGTTTTTCCTAGTGAAGCGGTGTTGTACCAAACCAGATATTCATCATCAAGATATTTTTGCAGTAGTTCAGCAAAACGGCGTTCGCCAGCAGTCATCTTATTTTTTTCAGTGGAGTGAGAAAAGTAGCCATCGTTATATTCCTATATTTCTCTATCTATTACGCCAAATGATCCCGTGTGGCGCTAAAGACAATATCGGGAAAACGTTCTTGCGTCAGTTGTAAATTAACGCGGCTGGGCGCGACATAGACCAATTGACCGTAGTGGTCGTGTGCCAAATTGGCTTGGTTTTTATCGATGAATTGCTTTAAGGCTTTATCATTCGGCGCTTCAATCCAGCGCGCGGTAGAAACATTAACGCCTTCAAATTGGCAGCTCACATTATATTCGGTCGTCAGCCTTTGCTGTACCACATCAAATTGCAATACGCCTACCGCGCCGAGAATCAAATCATTGCCGATCATGGGCTTGAAAAATTGCGTTGCGCCTTCTTCGCAGAGCTGTTCCAAGCCTTTGAGCAGGGCTTTCATTTTCAGCGGATCTTTGAGGCGCACGCGGCGGAACAGCTCGGGTGCAAAATCCGGAATGCCTGTGAATTGCAGATCTTCGCCCTCGGTAAAGGTATCGCCGATGCGGATTGTGCCGTGATTGTGAATGCCGATGATGTCGCCGGCAAGGGCTTTTTCGGCATGATCGCGTTCGGCGGCTAAAAAAGTCAGCGCATCGGGGATTTTGACATCACGGGCAAGGCGTACTTGGCGCAATTTCATACCGGGGCTGAATTCGCCGGAATTGATGCGCATAAAAGCAATGCGGTCGCGGTGTTTGGGATCCATATTTGCTTGAATTTTAAACACAAAACCGGTAAATTTCGCCTCTTCGGGCTGCACGGCGCGCGAGGTTGCCTGATGCGGCAAAGGCGAGGGAGCATAGTCGGCAAAATCGCTGAGCATTTCGTTGACGCCGAAATTGCTAATTGCAGAGCCGAAATATACCGGCGTCAGTTCGCCTTTGAGATAGGCTTCGCGCTCAAAGGGATTGCTGGCTTCGCGCAGTAATTCGACTTCCGCGCGAAAATCATCAATCATCTCCGGCAATAATTCATCAAGGCGCGGATTGTCCAATCCCTGTACTTCTTCGCCGTTATTAATTAGCGCGCCTTTGCCCGGCTCGTAAAAATAGACGGTGTCGCGCAGCAAATGGTAAACGCCTTTTAAATTGCGCCCCATACCGATCGGCCAAGTTACCGGTGCGCAACGGATTTTCAGCACGCTTTCCACTTCGTCCATCAATTCCATGGGATCGCGCCCTTCGCGGTCGAGCTTGTTTATAAAGGTAAAAATCGGCGTATCGCGCAGGCGGCAGACTTCCATGAGTTTAATCGTGCGTTCTTCAACGCCTTTGGCGCAGTCGATGACCATCAAGGCGCTGTCCACGGCGGTTAAGGTGCGGTAGGTATCTTCCGAAAAATCTTCATGCCCCGGTGTGTCCAAGAGATTGATAACCTTGCCGTTGTAGGGGAACTGCATGACCGATGAGGTTACGGAAATACCGCGTTCCTGCTCCATTTTCATCCAGTCGGAAGTGGCGTGGCGCGCGGCTTTGCGTCCTTTAACAGTGCCAGCCATCTGAATGGCGCCGCCAAAAAGCAGCAATTTTTCGGTTAGCGTGGTTTTGCCGGCATCAGGGTGGCTGATAATGGCAAAAGTGCGGCGGTCGCGCCAGTCATTAGAAAGTAATTCGCTCATAAATCATGTGTTCAAGATTAGAAAGGCGCGGATTTTAACATATTATTGGCTTATTGGCTGTGTGTGGCGGCAGTGCGGAAAACGCGAGCAGCCGTAAAAATACTGACCGGTAAATTCTCCTTTTTTCGCGGTTATTTCCAGCATTTTTGCGCCGCATTTCGGGCAGCGAGGCGTGCGGTGTAATTGCTCGATATGTTGTTGCAGATTGTCTGCGTTATTTTCTAATCTGGCATGTTGCAAGCGGGCAATTAAGGACGGAATTTCCTTTTCTTCGAATAGAATTTCTTTTTTCTGTTCGTATAAGGCGGCATAAGCGGATTTGCCGCAATAAACTTGATTTGGAATATCCGTTTTGAATTCCGCATCTCCGATAAAAACAACGGCAGAATGGATTTTTTCTCTCGGAATGGCTAAGAGATCGGCAATCGCCTGACAATGTTTGTAATTTTGATGCAGCGGATTTTGAAAGCGGTATTTTTTTCCATTAGGAAAGGTTTGCGTCCATTGTCTTTCTCGTTCTTGGGCAAATATCCAGCCTGATTTGTTTTTGGTTTCCACGACAAATACGCCGTATATGGAAATGACGATGTGATCGATTTGCGTGCTTTCGCCGTTTGGCAGTTTTAGTAAAACATCATCAAAATCATGATAATCAGCGCCTAAATTCCAGTCATGAATGCCCTGTACGCGTCTTTCGCCTAATCTGCCTTTTTCTTGCGCATGGATTTTTTTCTTTTCTTCCGTACCTGATGTGGCGCTGAACAGTAGCGCTAAGCAGATAATGACGATAAGTAAAACGATGAATAATATTTCCATGAAAATATGCTTTAATCTTTTTTGTTTTTTAATAAATTATCCGCCGCTTGTTTGCCGGCGACTAAAAAACCGTAGCAGATAAAGGCGCCGGCAGGCAGGGCGGCGAGTATCATGCCGTTGTCTATTTTAATGACTTGAATGCGCCAGTCTGCCGCGTCATCGCCGAAAATAAGATGCGCGCCGCTAAACAAGGTGCCTTGGGCGAGGATTTCGCGAATGGCGCCGAGCAGCAGCAGGATAAGGGCAAAGCCGATGCCCATAAAGAGTCCGTCAAGGGCGGCGTATTTGACGGTGTTTTTCACGGCATAGGCTTCGGCGCGCGCGATAATCACGCAGTTGGTAACAATTAGGGAAAGGTAGATGCCCAGACTTTGATAGAGCGGATAGGCAAAGGCTTGAATCAGGATTTCGCAGAGGGTAACGGCGCTGGCAATCAGTAGCACAAAGACGGGAATGCGGATTTCATTGCGCAAAAAGCCGCGCGTAAGCGAGACGAGGCTGTTGGATAGAGTTAGTACGAAAATGGTGGCGATGCCGAGCCCCAGCGCATTGATGAAGGTGTTGGAAACGGCGAGCAGGGGGCAGAGTCCGAGGATTTGCACCAATGCGGGGTTATTGTCCCAGAGTCCGTTTTTCAGCAGTTTGCGGCTTTCAGCGTCCATGATGATTCTCCTGATGGTCTTGCCAGTCTTGCAGGGTTTTGCCGACTAATTCGGTGACGGCGCGCGGGGTGATGGTCGCGCCGGTAAAGGCATCGAAATCGCCGCCGTCTTTTTTGACTTGAAAGCGGCGGCTTTGCAGGCTGTGTCCGCGGAAATCTTCGATCCATGCGCTGACGCGGCGTTCGATTTTATCGCCCAGTCCGGGGGTTTCTTTATGGTTTAAGACGCGGACGCCCAGCAGTTGGCGATTGTCCGGAGCGATACCGATCAGCACGCCGATATAGCCGTTGTAGCCTTTGAGAGTGTAGGTGCTGATGAAGTTTGCCAACAGGCGCTCGCCGTCTTTGGCTTGATAGAGGGTAACGGGAATGCCGCCGAGGTTGAGACTTTGGACATTATGCAACAGATCGGCATTGAGGGGCTGCGCCGTGTAGATTTCGGCAAAGGTGCCGAGCAGGTGTTGTTCTTTTTGCGCGGCAATGCGTCCGCTAAAGGTGAGATAGGCGAGAGAGAGCAGGCTGATGCAGACGGCGGCAAAGCTGCTGAGGCGGAACATGGCGCGGCGGGAGTCGGTATTTAAGAGCAGCATTAGCGGTATTTGGGGCTGAGGTTGTCTAAAATCGCTACGGCGGCATTTGCCAGCAAGACGGCAAAGGCGAAGCCGTCGGGGAAATTGCCGAGGTTGCGGATGGCGATGCAGAGTATGCCGATGAGTAGGGCGTAGAGCAGGCGTCCGAGCGGCGTAGTGGCGGCGGTAATCGGGTCGGTGGCGATGAAAAAGGCGCCGAAAATCAGTGCACCCGAGAAAAGCTGTTGCAGCGGATTGAGATAGGCATGGCTGTCGTACAGCCAGAATAGTCCGGCGGTAATGAAGGCGGAAATTAATACCGCCGCGCTGATTTTCCAATCAAGGTATTTTTTCCATGCCAGCCATATGCCGCCCAAGCTCCAAGCGGCGGCCTGCATCAGACTAGGCAGGTAAGTCGCGCTGATTTGACTCACCGCGGTGTCGGCAATGCGCGCTTGGCGGCTACTGTCGAGCAGCGTGGCGGCGGTGCGGGCATCTACCGAGTTGAATAGGCTGAAAAAATCTAGGCTTTCTGCGCTGTGCTGCCCCATGATGGCAGGGAAGCTGACCAGCAAAAAACAATAGCCGACCATGGCGGGATTAAAGGGATTCATGCCCAGTCCGCCATAGACGTGTTTGCCGCAAATCAGGGCGAAAGCGCAGCCGAGGATGACAAGCCAAGCAGGCACCAGTACCGGCAGGCAGAGCGCAAGCAGGAGGGTGGTCAGCATGGCGCTGCCGTCTTTGAGTGCGAATAGGATTTGCTTTCCTGTTCTGCCGCGCAGGGCAAGCAAACTGCCTTCGAGCAGCCAAGCGCTCATCAGGGCAATGCCAAGCAATCCCAACCAGCGGCTGCCTTCAAGATAGATTTGTACGGCAATTCCCGGCAGCAGCGCCGCAATGACTGACCACATGATGCGCGCGCTGGAGGGCGCGACGTGGAAATAGGGCACGCCAATAGATTGAGAGCGGCGAATCATGAGGGTTCTCCTGAGTTGCGTTGTGCTTGTCTGGCTTGTTTGCGCGCTTCGGCTTTGGCACGCGCGGCAGCGAGTTTGGCTTCACGTTCTGCGGTGGCGTCGGGCTCGCTGTGTGCAGCGGTGCTTTCATCAGCGTTGTTGTCGGTACTTGCCTCGTGTTGCCTTGCCGCTTTTCTGGTTTCGGCTTTGGCGCGCGCGGCGGCGAGTTTGGCTTCGCGTTCTTCGATAGCATTGGGCTCGCTGTGTGTAGTGGTATTTTCATCAGCGCCGCTGTTGCTACTTGCCTCGTGTTGTCTTGCCGCTTTTCTGGCTTCGGCTTTGGCACGCGCGGCAGCGAGTTTGGCTTCACGTTCTACGATAGCATTGGGCTCGCTGTGTGCAGCGGTATTTTCATCAGCGCCGCTGTTGCTACTTGCTTCATGTTGCCTTACCGCTTTTCTGGCTTCGGCTTTGGCACGCGCGGCGGCGAGTTTGGCTTCGCGTTCTGCGACGACATTAGGCTCGCTGTGTGCAGCGGTATTTTCTGCCGCCGCTTCTTGTCTTGCCGCACGTTTGGCGGCGGCTCTGGCTTTGGCGGCTTCGATTGCTGCCTGTTTGTTCGCTATGTGTTTTTCTTCTTTATTGTTTTTTATGCTGTTTTCACTGTTTTCCGCCTGTCTTTGGGCGCGGCGTGCTTCGGCTTTGGCAAGTGCGGCGGCTATTTTGGTTTGTTTTTCCGCAGCGGCTTGTTCTTCGGGGCTGAGTTGCTGCTGTCTTGCCGCGCGCTTGGCGGCAGCTCTGGCTTTTGCCGCTTCAATGGCGCTTTGTTTGCCGCTGTCTTCAGGGCTGAGGGCTTGCGGGGCGAGTCCTGTTTGCGCAGGGTTGGGCATACTGCGCGTACCGGTGGTGGGGTCGAAATTGCCGAGATGTCTTTGCGCATTGGCGGCATGGGCTTCGCGTTTGGCGGCTTGCGCCGCTTCTGCGATGGCTTGATTGGCTTGCTTGTCGCCGCCTTGGCTGCGCTGTTGCAGGGCTTCGCGCTTGGCCTGCATTTTGGCTTGGCGTTCGGCGGCTTCGCGCTCTAGGCGGGCTTCGCGGGCTTCATGGCGGGCTTTGGCGCGTTCGGCGGCGGCTTTGTCGCGGGCGGCGCTGCGCAGGGCGCTTTTGCTGTCGCGGTAGTATTGCACCAGCGGGATGTGTGCCGGACAGACGCTGGCGCAGATGCCGCATTCGATGCAGTCGAAGAGGCGGTATTGATTGAGTTTTTTCTCTTCCAGATTGCGGCTGTACCAGTAGAGTTGCTGCGGCATGAGGCTGATTGGGCAGGCATCGGAGCAGCGTGCACAGCGGATACAGTCGGTGGCGGCTTGCTCGCTTGGCATGGGCAGTAGCAGCAGGCAATTGGTGGTTTTGCCGATGCCGGCGGCTTGAGAATGCTGCGGTTCGCCCATCATCGGTCCGCCGATAAGCAGGCGAGTGCCGGCTTTTTGTCCGCCTGCGGCGGCGATTAAGGCGGCGATGGGGGTGCCGAGGCGGACAATGCGGTTCTGCGGCTGCATGATGCCTTCGCCTGTGATGCTGAGGTAGCGTTCGATGAGGGGGATGCCGAGCAATAAGGCGTCATGTACGGCTTTCATGGTGGCGCTATTGTGGCAGATGATGCCGGCATCGGCGGCATGGGCGTCGGCGGGCAGGCGGCGCTTGAGGGTGAGTTCGATCAATTGGCGCGAGTTGCCCGAGGGGTAGCGCACCGGCACGACGCTGAGCTTGATGCGCGTATCGTCGCTGTTTTCAATCGCTTGTTTTAAGGCGGCAATCGCCTGCGGTTTGTCGTCTTCAATACCGAAGACGATTTCTTGGGCATGGACGATGTAGGCGCTTAATTGCGCGCCGCGCACAATAGCCGCCGCGTGTTCGCGGATTTGCATGTCGTCGCAGCTGATATAGGGTTCGCATTCGGCGGCGTTGATGAGCAGGATGTTGGCTTGGTTCGCCAGTTTGCGGGCGGTGGGAAAGCCGGCGCCGCCCAGTCCGGCGATGCCGCAGAAGGCTATGCGTTCGCGCAAGAGATGGGGCGGGGTGTTTTCATCCAGCGGCGGCAGCGGGGCGGCAGCTTGGTCTTTGCCGTCCGCTTCGATGATGATGCTAAGAGCGGCTTCGCCACTGCGGTGTATATCTGGCTGCGGTGCGATGTCGGCAATGATGCCGGAAGTCGGGGCGTGCAGCATCAGCCCTGCCGGTGTCGAGGCTTGGGCAATGGCTTGTCCTTTAAGGACGGCGTCGCCGATGTGGCAGAGCGGTTCCAGCCAGTTGCCGTCGCGTTGGCGCAGGCTGAGTATGTAACGTGGTTCAAGCGGGTGGATTTGTGCCGGCTGCTGCGTGGACATGGCTTTATGTGCCGGCAGGTGCAATCCGCCGTGAAAGCCGTGTTGTTCAGGGCGGCCGCCCAACAGCCAATCAAGGATTTTCATGGTCTGCTCCTGTGTTGCCGTCTTGCGGCTGCGTCCATTGCCATAAAGTCGCATCGCGCGGTTTCATCACAATGCAGTTCACAGGACAGGGGTCTACGCAGAGTTCGCAGCCTGTGCATTCGTCGGCAATGATGGTGTGCATTTTTTGATTGCTGCCGATAATGGCATCGACGGGGCAGGCTTTGATGCATTTGGTGCAGCCGATGCACCAGTCTTCGACGATAAAGGCGACTTGCGGCGGCTTTTCTTCGCCGACTTCGGCGTCTAAGGGCTTGGCTTCGAGTCCGAGCAAATCGGCGAGTTTTTGTACGCCTTCTTGTCCGCCGGGCGGACAGCGGTTGATGTCGGCTTCGCCTTTGGCAATCGCTTGGGCATAGGGTTTGCAGCCGGCGAATCCGCATTGTCCGCATTGGGTTTGCGGCAAAACGGCTTCGATTTTTTCGACAATCGGATCGCCTTCGATTTTAAATTTCTGCGCAAAATAGCCCAGCAGCAAACCGCATAGGGCGATGAGGGCGAGCAATAGGAATAGTGCGACGATGCTCATGCCCAACCGCCGAAGCCCATAAAGGCGATTGCCAAAATGCCGGCGCTAATCAGAGCGATAGGGGTGCCGCGAAAAGGCAGCGGCACGTCCGCGGCTTCTAAGTGTTCGCGAATGGCGGCAAAGAGAATCAGCACCAAGGTAAAGCCTAAGGCTGCGCCCAGTCCGTAAACAGCGGAGGCGAGCAGGCTGTGTTCTTGATTGGCATTGAGCAGGGCGACGCCGAGCACGGCGCAATTGGTGGTAATCAGCGGCAGATAGATGCCGAGCAGGCGGTGCAATAGCGGGCTGGTTTTAGCGATGAACATTTCGGTCAGCCCGACTAGAACGGCAATGGCGACGATAAAAGAAATGGTGCGCAAATATTGCAGATTGAAGGGGCGCAGAAGATAGGTGTCGATGAGATTGGCGCTGCAGGCGGAGAGGGTCAGCACAAAGGCGGTGGCAAGCCCCATGCCCAGCGCGGTGTCGAATTTGCGCGACACGCCCATAAAGGGGCAAAGTCCCAAAAATTGGCTTAAAACAAAATTATTCACCAAAGTCGTAGCGAAAATAATGGTTAGGTAGTATTGCACAAATGCCTCGAAGATTTTTTGCGTATTTTAGCGCAAAATGCCTTGCCATGCTTTAGCGCGGCTTGGGTGTTGAATAATTATTGCAAATACAGAAATTTTGGCTTTAATTAGTAGAGACATTCGTTATCCGTCGGGCAACGATATGTACAAGCAGAGTACTTGTTGCAGGTTTGTTTCGATTCGCTTTCCGCCTAGCGGTGAAAAATATGCTCTGTCGCGATTGGCTTTGGTTATAATCGCGCCAGATAAATTTCTTCTATTACTGAATCAAGGAATATGCGATGGCAGAAGCGATTGCCCCCAGATATTACCGCTTTTTGCAGCTTGTTTTGCAGCAGGCGGAGCAAGAGGCGCTGATTAGCGAGCAGCAAAGCGCGCAGATATTAAGCCGCTATCAGGCGGCAAGCACCCGTTTTTGGCAGGTTTTGCTGTTTGTTTTAGCCGCCGCTTTGGTAGGCGGTGGGATTATTTTGCTTTTGGCGCATAATTGGGCGGATTTGTCGCGTCCTGTGCGTGCGGTGTTGAGTTATGTGCCGCTGGCACTGAGTTATGCCACTTTGCTGGCGGCTTATGGCAAGGAGCAGGCGGCAAAAGAGGGCGCCGGTGCTTTTCATGCCCTTGCTTTGATTGCCGCTTTGGCTTTGATTGGGCAGACCTATCATAGCGGCGGCGATGTCTGGGATTTGCTGCGCAATAGCGCCATCCTGCTGTTGCCGGTGGCATTGCTTTATCCCGCGCAAAGCAGCGCTTGTGCTTTTATTTTATTTGTCGCGGGCTTATTGTTCCAAAATATCTTAATGCCGACGGATTGGCTGCTGGCGGCGGCGAGCGGCATTCTGCTGTGGCGGCAGCGCGGCAGTGTCTTGGCATGGTTTGTCGCTTTATTCGCTTTCTTGCTACTGATGCGGCTTTTGTTTGATTATATGGATGAGGTGGCTTGGCAGGCGGTCTATGTGGCGGTGCCGCTGTATTATGTCTTAGGGCGCGTTTTCTGCGGGCAGGATTATGCCCGCAATCCTTTGGCGAGCATCGGCGCTGCGGGCATTTTGCTCTTGGCTTTGTTATCCGCTTGGGATGATAGAGGGTTGTTTACTAATAATTTCTTGTGGGGAATACCGATTTGGGTGGCGATTTTTGTCTATCTTGCTGCGGGCTTGGCAGTCGTCGCAGTCGTTTTGGCCGTGCAAAAGCGCTTGCGCTTTGAGCAGGCCGCTTTTGCCGCTTTATTGCCGCTGATGCTGTTTGCCAATTATTGGTTGCAGACGTCCGATTTGATGACCAATACTTTGGCAAATAAAGGTTTTTTGTTGATGAGCTTTACCTTGGGACTATGCTTGGCGATAGTGGCGGAACGACAGCAGCGTTGGCTGAAATTCAATGCCGCTTTGCTGTTGCTCTGCAATGCTTTGGCTGCTGCATTTTTTGACGAAGTGTATAGCTTTATGCTGCGCGGTGTTGTGTTTATTATCATCGGTTTGATTTTACTTTTCGCCAATCTCTTCTTGATGAAGAAAAGGAAAGCAGCATGAAAAAAGGCTATTTTTACGGTTTAATCGCCGCTTTTATATTGCAAAGCCTTGCGCTGGCTTATGTGATTTGGGGGCATTATGAGGCGCAAAGCAAGGGCAGGCATTTTCTCTTTCAAACCGAGCCGATTGATCCGCGCGATTATTTTCGCGGTCAGTATGTGGCGCTGAATTTTGCCGCCGACAGCGGCAAGGAAATCGCCAATGATGTCTGCCAAACGGAAGATTATCAGGTCGTGAGCGGCAAATTGTATGCCCGTCTGAAGCAGAATGCACAAGGTTTGGCGGAGATTGATTTTGTATCGCGTCATCCGCCGCAGGGCGACGATTATGTCAGGATTAACGATGGTTACTGCACAGGCAAAACATTGCATTTCAGCCTGCCTTTTAAACGCTATTATGCCAATGAAAACGAAGCTTTGCCGATGGAAGTTGCCGCACGCGAACATCCCGAGCAAACCTTTTTGCAGGTGGCTGTTTATCGCGGACGCTATGCGGTGGAGCGTTTGATTTTGCCGGCAGCGGCGCAGCCCTAGGGCGGCAGAGGTTCTCCGCCTAAAAGCTATAAGCTTATAACTTTTTGCTCTCATCCCGACACTTGTCTTTGCCTACAATGCGCCTTTCTTTTTTAGGAGGACATTGCGATGTTTAAACGCATATTCACGGCGGCAGCCTTGGCGAAGGTTTGGCATTGCTCGGTAAAGTCGGTTTGGCAGATAAGGCGGATTTGTATCCTTATCAACTCTCGGGCGGACAGCAGCAGCGCGTCGGCATTGCACGGGCTTTGGCGATTCGTCCCGAATTATTGCTGTTTGACGAACCGACTTCCGCCCTTGATCCCGAATTGGTACAAGACGTTTTAGACAGTATGAAAGCGCTTGCTGCCGACGGCTGGACAATGGTGGTGGTAACGCATGAAGTGCAATTTGCCTTGGAAGTGGCGGATGTGATGCTGGTCATGGATAAAGGTTTGGTGGTCGAGCAGGGCGCGCCGAAAGACTTGCTGGCAAATCCGCAGCATGAGCGCACGCGCAGTTTCTTGCAGAAAATCTGTCATTAAAAAAGCCCTTAGGGGCTTTGCTTTTTGTGCTTTTGCTTTGATATGGAATGATAATGCTAATTTTTCTAAGGGCTTGTTCCTCAAGCTTGAAAACAATTGATTTTGATGAAATACCGTATAAATAAAATAATTTACAATCACTCAATGTAACAGTTTACAAAATAAGGTAAATCTATAATAATCCTTGCGTGTCAATTTGACACATTGTTTTAATCGATATGTTAGAAAAACCGCATTCAGCGGTGCCACCTTGAGGAGTTTGTATGAATAATCCGATGTATATTACCTTCGGCATTTATTTGATTGCCGTGCTGCTGATTGGTTTGGCGGCTTATTTTTCCACACGCAATTTTGACGATTATATTTTGGGCGGGCGCAGTCTCGGGCCTTATGTGACGGCGATGTCCGCCGGCGCCTCCGATATGTCGGGTTGGCTGCTGATGGGGCTGCCCGGTGCGATTTATGCCAGCGGTTTGAGCGAGGCCTGGATTGCCATCGGCTTGACAATCGGCGCTTGGCTGAACTGGCTCTTTGTCTCGGGACGTTTGCGCGTGCATACCGAATACGCTAATAATGCCTTGACCTTGCCCGATTATTTTTATCACCGTTTCGGTGCCAAAGGGCAGGCAATGAAAGTCATTTCCGCCGTGATTATTCTGTTTTTCTTCACGATTTACTGTGCTTCAGGTATTGTGGCGGGGGCGCGTTTATTCCAAAGTCTGTTTGAAGGCATGAGTTACAACACCGCTTTGTGGTTAGGTGCCGGTGCAACGATTGCCTATACTTTTATCGGCGGCTTTTTGGCGGTGAGCTGGACGGATACCGTACAGGCGACGCTGATGCTCTTTGCCCTAATTTTAACGCCGATTATGGTCTATCTCAGCTTGGGCGGTGCGGCGGAAATGAGCGCGGCGGTGCAGGCTGTGGCTGCCAATACCGGCAAAGAATACAGCAGCCTGTTTGCCGGTACGACCTTCTTAGGCATTATTTCTACCGCCGCTTGGGGTTTAGGCTATTTCGGACAACCGCATATTTTGGCGCGCTTTATGGCGGCGGAAAATGTGAAATCGCTTAATAGTGCACGCCGCATCGGTATGACGTGGATGATTGTCTGCTTGGGCGGTGCGGTGGCGGCCGGTTATTTCGGCATTGCTTATTTCGGCGGTCATCCCGAAGAAATAGGAGCATTAGGCGGTAATGACGAACGCATTTTCATTGCTTTGGCAACCTTATTGTTTAACCCTTGGATTGCCGGCGTCATTTTGAGTGCGATTTTGGCAGCGGTGATGTCTACGCTGTCTTGCCAGCTCTTGGTCTGTTCCAGCGCCATTACCGAAGATTTTTACAAAGGCTTTCTGCGCCCGAATGCTGCGCAAAACGAATTGGTCTGGGTAGGGCGGATTATGGTATTGGCGGTGGCGATTATTGCCATTTTGATTGCCGGTAATCCCGACAGCAAAGTGCTGGGCTTGGTGTCCTATGCTTGGGCGGGCTTCGGCGCAGCCTTCGGACCGGTGGTGATTTTATCGGTGATGTGGAAGCGCATGACGGCTTCAGGCGCTTTGGCCGGCATGATTAGCGGCGCAGTCGTGGTGGTGCTATGGGCGGAAAAAGTGAATCCGGCATTGAGCAAAGCGGGTTTGCCGACCATGTATGAAATCGTGCCCGGATTTATTTTGTGCGGCTTGGCGGTGGTTGCCGTATCCTTATTGAGCAAAACGCCTGAGCGCGAAGTGGTGGAAAAATTCGAAAAAGCAGATGCGGATTATCGCGCAATACATTGAGAGATAGCCGATTATGAAATGAAAAGACGATGAATGTCCTTTCCTACAATCTTAATCGGCTTTGTAACTAATTGATAAGAGCGCCTTAACATATAGTCGAAAAATTGAGAAAGTATTACGGATTTGGCTCATCTTGCCGTACGCGCTTGCACTATCTGCGGTTCGCCGCCTTGTACTAATTTTCGAGCAAAGGGACATTTTAGGTGCTGTTTTCGAGTTCTTTAGCCCTAAGGGACAAAATAGGTGCTATCTAGCGTTTTTTAAGCAAAATAATCTTTTATAAACTTAACCTTATTGTCCTTTCCCATGCCGCAATGACAAGCTAAAAGTCTTTTCAGATCACCAAATTTTCCTTCAAGCAAATTGGTGGTTTTTGGCAGGTTTAACTCCGGATAATCTTCAAAGGTAAAAAGCCAATGCAGATTGCGCCTCAGACTGTTATAAGCACTTCTTAAACGTTTGTGCCTATAGTGTGATTTACCTGTTTCGGGATTTGAGCTACGTTCGTTGAGAAAGTCTTTATGCTGCTTATGCCAGTTATTCAAATGCTCTTCAAATGCCGCTTTGCTGCTGTTTTTTAGGCTTAAGGCAAGTTGTTTTAAATCTACTGCCGCTGCTGTTTGAGGTTTTCTTGTCAGATAACGGTTAATGGTTTTGACTTGGTGGAATTGACAAAGCTGTATGGGAATATCGGGAAATAATGAGGTTAATCCTCTTCTTCCATCGCAGATAATACTCTGAATATGTATTCCTTTTTCTTGTAGCTCTCGTATGGCTTGTCGATACAATGCATTGCTTTCTGATTTAACCTCGCTGACCGATAAGGCTTGTCGGCTGATGCTGTCATACAGCACCATCACACCAAATTTACGTCCAAAGTAGGTAGTATCCATGATGATATTGACTGATGAAAAATGCCGTTGTTCAGGTTCCCTAAGTCGGGCTTGTTTGAGATGTCTAGCAATGGTTTTACGGTTGCAGGAAAAACGTTGGGCGAGCTCTTGCATGCTTTGTTTGCCGCTACTATAAAGTGTCCACAACTCTTGAGGGTTAAGACGCTTTTTGCTGCTAAAACGCTTACCGCATTGCCGGCATTTGTATCGTTGCTGATGATTTTGTCTGCCGTCTTTTTTGACCTGTTTTGAGCCACAGAAAAAGCATTTTTTGTGTTCAAAGCTTTTGACCTCGCTAAAAGCCTTACAGAATAAGGTTTTTCAAACTTTTTAGCACCTAAAATGTCCCTTTCCCCTTATACGCCATAATGGGGCTTGAAAAACAGCTTGAAAAGCTCACGCATGCTGTTGACATCATGACACAAGATTTTGATATGCTTGTAAGGTCATTTTCGGAATTTAACGAACAGCTGATGCTGCAGAAAAAGACCTTTTTAAATGATGTCGCTATCTCAGCAGAAGATATTATTGAAAAACATCTGGAAGTTCTTCGCCAAGATTTGGTACAGAAGCATATTGATGTTATTAATAACTCTATAAAAAACAAGCGCGGCTTTAAGTGGAAATTTTTTGCTAAGTCTTGAATAAATTTAGGGGCTGAAGCAGATTGAAATAAGCATCAATCTACTTCAGCCCCTAAGTTTATATTTGCCCCACCAAGAATTTGATGAGGCGTTAGTGCAAATATTAATTTAAGCAAAACTGCATTTATTACCCGCCAATCCGATTCGGATCATTTACTGCGCCTGCGGCCAGAAGCGCAGCGTCTGCACCAAGACTGTTAGGCGCATCTGCCGGCGCTGCAGCCCCTGAACCAAAGGATGCCATGGCATTGACCAATTGGTTCGCCTGAGCCGCGCTGCGGTCATTGGCATCGCGATTGCCGCCCGCGCTGTAAGCCTGCACTTTTGCTTCAAAGCCGCGATAGTCCATCGTCTCATTGTCGAAGACAAAATGCTCTATCCGGCCTTTGTCTGCAGCCGCATAGCGGTCTTTGATCGTGATGGTGTCATCGCTGCCTGCAAAGTGCAGAATCTGGTCATTATTCTTGCGCTCCAGCCGGATGTCTTCAAGACGGTAGTTTTGCAGTATCAGGGTGTCATTCACTCCGCCCTCATCATCAATGATGTCCTGCCCATCGCCTTTTTGGTATTGGTAGGTGTCGCTACCAAGCCCGCCCTGCAGCAGGTCATTACCTTTGCCGCCGATCAGGAGGTCGCTGCCTATCAAACCGATTAAGGTGTCGTCTCCTTTACCGCCAGAGAGCACATCATTGAACCAGCTGCCGTAAAGCTTGTCATTGCCGCTTTCTCCGATAACGGTACCGCCGTTCCATGGGGTATGGAGTTCGCGGTCGGTATGGGTAATGCTGACGGGAATGCTGCCGGTTTTGCTTAAGCCGTATGCATCTGTCGCGGTGATGCTCAGGGTAAAGTCGTCTTGTCCGATCGGCACTTCTGCCGTGATGGCATGGGTGTACTCGTCATAGTGCATCCAGCTGGGCAGTTCAGCACCATCATTCATGGTGATGCGGTAGCTGAGGGCGCCGTTTTCCGGATCTTTAAATTGCCAGAGCGGCAGATAGTAGCGCCAGGTTTTGCCTTCTGCAGCGGCTTGGGCGCCTAGGTCTCCCTGCAGCTGCGGCGCTGCATTGATATGCAGGTCAAAGTTATCGGCGCTGCGTTTTCCTGCGCTGTCCTGCGCTTGGATTTTGAGGCTGAGGTCTTGGCTGCCAAGCGGTGCCTGTCCGCTTAATTGCCCTGTTTGCTCATCAAAGCTCAGCCATGCCGGCAGGGCATCGCCATTGCTTTGGGTCAGGGTAAAGGTCAGGCTGCTGCCTTCTGGGTCGTTAAAGCGGCTCAGGTCGAGGATTTGCTGGAGGTTCTCGCCTTCGTTGATGCGGATGTCGTTATACGGCAATACCAATACCGGCGCTTGGTTCGGCGCAATATTCAGCGCAAATGCGGTTTCACTGTGTAAATTCGCCGCATCTGTTGCCTGCAGGCGCAAGCCCAGTGTTGATACGTCCGCGGGCGCTGTACCGCTCAGCGTGCGGGTATCTGCATCAAACTGCAGCCACGCCGGCAATGCGGTGCCGTCTTGCGCGGTCAGGGTATAGCTGAGCGCATGTCCTTCCGGATCGGCAAAGAGGTTGTCCGGCAGGCTGATGGTAAAGGCGACGGCTTCGGTGACGGCGATATCATCAGGATGGCGCAGCCGCCGCGGTGCTTGGTTATCAGCAATCACCAGATCGACTGTCGTGCTGGCGCTGAGGCTGGAGGCTTCGGATGCGGTCACATTGAGGGTCAGGTCTGCTGCGCCGATTGGCGGTTTGCCGCTGATGGCGCCTGTTGCTAAGTCAATATGCAGCCAATCCGGCAAGGCGCTGCCATCGGCGGTGCTGACGGTAAAGTGCAGGGCATCGCCTTCTCTGTCGGTAAAGTAGTCATTCAGGTTCGCCGTTAAGGTTTCTGCTTCAATGGCATTGAGGCGTGTGTTGTTTACGGCTGTCGGCGCTGTGGAGTGCGTGCCGCCTTGCGCGAGGTATTCCAGATAGTCTGTCGTCCACTCACGGCCGTTATCATCAAAGACGATGCTGTCGACTTTGCTGTCATAGACGCTGCTGCCATGATTGGTACTGGCTTTGAAGTGGTCTTTGAGGGTAATTTGATCGTGCGCATCATGATTGAAGGTGATGACGATATCATCGCCGCTGCGGCGGACGTTTGCATCCTTATCGTTTACGCCTGAGATATGCAGGCTGTCGCGGGCGGCTGTGTTATCCAAGAAGTTCATCTCGTCTTTTCCGCCGCCGATTTGATAGTGAATGGTGTCGTTGCCGCCGCGGGCATTGACGATGTTATCGGCTGCATTGAGGACGATGTCGTTATCCAGTGCGTTGCCATAGGCTGCAGCGGCGCTTCCTTTGAGAATCAGATTCTCAACATTGTCTTCTAGGTCGGCGTATTGTCCTGTGTTAACAGGGTTGCCCATGCTGTCTTTGCTGATGATGAATGGATCGGCATGGCGCTCAATGGTATCAATGCCGCCATCGGCTGCTTCGATGACTTTATCGCCCGCTACTAAGTAGCTGCTCCAGCTGCTGTCTTGTGCCACGCTGTCATAACGGTCAACAACATAATAATCATCGCCGGCACCGCCTTGCATGATGTCTGCGCCTGCGCCGCCGTCTAGGCGGTTATTGCCGCTGTTTCCTGTGAGGCGGTTATCCGCATCGTTGCCTGTAGCATCGGCGTCTTTATCGCCCAATAAGGTAACTGCTTCTAGGTTGGTGTTGACGAGGGTAAAGCTTGAGTCGGTTTCAACGGTATCGTAGCCTTCATCTGCTTTTTCTATGATGGTGTCTTGGCTGTCAATACGGTAAGTGTCGTCGCCTTTGCCGCCGATTAGGGTGTCGGCATCTGCGCCGCCGTCTAGTACATCGCTGCCTAAACCGCCTATCAGCGTATCGCTGCCGCCATTGCCAAAGAGCTGGTCGTCTCCGGCACCGCCATCTATGGTGTCTATGCCGTCCCAACCTTGTACGACGTCATCGCCGTCAGCAAACTGGCTGGGAATGTTCATCGCTTTCAGGTCGTCGATGCGCCACTCTGTTTGGTCGGCAAACTGGAAGTGTTCGATACGGTGGTCTGCGTCGGTAAACCAATCTGTGATGGTTATGGCCGCATCGCCATTGACGGAGACTAACAGATGATTGTCAACGCGGCTGAAGCTGACGTCTTCACGGCGGATGCCTGCACCAAAGATAATGCGGTCGTCTCCTGCAATATCGGTAATGGTGTCATGGCCATCGCCAAGCTGATAGTAATAGGTGTCGTCGCCTTCGCCGCCGTTCAAGGTGTCATTGCCTTTGCCGCCTGTAATGCTGTCATTGCCGCCTTTGGCATCAATCACATCATCAAATACGCTGCCGACGAGGACGTCATCGCCGTCGGTTTCGTGCAGGGTGTGCTGGGCAATGTCGGATTCCTGCCAAACGGTACCGTTATCAAATACGATTCGATCAATACCGCGTTTTTCTGCGCCTTCTGCAAAATAGCCTTGAACGCGTACGCTTTCTTTCGTGGCGTTCATCACAATCAGCAGGTCATCGCCGTCAGATTTGAGGTTAACGGTTTCTGGCGCAATGTCCTGCAGGCGCAGGGTGTTGGTCTCATAGTCGGTGAGGCTTGCGTGCAAGATGGTGTCATGGCCATCGCCGCTATGGAAGATATAGGTATCGTTGCCGGCACCGCCAAGCAGGGCATCATCGCCTTGTCCGCCTGATAGGGTGTCGTTGCCATTTCCGCCTTCTAGGCGGTCATTGCCTTTGCCGCCATAGAGGCTGTCCGCGCCATTATCCCCGTAGAGGCGGTCTTCGCCGTCTTCGCCATAGAGTCTGTCGCTGCCTAGTCCGCCATGCAGTTCGTCATTGCCGGCACGGCCATAAAGGGTGTCATCGCCGGCACCGCCGTCGAGTGTATCGGCATCGCGGTAGCCATACAGGGTATCAGCCTGCTCGGTACCTTGCTGTACGAGTGTTTTAACAGCTGCAATGTCCCATGTTTTGCCATCTGCAAATGCGATGCTCTGCAGGGTGTCTTTACCTTCGGCATCGTTGGCAAAATAGTCTTGCACGGTGATGTGCTGGCCGTTATCTAAGTGCAGGACAAGATTATCGTTGATGCGGACGGCACGCACGGCATCGGAGCGGATATCTGCGAACTGTAAGGTGTCGCGATCGCCGTCGGTATTGCCGCTGTTGATGATGGTGTCATTGCCATCGCCATGGCGGTAAAGGTAGGTGTCGCTGCCTGAACTGCCTCTCAGCGTATCATTGCCTTCTCCGCCAGCGAGGAGGTCATTGCCTTCGCCGCCGTCAATGTAGTCATTGCCTTCACCGCCGCTCAAGGTGTCGTTGCCAGCATAGCCAAAGAGCTGGTCATTGCCTGCGCCGCCATCTAAGGCATCTGCGCCGTCGTAGCCATAGAGCTTGTCATTGCGCTCGGTAGTTTCCTGAACTTTGGCTTTGATAATTTCCGGCGTCCAGACTTCAGCGCTGCTGTCGAAGGTAATTTGTGCAAGCGCAGCATTGGTTGCGCCGTGCGTGTCAAAATAACCGTTAACGGTAATGGTCTGGCCATTGTCTTGAGTGAGAATCAGGCTGCCGCCATCACGTGATGCGGTTACTTGGGCAGGCGTCAGTCCTTGCAGCGCTAGGGTATCTGTACCGCCGCCGTAGTTATTGATGGTGTCGCTGCCATCACCATAGCGGTAGTAGTAGGTATCGTCGCCAGCGCCGCCGTTTAAGGTATCGCTGCCTTTGCCGCCGGTGATGCTGTCGTTGCCTGCGCCGCCGTCAATGCGGTCGGCGCCTTCGCCGCCATTTAAGGTGTCATCACCGCCGTAGCCATACAGTTCATCATTGCCGGCGCCGCCGTCGAGGCTGTCGGCTCTGTCATAGCCGTAGAGCTTGTCGTTTTGTCCGCTGCTGATTTGGACTTTCTCTTTCACCGCAGCAATGTCCCATTGCCCATCGGCAAAGGCGATAACGTTAATGGCATTGCTGCTGGCATCGCTGCCGTCAAAGTAGTCTGTTACGCTAATGACTGCGCCGTCGGCAAGGTGCAGCAGCAGTGTATTGCCGTCGCGTGCAGCGGTTACCTGCGCTTGGCTGATGCCTTCAAGTTTCAGCGTGTCGGTGCCGCCGCTGTTTTCGTCTTTGTTGGTGATGGTGTCGCTGCCATCGCCTAAGCGGTAAATGTAGGTGTCATCGCCAGCGCCGCCGTTTAAGGTGTCGCTGCCTTTGCCGCCGGTGATGCTGTCGCTGCCTTCGCCGCCGTCAATGCGGTCGGCGCCTTCGCCGCCATCAAGGATGTCGTCGCCATCGTTGCCGTAGAGAATGTCATTGTCTGCACCGCCATGCAGCACGTCATCCGTGCTGTAGCCGTATAGCGTGTCGTTCTGCTCCGTTCCTTGTTGGACGAGCGTGCGAATTTCATCTGTTTCAAAAGCAGTGTTATCATCAAACTCAATGCGGTCAAAAACATACCCTGTTATCGCCTGACCATTAAAGTAGTTCTTAACGGTGATTGTATGTTCTGTTTGTTTAATGGTGATGCGTAAATCATCCCCATTAACACGTGCCATTTGAATATCGTCTTTGCTTAGCTCATGCAATACTAATCGATTGTTGTGCCCTGTCGCCTCAAAATGGTCAACAATGGTATCGTTACCGTCTCCAAGACGATAGTGATAGGTATCTGCACCATTTGCGCCATTCAATACGTCATCACCATATCCGCCAGTAATGCTATCGTCATCATTACCCGCATAAACGGTATCATTGCCAGCACCTGCATCGATAACATTTGCTCCATCACCAGCGTAAATCTCATCATCGCCAGCAAGTGCAGAGATGTTATCTGTTTCAGCAGTGTAGTATAGCTTATCGGCTTGTTCAGTAGGATTAGGTTTCAAGGTTTCGACAATATCTTCCCATGATACGGTTGAACCATCAGCAAATTGCAGTTTTTCAATACGGCCTTGATAAACAGAGCCGTCAAAATTGAAGAAATTATCTAACTGAATCGTACCTTGCGGAGTATGAATCGTAACGCTTGATATATCGCGAGTGAAGCTGATGTTTTGTGCGGTAATAGACGCGTCCGTGAATACAATTGAATCGTTACCAGCGCTGTCATAAATACGGTCATCGCCAAATTTGCCGCTAAAGCGATAAATATCATTACCTGCACCGCCTTGGAGCAAATCATTTCCGCCGCGGCCGTCAAACGCCTCATCCTTATCTGTACCAAGCAGCTTGTCGGCAACTTCTGTACCCTTGTAGTAGCGGTGATTTATGAGTGCTGAAAAAATACCACCACGTTCATTGCTTAATGCTTCTAAATGAGAGGCAAGTGTTGTTTGATAATCACCATAATAAGCTCCCAAATCCTCCATATGTTGAACCAAAGATAATATTCTCGTTTCATCTCCGTTTTCATAGGCTTGGGTAAGTAGTTGGTCTACAATAGTCCATATAAGTGGGCTATTGGTGTTTTCAGGTGAAAATAAACCACCATAATCCACTTGATCGGCAATAGCGGCACGCACATAATTAGCAAACTTCTGATATTCAACAATTAATTTAGGTGCTGCATGCCCATGAGGATTAGGATCGCGTTCGCCCCAGCACCATGTGCCCAGATAGCCATGCCCTGTGAGATGCTCAAGCGTCACTAATTGGCGGGCATCCATCACATGACCATAAATTTTCTTAGGATCGCGGCTATAAGGATCAACGTCCTCACTGCCTGTCCAGCGATAAATTAAGGCATCTAGCAAAGATTCACGCTTAGCTTCATCTGCAGCAATATATTCTTCTACCATTGCTTTGAGCTTGCTGTCTTTGCTCATTGCTATCTGTAAGTTAGGTACATTGCCAAAACCATGAACATCGGGCAGAGTAGCTACATCCTCAGGAATGTCTACCGCTCCAGTATAACGAGAATCCGCAGTGTTGACTTTAAACCATACGTCTTCAATGTCGGACTGAGTGCCATCTGTCCAGGTAACTTGCGAACGATGGGAAATATCGTTATTAGCGTCATCTGTTTCATGAACTTGCTGCGCTTGAAGATTGATAGAAGCAATACCTAAATCAGACAAGGAAGAGAGTTCGTCAGCATCTGTTTTGCCATTATAGTTTCTATCCTGCCAAACTTTGAGCTGTGACCAAATCGCATCTTGAGCAGAAATAACGCCATCGGCGTTCGTGTCATACTGACGCAGGGCTGCAAATCCATCAGCGGCAAGCGTTCCATCTTGTAAAACGGTATGATTGCCGAACAGCTCCGCACCGTTATCAATTTTTCCATTACTATTTAGGTCTAAAGCGAGAAATCCATCATTTCTATTCAACCATGCTGTTTTTTCAGCAAATAAGCTATTATCTAGATCAAAAAATACACCATTTCTTAAAAAGGTAGTTTCAATACCACCTTTGTTTAAGTCTATTACAAGTGGAGAAACGGTTCTCTCAGCATCATCTATATTAGGATGAGATGTTGGTTTTGGAGGCTTATTACATAGCTTATCATTAGAACCTTTTGGATATCCCTCCTCAGATAAGTCTATAAATGTCAAACCTATAGATGCAAAACTGAACACCATGCCTACTACATTAAATTTGTTTGCCATAGTAAATGCAGCAGATAAAAAGCCGAGAGTATCTGACCAAGTTAATTTTTCATTTCTATTTATAACCTTAGCAGCAAAAGTAATTATACCTAAAGCACCAGTAAATTTCGCTAGTTTTCTTACAATACCTTCTTCATACATACCTGAACTGGCAGCATATAAGCCGTCAGATATAATATTAACTGACTTAACGCTACCTCTAATATTTCTCTCACAATCAAAATCATAACTAGCTCCTACTAAATTATTTAGAGAACTTGCTGAACTTGATGTAAGTTTTACTATAACATCAAAAGTAGTCATAAATGGACTGCCCATAATCTACCTCCAAGATTTATAAATACTAATTGCAATATTAAAAATTATGTAAACAGAATAAATCAATAAGAAGAAGTGAAAGCAAAAATAAAGAGTTATTTTTCTATAAAAAAATTTCATTTCTTTGTTAATAAAAATATTTTCTTTTTTTTCTTTATTAACTATTCTACTTATTGCAATGCTATTTTCAGTAATATTTTTGTATCTATTCTGATAGAATAAAACATAATCATCTGAAAAGTTATAAATACCTTTTTTATTCTTACAGAAATCTTCCCAAGTTCCTATACATGAGAAACACCATGTTTGATTATCTTTAGTAACTGTTAAAATGGGACTACCAAATTTTACTTCAGGTAAACGATATCTGATTGTAAATGGACCGTTTATTACATACTCTTCTCTACTTACATTCAGACTATCGTAGAAAGTATAGACTGAATAGTAGTAAGAGTAAAATGCAAGAAATGCATAAAAAAGAAGGCTTAAAATACATTCTCCTAATGATTCTTCTTTATAAGCTAAAAAACTTTTTAGTTTTAAATAAGTGTATAACACTGGATTAGTTTTAAAGGAAGGAAAGTTTACGATATAAAACCCTTCTTCGGTTTTTATTTTTCCGTATTTTTTATAACTCATAAAGAATGTTCTCGCATCAAAAAAATTGGTGTTTTTAATACCTATGAGATAATATCTTCAACTTATTATGTATAATTTTAAGCACCAACCTACTTTTATAAGCATTAATAACATATTTTTGGATACTAGTGACACGATAGCTACTCTTTTTTATTATGAAGATATTTTGTTTTTCTGGCTTTGTCAAGAATTATTTTTATCTGCAACCTGCCGTTTGCATTAATTTTTATGCCAATCTTGCTCATCTGACAACAACAGCCCCAGCTGCTAACAGCCTTGTGCTTTCTCAGCCTCCTTGACTGCACCGTCTAAGACTGGTGATTGCTGGCGTATGGCTATCCTGATGTGCTACTCAAACAGCATCTTTAAAGCGTTGATTTGCGTTTCCTGCCGGATCAAGCCGCTAAGCTGTAGTAAGGTGATCGATCCATGTGGTGATGTATTGATATTTTGCTTCTTGCAGCTGTTCAGCGGCATTGGCACGGTCTTTTTCTGCTTGCAGAATTTCCAGCGGATAGCTCATGCCGTATTGATTGCCGAGTTTGGTGGCTTTTAGTTTGGCTTGGTTGGTTGCAAGCAGTTTTTCTTGTATCACATTCACTCATTTTTCTCTCTCCTTAAAGCAAGGACTGCAAAGTAGCCCATACTATAACAAATTGCGACCATAACTAATAATTCTGAACCTGAAACGATAACAAGGTTAGGGTGACCAGTACTAGAATAACCATAATCTTGATTAGAGCTAAACAAATTGTACGCCATTAGATACGCAATCCAAAGCTGACCAAATATTAGTTTTTTGCTAAAATAGCGAGGGATATCTATTGCCCATTGAATATTTTTTTGTTTATTAAATTTAAACAGACTTAATATAAAAAAAGAAGAAAATAAAATTCCTAAAGGTATGGTTAAGTAGGTTCTAAAAAACACATGCTGTGCATCTGCATTTGCAGCATGAGAAATTATATTTATGTATATACCATAATTATCAAGAGACTTATTTAATTCAGAAAATAAACTATTCCATGAAAGAGGCAGAAAAATAAAACAATAAATACATGCTGGCAAAAAAACAATACAAAAAATTGATTGATAGGAGTATATCTCATATTTTATCCTTGGGGCTGAAGTAGATTATCATTAAATTTCACACCATTTCCGCAGAGTTCTGAGCTGCTGAAACGGTGTCTCATAATTAAATCGAAGCACCAGGTGCCCAGATAGCCATGCCCTGTGAGATGCTCAAGCGTCACTAATTGGCGGGCATCCATCACATGCGGATAAATTTTCTTAGGATCGCGGCTATAAGGATCAACGTCCTCACTGCCTGTCCAGCGATAAATTAAGACATCTAGCAAAGATTCACGCTTAGTTTCATCTGCGGCAATATATTCTTCTACCATTGCTTTGAGCTTGCTGTCTTTGCTCATTGCTATCTGTAAGTTAGGTACATTGCCAAAACCATACACATCAGGAAGAGATAAAATCTCATCAGATATATCCACATCACCAAGATATTTTGAGTCAGCTGTATTGACCTTGAACCATACGTCTTCAATATTAGATACGCCACCATCTGTCCAATTAACTTCGGCTCGGTGTGATATCTGATTTCCCGACTCATCGGTTTCTTTGACAGTCTGAGCCTGTACGCTAATAGATGCGATACCAAGTTCATCAAGTGAATATAATTCACCATCTTCCGTTTTGGCATTAATATTTTTATCCCGCCAAACTTTGAGTTTTGACCAGATAGAGTCGGTCGATGAAATGATACCGTCGCCGTTTTCATCATATTGATGAAGAGCGGCAAAACCATCAGAAGCTAAAGTCCCATCTTTTAATGCGGTATGATTACCAAAAAGCTCCGCACCATTATCAATTTTTCCATTGCCGTTTAGGTCTAATACTAGTAAGCCGTCATGCTCATCTAGCCAACCAGTTCGCTCTGCAAAACCAGAATTATCTAAGTCAAAGCGTGTAGAAATACCTAAAGGAAAAGTTTGAATACCATTTTTGTTTAAATCAATAACCAAAGGTGATGTGGTACATTCCGCTTCAGATATATTGGGTTGATTATCTGTACATTGATTCCCTTTAGGAATTTCGTTCCCAGTAAAAGCTTTATAAGCTTTGTCATAAAGCCAACCTAGTCCTGTGCTAACAGGGTAACTTAGTAAAGCTCCACCAAGCATAGCCGCAACTGGACCAACAGCAGGAATAAAAGAAAGTAATCCTCTAGTTATAAAATTTGATGAGACTGCAACGAATGAATTTTTTGCTGCTTGAGCAGTATTACAATTTCCAACTATATCAACTATAGGTACAATTGCATTAGCTACATTTCCAGCAACACTTAAATTCTTACCTAGTTGTGTTGCAAATTTTTGGGCGTTTCTTTGGATTGAATTAATATCATCCCTTATTTCATAATAAGTTTGTGCCTTTTTCCAATAGTATTGTTTATCCGCTTCAGAATATATATATCCTTTAGAAGACATATAATCATACACTCTTTGTCCTGTATTATAGTTATTTTTAACAAATTGACTAAATTGATTCGAGATATCTTTTCTAAATTTATCAGACCCTAATTCATTAAGAACTCCTCTCAATGTACTATGCCTATTTATAACCTTTTTAGCAAAATAGTCAGAACCATATTTATCCAATAGAAATTGTTTATAGAATTTAAACTTTTCCGATGCTTCATCAATTGATGCTGCATTAGCATACATCTGAACCCAGTTATTAAGATCATTAGCAAGTTCAGAGTAATCTTTAGGTTGTTTATTCTCACAGACATTACTCATAGTAATTCTCCTTAAGTTTTATTTCTCACAAAATTTATAAAAAGCGTATGATGAAGCTATGGATGTGGTAATTGCATCCATTTCTGATTTTCTATAAAAAAATAGGCTAAAATAACATAACCTGTATATTAAAAAGAAAACAATAAAAAAAAGAAGACAAAAATAGTTTATTATTCCAGCAGGAGAGATATCAAAATCATACCTAGTCACATTACTATAAGTAGATAGTACCTCAACCATTGGTGCCGCCAATAATAAAACTAAAATTACAAAAGATACTACAATTATATCAGCATAATATAAGAAAAAATTTTTCCAAGAATCAAAATTCCTAACAATGACAAAATATTTTCTTGCAAGAAACAAAACCATCAAAGTATACAAAATAATAAATATAAAAAAATAACCTTTTAGTAGATATTGCTTTTCTGGCATTTTAGTAATACTAAAAAAAATACCTACTTTATTTATTGAATCAAAATAAAAATAATCGTAGAAATTATAAATAAGAAACCCAGATATTATTGATACCATAACAAATGGGGGAATAAAATATATTCCCAATGTTTCAGCTATTCGCCTTTCTTTATTTTGTTCAGATTTTTTATAAAGATTAAAATAATCAATATAGAATTTTCTATCTTGCATATGAATAATATTATATATTTTAAACTCTCTATTATAAAAATCTTCTTTCAAAACATTAGTTGAAAAATCTATCAACTTATTAGTGAACTCACTATCAGACATCTATAGACTCCGAAAATTTATTTTATTTAAATCAAAAATAAAAAAGGTGCACAGGCTTGACGAATCTAGTCATAAGCAGACTCTGAGGTAAAACATCAACACCATTATAGACAGAGATAGCAACTGTCATGATATCATCAGAAGAACTTTTTCCCATATTATCTCTATTATCACATTCACTCATTTTTTTCTCTCCTTAAAGCAAGTATTGCAAAGTAGCCCATACAATAACAAATAGTCATCATAATTAGAAATTCTGCTCCTCCGACAAGGAAAGAACTGCTTTCAGTAAGATGAGATTTATTAGTATAGGCATGTTCAGCGCCAATTAAAATATAACCTATAATTGAATAGATCCAGAGCATGCCATATTTTAATTTCCTAGAAAAATAATATGGTAACTCTACAGCCCATTGAATATTTTTTTGTTTATTAAATTTAAACAAGCTTAATGTAAAAATTAAAGAAAATAAGATACCTAATGGAATGGTTATATAAGCTCTTAAAAATGTATGTATATTTTTTGCGTCAAAAGCTGCCCCTAAAGAAATAAAATTTGTATAAAAATTATTATGGTAATCGAAATTAAAATACGCATCTAGAGAATTATTCCACGCAAATGGAAAAAAAATAAAACAATAAATACATGCTGGAAAAAAAAACAATACAAAAAATTGATTGATGGGAGTATATCTCATAATTTATTCTTGGGGCTGAAGTAGATTAGCATTAAATTTCACACCATTTCTGCAAAGTTTTGAGGTGCTGAGATGGTCTCCCATAGTTGAACCCCAGCACCAAGTACCCAGATAGCCATGCCCTGTGAGATGCTCAAGCGTCACTAATTGGCGGGCATCCATCACATGCGGATAAATTTTCTTAGGATCGCGGCTATAAGGATCAACATCCTCACTGCCTGTCCAGCGATAAATTAAGTCATCTAGCAAAGATTCACGCTTAGTTTCAGCTAAAGGTTCAAAGGTTGCCGCCGCTTCGCGTAAATCTCGCAAATTGCCTACGCCTTTTAAGTTCATCCATAATAATTGTTCTGATGTGAGAGGAATTTTTTCTACATATTCAGAAACCAAAGTATTGCGCGTAAAGTTTACATCCCCCATCTCAGCAGTTGAACCATCTAATTTTTCATAACTGCCTTTTTGGGTAATCGTGTTATCACCTTCAAGTTTCTCATCAACAGCGGTGTGTTCAAGGTTCAGTGCTTTTACGCCGGCGGCTTCAAGCGTTAATAATTCGCCGTCATCGGTAATACCGTTGCTGTTTACGTCTCTCCAAATCCGCAGCTCGGCAAAATCAGCATCATTGGCATCCACTTTGCCGTCTTGATTGCTGTCAAATTCCGCTAATGCTTCATAGCCGTTTTTAGCAAGCGCACCGCTTTTAAGTTCATAGGCGTCACCAAAAATCTCACGGCCATTATTGATCTTGCCATCTTGGTTAATGTCGCGGACTAAAATACCGTCATTGGCATCCACCCAACCTATCGCATTGCGGATGCCGTTGGCATTATCATCAAACATCACTGCACGGTTTACCGCTGCTGCAAGGGTTTTAATCCCATTGCCATCAAGATCAATAATCAAGGGATCGGTGAAATAGTATTTTTGCTCCTTTGAACGATCCAAATCTAGCCATGGATTCATCCAATCCGGGAAAGCAGAATAAACAAATTTTGACCAATCTTCAGCTTTTTCCCAAAGAAAACCTTTGAAATTATCAGCGTTAAAGAAGTCATCAGCCGCCATAATTGAGTTACCATCATTATAAGTATGATCGCCGTATTCTTTAATAAATATACCAGCTACAGAAAAAATCTCTCCTGCTTTAAAGCCACGAGAAGCTAAACCATCTCCTGCCGCAACAAATAAATTACCTAGGAGATTATTTAAATCATGTAGATTAATTTCATTTTTCTGAGTTATAGATTGATATATTTTAGCCGCATCATTAGCCAAAGATAATGTAGAAAGTGATGAAGATGCGTTATTTGTTAATTCATTACCCTTCCCTAAGGAATCTCCCATATTGGCAACAACCTGAACCATAGATATAGTATCTTCTAAAACATCTCTAGTAGATTTATTAGCTAAATCGTTAATATAAGAGTTAGCTATATCTGTAGCAGACATTCCATCACTATAAAAGTCATACATTTGTCTTAATGTTGAATATATCATTTCCCTATCTCCTCTTATCTAACAAAAAGAAAAAAGCTGAAAAAACTAAAAGAACCATCAATCCGACTTTAAATTTTAATATTTCGAGTTTTATAGTTGATATTTGATTATATTCTTGTGAATTTTTACATGATGCAGAAGTAATAACTTTCCTTGTTTCTTTATCACCAGGCGAATAAATGTCAACATAAGATATTTTCGTCTCTTTGTTATGACACACATCAAAATATTCTGGGGAATAAAGTTTGCCAAATAAGTTAAAAGAATAGCCAATCCCTTTATCTAAAATAACAACATCATTCTTTTGATTATTAAAATCAATATCTTCTGGAATTTTTGTTGAAAAAAACAACACAAGTCCAATCATTATGGTACACATTGTCATAAAAAACGTTTTCCATTCGATACCCAAAAAGAATAAGGAATAGATAAAATAACTCCTAAAAATAGGATAGACCAACCAAAACAGACATATGAAATCAGAACCAATATTAAGCTAACGAAATATTTTATCTTCATACAGAATAACTTTATAATAAATTGCATAAATATATATACTGATAATTTTATGAATATACATAAATTTTATCAACCTCTTTCAAACTCGTCAAAATTGTTTTCATTTTTATCTAGCCACTTGCATTGAACTTTATAGCCAGCTTTCTCAGCTCAAAATAGTCTACTAGGCTTATAACAACCTTATGTTTTCTCAGCGTAATGGCATATATCATCTGTGGGTAGCTAATATATTGAGACCTTTGTAAAATTCCGTTTTACACGAATTTTCTCTACTGCTAGAAAAATCAAGGTACTGATTTAAATTCACTTTTTTAATTTTAAAAACTTGAGCTTCTCCAGTTTTTGGGGTTTTGCAAAGGTCTCATATTTCTATTGTGATGTACTACTCAAACAGCATCTTTAAAGCGTTGATTTGCGTTTCCTGCCGGATCAAGCCGCTAAGCTGTAGTAAGGTGATCCATGTGGTGATGTATTGATATTTTGCTTCTTGCAGCTGTTCAGCGGCATTGGCACGGTCTTTTTCTGCTTGCAGAATTTCAAGCGGATAGCTCATGCCGTATTGATTGCCGAGTTTGGTGGCTTTTAGTTTGGCTTGGTTGGTTGCAAGCAGTTTTTCTTGGGCCGCTATTTGTGCTTTCCACCCTTGCAATGCGGTATATTGCTGTTTGACGTTCAAAATAAGCTGCTCTTTTTCAGCACGATATTCAGCTTGTTTCTGTTTGACTAATGCTTCTTGCTGGCGGATTTTGCTTGATGTTTCGCCGCCGCTATAAAGCGGCAGGGTGAATTGAATGCCGACATACGTCCCTTTGTTACGGGTGTTATTGTTGCTGCCGTTTGTATAGCCGATGTTGTTGTGATTATCTTGGTAGCCTGCGGTGAGTGATACTTGTGGATAGTGCCCGCTTTTGGCAACGGCTTCATCAGCTTGGCTTTTATCGATTTCTAATTGTTTGTTGCGTAGGGTGTTGCTGTTGGCGAGTGCCATATCAATCCAGTCGTTTTCTGTATAACGGCTGCTGAGGTCTGGAAGATGCCCTGTTTTGATCGGGGTAAGACGGGTAGCGTTATGCCCTGTATAAGCTGCGAGTTTATTTTGTGCTGAAGTCAGGTCTGTTTGGGTTTTGATGATTTTGGCAACGGCAGCATCATAGTTTGCTTGCGCTTCATAGGTATCAAGAATCGTGCCTTGTCCAAGCTGGAAATTGCCTTGTGTCTGTTGAATTTGGGCTTGGTAGGCGGTTTTTTCTTCAGCGAGGCTTTTTAGTTTTTCTTGCGCCGCCAAGACTTCAAAGTAGGCTTTCGCGACTTCTAACATGAGGTCATCATCGCTGCACTGCAGCTGAGCTTCTCCAAGCTGTGCGGTGATTTTTTCCGCTTGGTACTGCGCCCAATGTGCTTTGTCGTAAAGCGGCTGTACGAGTTGGATATTCCAGCCATGTGTACGGTATTTGTCATAAGCATCTTGAGCGCGGTCGCTGTAGTTGGCATTCGCTGATATATGCGGCAAAAGCTGGGCTTTTGCTTGGTTTTGCGGTTCTTGAGCGGCATCACGAGCATATTCTGCAGCATGATGAGTGGCTGCATATTGCTGCGCAGCCCGCCATGCTTCTATGAGAGAGAAAGATGTTTTTTCTGTACGGGATATAGGCAGTTCGCCAGTTTGTGAAAATTCGTTTGGTTTATCCGTGTGCAGGCTTGGCGGACTAGGCACGGCATAGGCTGTATGCTCGGCAGCTTTGCGGCTGTCTTGGGTAGGGGCAAGCGTGTTAGATGATGGCTGTTGTAAAGCGTTTTGTACGCAGGCTGTTAGGGTCAAAAGCGGTATGGCGGCGATAAGCAGCCGGCAGTAGTGATTGTTTCTGGTCATCGTTGTTTGAGGCTTTCGTCAAGTTTGGTTTGCAGCGGACTGAGCAGATAGTCCAGCACGCTGCGTTTGCCCGTTTTGATTTCTGCGGTAAGGTTCATGCCTGCACTTAGGCGGACAGGTTGACCGTCAATCATTAGGGTGTCTTTATCCAGTTTAATGGTTGCGGCATAGATTAAGCCAAGTTTCTCATTTTCGATGGCATCGTAGCTGATATGTTCGACTTTGCCAGTGATATAGCCATAGCGTGTATAGGGGAAGGCTTCGATTTTAATGACCGCTGGCTGCCCTTGGCGAATAAAGCCGATATCCTTATTCAGTATCCATACGCTCGCGTGGAGCTGATAGTCATCAGGCACAATGACCATGACGCTTTGGGCTGCGGTCACAACGCCGCCGATTGTGTGTACTGCCAGCTGCTGCACGGTGCCTGATACGGGTGCTTTGAGGGTAAGCAGTTGTTGCCGCTGCTGCGCTTTTTCAATTTGCGGACTGAGTTGCGCAATTTGTTCATTCGCTTGGCGAATGGCATCTAGGGTATCACGGCGGAGGTTCTGCTCATTAACGCGGCGGCTTTTTGGCGGTGAGCTGGACGGATACCGTACAGGCGACGCTGATGCTCTTTGCCCTAATTTTAACGCCGATTATGGTCTATCTCAGCTTGGGCGGTGCGGCGGAAATGAGCGCGGCGGTGCAGGCTGTGGCTGCCAATACCGGCAAAGAATACGGCAGCTTGTTTGCCGGTACGACCTTCTTAGGCATTATTTCTACCGCCGCTTGGGGTTTAGGCTATTTCGGACAACCGCATATTTTGGCGCGCTTTATGGCGGCGGAAAATGTAAAATCGCTTAATAGTGCACGCCGCATCGGTATGACGTGGATGATTGTCTGCTTGGGCGGTGCGGTGGCGGCCGGTTATTTCGGCATTGCTTATTTCGGCGGTCATCCCGAGGAAATAGAGGCATTAGGCGGTAATGACGAACGCATTTTCATTGCTTTGGCAACCTTATTGTTTAACCCTTGGATTGCCGGCGTCATTTTGAGTGCGATTTTGGCAGCGGTGATGTCTACGCTGTCTTGCCAGCTCTTGGTCTGTTCCAGCGCCATTACCGAAGATTTTTACAAAGGCTTTCTGCGCCCGAATGCTGCGCAAAACGAATTGGTCTGGGTAGGGCGGATTATGGTATTGGCGGTGGCGATTATTGCCATTTTGATTGCCGGTAATCCCGACAGCAAAGTGCTGGGCTTGGTGTCCTATGCTTGGGCGGGCTTCGGCGCAGCCTTCGGACCGGTGGTGATTTTATCGGTGATGTGGAAGCGCATGACGGCTTCAGGCGCTTTGGCCGGCATGATTAGCGGCGCAGTCGTGGTGGTGCTATGGGCGGAAAAAGTGAATCCGGCATTGAGCAAAGCGGGTTTGCCGACCATGTATGAAATCGTGCCCGGATTTATTTTGTGCGGCTTGGCGGTGGTTGCCGTATCCTTATTGAGCAAAACGCCTGAGCGCGAAGTGGTGGAAAAATTCGAAAAAGCAGATGCGGATTATCGCGCAATATATTGAGAGATAGCCGATTATGAAATGAAAAGACGATGAATGTCTTACTCTACAATCTTAATCGGCTTTATGACTGATTGATAAGAGCGCCTTAACATGCGCTACGCTGCCGAAAAAGCCGCGCTGTTCTTTGGGCGCATATTCCGCTGTGGCTGAACAAAATGCCGCCGAAAGGACGGATAAAAAACGATAAGGCAAAAGAAGCAAATGCCAGCATGGTACCGACGGTCGGGTCTTCTGCCGGAAAGGATAATTGGTTGAACACCAGTGCGGCAACCGTGCCGTAGAGGAAGTAGTCGAACCATTCGATGGAGCTGCCGATTAAACTGGCCAGCAGCACGCGTTTAGATATTTGAGGGTTTTGTATGATGTTTTTCCAAATGTAGTGTTGTTTTATTATTGCTCATGATTTCATCCAAACGATCTGTTTGGATGCTTTTATAAATTTAAGAATTCAGGTGTTCGTAAGCCAATACCGCCGCCGCCAAATCTTCCAAGGCGCTGCCGACGGATTTAAATACAGTGATTTCCTCGGCATGTTCGCGTCCTTTGTGTTGCAGACGGCATAAATCGCTTAAGGTGGCGCGAACACGTTCGGGGGCGAACACACCAGCCGCAATCGGGGAGAGTAAATCACCGGCTTTCATCAAGGCTTCTTCGGTATCCACAAACACACTGGTATCGGCAAAACAGGCATCGTCGGTTTCGCGCATATCGGGGGCGAAGCCGCCGATTAAATCCAGATGCGTGCCCGCTTGCAGCCATTCGCGCAAAATCAAAGGGGCGGTGGACAAAGTGGCGCAGCTGACGATGTCGGACTGCTTCACGGCGGAAGCCAAGTCGCTTGCGGCTTCCGCCTGCAAACCTCTGTCGCGCAGACGAACTGCCAGACTTTCGGCTTTATCCTGAGTTTGATTCCAGATGATAAAACGTTCAATCGGGCGCACGCTTAAATAGGCATCGGGCAGCAGTTCCGCCACACGACCGGCACCTACAATCAGCAAGGTTTTGCTGTCTTTGCGGCTTAAAAAGCGTGCGGCCGATGCGGAAGCGGCGGCGGTGCGGCGTGAAGTGATGCTGTCGCCGTCAAAAATGGCGGCCGGTTTGCCGGTGTCTGCGCTGTATAAAATGTAAACCGAGTGCAGACTGGGGAGATTGTGTCGGGCGTTTTGCGGAAAAATGGATACGGTTTTCACGCCCAACCAGCGTTCCGGCTGCCAAGCGGGCATCAGCAGCAGGGTGCCGATTTTGTTGTTTTGTGCATCGGTAATGGCATGGTTGTGGCGCAGCGGCACTTCGCAGCCTTGGGCAAACAGTTTTTCTACCGCCGCCACCAATTCGGGAAACGGTAGAGCGGCGGAAGTTTGGGAAGAGTCGTAATGTAGCATGAGGAGACCTTTGCTTAAAAAGCTTTATTGCTTGAAAACTTATCTTGTAAAATAAAAGCTGTCAATATTTAAGTGTAAATTAATTTAAGCGATGCTTAATATTGAAAGCTGTTAAGACATCATGTTTTATGAATAATGTTTTTCTAGCCTATGATTGAATGCCATCTGTTTTTCAGGAGAAACTAAGGAGAAATCACCATGTTCCAATTTGCCCACCCCGAACAAACGCCCTTACGCCGAGCAGTGACTGAGGCTTATCGCCGCGATGAAATCAAAGCCGTGCAGGATATGCTGCAACAGGCGCAGATGAGCGATGAAGAGCGCCGTGCCGCCGATGATTTGGCGCGCCGTTTGGTCACCCAAGTGCGCGCCAGCCGCCGCAAAGCCAGCGGCGTGGATGCGCTGATGCACGAATTTTCCTTGTCCAGCGAAGAAGGGGTGGCGCTGATGTGCTTGGCAGAAGCCCTGCTGCGCATTCCCGACAATGCTACGCGCAATAAACTGATTGCCGACAAGCTTGCAGACGGCGATTGGCAAAGCCATTTGAACAACAGCCCGAGCCTGTTTGTAAACGCCGCCGCTTGGGGCTTGCTGATTACCGGCAAACTGACCAACGCACCCAGCAGCGAATCGCTTTCAGGCAGTCTGAAAAACGTCTTAAACAAAGGCGGTGCGCCCCTAATTCGCAAAGGCGTGAACTATGCCATGCGCATGCTGGGCAAGCAGTTTGTGACCGGGCAAACTATTGAAGAAGCATTGAAAAACGGCAAAGAACGCGAAAAACTGGGCTACCGTTTTTCATTCGATATGCTGGGCGAAGCGGCGTTTACCCAAGCCGATGCCGATCGCTATTATCAGGATTACCTTACCGCGATTCACGCCATCGGCAAGGATGCGGCAGGTCAGGGCGTGTATGAAGGCAACGGCATTTCGGTGAAATTATCGGCGATTCATCCGCGCTATTTCCGCGCCCAACACGAGCGCGTGATGACCGAACTGCTGCCGAAATTGAAACAGCTGTTTTTATTGGCAAAACAATATAATATCGGCCTGAACATCGATGCCGAAGAAGCCAACCGCTTGGAATTGTCGCTGGATTTGATGGAAACTTTGGTGTCCGATCCTGATTTGGCGGGTTACAACGGCATCGGTTTTGTGGTGCAGGCCTACCAAAAACGCTGCCCCTTTGTGATTGATTATTTGGTGGATTTGGCGCGCCGCAATAATCAGAAATTGATGATTCGCTTGGTAAAAGGCGCGTATTGGGACAGCGAAATCAAATGGGCGCAGGTGGACGGACTCAACGGCTATCCTGTCTATACCCGCAAAGTGCATACCGACATTTCCTATCTGGCATGCGCGCGCAAACTGCTGGACGCGCAAGATGCCGTGTTCCCGCAATTTGCCACCCACAATGCCTACACGTTGGCGGCGATTTACGAAATGGGCAAGGGCAAGGATTTTGAACACCAATGCCTGCACGGCATGGGCGAAACCCTGTACGACCAAGTGGTCGGTCCGCAAAACTTGGGTCGCCGCGTGCGCATTTACGCACCGGTGGGGACGCACGAAACGCTGTTGGCGTATTTGGTGCGCCGTTTGTTGGAAAACGGTGCCAATTCCTCGTTTGTGAATCAAATCGTCGATGAAAAAATCAGCATTGACGAACTGATTCGTAGCCCTTTCGATACTATCGCCGAAGAAGGTATTCATTTACATGCAGCTTTGCCGCTGCCGCGCGATTTATACGGCAAAGACCGCCAAAATTCGCAAGGCGTGGATTTGAGCAATGAACATGTGTTGCAGGATTTGCAGCAGCAAATGAACCAAGCCGCCGCGCACAATTTTCAGGCAGCCTCGATTGTAAACGGCAAGCCGCGTGAAGCAACTGCGCCGCAAGCGGTCAAAAATCCTGCCGATCATAATGATGTGGTCGGTACGGTCGCCTTTGCCGATGCCGCCTTGGCGCAAGAAGCGATTGCCGCAGCGGTGGCCGTACAAACGGCTTGGCGCCAAACGCCGGCTGCCGAACGTGCCGCCTGTCTACGCCGTTTTGCCGATTTGATGGAACAGCACACAGCCGCATTGATGATGCTGGCGGTGCGCGAAGCCGGCAAAACCCTGCAAAACGCGATTGCCGAAGTGCGCGAAGCGGTAGATTTCTGCCGCTACTATGCCGATGAAGCCGAGCAAACGCTGCCTGAAAGCGCGCAAGGTGTCGGCACCATTGTCGCCATCAGCCCTTGGAACTTCCCGCTGGCGATTTTTGTCGGCGAAGTGGCGGCGGCATTGGCTGCCGGTAATACCGTGGTCGCCAAACCTGCCGAACAGACCAGCCTGATTGCCCATTATGCCGTGCAGCTGCTGCATCAGGCAGGTGTGCCGTTCGAAGCCTTGCAGCTGGTATTGGGCGCAGGCGAAGTAGGCGCGGCGCTCACGCAAGATGCGCGTATCGGCGGCGTGATTTTCACCGGCTCGACCGAAGTGGCGCGCCTGATTAACCAAAGCTTGGCCAAACGCGAGGACAACCCCGTGCTGATTGCCGAAACCGGCGGCCAAAACGCCATGATTGTCGATTCCACCGCCTTGGCGGAACAAGTCTGCGCCGATGTGCTCAATTCCGCCTTCGATTCGGCCGGCCAACGCTGTTCGGCGCTGCGTATTTTGTGCGTGCAGGAAGACGTGGCCGAGCATATGATTGGCATGATTAAAGGCGCGATGAACGAATTGCGTGTCGGCAACCCGATGCGCCTGCACACCGACATCGGCCCCGTGATTGATGCCGAAGCGCAGCAAAACCTGCAAAACCACATCGACAAAATGAAAACGGCCGCCAAGTCTTATCATCAGATTAAGCTGCCTGAATACGCCGACAATGCCACCTTTATCGCCCCGATTTTGTTTGAACTGAACAATTTAAACGAATTGCAGCGCGAAGTATTCGGTCCTGTGCTGCACGTGGTGCGCTACCGCGCCGACGAACTGGACAGCATCATCGACCAAATCAACGGCAAAGGCTACGCGCTGACCCACGGCGTACACAGCCGCATCGACGGCACGGTGGAACACATCAGATCGCGCATTGAAGCCGGCAACGTTTACATCAACCGCAATATCGTCGGCGCCGTGGTCGGCGTGCAACCCTTCGGCGGACACGGTCTGTCAGGCACCGGCCCGAAAGCCGGCGGCCCGTTCTACCTGCAAAAACTCAGCGGCATCACGCACTGGAAACAGCCGACCCTCAGCCGCATCGGCAGCGTCGACGAAACCGCCTTGGCACGCATTCAAGCCCAATTGCATCAGCTGCCTTTATCGCAAGAGCAGAAGCTCAATCTTGCCGCCATTGCCGGGCGGACACGTCTGCAAACCTTATGCGGCGCCGAAAGCGTACTCACCGGTCCGACTGGCGAGCGCAATGTGCTCAGCTGGCATGCCCCGAAAAAAGTATGGCTCTACGGCGGCGATTTGCAGCAGGCTTTTGCCGCATTGACCGTATTGGCCGCTTCGGGCATGGAAGCGATTGTTGCCGCCGATTCCCCTTTAGCCGCCCACCAAGCCGGCTTGGAAGACCTAATCCGCATCAGCACCGATCCGACGGCAGAAGGTATCAGCCATGTGATTGCCTTGGAAAACCTGCCGCTTGCCGTCAAACAGCAGCTTGCCGGCAGCGACGGCGCCTTGGTGAAAATCCTGCCTTCCGAACAAGGCGTGGACGTGTTGCAACTATTTGAAGAAATTTCATGCAGCATCAACACCACCGCCGCCGGCGGCAATGCCAGCCTGATGGCGATGGCGGATTAACATGCTTAAAAAATCAGGCTGCTTAAAGAGCAGCCTGATGTTCTGGATATTTCAAGCGGCAAAATGCCCACCGCCTGATGCAATACGATAATAATCCTTTGCTTTATTGCATTTTTACTTTCCATACACCGTTATCTTTAACCACATTAATCGACTCGCTGCTTTTTACTTGACCGTTATTGGTTTCGATTTTCAGCACAACGCTTGCCTGAGTCTTATCGCTGTTATAAGTCACTTTTTCCGCTGTGATTTTTTTGACTCCGCCTTGTTTTTTCAGCTCTTCCTGCATGGCATTGAAGACTTGTTCCAATAAGTCCAGACCGAAAGGATTATTGACTTCCGCAGGCAGATAGACGATAGAAAGGGCTTTTTTAACATCGCCTTGCAAGAGTTCGGTAAAGAAGGTTTCCGCCGCTTCGGCAGGGGCTTCTTTGCCGCAGGCGGTTAAAAGCATCAGGCTTAATGCGGATAAGACAAGGAGTTTTTTCATAGATTTTTCCTAATATGATGTTTCAACACACAGAGCGACACATAAAGCGTCGCTCTACGTGTTGCCCTGAATTGGAAGAGGTTACACCTCTCTCACAGATTATCCTCCCTAAAGGGAGGGGTTTCAACCAGTAAGGAAATTTTGATGAAGCGGCTTACTGTAAAGCATGGTAATTAAAAAGCAAGCGACAAGGGGCGGTATTTTATTTCTAGCGCCGATGAGCCGATTATGTCGTGAATATTCAAGTCAATAAGGCTGTAAAGTGCGATTTCGCCGACCGGCTCAAACCATAGTGCGGCAAAATACCAATCAGGGGCCAAAGCAGCGCTGAGCCAAGTGCGGACAAGGCGCGGCGACGGGCTGCGAATGATGATGCCTTCGGCAAAGGATTCTTGTGTTTTCCAAGTAAAGCCGATGGCGGGCATATCGCTTGGGAAGCGCAAATCCTGTCCTTTGATGAGCGCTTCTTTGACTGTCCACAGGCGGTAAAACAATTCTTGCTGCGCCTTTGCTTCGAGATGGCGCAGGCGTCGGATTTCTTCTGCCGAGCAGGTTTTTTCTGCCAGCGCAAGGTAGTCGCGTTGGCGGAGATATTCCAAATCTACGCCTGTTTTGCCGGTGCCGACGGCAATCAGGCTGTGTCCGTCTTTATGGCTGAGGCAGAGTTTGCCTTGAGGATAGTATTGTTTGGCGAGGTGTTTGCCGACGCGCGAGGTTTGCCAGCTAATGCTTTTGACGAGTTGCGGATTTTGCGCAAGGCGCGTTTGGTCTTGTTCGTCCAGTCGGCAGCGGCGATAATATGCCGCAAGCTGCGGCGGGCAATAAAATAGGGCGGCGGTCATGGTTAAGGCTAAAAAAGCGCAGAGTAGGCGCTTTTGCAGGCAAAGGCAAGCGTGGATTTTTCGCGTTCTGCATTTGTGCTATCTTAAGGGTAAAACAGCATCTGTAGGAAAATGACTTGATAGGAAAAGGAGTGGCGATGAACTTACGTTCTGTATTCGGTTTGGTTTTATGGTCGATGATCGGATTTTTTAGTTTTGCTTTGCTGATGGGGACTTTTTATACGATTGATGAGGGCGAGAGAGGCGTAGTGCTGTCTTATGGCAAGTTTGAAAAAATTGCCGATGCCGGTTTGCATTTTAAAATTCCTATGGTCAATAAGGTGGTAAAAATTCCTGTGCGCACGACAACGGGGACTTTGGATAAAGTGTTTGCCTATTCTTCCGATCAGCAGCCTGCCGATATTACGGTATCTATTACTTTAGCGGTATCGGAGAGCGGCGTGGGAGAGCTGTATCAGCAATTCAAAAATTTGGATAATGCTTATCAGCTGGCAGTCATACCTTTAGTGAAGCAGGAATTAAAGACGGTGTTTGGGCAATATACGGCTTTGCGGGCGGTGCAGCAGCGTGAAAAACTCAATATTGATGTCGAGGTGGCGGTGGAGAAGATTCTTCAGCCTTATCCTTATCTGATTTTGCGCGGTGTACAGATTGAAAACATCGATTATTCCAAGGCTTATGAACAGACGATTGAAGACCGCATGAAAGCGGAAGTGGAAGTCGAGCGTTATAAGCAGAATTTAGAGCGTGAGAAAGTGGAGGCGCAAATCGCGATTACGCGTGCGCAAGCAGAAGCGGCGGCGAAAGTGAAATTTGCTGAAGGCGAGGCAAAGGCGATTGCTTTACGCGCTCAAGCGGAAGCGCAGGCGATTCGCGAGAAATCGGAGGCATTGAAGGAAAATCCGAATATTATCGCTTTGATGCAGGCGGAAAAATGGAACGGACAACTGCCGAGCACGATGCTGCCTAATGGTGCGGTGCCGATGTTGACGGTGCCTAAGCAATAATTTGCGCGCAGCGAAAGACGGCGGGAATCCTGCTCTTAAGCGCATTTTTCCTTGCCCTTTGGGCTTGCCGTGATATGATGCGCTGGCTTTGGTGATGCCTTGGCATATAGCTAGTGAATTTATCTATTAATAAGGAGTCTAATAAGAATGAGCAAATCCCAATCACTGCAAGATCCGTATTTGAATGCTTTGCGCCGCGAGCGCGTACCTGTATCGGTGTATTTGGTTAACGGCATTAAATTGCAGGGACAAATCGAGTCTTTCGATGCCTTTGTCTTGTTGCTGCGCAATAATATTTCTCAAATGGTGTATAAACACGCGATTTCTACTATCGTGCCTTCGCGCAATGTGCGTTTCGGCGACGAGGCGGAGCAAGAAGAAAGCGCAGAGCCTGAAATTGGCAATGCAGCAGCGGCTCCGGCGGCGCATAGCGATCCTTTGTATTAATTTATTCTTATGCCGGTAAGCGCAGCGCCGCTTGTTGGCTTTATCAAAATTTCCTTATTGGTTGAAACCCTCCCTTTAGGGAAAATGATCTTGTGGGAGAGGTGAAACCTCTTCCAATTCAGGGCAACACGTAGAGCGACGCTTTATGTGTCGCTCTGTGTGTTGAAACAGGAGAGAAAATTTTTGTTTGAGCGTCCGCAAACAGGAGAAAAAGCCGCTTTGATTCAGGTCGATATTAATCGCCCTTATGAGGCGGCGGTGGAAGAAGAATTTCATTTGCTGGCGGCTTCTGCGGGCGCGCAGGCGCTGTGGACGGCGCAATTTTCCCGTACCGAACCCGAGCCTAAATATCTGATTGGCAAAGGTCAGGCGGAAATGATTGCAGAGGCGGTAAAGGCTCATGGTATTGAGCTGGTTATTTTTAATGCGGCATTATCTCCTTCGCAAGAACGCAATTTAGAAAAGCTGTTTTCCGCGCGCGTTTTAGACCGCAGCGGTTTGGTCTTGGATATTTTTGCCCAAAGAGCGCGCAGTCATGAGGGAAAATTGCAGGTGGAATTGGCGCAGCTGAACCATTTATCCACGCGCTTGGTGCGCGGTTGGACGCATTTGGAGCGGCAGAAAGGCGGTATCGGCTTGCGCGGTCCCGGCGAAACGCAGTTGGAGACCGACCGCCGCTTGCTCGCCATTCGGATTAAGCAGTTGCAGAAAAAATTAGAAAAGGTGGAGCGGCAGCGTTTTGAAACGCGCAAAAGCCGCCATCGCCGCGATATGCCGACCGTTGCTTTAGCCGGTTATACCAATTCGGGGAAATCGACCTTATTCAACCGTCTGACGGATTCGGCGGTTTTGGCAAAGGATCAATTATTCGCCACCCTAGACCCGACTTGGCGCAAATTGGTGCATGAGGGGCGGCAAACGATTTTGCTTGCCGATACGGTGGGTTTTGTCAGCGATTTGCCGCATGAATTGGTGGCGGCATTTAAATCGACGCTGGAAGAAACCGCTTTTGCCGATTTGATTTTAAATGTGGTGGATTATCATGATGAAGATCATATTGATCGCGAAGCGGTGGTGGAAAGCGTATTAGAGGAAATCGGCGCAGGCGATGTGCCGATGATTCGCGTATTTAATAAAATTGATTTGAAAGACGAATCCGCGCGCGTTTTGCGCGATGAGAAAGGCAATGCACATACGGTTTTTGTGTCGGCTTTGACAGGGGCGGGCATGGATTTGTTAATCGAGGCTTTGCAAAGCCATTTCGGCGGACAAGAGCAGCGGGGTTGGCTGTTGCTGTCGCCGCAAGAAGGGGCTTTGCGGGCGGAATTGTTTGCCTTGCAAAGCGTCGAAAACGAGACGTTTTTGGCAGACGGCGGCATGGCTTTGCAGCTTCGTCTTGCAGAAAAAGATAGGCGGCGTTTGCAATCCCAGTATAATCGCGCCATAGAATTACAGTCGCAACCAAATAGCTAATAGGTGAGTATGTTTACGATATTAACGTTAAGTCAATATATTGCGCAGCAGCGCGCCGCGCGAGGCTTGCAAATGGCGCAAGACCCTTGGGGCGGTCGGCAGGACAATCAGCAGAATGATTCGAAAGGTCGCGATCAGCCGCCGGATTTGGATGAATTGTTCAATAAATTGATTGGACGGCGCAATAGCAATAGCGGCGACAACGGAGATAATGGCGACAATCGCCGCGGCGGAGGTTCTCTGCCGCCGATGAATTTTCAGTTTAATAGCAAACTGGCGGGTTTGGCCGGCGCAGTGCTGTTGGCATTATGGTTGGGTTCCGGCATTTATACGGTCAAAGAGCGTGAAAACGGCGTAGAAACGGTATTAGGCAAATACAGCAGTACCTCTAAATCCGGCTTGAATTGGCGCGTGCCTTATCCTTTTGGACGTGTGGAAATTGTGGATGTGCAATCGATTTCCACCATGCGCGTCGGCGAGTTTAAAACGCAGAAAGGCAGTGTGAGTACTCAAGACCAGCGCGTAGGACAAATGCTGACTAAAGACGAAAATATCGTTGAGATTGGCGCGGCGGTGCAATACCGCATTAGCGATGCCCGCGCTTTTCAATTCAATGCCGCCGATCCGGTGGAAGTTTTGGGCGATGTGGTAACCAGTGCGATTCGCGAAGTAGTGGGCGCCAATACGGTGGACGATATTTTAACCGACCGCCGTAACGAATGGCCGCAGCAGGCGCGCAAAATTATCGAAGAAACGATTGCCGCCTATGGTTTGGGGATTGAAGTCGTCGCCCTAGAATTGCAAGATGCGCGGGTGCCGGTAGAAGTGCAGGATGCCTTTGAAGATGCGGTGCGCGCCCGTGAAGATGAAGAGCGCTTGCGTTTGCAAGCCGAAGCCTTTGCCAATGAGCGTTTGCCGATTGCCCGCGGTCATGCCGAGCAGCAGGTGCAGGCCGCTAAGGCTTATGCAGCGCAAATTGAAGCGCGTGCGGCGGCGGATGCGACGCGTTTTACGGTTTTGCTCGATGCCTATCAGCAGGATAAAGCGGCATTGCGCAGCCGATTGTATTTGGAAACCATGAGCGCGGTCTATGCGGATAATCCGAAAGTGGTGCTGGAAGGCGATGCGACGCCGATTATCAATATGAACGGCATGGCAAACGATCAAACAGGGCAGAAGTTGCTGGAACAAATCGCCGCCGCTCATCAACAGGCGGAGCAGCAGACAGGCAATCACAGCGCAACCTCGAATGCAAGTCCGCAAAACAACAGTAGCGCGTCTTCGTTCGGCAATGCCGCCGCTCAAGACGAACGCAGTCGTTTGCGCAGTCGCGGTCGCTAAGGAGAAAGTATGAAAGGATTAAAAGTTATTGGAATTCCGGCGGCAATCTTAGCAGCTTTGGTCTTTAGCGGTGCTTTTTATGTCGTCAATGAGCGGCAATTGGCGGTTACCACGCAGTTCTCGCGTTTGGTCGGTACGACAGAAAGCGCAGGGTTGAAGATGAAAATCCCCTTTATTCAGCATGTGGAATTTTTTGACAAGCGGATTCAGCGCCTAAACGTCGATCCCGAATTGTTTTTGACAAATGAAAAGAAATATCTGATTGTCGATTATTATGTGGAATGGAAAGTAGGCGATATCCGCCGTTTCTATACCACCACACAAGGCAATTTCCAACGCGCGGCAACCTTGCTCGATCAATTGGTCAAAGACGGTTTGCGCAATGAATTTGCCCGTCGTTCGGTATCGGAAGTGATTTCGCAAGACCGCAATGCGATTATGAGCCATTTAAATAATGAGCTAAGCAAAGACAGCGAACGTTACGGCGTGGAAATTGTCGGCGTACGTTTGAAGCGCGTTGATTTCTCCGATGATATCCGCGATCGCGTCTTTGAGCGGATGCGCGCCGAACGTGAACGCGTATCGCGCAATTTGCGCGCCCAAGGGCAGGAAAAATCACAGGGTATTCGTGCCAATGCCGAGCGCGAAGCAGCCGAGATTTTAGCTAAGGCAGATGCAGAGGCGCAGGTTATCCGCGGTCATGCCGATGCGCAGGCGGCAAAAATTTATGCGGATGCTTACGGCAGAGATTTAGAGTTTTACGAGTTTTGGCGCAGCATGAATGCTTATCGCGAAGGCTTTGTTGGCAAAGGAAATAATGTCTTAGTGCTTGACCCTAACAATGATTTTCTTAAGTATTTTGCGCCGGCATCGAAAGCAGACGAGGCGGCAGAGTGAGTCCTTGGCTATTGGCGGCAGTGATTATTCTCTTTTTTGAAGGTGCGATTATCGCGATTGCGCCGGAAAAATGGCAGCAGACCATGCGGCAAATCACGCAATTGCCGCCCGCTGTTTTGCGTAAAGTCGGCTGCATTTTAGTCACCTGCGCTTTCCTTTTGCTCTTTTTATTGCGGTGGATGCAGTCATGACGCGTTATTGGATGCTGCCTGAAGACGTGATTGAATTATTGCCGCAGGAAGCCTCGCATATTGAAAGTTTGAGGCGTAAATTGCTCGATAGTATGGCTTTATGGGGCTATGAATTGGTCAAGCCGCCTTTGGTGGAATTTTTAGATTCTTTGCTCGCAGGTAGTGAAAATTTAGATATTCAAACTTTTAAAATCACGGATCAAGCCAGCGGGCGTCTCATGGGCGTGCGGGCGGACTTAACGCCGCAAATTGCGCGGATTGATGCGCACCGTATGGCAGGCACGGGCACGCGCCGTTTTGCTTATTGCGGCGATGTTCTGCGTACGCGCAGCGAAAGCACGCAGCCGCGGCGTAATCCTTTGATTGTCGGCGCGGAATTATACGGCGTGGCAAATGTGTCCGGCGATATGGAAGTGATGGGCTTATTATTGGATTGCATGAATGCCTGCGGTGTGGAGCAAAGCGTTTTGGATATCGGGCATTCCGCTATTTTTGCAGGATTGGTGGCTGTGCATGGATTAAGCGCTGAGGACAGTCGCGCGGTAAAAGAAGCGATTAGCGGCGTGCAGCGTCCAACTTTGTCGCAATGGCAAACAGCGAAACGCTTTAGTGCCGCCTGTTTGGCGGATATTGCTTTTTTATTAGATGCGCCTTTGCATAGAGCGGGTTTGGCGGATTTAACACAGCAGTTCGGCGGTCGCCATGCTTTGTTCGATCAGGCAATTGCCGATTTAGAAGCGGCAGAAGCGATGTTGCGCGCGGCATATCCGCAGCAGGAAATAGTAGTGGATGTGAGTAGCATCGGTACTTACGGCTATCATTCGGGTTTAGTCTTCGCCCTTTATGCACAGGGGCATTATGATGCTTTGGCGCGCGGCGGTCGGTATGACGGCTTGGGCGAGGTCTATGGCAAAGCGCGCCCTGCTACAGGTTTTAGTATCGATTTACTGACTTTAGGACAGTTATTGCCTTTGCCTGTGTCTGCACAAAGACCCGAAAAACAGGCTTGGTCGCAAAACAGCAAGATTTTTCAAGATGCTTTGTCAAAAAGACGAAGCGGTATTGCAGTCATTTTTGAACATGAGGGAGAATCATGAGTACCAATTTGGTCATTATCGGCGCGCAATGGGGCGATGAAGGTAAGGGAAAAATTGTTGATTTGTTGACAGAAAAAGCCGCGGCAGTGGTGCGCTTTCAAGGCGGTCATAATGCAGGGCATACGTTGGTCATTAATGGCAAAAAAACGGTACTGCATCTGATTCCCTCCGGAATTTTACATGAGGGCGTCGTCAGTTATATCGGCAATGGTGTCGTTTTATGCTTGCGTGCTTTAATCAAAGAAATGCAGGCCTTGCAAGCGGAAGGTGTGCTTGTCAGCGAGCGTTTGCGCATTTCTCCTGCCTGCGCATTGATTTTGCCCAGCCATATCGCTTTGGATCAGGCGCGTGAGGCAGCGCGCAGCGAGGGCAAAATCGGCACGACCGGACGCGGCATCGGGCCTTGCTATGAAGATAAAGTGGCAAGACGCGGTCTGCGCTTGGCGGATTTGCATAACCCTGATTTATTCCGCCGCCGTATCACAGAATTGATGGCTTACCATAATTTCTTATTGGAGCATTATTTGCAGGCGGAAACAGTAGCCGTTGAGCCGGTAATTGAAGAATGGTTGGCTTATGCAGAAACCGTTTTGCCAATGATTGCTGATGTCAGCGTTGAAATCGAGCAGCATCATCAAGCAGGCAAACATGTGATTTTTGAGGGCGCGCAAGGTGCGATGCTCGATATCGACCACGGCACATATCCCTATGTGACCTCTTCTACCACTTCTTCCGGTGGTGCGGCATCTGGCAGCGGCGTTGGCGTGCATGCGCTAGACTATATCTTGGCAATTACCAAAGCCTATACCACGCGCGTCGGCAGCGGACCTTTCCCTACCGAACAATTAAATGACATTGGCGAACATTTAGGTAAAGTCGGACAGGAAATCGGCGCATCCACAGGGCGCAAACGCCGCTGCGGCTGGATTGATTTGCCTGCTTTACGCCGCGCACATCTGAATTCATCTTTTGATGGACTGTGTATTACCAAATTAGATGTCTTAGATGAATTGGAAACCGTGCAAGTCTGTACCCATTACCGCTTGCGTGGTGAATTATTAAGCATTGCTCCTCTGGGCGCAGATGATTTAGCTGCTTGCGAGCCGGTATATGAAAGCGTGCCAGGTTGGCAATCTAATACTTTCGGCTTACGTAACGAAGCGGAATTGCCGCAGAAAGCGCGCGATTACCTTGCCGCATTAGAACAATGGTTAGGACTGCCAATCGTGATTGTTTCCACCGGACCAGACAGACAACATACGATTATTCGAAAATCTTTATTAAAATAAAAAGAGGTAAATTATATGACAAACAATATTCAGCAATATCATCAAGCAGATGACGAAATTGACCTGATTGAACTTATCCGCGTTTTGTGGAAAAACAAACTGCAAATTATCGCCGTTACAGCGATTACAACAATATTAGCTGCGGCTTATGCTTTTACTGCCAAGCAGCAATGGACATCAAAAACAACAGTCGTTGCTCCCACACTAAGCGATATGGGTGAATATTTGGCTATTCGCCGTGAATATAATCGCATATTGCAAACCGAAGCCATCGATCCTAATGCATTGTCAGCTAATTTATTTGCCAATTTTAGCCAATTAGCACGTTCAACGGATGTCAGAAACGAATTTTTTGCTCAATCTGATATTTACAAACAACTCACAGAAGGTAAAGATGAGTTTGGAAAAATTATCGCATTATCTAGTTTGAGCAATCAAACAACTAAATTTATTATTCCGGATGCTAAAAAAGAACCTAATACGATTGGTTACAAAATCTCTTTCTTCGCTGAAACGCCAACAGAAGCAAAAAAAACTTTAGAAGCTTTTGTAAATTTTGTGGATGCTGAAACGCTCAAAATAGAATTAGATAGCTTTTTGATTAATTTTGAGAATACGCTCAAAACGCTTAGGTACGAAAAATTCGTACATGATGAGAATGTAAATTTATTGCAAAAAGTACAACTGGATTATTTGAATAAAGCCTATGAAACTGCTGACAGAGCAGGAGTTGAAGATTATTATAAATTTTTCCTTAATGATAATGTTTCTCAAGATGTAACACAACAAGCACAAACACAAGCACAAGCACAAGCACAAGCACAAGTATCTTTAGTAGATTCACAATTGTTCAATAGTAACTACTTATTCATGCTTGGTAAAAAATACTTAAAAGCACAAATTGAAGCTTTGACGGAAAAAGGTAAAATTTATTCTACGCGGTACTATCAAATTGACTCGCAGGTCAAACAACTTGAAGCATTATTAGAACAAGCTAAACAAATAAAAGCACAAACTTATCATTATCATGCTTCACCTGATTATCCTGTGAGGAGAGATAAGCCTAAAAAAGCTATAATTTTAGTATTAGGTATGTTTTTAGGTTTCTGTTTATCAATAGTATGGATAATTTTATTGTCATTGTTTAAAAATAGTTCAATCAAGAAAAATATTAATTAAGTTGTTTTACCAGGTAATTTAATATAAGGTTATCTATTATGCATTTAGAATCATTGAAAATTGGCATTATTGGTTTAGGTTATGTTGGTCTACCATTAGCAGTTGAGTTTGGTAAAAAAATTACAACAGTTGGGTTTGATATTAATCAAAATAGAATTGATGATCTTAATCAGCATCAGGATCATACTTTAGAAGTAACAAGTGAAGAGTTGAAACAGGCTAATTACATTTCTTATACAACATCGTTAGAAAAATTAAAAGAATGCAATTTTTTCATTGTAACTGTTCCTACGCCTATTGATGATTATAAACAGCCAGACTTAACACCGCTAATTAAAGCTTCAGAAACTATCGCAAAAGTGTTAAAAAAAGGAGATATTGTAGTTTATGAATCTACAGTGTATCCAGGTGCTACAGAAGAGGTATGTATTCCTGTACTAGAAAAAAATAGCAATCTAATTTTTAATAAAGACTTTTATGCAGGTTATAGCCCAGAACGAATCAATCCCGGCGATAAAGAGCACCGTGTAACAAATATTTTGAAGGTTACTTCAGGCTCAACTCCAGAAGTTGCAGACTATGTTGATCAAGTATATAACCTAATTATTGAAGCTGGAACTCATAAAGCACCAAGTTTAAAAGTAGCCGAAGCTGCAAAAGTTATTGAAAATACTCAACGTGATGTCAATATTGCTCTAATTAACGAGCTAGCTCTTATTTTTAATAAAATGGGAATTGACACTGAAGATGTATTAAAAGCAGCAGGAACTAAATGGAACTTTTTACCATTCCGTCCGGGTTTAGTAGGCGGACATTGCATTGGTGTTGATCCTTATTATCTGACACACAAAGCTCAAGCGATAGGTTACCATCCTGAAATTATTTTAGCGGGTCGTCGTTTGAACGATTCTATGGGTAGTTATGTTGCAACTCAGCTTGTTAAAGGAATGATTAAGAAGAAAATTCAAGTTGAAGGAGCAAAAGTTTTGATTTTGGGTTTAACATTTAAAGAAAATTGCCCTGATTTAAGAAATACTAAAGTTATTGATATTGTTAAAGAATTAAAAGAGTATAATATGAATATAGATGTTTATGATCCTTGGATTGATGCAAAAGAATCGGAAGAGGAGTATGGTATTACACCAATTTCAGTATTAAATGATAATTCTTATGATGGAATTATTCTTGCAGTAGCTCATAATGAGTTTAAAGAAATGGGGGCTAAACAAATTCATAACTTAGGTAAACCAGTGCATATACTATATGATCTCAAATATGTATTAAGTCAAAATGATGTTGATATACGTTTATAATTTATAAACAGTATATATTTGATACTCTGCTCTCAATTTGTAGCGTAATAAAAATATAAATTGAGAGGATTTTACACCTGATCGATATAATAGAGTTTAATATGACAAAATTTGAAGAAATTTGCGGACAGCTTAATGAAAGTCAAAAGGTATGGTTAGTTACAGGAGTTGCCGGTTTTATTGGTTCTAATTTATTAGAGACCTTATTGAAATTAAATCAAAAAGTTATTGGTTTAGATAATTTTGCTACAGGTCATCAGCATAATTTAGATGAAGTAAAAAGTCTAGTTTCTTCAGAACAGTGGGCTTATTTTACTTTTTATCATGGTGATATCCGTAATTTAGAAGATTGCCAAAAAGTTTGTGAGGGTGTGGATTATGTATTGCACCAAGCCGCGTTAGGATCAGTTCCTCGTTCTGTTGCAGATCCTATAACGACAAATAGTGCAAATATTACAGGCTTCTTGAATATGCTTGTGGCTGCTAGAGATGCAAAAGTAAAAAGTTTTACTTATGCTGCAAGTAGCTCTACTTATGGAGACCATCCTGCTTTGCCTAAAGTTGAGGAAAATATCGGAAATCCACTTTCTCCATATGCAGTTACAAAATATGTAAATGAGCTTTATGCTTCTGTGTTTGCTAGAAGTTATGATTTCAAAGCTATAGGATTACGTTATTTCAATGTATTTGGTAAGCGACAAGACCCTAATGGAGCTTATGCGGCTGTCATTCCAAAATGGACGGCTGCTATGATTAAAGGAGATGATATTTTTATCAATGGTGATGGTGAAACTAGTCGTGATTTTTGTTATATAGGAAATGTTATTCAAGCTAATATTTTAGCAGCGACAACTCAAAATGAGGAAGCTAAAAATCAAGTTTACAATGTTGCTGTTGGTGAGCGTATAACATTAAATGAATTATTTAATGAAATTCAAATTTCACTCAAAAAAAAATCAATTAAATATGATAAAAAACCGTTTTATAAAGATTTTAGACCTGGAGATGTAAGACATTCTCAAGCAAATATCAAGAAAATTCAAGGTAAATTATCTTATAATCCACAATACAATGTTAATCAAGGGATTAGAATATCCATAACTTGGTATGTTAGCAAAATTTCCGAATAAACAAAATAATTATATCTCATGATCGTCATAAAAAGTATTTACTCCTTAATTCTTAGAGGAGGAGGATTGTTAGGAGGATTTTTATCTGTATTATGTATTTCAAGATGGCTCTCCCCTTCAGAAGCAGGTCTTTTTTTTAACATAGTTTCTTTTTTGATTGCTTTCGCTTTATTTTCACGTTTGGGGCAAGACAAAAGTTTAATTCCAGAAGTAATAGAATCAAAAACAGATTCTAAAATTATAGCTAATGCTTTATCTATATCTTTATATCCTTTTTTCGTATTTTCACTAGCATGGTTCTTAATATTTGATATCAAATATATCTGGATGGTGTTTTTTCTTTATCTAATGATTTTTAATAACATTATCTCTTCTTATTTTAAAGCTAAATTTAAATCGAATTTTTCCATATTGTTTGAAAACTCATTCATTTATAGCATATTATTAATTTTATTATTAATTCACTTCTTCATTAGAGAAAAAAATATGAATTTAGATAATGTTATATATTTATATTGTATGAGTATAGCTATTCAATCCCTTCTGATTTTTTTCTATGATAAAGCATGGTTTATTGAAGTAGTGAGAGAAATAAAAGTCATAGATATTGGCGATTTTTTTTATATATTATTTAAACTAAAGGGTTTTATAATTATTGCTTATCTTGGGCATTTGTTAAGATTTTTACCGATATTAGTATTAATGGTATATTTTGATCTTGAAGATTTGGCTTCATATAAAGTAATTGAACAAATATCAATGAGTTCTGGAGTAATTATTGTTGCTGTAAGTAGTTTATATTCACCATATTATGCTAAATATAAATCAAATTGGTCTGAATTGAAAATATATTTTATTCAGTCTATAAGAATCTCAATTATTTTAGGTTTGTTTTTTGTATTATTTATGCTCTATATAAAAGACGCTTATTTTTTATTTTCTAAATTTAATTATATCAAATATGGCAACATATATTTCGTATTTCTAATAGCTAGTTTTTTTAATGTAATATCGGCACCTTTTTATAATGTTTTAATCATGACTAAAAAGCAAAAAATTGCTTTAAAGGCTTTGTTTTTTTCAATAAGCATTTCATTATTTTTTATATTTATTTCAATTTTTTATGGATCTTTATTTATTTTATCTTTGTCTCAGACTGTTTTTTATTTCTCTATATTATTGTTTAGCATTTTTTATGTTCTTATGGAATGTAAAAAGAATTATATTGAGTAGATTGATAAGTGAATAATATGATCAATTTTATTCTGATGTTCATTCTGGCTTTTTTATTTGTAAGCAGAGGTTTTTTTTCATTTTTAGATATATTTATATGGTTTTATGGTTTCTATTGCTTTTTTATTTATGTCAGAAGAAATAAAATAATAATACCATTTCGTTTAAGTACTCCTTTTTTGTTATTTCTAATCTATATTTTTGTTAACTGTATAGTTAATAATGTATTAGATTTTAGGATAATATATTATTTTTCAATAATAATTCCATTGTATTTCATTTTTTCACTCGAAAACAAATCAACTGAATACTTTGTTATTTCTTTAGGATGTATTTTAGCAGTAGTATTTATATGTTCTCTTCTAAATCTTCTTCAAATATCAGATTTTAATTATATGTTTTATATTAGAGATGGTGGAATAAGGGCTAGTGGTCTAATGTATAACCCTAACTACTTTGCATATAGTACTTTTATTTCTTTCTTATTATTAGATTCGTTTTTTTCTAAAGGAAAAATAAAATTAATACTTTTATTTATGATGGCTTTTCTTATTTTATTAAGTTTTTCCAGAGGAGTTATTTTAGGTATGTTGGTATATTTTGTATTCAAAATTAAATACAAACTTATTCCAATATTTGTTTTGTTAATTTTATTTTTTTATTTATCTAATATTTTTACATTACTAGATATGAATATTGATGATTTATATAAAACTTTGGAATATAGGTTAGAAAATTTAAAGACAGGTGATCTAAGTGGTCGAGTAACTACTTGGATTATTGGTTATGAAGTATGGAGTCTGAATCTAAAAAATATATTATTTGGATTTGGGTTTAATAATTTCATAGAAAACACTGAATATTTGGGGGTTAGTAACACAGTTCATAATAGCTATTTGAGAATGTTATATGAATTTGGAATCTTAGGTTTTATTTTTATTGTTTATTTGTTTTATAAATTTATTGAAACAATAAGTAAAAATAAAATTTTTCTTATTTTTCTTCCTATTTTAATCACATGGATCTCAAATGATTTTTTTATAGTAAAAGACACTTTTTTATTAATTTGCATACTCATAGTTAATTCCAAACATGATTGGGAGGGAGCAAGGTAATCCAATGAAAGGTAGAGAAATTTTTTTAAAGCACAACTTAAAAATAAAATTTTTATTCAAAATATATAAATTAATACCTAAATTTATTCGAAGCTTAATTGCTTTTTTATTAAATTCTAGCAGAGTTGGACTTCTAGTTCGATATTTTGATTTAAAAATGAATTCTTCAACTATTGGAAGTAATGTTTATATTGCTAATTATATAATTATTAAAAATTCTAAAAATATAAAAATAGGCAACAATACTAGTTTTCATGAATTTTGTTATATAGATGCTGTTGGCGGCATTAGTATTGGAAGTAATGTGTCAATTGCTCATAGTTGTTCATTAATTTCTTTTGAGCATACTTGGAATGATTTTTCTATTCCTATTAAGTATAATTCAACAAAGTTATCTCCTATAATTATAGGGAATGATGTTTGGATTGGTTGCGGGGTTCGCATTTTAGCAGGTTCCGTTATTGAAAATCGAGTTGTTGTTGCTGCAGGTGCTGTAGTTAAGGGAAGATTAGAATCTGGTTATCTTTATGGAGGTATTCCTGCAAAAAAATTGAGAGCTATATTATGATAAATATTCTATATGTACATGATCATATATTCAAAAAAAATGGACGAAATATATATAGTGAGGGCAAAATAACTGATGAAACATTTTGTCGTTATATTTTCAATTCTAAAGATAAAATTTATGTTTTGTCTAGAATGGAAGAGAAGGAAAATGCCAGTTTATTCACTGAAATTAAGAATACTCAAGTTATTTTTAATCCAGTGTTTGGAATAACTATTTTTCAAATATATTTCATAAATTTATTTAAGAATATATGCTTGATATTCAAAATGTTAAAAAAAACTGATTATCTTATTTTAAGAATGCCAAGTTTTTTGGGTCTACTAGTTTTTTTGTTAAATCTTATATTTAGAAGAAAGTTTTTTGTTGAGTTTGTTGGTGACCCTAAAGATGCATTATTAAATGCAATTACAAATAAAAATTTGTTTATTTTATTTGCAATTAATATAATTGTATTGTTAAATAAATTAGTCTTAAAAAAAGCTAGTGGCGTTATCTATGTGACAAATAAAATTCTTCAAAAGAAATACCCTACATTTTCTTATCAAGAATGTGCTTCTAATGTAGAAATAGATATTGAAAAGATAAATCTTTCTGTGGAAAGTTATAAAATAAAGAATAAAGAAATAGTAATTGGGATTATTGCTTCGTTTAATAATCCTTATAAAGGTATAGGTATGGCGATAGATTCTGTTAAATTATTGAAGAACAAAGGTGTTAATTTAAAATTGAGGATATTAGGTTCAGGTAAATTAGAAGAAAATTATAAGAAACATGCAGAAAATTTAAATTTATTAGACCAAGTTTTTTTTGATGGAATTTTATCCTCACGAGCAGACATCAATTTTTGGTTAGATAGTTTAGATATATATATACAACCTAGTTATACAGAAGGATTACCTAGAGCATTGATTGAAGCAATGGCTAGAGGACTACCCATTGTAGCTACGAATGTAGGAGGAATTCCTGAGCTATTAAGTTCAGATTTTTTAATAGAACCAGGTTCTTCTATAGCTTTAAGTGATAAATTACAACTTTTAATATCATCTCAAAAAATAAGATATGAGCAAGGTGTATTAAATTATGAAAAATCGAAAGAATATGATTCAGATATCTTAAAAGAAAAAAGGCAAAAATTTTGGACTACTGCTAGAATAATGGTTAAAGATTTATAATTATGAATTTTAAATTTGTTGTTATTTGTAATTTTCCTCCTTCAATTATAAATTTTAGAGGAAAGCTTTTAGAAGCAATAGCAAGTAAGGGATATGAAATTTATATTTTATCACCTAATTTGCAAGATTTCCCCAATGAAGCACAATTTTTATCAGAACAAGGATATCATTTAATAGAAATCCCTATGCAGCGTACAGGGATGAATCCGTTATCTGATCTTAAAATGATGTGGGCTATTTATAAGACTCTAAAAGAAGTTAAAGCTGATTATGTATTAGCTTATACAATTAAGCCGGTCATTTATGGAATGTCCTCTGCTTGGTTTGCAAATGTACCTAAACGGTTTGCACTAATTACAGGCTTGGGCTATGCCTTTCAATCAAATGATAAACCAACAAAATTACAAAAGATAATCCGCCATATGTATAAATTTGCATTAGCACGAAGCAGTAAAGTTTTTTTTCAAAATCCTGATGATAAGGCATTATTCAAAGCATTAAACTTGATTCCTAATACTCCCTCTGTAATTGTAAATGGTTCGGGTGTACATCTTTCTAAATTTAATGTTGTTGAATTACCGTTAAATGATACTGGTTACCCTAAAGCTTCATTTTTACTTATTGCTAGATTGCTAGTAGATAAAGGAATCAGAGAATATTTTAATGCAGCTAAAGAAATTAAAAAGATTTATCCACAAGCAGAATTTCATCTAGTAGGGTGGATTGATAGCAATCCTTCCTCAATTAGTCAGTCGGAGTTAAATGAATGGATTCAAAGTGGCATAATCCACTTTTGGGGAAAACTTTCAGATGTTCGTCCTGCTATTGTTGCAAGTTCTATTTATGTTTTACCGTCTTATCGTGAAGGAACGCCTAGAACAGTATTGGAAGCAATGGCAATGGGGCGAGCTATAATCACAACAGATGCTCCAGGATGTCGTGAGACAGTGGTAAATGGAGAAAATGGTTATCTAGTGGAAGTACAATCGGTGGATAGCTTACAACAAGCTATGGAAAAATTTATTCTAAATCCATCTTTGATCATTGAAATGGGAAAAAGATCACGTGAATTAGTAGCTGAAAAATATGATGTAAATAAAGTTAATCAGCATATGATTCAAGAAATGGAGATTTAAATGCTAAAACGCCTATTTGATATTACAGTTTCAATTGTTGCGTTGATTTTATTTTTACCAATTTATACGATTGTTACTTATAAAGTAAAGAAAAATCTAGGTTCTCCAGTTTTATTCCGTCAAATTCGCCCGGGATTGAACGGTAAGCCTTTCGAGATGATTAAATTTCGAACAATGAAAGACGCTGTTGATGCTCAAGGGAATCCATTGCCGGATAGTGAGCGTTTAACGCCATTTGGAAAAATGTTGCGTGCTACTAGCCTTGATGAATTGCCGGAACTTTGGAATGTATTAAAAGGCGATATGAGTTTAGTTGGTCCTCGTCCGTTGTTAATGGAATATTTACCGCTATATAATGAAGAGCAAGCGAAACGGCATAATGTTCGCCCGGGTATTACCGGTTATGCTCAAGTAAATGGGCGAAATGCAATTAGCTGGGAGCAAAAATTTGCATTAGATACTTGGTATGTTGAAAATCAATCATTTTGGCTAGATATTAAAATTTTATTTAAAACAGTAAAAAAAGTCTTTTTTAAAGAAAATATTAGTGCGGAAGGAGAAGCCACAATTTCTAAATTTACCGGTACAAAATCAGACAAAATTTTTGCCGTTTATGGTGCTTCCGGTTGTGGGCGTAGCTTAATGCCTGTTGCCAAAGAATATCTAGAAAAACAAGATAAGCAAGCTGAGTTATGTTTCATTGATGATAGTTTATCTGAAGAAGCAAAAATTAACGGATATCGAGCAATGAATTATGAGGCTTTTAAGCAACAAGAATATGCAGAAAAAGCGGTTTTAATAGCAATTGCAAGCGGTCAAATTCGTGAAAAAATTTGCAATAAATTAACTGCTGACGACATTAAATTGTGGTCGGTTATTTCACAAAGTGCGGTTATTATGGATTCAGTTTCAGTTGAAGAAGATTGTGCGATCAGTCCTTTTGTTACATTAGGATCGAATGTGCAAATAGGGAAATCTTTTCACGCCAATCTTTATAGTTATGTAGAACACGATTGTGTTATTGGTGATTATGTTACCTTTGCTCCGAGCGTAAAATGCAATGGCAATGTGCATATTGGCAACCATACTTATGTTGGAGCTGGAGCAATGATTAAGCAAGGAACACCTGATAAACCGCTTAAAATTGGCAAAAATGTTGTAATAGGAATGGGAGCTGTTGTGATTAACGATATTCCTGATGATGTTACTGTTGTTGGCAATCCCGCTAGAATTTTAAAGAAATAAGATTTTGCTGTTTGGAAATTTAAGATGAAACCACCATTTTTCATTACAAATAAAATGCTTAATCTTATGGTAAAAATATCCTATAAATTAGGCACATTACAGATTGAGTATGAGCGGAATTTACATTTGCGTAAAGAAAATCGTATCCGCTCTATTCATTCATCGTTAGCGATTGAAAATAATAGTCTGACGCTTGAGCAAGTAACAGCGGTACTTAACGGTAAACGAGTTTTAGGGCATCCAAAAGAAATTCAAGAAGTTAAAAATGCCTATGATGCTTATGATGAAATACTTAGTTACGATCCTTATTCCGTACAGGATTTTCTAAAAACTCATCATTTATTAACTCAAACAATAGTTGATGAATCAGGGAATTTTAGAAGTAAAGATGTCGGTATTTATAATGCCTCCGGACAATTAGTTCATATGGGAGCGAGACCGCAGTTTGTTGAAAAGCTGATTAGTGATTTATTTACTTGGGCAAAGAATGATGATACGCCGGATTTAATTAAAAGTGCGGTTGTCCATTATGAAATTGAAATGATTCATCCTTTTAATGATGGAAACGGTCGAATAGGTCGATTATGGCAGAATGTCATCCTGAGTCGTGCTAATCCCATTTTTGCTTGGATCCCTATCGAAACGATTATATACGCTCATCAAGCGGAATATTACCAAGTCTTGGCACAAGCGGATAAAGAAAACGATTCAACCGTATTTATTGAATTTATGCTCGGTGTTATATTAGAAACTTTGGAAAATTATTGATAAAAATAGGATAACTTATGCTAAATACCCCTTTTGAACCTTGGCCATCATTTACGCAAGAAGAAGCAGATGCGGTATCAAAAACAATTCTTTCCAACAAAGTCAATTACTGGACAGGGCAAGAGTGCCGTGAATTTGAAAAAGAATTTGCGGACTATACTCAAACTAAATATGCTGTGGCACTAGCCAATGGTACCTTAGCACTTGATGTCGCTTTAAAGGCACTAGGCATTGGTGCTGGTGATGATGTAATCGTAACATCTCGTACTTTCCTTGCTTCAGCAAGTTCTATTGTTACGGCTGGAGCTAATCCGGTATTTGCTGATGTAGAGCTAGACTCGCAAAATATTTCTCGCCGTACGATAGAAGCGGTTTTAACGCCAAATACAAAAGCGATTATTTGTGTACATCTTGCCGGCTTAATGTGCGATATGGATCCGATAATGGCATTGGCACAAGAAAAAGGCTTATATGTCATTGAAGATTGTGCCCAAGCTCACGGTGCAATGTATAAAGATCGTTCAGCCGGTTCTATCGGACATATTGGTGCTTGGTCTTTCTGCCAAGATAAAATTATGACAACCGGTGGCGAAGGCGGTATGGTAACGACCAATGATGAGAATCTGTGGAACAAAATGTGGTCGTATAAAGATCATGGTAAAAGTTTTGATGCAGTATATAATCGGCAACATCCTGTCGGCTTTCGTTGGTTGCACGAGTCTTTCGGAACAAATTGGCGCATGATGGAAGTACAGGCCGTTATTGGGCGCATTCAGCTTAAACGAATGCCTGAATGGACGAAGAAACGCAATGAAAATATGAATGCAATTTTATCTGCTTTTAGCAATAGTCCTTATTTTACCGTATTTAAACCGACTGATGATTATCTGCATGCTGCTTATAGATGTTATGTGCAAGTTAATTTGAATAAATTGCCAGATGGTTGGTCAAGAGACCGTATTATGCAAGAAATTAATGATTTTGGTGTTCCTTGTTATAGCGGTTCTTGCTCAGAAGTCTATTTAGAAAAAGCATTTGAAGGTACCCCTTGGATTCCTAAAGAGCGTTTGGCGAATGCAAAACAGTTAGGTGAAAGCAGTTTAATGTTCTTAGTGCATCCGACCTTAAGCAAAGAAAATATACAAAAAACTCGAGAAGCAATTTCTTTTATATGTAAAAAAATAGATGAATTGTTATGAATATTAAAGCAATCATTTTCCCATTAACTGCTGCATCAAGAAGGCTAAAACAAAGTTTTTTGAGCTTTCTTGATTTTTTTGTATTCCCATTATTATTATGGGGCTGCTATGTAATACGTCTATTTGATTTATCAGTAGATGCTGTTCCCAATTTAATGTTGGGAGAATGGTTGGTCTCGTTAGTTGCGGTTTTCAGTTTGTTCTTAACAGGTGTATATCGTTTTATTGTGCGTAGTTTCAATGAGATGATGATTGGTCGCTTAGCTATGGCAACTATTCTAACCGTTATCGTGTTGTATTTATTGGCTCGTACCACATCTGCTTTTATTCCTAATAGTATTCCGTTGATGTTTGGCTTTACTATGTTTGCTTGGGTCTGGTTTAGTCGAAGTGTAATTCGTTTCTTTATTAGGATATTATTTCTGCAAACTCATAAATTGCGTAAACGTATGGTGATTTATGGAGCAGGAGCGGCAGGGCAACAAGTTGCAGGTATTTTAATTCGCTCCGAAGATCATTTGCCCTTATATTTTATTGATGATAATCCCGCTTTAAATGGTCGTATTTTAGGCGGATTGAAAGTTTATTCCGCTGAGCAAGCTAAACAACGTTTTGCAAGATATCAGATTGATGAAGTTTTAATTGCTTTACCTTCAGTCAGCCGTGAGCGTAAACAAGCAATTGTTAAATTTTTAGAAGATTCTTCAATAAAAATTACTGAGTTACCGGGTTTAACTCGCTTAGTTGATGGGAATATTCGTATTTCCGATATTCAAGATGTCGATATTGTTGATTTGCTGGGAAGAAATCCTGTGGCTCCTATTCCAGAATTATTATCTAAGAATATTAAAAATAAAGTGGTAATGGTAACAGGTGCAGGCGGTTCAATCGGTTCGGAATTGTGTCGCCAAATCATTAAAAATCAGCCAAGGTTATTAATTTTATATGAATTAACAGAATTTGCTTTATATGCCATAGAAAAAGAATTGCAGCAGTCTGCTCAATGTAATCTTATTCCTATTTTAGGTACAGTGTTAGAACAAGCTAAATTGGAACGTATTATTGAGCAATATCAAGTGCAAACAGTTTATCATGCGGCTGCATACAAACATGTTCCTTTAGTAGAGGCTAATCCGATTGCAGGCTTGAAAAACAATGCGGTTGGTACGGCTTTCAGTGTCAATGCATCTGTCAACAAAGGTGTTGAAACATTTGTTTTGATTTCAACAGATAAAGCTGTTCGACCTACTAATGTGATGGGCGCATCTAAGCGTATGGCGGAGCTGTATTGTCAGGCAATGGCAGAAAAGCAACATCAAACTCAAATTAGCATGGTACGTTTTGGCAATGTATTGGGTTCTTCCGGTTCGGTTGTACCTTTGTTTAAACAGCAAATTGCCAAAGGCGGACCAATTACGGTTACCCATCCTGATGTTACTCGCTATTTTATGACTATCCCAGAGGCTTCACAGTTGGTCATTCAGGCCGGAGCTTTGGGAACGGGGGGCGATGTATTTTTATTAGATATGGGAGAACCTGTTCGGATTCAAGATTTAGCTCGTCAAATGATCAAATTAAGCGGTTTAACATTTAAAGAGCAAGCTAATCAAGAAGGCGATATTGAAATCCAATATTCAGGATTGCGTGCAGGCGAAAAATTATATGAGGAATTACTCATTGATAAAGAAAATGCCCAAAAAACCCTACATGATTCTATTTTTTTAGCAAGAGAGAAGCTTTTTCCTTATGATGAAATTGTTACTGTGATTGAACGCATGGCAGTATTAGAAGAATCGGAAAATGATTTAGAATGGGTATTGGAACAGTTAGAATATTATGTTGACGGTTATAAGCGTAGTCAAGATGTGCGCAATTATTCGGCATAAAATATTTTCATTTCAAGTTGAGATGCTGTTCTAATATTTTTTCTCATAATATTTGGAGAACTAGAGATGGCAAAGAAAAAAATTCAATCCTTGCATCATTGGCAACGGCAGGATCCGTATTATCAGCGTGAAATTGAAAAATACGGTGAGAATCCTTTGCCGAGTCGCGAGTTCATTATGCAGTGCTTGGAAAAAGAGGGGCGTTTATTAAGTTTCGCCGAGATTATCAATATTTTCCAGCTTGATGAGGCGCGGGCGGAATTATTCGGCCATCGTTTAAAAGCCATGATTCGTGCGGGGCAGTTGATGTCGAATCGGCAGGGACAAATCGGTTTGTCGCGCAAGATGGATTTGGTGGCGGGGCGTGTGATTGCGCATCCTGAAGGTTATGGTTTTCTGCATTTTGAAGGCGATGAGCCTGATGGCTTTATTCCGCCTAAGTATATGAATGAGTTGATGCATGATGACAAAATCCTAGCACGTGTCAGCGATATCGATCGGCAGGGGCGCAAGGATTATGCGCCTGTGGAGATTTTGGAGCGCGGTCAGGCGCGGATTGTGGGCAAATTAAGCCATTTGCAGGGTTTGTGGTTTGTTTTGCCTGAGAACCGCCGTTTAAATCGGCAGTTTTTCATTCCTGACGATAAGCGCAACGGAGCGAAAAACGGCGAAATCGTGGTGGCTGAAATTGTGGAATATCCCACGCGCCACAGCCAGGCGATGGCGAAAATTTTGCACGTTTTGGGCGAAGAGCGCGCTGCCGGCATGGAAGTGGAAATCGCCTTGGAAAATCATAATATTCCGCGGGAGTTTCCTGAGGCGGTGCAGCAGGAAACGGCGGCTGTGCCGGAGGCTTTGCGTGCGCAAGATTATGAAAATAGGTTGGATTTGCGCCATTTGCCTTTTGTTACTATTGACGGCATTAGTGCGCGCGATTTTGACGATGCGGTGTTTGCAGAGAAGCGCGGCGCGAATTATTGCCTGTATGTGGCGATTGCCGATGTGTCGCATTATGTGAAGCTGGGGCGTCCTTTGGACGAAGAGGCGCATTTGCGCGGCACTTCCGTCTATTTCCCTGACCGTGTGATTCCGATGTTGCCGGAAAAATTATCCAATGGATTGTGTTCGCTTAATCCGCATGTGGACAGATTATGTATGGTCTGCCAAATCACGCTGGCGCCCGACGGCAGCATTAAGCGGAGCAAATTTCATGAGGCGGTGATGCATTCGCATGCGCGCCTGACTTATGAAACGGCGCAGAAAATCATTTTTGACCGCGATGCTTTATTGCGCGAAAGTTTTGCCCAATTGCTGCGCCCCTTGGACACGCTGGCGGCGGTGTATGAGATTTTAAAAGCGGCGCGCGAAGCGCGGCATACGATTAATTTCGAGTTTGCGGAAGCGGAGTTTGAATACGACAGCGAAGGCAAAATCGAAAGCATTAAGGCACGCGAACGTTTGGAAGCGCATAAATTGATTGAAGAATGTATGATTGTGGCGAATATTGCGGCGGCAAAATTTTTAAGCAAACATAAGATTCCCGCGCTTTATCGCGTGCATGACACGCCGGGGATTGACCGCTTAGGCAAGCTCAAGCAATATCTGTCGCGGATTGGTCTGGGCGGCAAAATCCGCATCGGCGACAGCGTCAGTCCGCAGCAATTGGCGCAAGTTTTGGCTTTGGCGCAAGGGCGGCCCGATTATGCCTTGATTGAGAAAATGCTGTTGCGCACGATGGAGCAGGCGGTATATTCGCCTAAAAACCGCGGACATTTCGGCTTGGCTTTGGAAAACTACGCCCATTTTACCTCTCCTATCCGCCGCTATCCCGATTTGCTCGTCCATCGCGCCATTCGCCATATTTTGCGCGGCGGCACAGCGGAAAATTATGCCTACAACGGCGAGCAAATGACGGAACTGGCGATACATACTTCCATGACCGAACGCCGTGCCGACGATGCTACGCGTGAGGCGATGGATTTCCTGAAATGCGAATTTATGAGCCATCGCATCGGCGAAGAATTCGGCGGCCAGATTTCCAATATTACCAGCTTCGGTTTATTCATTACTTTGGACGATTATTTCATTGACGGGCTTGTGCATGTCTCCAGCCTGACTAACGACTATTACCATTATGATGCGGACACGGTTTCGCTGACGGGCGAGCGCAGCGGACATGTATTCCGCATGCTTGACCAAGTGCGGGTGCGCGTGGCAAAAGTCGATATCGACGACCGCAAAATCGATTTCGCTTTGCTCAATCATGCCGGCAAACGCCATAAAACCGCCGCTTCCGCGCCCAATCATGAGGCGACCAAAGCGGAGAAGCGTGCGAAAAAGAAAGTCAAAAGCAGCAAGCATCAGCGCGTAGAAACTAAAAAACCTGCCGTCGAGAAAAAAGCGACGAAGAAAAAAAGGAAAATCAAATGAAAACACAATGGATTGGCGGCATACATGCCGTCCGCCAAGCCTTGACGGATAAACGCATTCTGCGGGCGGAAATCGTCGAAGGCAAAAAAAGCAAGAATTTGGCTTTATTGCTGGAAGATATGCTGGCGCAGGGTATTGCGATTGAACGCGTGCCGCTTTACGGCATTGATATGCGTCTGCCCGACGTGCGCCATCAAGGCATTGCCGCGGAATGCCTTGTGGCGGAGCAGGCGGCGAATTGGCAGGCAGCAATCGCCGGCATTGAGCAGCCGCTGATATTGGTCTTGGACGGTATTCAAGATCCGCATAATCTCGGCGCTTGTCTGCGCAGCGCTTTGGCAGCGGGCGTGGATGCCGTATTGCTGCCCAACAGTCGTTCGGCGGATATTACGCCGGTCGTGCATAAAGTTTCCTGCGGTGCATCGGAAGTGCTGCCGATTTCCCGCGTTGCCAATCTCAAGCGCGAAGTCGAGGCGATGAAGGAAAAAGGGCTGTGGGTTGTCGGCGGCGCCGGCGAAGAAAGCGTTTCCCTCTACAGTCTTGATTTGCGCGGCGGACTGGTGATGATTGTCGGCAATGAAGGCGAGGGCATCCGCTTCGGATTGCGGGAGTGCTGCGATTATCTCGCCGCCATTCCGATGGCGGAGGGCATGGAAAGTCTGAATGTATCGGTTGCCTGCGGCGTGATGCTGTTTGAAGCGAGAAGGCAGCGTTTGTCGGGCGCCTAAGCGTATTTGAACTCACACAAGCATGACAAATTATATAGTCTCTTAACTTCAAAATGAGATTATTCTAAGCGCTTCTCCTGACAAAATGTGTATCTCTAAGTCTCATTTTGAAGTTAAGGTACTATAGTAAATTCATCAAAATTTCCTTACTGGTGAAACCCCTCCCTTTAGGGAGGATAAGTCTTGTGGGAGAGGTGTAACCTCTTCCAATTCAGGGCAACACGTAGAGCGACGCTTTATGTGTCGCTCTGTGTGTTGAAACATAGCAAAATCAATCACTTTTTGATGGTTAGATCGGCTACTTGTATCCGACATTGCTTGAAATATCAATTTTTCGGATTCAAGAATCCGACCTACTTCCCTATAAATTAGTAGCTTAGATATTTATATCCATCACAATTTGTCATGCGAGTGCTTTCTGGCATAAACGCCTAAGCTAAGGTTAAAAATATAATGTTCGTATTTGTCATGAATTGACTGTGTTTAAACCAAAGGTTGGTATAAAAGCGCTAAGAAATCAATCCGAATATCGGCGGCTTTGGCATGAATGTTTTTGCGTTCAATATTGAGATTTTCCACGCGATAGTGGTATTCGATATCGGCAAGGGCTTGCGCCAATTCCTGCTCTACGGCGGCAATTTCCTGCTCAATCAAAGCAGCTTTTTCTTTTGCCGCGGCAAGATCTTGGCGTTCTTTGCCGATATTGCCGGCTTTGCGTATGGCGCCGGCGGCGCGGTTAATATTGCTTTGCGACAGCACCTTGCGCCCTGTGAATGCGCCCAGCAAGGCGCCGCCGATGGCAATGCCTGTGCTGAGCAGGCTATTTGAGGCTTGCGCGTTTTCTCTTTCAAGGGCTTGTTCGGCGCTGATTTGCCGGCGCGCTAATCGCATTTGCTTGCTGTTATAGCTTTGGCGCAGTTTCTGCACGGCTTGGTCGCGTTGTTCGTGCGCGGCGGTGCTGAGACGGTTGCGGAAGGTCTGTTCGCTTTCGCCTGCTTCGCTGTAAATTTTAAAGTCCGGCGCATAGAAAATCTCTAGGCTCTTGAATTGGCGCAAAGCGGTTTTGAGGCTGCGTTCCCATGCCGTCCAGCATTTGTTGTCGCCTAGGCTCGGCGGTGCAGGGTGGAAATGCGCCGGCTGTGTCGGGCTGCTTTGCAATTGCTCGAGATTAAGCGCCAGAGGAGCGGCTTGCGTCCAATCGATATCGCCATTTTCCTCTAGGGCGACATTGAGTAAGATTTTATTTTCAGTGCGGATATCGGCTTTGGCGTCTTGATAGAACAAGGTAGCGGCGGCAAGCAGGGTCGGAAAATAATGCGCCGGCGCGCCGTTTTTGCCACCGGGCGCATAATAGGTGGCAATGCCATTGGGCAGCAGGGCGGGATGCTGATGCGCCGAATGAAGATGTTTGTCTTTTGAAGTATTGTCGGCGCCGTCGGTGCTTTGGCTGAGTCGGCGGATATGTTCGGCGCCGAGCGGTCCTGCCAGATAGCTCATTGCCCAGCGGGTTTGCAGGATGCAGGGCGCATTTTCATGAATGTTTTTCATTAGGAATTGACGTTTGCCCAGTTGGTCGAACCATTGATCGAGTTCGGCGGCGTTTAAACCGGCTTCGCCTGCGCTGAGCAGACCTTCGCGCAGACGCTTGCGGTCTTGCGCGGTTTGCAGGCGTCCGATAAACCATGTGCCGGCATTGGAAAGGGCTTTGTAGTCCAAATCAATCGGGTTTTGCGTGGACAGAACGAGTCCGAGACCAAAGGCGCGCGCCTGTTTGAGCAGGGTCAGGAAAGCGGCTTTGCTGGCGGGATTGCTGTTAGGCGGCAGATAGCCGGCGATTTCGTCCATATAGAGAATGGCGCGCAGGGTGGAAGTGCCTTGTTGGCGGCGCATCCAGGCAATTAGTTTCGTCAGTAGCAGGCTGACAAAATACATTCTTTCGCTGTCGCTTAAATGCGCGATGTTCAAAATGCTGGTTTGGGCGCGTTTTTCAGGGCTGTAAAACAGGTTTTCGCAATCCAGCGCTTTGCCGCTGCGCCATTGGGCGAAGCCCGGTGCGGCAAGAAGATTGTTCAGTCCTAAGGCAAGGGATTGGCGTGATTTTTCCGGAAAGACTTGCGAAAGCGGCAAGATGCCGATTTTTTCAAAAGGCGGTCGGCTGATGGCGGCAATTAAGCCGCCTAAGTCTATGCTTTGCTGCTGCGTCCAGAAATGATTGAATATGTGCGTGAGGAAGACATGCGCCGGCGACAGGCTGTCATTGTCTTGCTTGAGCAAGGCAAGCAGACTTGCCGCGCTGCTGTCAAGATAGTCGGCATAGGCTTCGCGATTGGTTTGAATTTCGGCGGGCGGCGGCGGGAAATCGCCGATTAGTGCCAGCGGCAGACCAAGGCTGCTGCCCGGCGTGTAGAGATGTACGGGATTGCCGGCTTTGAGCATTTGCATGCGTTCGCTGCTTTGCCCTGATTGTTCAATGCCTTGCCGCCATTGCTCGGCGGTGTTTTCCGCCCATGTCGGCGCATCGATGCCTTGCTGGGCTAAGACGTCGGCATCGGCATAAGGCAGAAAATCTTCTGCCTGCAAACGGGGAAAATTGAGCAAGAGATTGCCTAAATCGCCTTTGGGGTCAATGGCGATGACGGGGATATTGTCTAATGCCGCTTCTTCCAAGAGGCTGATGCCCAATCCGGTTTTGCCTGAACCGGTCATGCCGATAATCACGGCATGAGTGCATAAATCCGCGGCATCGTAGAGCAGGGGGCGTTGCTCCGGCTGAATTTCATTGCCCAGATAAAATTGTCCGATGTTTTCAGGAATTTGATTCATGCGTCCTCCCATAAGGCGAGCAATGCGAGCAAATCCGCCTGCTCGATAAAAATGCTGGCTTGTTCGCGTACGGCAGGGCGGGCAATGACGCCGCCGTAGCCGATAACTACATCTGCCGCCGCTTTTCCGAGTGCGGCAACATCGCTCATACCGTCGCCGACCAAATACAGGCTTTTGAATTGATGACGAGCTTTCCATTGCGCCACGATCTCGAATTTGCCGACGGCGGTCGTTAAGGGACTGGGCAGCACGCCGCGATAATTGCCCTGCACATCATAATCCAAGGCAACAGCGAAAATATCTTCCTCGGCAATGCCCAGCGATTGTCCGAAGGGCAGCACCGCGTCCAGTAAACCGCCGCTAACAATGCCGACCCGTACTCCTTTGTCCTGCAAATGGCGCACAATTTCTTGCGCATGCAGACAGGGATTGGCGGCATATAAATCCGCAATTGCCCGCACGTCGCTGCGGCTCGGGCGGATAATCTCCAGCCTTTTGGCGTAAACGGCTTCTAGCGGCACTTCGCCGTTCATGGCGCGGTCGGTAAGGACGGCGATTTCGACACGACAATTTTTTGCCGCCGCCAGTTCGTCAATGCCTTCAATCGTGCTTAGGGTGGAATCGCAATCAAAAATAAGGGCTTGCGGCAGGGAAAAAAAGGGCATGGTCAATCCTGTGTGAGAAAAGCGGACAATAAAAAAGCCGGTTTTATCCGGCTTTTTTATGATGGCATTAAAGTGCGTTAATGCCTGAAGTAACGCCTTTTAAGGAAAATTCTACGGTTTGCTGCTGACCGCCGGCGAAGGTGGCGATTTGCAATTTATTACCTGCTTTGATTTTATTTAATATATCGCTTTCTAAAGGAATGGCAACATGGCAGCCGCCCGGCGAGCAGTAATCCAAGGGAACACTTTTCACTTCTTTCGTATCAACGGCAATGCCGATGCCGGCATGTAGGACTACGCCTAAAGGTACAGTAATGAATAAAACCGCCTGATTATTGGCTTCAGGCACTTTTCTAATCGCTAATAAGCCGACAACGGTACCGGCTTGGTTTTTCGCTTCTTGCATGATGCCGCACATGCCTTCTTGGCAAACGCCTTGCCAGTCGCCGTATTTTTGTCCGTTAGTAACGGCGGCTTGGGCGGCAAGACCGGTGCCTAAAACGGCGGCAATCAAGAGTTGTTTGAATTTCATGGTTCCTCTCCATATAAATGAAAATTTGTATCAGTGTATCAATTATATCGTCTTAGGCAAGCAGATTTTCATTTCGCAATGCTTGGCGCAGCCGAGCGGGATGCGATGCCTATGCTATGATGCCTTATTTTCAGGAACCTTTATGCGGATAAAAATTTGCGGTTTAAGCTGCGCGGAAGATGTGCAGGCGGCGGCGGCGGCGGGGGCGGATGCTTTGGGTTTTGTCTTTTATCCGCCTTCAAAACGCGCGGTTTCGATTGAACAGGCGGCGGCATTGTTATCGGCGGTGCCGCCTTTTGTGCAAAGCGTAGGGCTGTTTGTGAATCCTGAAGCGGCATTTGTGCGGGCGGTATTAGAGAAAGTGCCGCTGGAGGTCTTGCAATTTCACGGTCAGGAAGAAGCGGCATTTTGCGCCGGTTTCGGGCGGCGTTGGATTAAGGCGGTGCCGATGCAGGATTTGCCCGACAGCGCCGCGGTCGCGCAGTATTGCAGCACTTATGCGCAGGCGGACGGTTTTTTATTAGATGCTTTCGGGGCGCAATCCAACGGTGGAAGTGGGAAAGTATTTGATTGGAAAAAGATTCCCGCGATGTCTAAAGCGCTGATTCTGGCGGGTGGCTTGAATGTCGAGAATGTGGCGGCGGCGGTAAAAGCGGTGCGTCCTTGGGCGGTCGATGTGTCTTCGGGTGTGGAAAGTGCGCCGGCACGGAAATCATTTGCTAAAATGCAGGCTTTTATTTCTCAAGCAAGAGCAGCAGCTTTATGACAGATTATTATCAATATCCTGATGCACGCGGTTATTTCGCCCAATTCGGCGGACAATTTGTTGCCGAAACCTTAATGCAGGCCGTCTTGGAATTGCAGGACGCTTATGAAAGCGCGCGCAATGAGCCTGCTTTTTGGCAGCGTTATCGTGAGGAATTGCGCCATTATGTCGGACGTCCCTCGCCTTTGTATTTCGCCAAACGTTTGAGCGAACGCGTAGGCGGCGCGGAAATTTGGCTGAAACGTGAGGATTTGAATCATACGGGCGCGCATAAGGTCAATAATACGATTGGGCAAGCCTTGTTGGCGGAGCGTTTGGCAAAACGGCGCGTGATTGCCGAAACCGGCGCGGGGCAGCATGGCGTGGCAACGGCGACGGTCGCCGCACGTTTGGGCATGGAATGCGTGGTCTATATGGGCGCTGATGACGTGCAGCGTCAAGCGCCGAATGTCTATCGCATGAAATTGCTCGGCGCGGAAGTGGTGGCGGTGAAATCCGGCTCGCGGACGCTCAAAGATGCGATGAACGAGGCGATGCGCGATTGGGTCGCCCATATCGACGATACGTTTTACATCATCGGTACGGTGGCAGGTCCGCATCCTTATCCGATGTTGGTGCGCGATTTTCAAAAAGTTATCGGCGAGGAAGCCAAAGCGCAATGTCAAGAGCAATTCGGCGCTTTGCCAGATGCGGTGGTGGCTTGCGTCGGCGGCGGTTCGAATGCGATCGGGCTGTTCTATCCTTTCTATGACGATGCCGGCGTGCGCATTATCGGTGTGGAAGCCGGAGGACGCGGTTTGCATACGGACGAACATGCCGCGCCTTTAAGTGTCGGTGCGCCCATCGGCGTACTGCACGGCAACCGCACGCGGATTATGAGCAATGAAGACGGACAAATCGCCGCAACGCATTCGATTTCCGCCGGTTTGGACTATCCCGGCGTCGGACCCGAGCATGCCTTTTTGCAAGCCAGCGGCCGCGCCGAATATGTGGCGGCGACAGATGAGGAAGCCTTGGCGGCCTTCCATGATTTATGTCATTTGGAAGGGATTATTCCTGCTTTAGAATCCTCGCACGCCTTGGCGCATGCGATGAAATTGGCAAAAGAATTGGGCAAGGGCAAGCGCATTGTGGTCAATCTCTCAGGGCGCGGCGACAAAGACATTAATACGATTGCCGCCTTAGACGGCATCACTTTGTGAGGTAAGCATGAGTAAGAGAATGGAGGCGGTTTTCGCCGCTTTGGCAGAAAACGGCCGCAAAGCATTGATTCCCTATATTTCTGCCGGTGATCCGCTGCCGGAACAGTGTGTGAACGTGATGCATGCCTTGGTGGCGGGCGGGGCGAATATTCTGGAATTGGGCATTCCTTTCTCCGACCCAGCCGCAGACGGCGAAACGATTCAATTAGCTAATGAGCGTGCTTTGGCGCGCGGCGTGAGTCTGCCGGATGTTTTGGCGATGGCGGCGGAATTTCGCCAGCAGGACAGCGCAACGCCGATTGTTTTAATGGGTTATTTGAACAGTTTTGAGCGGCGCGGCTTTGCCCAGAGCATGCAGGCGGCGGCGCAAAGCGGCGTGGATGCAGTCATTTTGGTCGATTGCCCGATTGAGGCTTTGCCGGATTATGCGGCGGACTTGAGCGCGAATAATATGACCGCGATTCAATTATTGGCGCCTACCACCGGCGCCGAGCGGCAACATAAAATTATCGCCGCTGCAGAAGGCTTTATTTACTATGTATCTTTGCGCGGCGTCACGGGCAAACAGGAAGCGCAGGCGCAAGCGATTCGCCATGCGGTAGAAGACATCAAAACTCAAACAAAAACGCCTGTCTGCATTGGCTTTGGCATTCGCGACGGTGCTACCGCCAAGGCAATGGCGGCATTTGCCGACGGTGTGATTATCGGTTCGGCTTTGGTCGCCAAATTATGGCAGGCCGCGCAAGAGGGGCAGGATGTGCCGCAGGCGGCAAGAACATTTGTAGAAACTATCCGACAAGCTCTGGATAATTGAGAGGAAAAACATGGGTTGGTTTGATAATTTGATGCCCTCGCGCATCAAAACCAAAAATAAAAATCAGCAAATTCCGGACGGTTTATGGCTGAAGTGCAGCAGTTGCAGCCGCACCTTGTATCGGCAAGACGTGAAAAACGCGCAATATGTCTGCCCCGAATGCGAGCATCATATGCGCATCAGTGCACGCGAGCGTTTGCAGAATCTTTTTGATGCGGATACGGAAATTCAAGAAATTGCCAAAGAATTGCAGCCGATTGATTTTTTGAAATTCAAAGACAGCAAACGCTACAAAGATCGGATTAGCCAAGCCAATAAGGCCAGCGGCGAAAGCGATGCGCTGATTGCCATGGCAGGCAAAATTTTAGGGCGCGATTTCACGGCGGCGGCTTTCGAATTTTCCTATATGGGCGGTTCGATGGGCTCTGTAGTGGGCGAACGCTTTGTGCGCGCGGTGGAATATGCCATTGCACATAAAACGCCCTTTGTCTGCTTTGCCGCCAGCGGCGGCGCGCGAATGCAGGAGGGCTTGACCTCTTTGATGCAAATGGCGAAAACCTCCGCCGCACTAACGCAGCTGCATAAGGCGGGATTGCCCTTTATCTCGGTCTTAACCGATCCCACGATGGGCGGGGTGTCCGCTTCTTTTGCCATGTTGGGCGATTTGATTATCGCTGAGCCGGGTGCTTTAATCGGCTTTGCCGGCCCGCGCGTGATTGAGCAAACGGTGCGCGAAACCTTGCCCGAAGGCTTTCAGCGTAGCGAATTTTTACTTGAAAAAGGTGCGATTGATATGATTGTCGATCGTCGCCGTATGCGCGAAGAATTGGCAGGCATCTGTGCCATGTTGCTGAACGAGGCGGCGCCGGAATATGACTGCGAGCCGGTGCTTGTCAGCGCAAAAACGGAAATGGCCGAGGCGGCGCCTGGCGATATTGCCGAAGAATCTGCGCAAGATGATTTGCAGGAAACGGCGGCGGACAGCGGCGGCATTGCCCACCCTGTGCGCGAAGAGGCGGCAGAAGCCGCTGCGCAGCACAGCCAAGAAGCGGTCGTATCTGAGAATGAGAAGAGTGCAGAAGAGAAATCATGAGTATGGTAGCCGCACCGCGCGGGCAAAATGATTTGGCGGCTTGGTTGGCTTGGCAGGAACAGGCGCATCCGAAAAGTTGGGATTTGGGATTAACGAGAATTTCGGCGGTCTGGCAGGCTTTGGGCGCACCGCGTCTAGCCGATTACATTCTCAGCATTGCCGGCACGAACGGCAAAGGTTCCTGCGTGGCGTGGGCGGAGGCAATCTGTCAAGCAGCAGGCGTTTCTACGGCGAGTTTTACCTCGCCGCATTTGCTCGATTACCGCGAGCGGATTCGTTTTGACGGACAAATGGTCGATGCGGCGGAACTTTGTGCCGCCTTTGACGCGGTCGATATCGCACGCGGCGAGATTTCTTTAAGCTATTTCGAATGGTCCGCTTTGGCAGCCTTTTATTTGATGGCGCAAAAGCGACCGCAAGTCGCGATTTTGGAAGTCGGCTTAGGCGGGCGTTTGGACGCGGTCAATTTGATTGATGCGGATGCCGTTGTATTGACAAGAATCGGTTTGGATCATCAGCAATGGCTGGGCGAAACGGTAGCGGAAATTGCCGCCGAAAAAGCCGGGATTATGCGGCAGGGGCAAAAAATCTTCTTTGCTGATCACAATGCGCCTGCCGCTTTGTTTGATGCCGCGCAAGCCTTGCATACGCCGGTCATGCAATACGGACGCGATTTCAGCGTGCAAGCGGCGCCAGATAGCCTGTCTTTGCATTTGCCGCAGGCGGTATTTGCAGATTTGCCCTTGCCGGCTTTGTTGCAAGGTGCGCATCAATACGGGCATTTTGCCGCCGTTGCCGCGGCTTTGGCAGACTGTCTGCCGCTGAATCGGGCGGTGCTGAGTCAGGCATTAAGACAGGCATATAATCCCGCGCGTCTGATGCTTAAAGATGGGCGTCCGCGCTATGTGATTGATGTGGCGCATAATCAGGACAGCGCCGAAGTATTGGCGGCTTTTTTGCATCGTATCCGCCGCCCGCAGGAGCGTTTTCATATCGTCTGCGGTATGTTGGCAGATAAGGATCATGCCGCGATTGTGGCGCATCTTGCAGAAGTCGGCGATGCTTGGTATTTTGCCTCTTTGCAAGGCGCGCGCGGCAGCGATGCGGCGGAAATTGCCGCGCAAGTCGTGCCGCTCTTAATCGGCAAAACCGTCGCGGCATATGAGGATGTGCAAGGCGCATTGGCGGCGGCAGTGCGGCAGGCGGCAGAGAATGATGCGATTGTAATAATGGGGTCTTTTGTGACGGTAACTGAAGTCTTAACTCAATGGAATAGTAATGAATAAATGGTTGGCACGCGCTTTAGGCGTGATTATTCTCGCGGTGGTTGCTGTGTTTTTTTATGACGGTTGGTTTAATCCCAAAGTGCCGCCTGCAATATTGGAGGGTAAAAAAAACGAAGAGGTAATCGCCTTGACGCCTGAGGGACGCAAAACCCTAGCGGAACAAGGTCCTTCCGAAACCGCCCAGCCGCCGCAGCCCGAGATTTCCCTGACTTCTTTGCAGGGTATGGAAAGCGATAGAGGTGCGCCGCCGGTCTTGGCAAGTCCGAATCAAAGCACGGATAGCAGCTCGAATATGCCCGAAACTCATGCGCCGCCGGCAGCACAGAGCAATCAAAGCGCAGCGACAGCGCAAAATAACAATATTCAATTAGAAAGCTTGGCGAATGCCCAAAGCAATAATAGGGCGGCAACACCGCCTGCAACGGCTCCCGCCAAGCCAACTGCCGCTCCGTCTGCGCAAGCACAGGGCTCTACATGGATTCAAGCCGGCTCTTTCGGCGAAAAAGCCAATGCCGACCGTTTAGCAGAAAATATTCGCAGCAAACGCTTGCCTGCAATCGTGGAGCCTGCGACCGTAAATGGTCGAACCTATCATCGCGTCTATGTCGGTCCGATTGCGAGCAACCGTCTAACAGACATTTTAGACAGTTTGTCGGCAATGGGTGTGAAAGCGCGGCAGATTAATCGTTGAGGACATTATGGATTTACAGGGTTTAAATATTTTTGATTTGGGATTGGGCGGTATTGTCCTGATTTCCGCCATTATCGGCATCGCACGCGGTTTGCTGCGCGAGATGTTGTCACTTGTGGCATGGGTAGCGGCTTTATGGGCGGCATTTACCTTTGCGGAAATGGTTTCCCAACAATTTGTGCAGCAAGTTATCAGCGATAAGCATATTGCCTATATCGCTTCTTTCGGCAGCGTATTTTTACTGGCTTTATTTTTAATCGGGCTATTGAATTTATTAATTACTTCTTTATTCAAAGCCACAGGATTGGGCGGTTTTGACCGTTTGTTGGGGATGCTCTTCGGTCTGGCGCGCGGGGCGATTATCGGCGCAGTGCTAATCTTTTTCGCGCGTTTATATCCCGGGATTGAAAAATTGCCTTCTTGGCAGCAATCGCAATTGGTGCCGGGTTTTTCCAATCTTGCCAATTGGGGGATTAAGCGCATTCCCGAACATGTGCGCGCCTATGCCGACTCGTGGATGAATCCGAATGAAGTAGTGATTTTACCTGCGCAAACGCCGAACACAGAGAGACAAAATCATCCTGCGACGATCGAACTCTCTTCGCTTAATGCCGTTGAAAATTCTCAGGCGGCGCGTCCTCAATTGAGTGCCGAGCAAGCCCGTCAGCAAAGCGCGCAAAGTAATGCTTTGTCCAATATTGCCGGCCCCGAAGCGGAAAACGCAGGTCTGCGTTTGGAATCTTTGCAAGATCAGAATTATGAAGGCGAAATCGAGGCCGTGCCGGAAGAGGCTGAAAGCGGTATTGCGCCGCTGCAATTAGAATCGCTGCAACCTTAGGAATTTTATGAGCAAACTAAACAAAGCCCGATTTGAAACTCGTGCCATCCGCGAAGCCGAGCAGCGCGGCGCATTTAACGAGCATTCGCCCGCCCTACATCTGACTTCGTCTTATGTGTTCAGCGATGCGGAAAATGCCGCCGATATTTTTGCAGAACGCATCCGCACCTTTAGCTACAGCCGTTTTGCCAATCCGACCGTCAGCATGTTTGAAGAAAAAATGGCTTTGTTGGAAGGCGGTGCAAGAGCCACCGCCACGTCAACCGGCATGGGCGCGATTTTAACCTTGCTGATGGCGGAATTATCCGCCGGCGATCATGTGGTCTGTTCGCGCAATTGCTTTGGCTCGACCTTAAACATGATTGGCAAGACTTTTGCCAAATTCAGCGTGGACAGCACCTTGGTGGACTTGCAGAGTCTTGAGCAATGGCAGGCGGCGATTCGCCCCAATACCAAACTGTTTTTTCTGGAAACTCCTGCCAATCCCTTGTTGGATATCGGCGATGTTGCCGCATTAAGCGCATTGGCGCATCAGCATGGGATTAAAGTGGTGGTGGATAATTGCTTGGCAACGCCTTATTTGCAGCAGCCCTTGGTATTAGGGGCGGATTATTCCGTGCATTCCGCCACCAAATACATTGACGGGCAGGGACGTGCCTTAGGCGGCTGCATTATCAGCAAAACCGAAGAAGACGGCGAAAAGATGTATCAGCTCATGCGTAGCTGCGGCACCACGATGGGCGCATTTGAGGCATGGCTGTTCGTCAAAAGTTTGGAAACCTTGGCGCTGCGTATGGACAAACACAGCCACAATGCTTTGCAGATTGCCCAATGGTTGGAAGAGCAGACGGCGGTGAAGCGCGTCTTCTATCCGGGTTTGCCCAGCCATCCGCAGCATCAATTAGCCAAAGCGCAAATGCCGCGCGGTTTTGGCGGCATGGTCAGCTTTGAGCTGCAAGGCGGCAAAGAAGCCGCTTGGCATCTGATTGACAACAGCCAATGGTTGTCGATTACGGGCAATTTGGGCGATACCCGCACCACGATTACCCACCCTGACACCACCACGCATTTTCGTGTTGCCCAAGAAGAAAAAGACCGTGTCGGCATCACCGGCGGCATTATCCGCTTATCGATCGGCTTAGAGCATGTCGAAGATATTCAAGCCGCGCTCAGCCAAGGATTGCCCGCCTAAATGCCCTTCGAAGCCTCTGCATCAAATCCGTCGGCACCGCACCGCTTTCTGCCATATCTCTTAGCGGTGTCGGCATTTATGCAGATGTTGGATGCCACCATTCTCAATACCGCCTTGCCCAGTATTGCCGCGGATTTGCAGGAATCGCCCCTGCGCATGCAATCCGCCGTGATTTCCTATGCCCTGACCTTGGCACTTATCATGCCGCTTTCGGGTTATTTATGCGATCGCTTCGGCACAAAGCGCATTTTCGGCGGCGCGATATTCGTCTTTGTTTTAGGTTCCTTGCTTTGTGCAGCAGCGCAGAATTTAACTATGTTAGTCGCTGCGCGTATCGTGCAAGGCATTGGCGGTGCGATGCTGTTGCCCGTGCCGCGCATGATTATGATGCGCGCCTATAGTAAGGACAGATTGCTGAATATCCTCAATATTATGCTTATGCCGGCTTTGGTTGGGCCTATTCTTGGGCCTTTGGTCGGCGGCTATTTGGTCGATTATGCCAGTTGGCATTGGATTTTTCTGATTAATGTGCCGATAGGGCTGCTCGGATTGTTCCTGACCTTTAAAATCATGCCGGATTTCTATGCCGTCGGGCGGATTTATCCCTTAGATATCAGCGGCTTTCTGCTCTTTGCTTTTGCCGCCGCCGGACTGACTTTTGCCGCGGAGATCTTCATATATCCTAGGCTCAGAATGTATGCCTTGATGCTATTCTTACTCGGCATTGCCAGTTTATATGCCTATTGGCGGCACGCGTATCATGATCCCGAGCCGCTCTATCAGCCGAATTTATTGCAGGTGCGCACCTACCGCCTCGGTTTATTGGGCAATATGCTCAGCCGTTTGGGCATGAGTGCGGTACCTTTTTTATTGCCGCTCTTGTTTCAGGTCGCTTTTGCTTACAGCGCCTCCGCTTCCGCTTGGATGTTGGTGCCGATTGCCATAGCCACTATGTTGGCAAAACCGTTCATCAAATCTTTAATGCGGCGCTTCGGTTATCGCCGCGTCTTGGTCATGAATACGCGCTTATTGGGCATATTGATTGCCTTATTGGCATTTTTGGATGCGGATACGCCGATCGTGCCGGCAATCATATTGCTTTTTATCATGGGCGCTTCTAACTCCATTCAATTTACTTCCATGAATACCATTGCCTTATCCAATTTGCGTGCTTGGCAAACCGGCAGCGGCAATAGCCTTTTGGCGGTTAATCAGCAATTATCGATTGCTTTCGGTATTGCCTTCGGCGCGATGTTATTAAATCAGTTAAGCGCCAATCTGGCTTTTCAGGATGATTTGCCGCAGGCTTTTCGTTACACCTTTATGATTTTAGGCGGCGTAACCTTTCTCTCCAGTTGGGTCTTTCGCGCTTTGCATCCGCGTGACGGTTCGAGTTTGGTAGGGGCGAAATAGCGACAGCCTTTCATTGCAAAACAAATTTGCAATGAAAGGCTGGAAAAGACTAAAAATTAGAATTTTGCGATGAATTCCGCATAGGCTTTGATAAAGCCCTGCAAAGTGGCTTTTGCCGCTTCGCTGACCAGTTCGCCCTTTTCATCGAATGCGCCGGCGAAGATGCCGCCGATTGTAGCTGCAAAGGGCGCAACCGGCATATTGACATAGGTGCTGGCAGCAATGGTACGCAGGGCGTCGACGGCGCGATTGCTGCCGCTGGCATTAACGCTCATCAGTCCTAAAGGTTTGCCGATCCACAGGCTTTGTCCTGCCGGACGTGAGACCACATCGATGGCGTTTTTGATCATCGCAGAATAGCTGCCGTTATGCTCGGGGCTGACCCAAATCACGGCATCGGCGGCTTTGATCGCTTCGCGTACGCGCGTATAGGTCGGCACTTCCTGCTCGTCCGAATCGCGATCATAAAGCGGTAAATCACCGATTTCCATGATATTAAGCTCTAGATTTTCCGGTGCGATTTTTTGCAGATGCTTGACTGCCAGATGGTTAAAAGAAGTCTTACTGGCTGAGCCAATCAGAACCGCAATGTGTTTAGTCATAGTTTACTCTCTTGTTTAGGGTTAGAAATGAGGCAGCTGCCCGATGAGGCGCAGCTGCTCGGCGTTTATTTAAGCCGGCTGAGATCGCGTACTGCGCCTTTGTCGGCACTGGTGGCGAAGTGTCCGTAGATTTTCAATGCGGTGGATATTTTGCGCGGACGCGGCGCGGCGGGTTGCCAGCCTTTGGCGTCTTGTGCGCTACGGCGCGCCGCCATTTCTTCTTCGCTGATGTCCAAACGGATGCTGCGCTCGGGAATGTTGATGTGAATGGTGTCGCCGTCGCGTACCAAGCCGATGGCGCCGCCTGCTGCGGCTTCGGGTGAGGCATGCCCGATGGAGAGTCCGCTGGTGCCGCCTGAGAAACGTCCGTCGGTCAGCAGGGCGCAGTCTTTGCCTAGGCCCATGGATTTCAGATAGCTGGTCGGGTAGAGCATTTCCTGCATGCCCGGCCCGCCGCGCGGTCCTTCGTAGCGGATAATGACGACATCGCCGGCTTTGACTTTGCGTTTTAAGATGCCTTGCACGGCATCGTCTTGGCTTTCAAAAACAATAGCTTTGCCGCTAAAGCGGTGAATGCTTTCGTCTACGCCGGCGGTTTTGACCACGCAGCCGTTTTCGGCGATATTGCCGTAGAGCACTGCCAGTCCGCCTTCTTGGGAATAGGCGTGTTCGATGCTGCGGATGCAGCCTTGCGCGCGGTCGTCATCGACGCTGTCGTAGCGGCAGTCCTGCGAGAAGGCGGTTTGTGAGCGCAGCCCCGCCGGTCCTGCTTTATAAAATTCGACTACTTCTGCATCAGGTTGGTTTTTCAAATCATAATGCGCAATGGCTTCGTCTAGGCTGCGGCTGTGTACGGTCGGCAAATCGGCATGAATCAGACCGGCGCGGTTAAGTTCGGCAAGAATGTTCATGATGCCGCCGGCGCGATGTACGTCTTCGATATGGTAGTCCGGCACATTGGGCGCGACTTTGCACAGTTGCGGAATTTTGCGCGACAGGGCGTCAATATCTTGCATAGTATAAGGCACTTGCGCTTCTTGCGCGGCGGCGAGTAAATGCAAAATGGTATTGGTGGAGCCGCCCATGGCGATGTCGAGAGTCATCGCGTTTTGGAAGGCTTCGTATGTGGCGATGCTGCGCGGCAGGATGCTCTCGTCGCCTTCATCATAATAGCGTTTGCAGAGGGCGACGATTTGGCGTGCCGCTTGTAAGAACAATTGCTTGCGATCGGCGTGGGTGGCGAGTACCGTACCGTTTCCGGGCAGGGATAAGCCCATGGCTTCGGTGAGGCAGTTCATGGAATTGGCGGTAAACATGCCCGAACAGGAGCCGCAGGTCGGGCAGGCGTTTTTCTCGAATTCGTCCACGACCGCATCATCGGCATTGGGATCGGCGGCATAAACCATGGCATCGACCAGATCGAGTTTATGTTCGGATAATTTGGTTTTGCCGGCTTCCATCGGGCCGCCGGAGACGAAAATGGTGGGAATATTTAAGCGCATCGCCGCCATCAGCATACCGGGGGTGATTTTGTCGCAGTTGGAAATGCAGACCATGGCGTCGGCGCAATGCGCATTGACCATATATTCCACGCTGTCGGCGATAATGTCGCGGCTAGGTAGGGAATACAGCATGCCGTCATGCCCCATGGCGATGCCGTCATCCACGGCGATGGTATTGAATTCTTTTGCTACTGCGCCCGCCGCCTCAATTTCTTTGGCAACCAGTTGTCCCATGTCTTTCAAATGCACATGACCGGGGACGAATTGGGTAAAGCTATTGACCACGGCAATAATCGGCTTTTTAAAATCCGCATCCGTCATGCCGGTGGCGCGCCATAGAGCGCGCGCACCCGCCATATTGCGTCCTGCGGTAGAAGTATGCGAACGCAGAGGAATTTTGCGACTCATGATGTATCCTTCTTTATGATTTATGGTTGATTTTGAAGATTTTGGCTGTCGTAGCGACGCACATTAGGGATTTGCTCATTGGCAAAAGGCTGATTGAGATGATTGATTTGATTATTGATTTCAAACATCGTCACCACTTGCGCTACACCTGAAACGCGGCTCGCCACATTGGCAATGGCATTGGCTTCTTGCTGAGTCACAATACCCATCAGATAAGTGATGCCGTGCTCGGTAACCACTTTGACGCGATTGGGATTAAAGCCCTCGACTTTGACATCCAACATCACGGTTTTGACTTTGGCTGTTTGCGCGGCATCGTAGCTGCGGTTAATCAAACTGCTCATCGGTCCGATAATCATGTGGTTATTCACATTCACCGTGCCTTCCATTGCCCGCGCTACCGTTTCAATATCTTGGCGAATGGTTTCATTTGCCGCCTCGCCGGTGAGCAAGACTAAGCCGTTGAAGGTATTGACGTTGACATGGCTGTTTTCTGCCAGACGCGGAATGCTGGCAATGCGGTTGCTGATATAGAGTTGTAAGGTTTTATCATCAATGACGGTGCCGGTAGTGCGGCGGTCGTCGGCAATCATCACGCCGGTTGCGGCGCCGCCCACGAGCAAAGGCGCGCAGCCTTGCAAAAACGCTGCGCTTAACGCAGTCAATAAAGCGATCTTTTTCATTTCATTCCCCTAAAGCGAAAAGCTTGCATTATAGCGATTTTGCAGGCTATGTGTGTATTTAAGGTTTTTAAACATATTATACTTTTTTTTAAAATTACAACAATGAGATATGATTTTTAATGTATGATACCTGAGATGAGGTCATTATTGACATTAAAAACCGGCTGTTGAAAGCAGCCGGTTTTTAATCGATTGGATTTAAAATTAAGTTAAAAAGAGATAAGCAAAAATAGCGGTAATGATGCCGTAAAGCAGCATTGGAATAATGGTTTTTTTGATAATAGCCCCTTCTTGATTTTTCACGTTCAATACCGAGCAAACTGCGACAATATTATTGATGCAGACCATATTGCCCATTGCTCCACCCACGGATTGCGCCGCAAGAACAGTCGTCGGATTCAGACCTGTCTGCTGGGCGATTTCATATTGAATCGTGCCGAAGGTTAAATTGGATACCGTATTCGAGCCGGAGAAAAATGAGCCGATAGCCCCCAGATAAGAGGCGAAATATATCCAATTATCTTTTGTCAATTCGGCGAATTCTCTGCCGATAACTTTGACCATCGATTTATCCCCGCCCGCCATCATCAGCTTGACCATGATTAATGCGCCGATTAATGCAATCAAGGGTTTGAATGTTTGGAACAAGGTGCCGATATAGACATGAAAACTTCTTTTCATATTGGTTCTGAAGAATAGCAAGGATGCCCAGACGGTAACGACAAACGGAATAAAGGCGGGAACGTATAAGAATTTATAGCTTTCGCTGATATTCGTGCCGAACAGATTGTTGAAATTGAAAATCAGCGCCTGACTTAATTGGAAATCAAATAAACCGTTAATAGAAAATCCCCAAATCGGCGTATTGTCATTGAGCATATCTTTGAACGGCAATTGCTTGATACGGGTAAGAATTAAGATTGCCATCAACATAATTAAAGGAAACAGCGCTTTTAAGACAATATTGAATGCCAAAGGCGAGGTTTTATTTTCCTGTCCTTCTTTGCTTAGTCCCCAGCCTTTATTGGCAACAAAAACTGAAATACCCAAGCCGATGGCGCCGGCAACCAATGAAGGAAATTCTTCATTAAATTGTGCCAAAATAACATAAGGAATGGTACAGCTTAAAATGGAAATATAAATAAAGCCGATGTTTTCTTTTATTTGTTTGTTCGAAACAATAAAGCGCAAGGCAATGATAGGAATGATAAAGCCTGCAACAAAATGGATTAATGCGGTTTTTTGCCCGATTTCAATAACTTGCTCCATGTTGATGTCGTAAGGCGCGGTCATTAAGGGCTTCATGCCGAACCAAGTGGGCGTGCCGACGGCGCCGAAAGATACCGGCACGGAGTTCATGACGAGGGCGAAGACGGCGACTTTGAAAGGACTAAAGCCTAAGCCCATTAAAATCGGCGCGGCGATGGCGGCAGGAGTGCCGAATCCGGAAGCGCCTTCAATCATAAAGGCAAATGCCCAGCCGATAATCATTAATTGCGCAACGGGATTGGGATTGATATTGCTTAACCAATGACGGATATTATTGGTACAACCAGTTTCCTCCATCATGCGGTTAAAGAAAATCGCGCCGAAAATAACCGTAATCGGTGTGGCGGCATTAATGATGCCGGCGCCGACATAGGCGCTTAATTCGATAAAATTGGATTGGAAATATAAGAGCTGAATTAAAAATACTAAAGCGGCAATTAATGGCAATGCATGATAAGAAGGCATTGCATTTTTCTTAATCATCAGAAAGATTAATAGTATGATGGGAAAAATACTGAGTACGAGATCCATGATAATTATCCTTTGCTGGTGTATAGGGTTTCTAGGGGTTAAAATTAAATTATGTTTATCTTGTAAAATAATTTGGTATAATTTTATTTTAAAACGTAGAAATAATAGAAAAGCATTTTATTATCGAGAATAAAATGCTTTTTTGTTGTTTAGAAAGTGCCGGGGACGAGAATTTCTTTTCCAACTTTTTTAATATCCGTATGTCCGCAGAATGCCATCGTGATATCCATCTCATTGTAAATAATTTCCAAACAGCGTCTGACGCCATCCTCGCCGTAGGCGCCTAAGCCGTATAAAAAGGCTTTGCCGATCATGGTACCTTTGGCGCCCAAAGCCATGGTTTTCAGCACGTCTTGTCCGCTGGTAATACCGCTGTCAAGCCAGACTTCTATGTTATTGCCAACGGCAGAAACAATCTCCGGCAAGGCTTTGATGGAAGAGAGCGCGCCGTCTAATTGCCGACCGCCATGGTTGGAAACGACTAAGGCATCTGCTCCGCTTTGTGCCGCTTTTTCAGCATCTTCCGCCGTCATCACGCCTTTGATGATTAATTTTCCGTCCCATAAATCTTTGATTCTTGCGACATCGTCCCAGCTGAGTTTCGGGTCGAATTGCTCTGTCGTCCAAGAAGAAAGCGAGGACATATCGCTGACGTTTTTCGCATGACCGACAATATTACGGAATGTACGGCGTTGCGTGCCAAGCATTTTCAAACACCATTCAGGTCGCAGAGCTAAATCTAGCATGTTGAGCAAAGTCGGTTTCGGCGGTGCGGATAAGCCGTTTTTGATGTCGCGATGGCGTTGTCCGAGTACTTGTAGATCGACGGTCAGAACGAGCGCCGAGCAATGCGCGGCTTTAGCGCGGCTGATGAGATTTTGCATGAATTCGCGGTCTCTCATGACATATAGCTGAAACCAAAACGGTTTCTCCGTATTTTCTGCCACATCTTCAATCGAGCAGATAGACATGGTGGACAGGCAGAAGGGAACGCCGAATTTTTCCGCAGCGCGTGCGGCATGAATTTCGCCGTCGGCATGCATCATGCCGGTAAAGCCTGTCGGTGCAATGGCGACAGGCATTTTGACGGTTTCGCCGACCATAGTCGTTTCTAAGCTGCGGTTGGTCATATCGATCAAAATTTTCTGGCGGAATTTAATCTCGTCGAAATCGCGGCTGTTATGGCGCAGGGTGTTTTCCGTCCATGAGCCTGAGCGCGTGTAGTCGAAAAACATTTTTGGCACTTTGCGGCGAGCAATACGGCGCAAATCTTCTATGTTTGTGATTTTTTTGAGGTCTTTAGCCATCATTTTTCCTTTTTTATTGTTGAATTAAAGTTGAGAAGTATTCATTTTTACGCAATCATTAGGAAAAAACAATAAGTTTAAAAGAAAATCTGTAGGATCAGGTTGTTCAAATTAATGTTGTTTTGTTTAAATTGCATGATAAGTGTTTGTTTATTATATTTTTTATACTTATTTGAATTTGTTAATAACGATACGAAAATATATATTTTAATCAATTGAATACTAAGAAATAGAATGTGATGGGGTTTATAATAATTGTTACATTATTTTATTGTAATGGATATGGTCGAAGCAGTGTAAAGCGATGCAAGGTGGTGAACCGCAGACATAACGAGCGCATGACAAAGCGATCAATTCCGTAGTACTCCAATGAGTAAACTATAGTCAAAGAATTGAAAAAGTATTACAGCGTTGACTCGCCTTGCCGTACGCTCTTGTACTGTCTGCGGCTTGCCGCCTTGTACTACTTTTTCAATTCTCCGACTATATATAGTTGAAGAATTGAAAAAGTAGTACAAGGCGGCAAGTGGTAAGCATTACAGAAATTAAAGCAAGCTGAGTCTAATCTGTAACTCTTTTCGAACTCTTTGACTATATATAGTCAATTCATAACAAAGTTGCACACCTAAAAATATCAAGCTTTACTATTGTACGGGCTAACATATAAAAACGGTGTCTTTATTTGAGCTGAATTGACTATACAATCAGTGTTAGATTCCCTATATGTTTATTCTGATACGTCAAAATCATGTGGCATTTTGTCCTTAATTGACTATAGTTGTTTTTTGTAAAGCTCGGATGTCGTATATTTAAGCTTGGTCGATATAAATCATTTTTTCCAAGGCTTTGATTTGGTCGCGCAGGGCGGCGGCTTTTTCAAATTCCAAATCGCGAGCATGCGCCAGCATGTCTTTTTCCAGTTTTTTCATCAGCTTTTCCGCTTCCGCCGCGCTCATTTGCTCAGGTGCTTTGCCGCTTTTCTCTTGGTGGGCTTTTTTCGCTTTGACGGCGATATTCGCGCCTTCCATCACATCCGCGACTTTTTTGCGGATGGTCTGCGGCGTGATGCCGTGGGCATTATTGTGCGCGATTTGTTTTTCGCGGCGGCGCGCGGTTTCGTCCATAGCTTTTTGCATGGATTGGGTGATGCGGTCGGCATAGAGAATCGCCATGCCGTTGGCGTTGCGCGCAGCACGTCCGATGGTTTGAATCAGGGCGCGTTCGCCGCGTAAAAAGCCTTCTTTGTCGGCATCGAAGATGGCGACTAAGGAGACTTCCGGCATGTCCAAGCCTTCGCGCAGCAGGTTGATGCCGACTAGGACGTCAAATTCGCCTAAGCGCAGATCGCGGATGATTTCCATGCGCTCGACGGTGTTGATGTCGCTGTGGATATAGCGCACGCGCACGCCGTGTTCCATGAGGAAGTCGGTTAAATCTTCGCTCATTTTTTTGGTCAGGGTGGTGATGAGTACGCGTTCGTCAATGGCGGCGCGTTTGCGGATTTCGCTTAGTACGTCATCGACTTGTATGGATACGGGGCGGACTTCGACGACGGGGTCGAGTAAACCGGTGGGACGCACGACTTGTTCGATGATGTCGCCGCTTTCCGCCAGTTCGTAAGCGCCGGGGGTGGCGGAGATGTAGATGGTTTGCGGGGCGATGGCTTCAAATTCTTCAAAGCGCAGCGGGCGGTTGTCTAGGGCGGAGGGCAGACGGAAGCCGTATTCGACTAGGGTTTCTTTGCGCGAGCGGTCGCCGCGGTACATGCCGTTGAGCTGGGGAATGGTCACGTGGCTTTCGTCGATAATCAGCAGGGCATCGGGCGGCAGGTAGTCGTGCAGGGTCGGCGGCGGTTCGCCGGCGGCGCGTCCCGATAGGTAGCGCGAGTAGTTTTCCACGCCCGAGCAGTAGCCCAATTCCTGCATCATTTCAATGTCAAAGCGGGTGCGTTGTTCCAGACGTTGCATTTCCACGAGTTTGTTTTGCGCCTGCAATTGGGCAAGGCGTTCGCGCAGCTCGATTTTAATGCTTTCAATGGCTTCTAAGATGGTGTGGCGCGGGGTGGCGTAGTGGGTTTTGGGGTAGATGGTGATGCGCGGGATTTGGTCGAGCATTTCGCCTGTCAGCGGGTCGAAGTAGCGGATGCTGTCGATTTCGTCGTCAAAGAGTTCTACGCGCACCGCATACCAATCGCTTTCCGCCGGCATGATGTCGATGATGTCGCCGCGGACGCGGAAAGTGCCGCGCAGCAGTTGCGTGTCGTTGCGGGTATATTGCAGTTCGGCGAGGCGCGAGAGCATTTCGCGGCTGTCGATGCGGGTGCCGCGGTTTAAGTGCAGCACCATCTGCATGTAAAGGCGCGGATCGCCCAAGCCGTAAATGGAGGAAACGGAGGCGACGATGATGGTGTCGCGGCGTTCTAAGATGGCTTTGGTGGCGGAAAGGCGCATTTGCTCAATGTGTTCATTGATGGAGGCGTCTTTTTCAATAAAGGTGTCTGAAGCCGGCACATAGGCTTCAGGCTGGTAGTAGTCGTAATAAGAAACGAAGTATTCCACCGCATTATGCGGAAAAAATTCGCGCATTTCGCCGTAAAGCTGGGCGGCAAGGGTTTTGTTGGGCGCAAGAATCAGGGCAGGGCGGTTGGCTTTGGCGATGACGTTTGCCATGGTAAAGGTTTTGCCCGAGCCGGTAACGCCGAGCAGGGTTTGCTTGGCAAGCCCGTTTTCCAGTCCGGCTAAAATGCCGGCGATTGCAGTGGGTTGGTCGCCGGCAGGGGCGTAATCGGCGACCAGTTGAAAGTGATCATCATGCATGGCTAATCTCGTCAAAAAATCGGAATACGGTTTCGGGCATCCAGCGCAGATGTCCGCGTCCTCTGCCTGAGACAAAGCCGACATGTCCGCCGCTGCGCGGTTGCAATAAATAGACTTGCGGCGAAACCTCCGCTTCTTGCGGCATCGCTTCAGGCGGTAAAAAGGGGTCGTTATGCGCGTTAATCAGTAGAGTGGGCAGGCGAATATCGCGCAGATAGGGTTTGGCGGCGGCGCGGCGGTAATAATCGGCGGCATCAATAAAGCCGTTGAGCGGCGCGGTGTAGGCATTGTCGAAATCGGCTAAAGAGCGGAGTTTGACCGCTTTGGCATCGGCAGGCACTTTTTTGCGCAAACTGCTGAGAAAATAGGGCGTATAAAGCAGACGCGGTAAACCTTGGCTAATCGCTAGGCTGGAAGCGGTCAAATCCACCGGTGCGGAAACCGCCGCTGCCGCCTGCAAACCGCAAGAAATATTTGCACGACCGCATTCTCCCAAATATTTCGCCAAAGCATTGCCGCCTAAAGACACGCCGACCGCGTAAATGCGCGGATAGCGTGCCTGCATCAGCTTAAGGGCATGGGCAATCGCCGCCGTGTCGCCGCTGTGATAATACTTCTGTGCCGCCACGCCGCCGCAGCTGGAAAAATGCGCCACTACCGCGTGCCAGCCGCGCGCTTGCGCGGCAAGCATCAAGGCCACCGCATAATGACTGCGGCTGCTGCCCTCCAGTCCGTGAAAATGCAGCAGTAAAGGCGCATCGAGATGGGGGCTGTCTAAAAAATCAAAAGCCAGCATGCCGCTGTTTTCGTGATTGGGCAGCAACTCGCGGCGATAAGGCGGCGCAGGAGATTGCAGACTTTTGGCGTATAGGGTTTCGATATTGCCGCCGCGCAACCAAGGCGGCGTGTGCAAAGGCGGCAAAGCAGCAATTAAAGCAGCATGAGACATAGAATTTAAATCAAAAAAACAAAAGGGCATTATAGCGGGCTTTGTCGTGTATGGATAAATCTTGTACCGGCGTTCACTAGGCTTACTCTTATGTTTTGTTATGCTGATTTGCTGTGTTGCAACATTATTTAATACTAAAAGTTATTTAAAAAATACTTATGTAAATCAGAATATATTTCTTAAGACTAATTGATTTTTTATAAGCAATTCTGTTTTTTTTGATGATTTTTTAAATGTATATTGACTAAAAAAGTTTTGAATGAAACAATTGGCTGAATTTCATTTGTTGCTTTAGGCGATGCGCTAGGTGATGGTAAATCTAATCTGAAATTTCTGAAAATTTTGGGTTTAGAATATAGATAATACTGTATTGATATTTTTTGGAGAGTTAACATGAAACGATCGGTATATATTTCACATTTGATCATTTTATCTTCTTTTTTGTCCGCTTGCATTATATTTCCTCCTTTGCCAAAAGATTATCCGCATAATAATTTTATTGGCGGCAATATAGAAGGAATGTTGACAACTTTCAGCGGAAGGATTGAAGGTAAACCAGATGCAGAGCAAGAAAAAATGTTGAGGATTTATAATAAAATTGAAGAAATTCTTGCTCAATCTACAAAGAATAAGAAAAAAATCTATAGAGATTTGGAAAATATCGGTATGTATTGTATGTACTTTAATAATAGTAAGGAGATTGAATGTAGATATAAAATTTATCTAAAATATATTGGAGATATTAGAGAGGGAGTAAACCCGTTATTGCTAATTTCTGTATTTCCTGATAAAGGAATTGATTCTATAGTTTTTGATGCTACAAATTATGGAATTAATCTGAGTAGAGAAGAGTCTTATAGCATTATGTTGATGGATAAAAAAAATGGAGTTTCATATGAGTAATTCAATACGGTTTAATTTTGTGTCTTCTGTTGATAGTAATTGGACTATTAGTAAAGTGCAACTCCCTATTGGAGATAATAATAGAAGATCTTGGGATTCAAAAGAAGAATTTCCAGGTAGTTGGAGCAATACTTGGATATCTAATTTCACTGCTCATGAATATATTGTTGTTCATGATCAATATGGGAATATTAAACACGAATTTCATGGTTTGGCTGTTGATAGAAAAACAAGCGATGAGCAGGTGATAGGATTTTTTAATGATAGATTAGAGTATAGAAAATTTGAAGATAATCATTTTAATGATTCTTAATATATTTCTTAAGACTAATTGATTTTTTTATAAGTAATTCTGTTTTTTGATGATTTTTTAAATGTATATTGACTAAAAAAGTTTTGAATGAAAGGATTGGCTGAATTTCATTTGTTGCTTTAGGCGATGCGCTAGGTGATGGTAAATCTAATCTGAAATTTCTGAAAATTTTAGGTTTAGAATATAGATAATACTGTATTGATATTTTTTGGAGAGTTAACATGAAACGATCGGTATATATTTCACATTTGATCATTTTATCTTCTTTTTTGTCCGCTTGCATTATATTTCCTCCTTTGCCAAAAGATTATCCGCATAATAATTTTATTGGCGGCAACTTAGAAGGAATGTCAGGAACCTTCAGTGGAAGATTTGAAGGAAAACCAGATGCAGAGCAAGAAAAAATGTTGAGGATTTATAATAAAATTGAAGAAATTCTTGCTCAATCTACAAGAAATAAGAAAAAAATCTATAGAGATTTGGAAAATATCGGTATGTATTGTATGTACTTTAATAATAGTAAGGAGATTGAATGTAGATATAAAATTTATCTAAAACATATTGGAGATATTAGAGAGGGGGTAAACCCGTTATTGCTAATTTCTGTATTTCCTGATAAAGGAATTGATTCTATAGTTTTTGATGCTACAAATTATGGAATTAATCTGAGTAGAGAAGATCGTTATAGCATTATGTTGATGGATAAAAAAAATGGAGTTTCATATGAGTAATTCAATACGGTTTAATTTTGTGTCTTCTGTTGATAGTAATTGGACTATTAGTAAAGTGCAACTCCCTATTGGGGATAATAATAGAAGATCTTGGGGTTCAAAAGAAGAATTTCCAGGTAGTTGGAGCAATACTTGGATATCTAATTTCACTGCTCATGAGTATATTGTTGTTCATGACCAATATGGGAATATTAAACACGAATTTCATGGTTTGGCTGTTGATAGAAAAACAAATGATGAGCAGGTGATAGGATTTTTCAATGATAGATTAGAGTATAGAAAATTTGAAGATAATCATTTTAATGACTCTTATGGTCAAGACTATAATAATAACAAAGCAGTTATTTTTAGTGGAAGTTATGAAGAAGTCAATGAAAAAGTTCATCTAATGATGGAGGCTGGGAGAAAAATAAATGCTATGGATTTAGATTATCCATTTTTCGGATTAGGTGTTAATAGTAATTCAGTTGCTTATACTTTGATAAAAGCAGCAGGTTTAGAAAATCATGAGTTTGATAATTTTATTCTACCTGGAGCGGGCGTTGATATTTTAGAAAAAGATGAATCTCAAGATGCAGATATTCCAATTGAGAAAAATAATAATGGTTTTAGTGATTATATGAGCCTATTTTATTTTCCTTTAACCCCTCCTCCTTTGCCGCCTTCTGATCCTTTAACTTTAGATTTAAATACCGATGGCGTGATTGCGACTTTGCCTAAAGGCAGCGGCGTATTTTTTGATTTGGATAATAGCGGTTTTGCCGAGAATACGGCGTGGTTTGCGCCTTCTGAGGGCGTGCTGGTTTATGATCGCAATGGCAATGGCAGGATTGACGGCGGTGCGGAGTTGTTTGGCACTGAAACCCTGCTAAAAGACGGTTCTTTGGCGGCAAATGGTTTTGCGGCTTTGGCGGAGTTTGATACAAATGCTGATGGCTTGGTGGATAAGCGCGATGCGAATTTTGCGGATTTGCGTGTGTGGCAGGATCGCAATAGCGATGGGATTGCGCAAAAAGATGAGTTGCTGTCTTTAACTGCGGCAGGCGTGGCTGCTATTAGCTTGGATTATGAGGCTAAGGGCGGTTTTACTGATGAAAATGGGGTTGAGCATCGCGAGTTTGGGCATTTCATCAATCTTCAGGGTGAGTCTCAGGCGGTGCATACTTTATGGTTTGATAGTGATCGTGTACAGACGGTGCCTGTAGATGTGCATCATGGTGCGGGCATTGCTTTATCGCCTACGACAACGGCGCTGCCCAATGCTTTTGGCTTTGGCAATGTGTATAGCTTGCATGAGGCGATGGAGCGTGATGCCAGTGCTAAGTTGAAGGCGGTGGTGCGGGCTTTTAGCGAAGAGAAGGATGTGGCGACTCGCCATAACTTGATCGAGGATTTGCTGATGACTTGGGCAGGACAAGATGGGGTTCATCCTGCAGCGCGCGGCAAGGCGGTGGATGCCCGTCATGTGGCGGTGATGGAGAAGTTTTGGGGGCAGGCTGCTTTGCAAGCGCTACCTAATGGGGTGTATGCCGAGCGTTTGAAGGCTTCTTACGCTGAGTTGCGTGATTATGTGTATGCGCAGTTGGTGATGCAGAGTCATTTTAAGGATTTGTGGAATTCGATTATTTTTCATCAGGAAAATGGGCAATGGCAGGGCGATTTCACGGCTACGGCGGCTTATTTTGCCGCGCTTTTTGCCAAGGGTGGCGATGCGAGTGAGCTGTTGCGCGATTTTCAATTTGCTTTAAGCCATATTACGCCGCATCAGTCGGCTTTATTGGAGGCGTTTTTAGCTTCTGCCGAGCAGGCTGCAGGTGTTTTGTTGTTTAGCGCAAGAGAGAAGATGCGTGCGGCTTTGCGTGATGGTGATGATGTGTTCCATTTGACTGAGAAAGATCCGTATGTGAGCGCCGGTGCCGGAGATGATCGGGTTGAGGGCAGTGCTGCCGAGGATATGATTTTTGGCGCTGCGGGCAATGATCGTTTATCGGGGCATGATGGGAATGATTTGCTGCATGGCGGCGAGGGGCGTGATGATTTGCGCGGCGGCGATGGCGATGATTTATTAATCGGCGGTCGTGGCGATGATGTCTTGAGCGGTGGGCTTGGCAATGATGTGTATGTTTATCATTTGGGTGATGGCAATGATGTGATTGTGAATGCGGATAAGCTCGGTCAGCAAGATCGATTGAAATTGCAAGATATTGCTTCAGATGCGGTGAAGGCTTCGCGCTTGGGGCAAGATTTGTTGCTGCATTTGCCCGATGCTGCTGTGCTGACGCTGCGTGATTATTTTGTGTCAGATGGGAAGAGCGGCTCGGCGGTCGGCAAGATTGAGTTTGCAGATGCCCAGGTCTGGGAGATTGAGCGGGTGAAGGATTTAGTCTTGCAAGCGCATTTTGAATCTAATCATTTGTATAGCTATCGTGGCGGCAATCATTTGCGCGGCGGTACTGGTGCGGATAAGCTTTTCGGGAATTTAGGTGATGATGTTTTAGAGGGCAAGGGCGGCAATGATGAATTAAGTGGTGCTGCCGGGAATGATCGCTATGTGTATCGTTTTGGCGATGGCAAGGATCGTATTCATAATCAGGCGGCAGAGGGCGATGATGATGTCTTGGTTTTGCAGGATATTCTTCCGGAGGCGGTGCGTTTGATTCGAGAGTCGCAGGATTTGATTTTGCGTTTTGTCGATGAGGGGGAGGTGCGCCTGCAGGGATTTTTTGCGCATCAGGCGAATACTTTGTCCGTGCAGTTTGCCGATGGCAGCGTGTGGGCGGCAGAGATACTGAAGAAGCAGTATTTAATCGGCACAGAGCAAGATGATCATTTGATTGGCGATGCTCAGGCGAATTGGATTGAAGGCAGAGGCGGTGAGGATCGTTTAGAAGGCAGGGCTGGTGATGATGTGCTCACCGGAGGGCGTGGGCATGATGTCTTATATGGTGGCAGCGGGGCGGATCGTTATCGTTATGCTTTGGGCGATGGTTCGGACGTGATCCACACAGGCGATAGTGATACCGCTGTTGATACACTTGAGTTTGTCGATGTGCATAGTCAACAACTGCGCTTAGCTAGAGATGGGGCGGATTTGCTGTTTTTATTGCCTGATGCGGCGGTGTTGCGTGTGAAGTCATTTTTCCATGCAGATGCCGTAAGCGGCTATGCTTTAGTGGCAGTGATGACCATAGATGGGCAGTGGACTACGGAGGATATTAAGCAAATGCTCTTGCAGGGCGATGCACAAAATAATCGCTTGCAGGGCTATGCCGGTGATGATGTTTTGTATGCCTACGCCGGAAATGATGAATTATTGGGCATGGTGGGCAATGATCGTTTGTATGGCGGCGCGGGTAATGACCGCTTAACAGGCGGCTTGGGAGATGATTATCTGCAAGCCGGCAGCGGCGATGATCATTATATTTACCGGGCGGGCGATGGTAATGATCGGATTAGTCAGGCAGATGCGGCGATGAGTGATAAAGATCGTTTGTCTTTGCATGGCATCAATCCTCATTTCTTGAGTGCGCAACAATCAGGACAAGATTTAATTTTGCGCCTTCATGAAACTGGTGAGCAATTGGTTTTTGAGCGTTATTTTGATGGAAATCTTCCCAAAATTGCGCAGATTGTATTTGATAACGGTAGTATTTGGCAGGCTAAGCACTTGGCGCAATTATTGCCGAGTATCAGTGCAGGTAGAGATATTCTTTATTCCACGCCTTTTAATGATGTGTATCGTCCGGAAGGCGGTAATGATCGCATTATCTATCATCGTGGCGGCGGGAAAGATCAATATGATTTTTATGATTTAACAACGGCTACCGATACGCTGTATTTGTCGGGCATTGATGCTAAGTCCGTGGTCTTAGAAAGATATGACGATGATTTGCATATTCTTTTTTCAGACAGTGAGCAAGATCAGATTATTCTCAGCAATCATTTTGCCAACCCGCAAACTTTGTATGATCATGCTTTGGATCAGATCCGCTTTGATGATGGCAGCACATGGTATCGCGCTCAAATAGATCAATTAGGTAAAGCGCCTGAAGATTTAACGCAAAATACGGCTTGGTATGGCGGCTTTTTGCAAGGCGGCGGTGGTAATGATCATTTGCGTGGCAGCATTTTTGCCGATCATCTGATTGGTGATGATGGCGATGATCATCTTGATAGCCGCGCAGGCAATGATATTTTGCAAGGTGGGCGTGGTCATGATTTGCTAAAGGGTGGTTGGGGAAATGATTTGTACCTGTATCGTTTAGGCGATGGCAAGGATATTATTCATGACAGCCAAGGCGTGGATAGCCTACGCTTAATTGATATTGCCGCTGAAGATGTGCGCTTTATTTTGCACGAAAAGGATTTAATTTTAGATATTGATGCAGAAGATAGTATTAAGATTCAGAATTGGCAAAGGCAAGGCAAAATAGAGACGATTTATTTCAAAAATAGCAGTATGACTCATCAGCAAATTGATGATTGGATAGTGGCAGAAATTCTCTAATGTTTTACGAAATTTTATAAAAACACTCGCCTTAGCTTGTGTTTTCAAAGACAATAGCCGGTGTCTTGCCGGCTAATTTTTGTCGGCGAGAGATTGATGATTGGAACAAGGAGCAAGCAATGTATGAGATTCGTTTTCAAGATGGGAGTTCGCGCCCGGTCGGTACGATTTTCTGTATCGCGCGCAATTATGTGGCGCATATTGAGGAGCTGAATAACAGCAAGCCCGATATGCCTGTGATTTTCTGCAAACCGATTACTGCGCTGAATACGGCGGCGGATATCCGTTTGCCGGCCTATTCGCAGGATGTGCATTATGAAACGGAATTGGTTTTGCAAATCGGCAAGGGCGGACGCGATATTGCCGAGGCGGAGGCTTTGTCGCATATCGGCGGTATTGCCGTCGGTTTAGATTTGACCGCCCGCGATGTACAAGGCAAACTGCAAGCCAAATCATGGCCTTGGGAATTGGCAAAAGGTTTTGAACATGCCGCTTGCGTATCGGAGTTTGTCAGCGCGGATACGATTGCCGACTGGTCTTATGTGAATTTTTCTCTACATATCAATGATGAATTGCGCCAAGAAGGCGATTCTCGTCTGATGATTTTCTCGATTGCCGAGCAAATTGCCTTTATCAGCCGCCATTTTTCTTTAAGAGAAGGTGATTTGTTATTTACCGGTACGCCTGCCGGCGTGGGCGCATTGACCAGCGGCGATCATCTGCATGGCGAATTGGAAGGCGGCTTGATTAGTATGGATTGGAGGGTTTTATGACGGGAATCGCTTGTCCGCAATGTGCGGGCGAATACGGTTATTTTGACGGCGTGAATAATGTGTGTCCGGAATGCGCGCATGAATGGCAGGAGGGCGAGGTATCGGCGCAAGCGGAGCAAGCGGTTAAAGATGCTTTCGGCAATGTATTGAGCGACGGCGATACGGTTACTTTAATCAAGGCGCTGAAATTAAAAGGCAGCAATGAGTCCATCAAGCAAGGCACCAAAGTGAAAAATATCCGCTTAGTGCCTGAGGGCGATCACAATATCGATTGCAAAATCGACGGCGTGGCAATGATGCTGAAATCGGAGTTTGTGAAAAAGGCTTAGCTGTTGTATTGATGAATAAAATAGCCATATGGCAATGATTTATCAGTGCAAGTGTTTGTTATAAAATGAAAAGCGGTGAAGTCAAAATCACCGTTTTTTTGATTGAATTTATAAACTGTTTAAGACATTTTCAATATGTTTGATAATTTCGCGCCCAATCGGAATGGCAGAGGTGGCGGCAGGCGAGGGCGCATTGCAGACGTGCAGGCTGCGCTCGCTTTGCAGCCAATGAAAATCTTCTACCAGTTTGCCGTCGGCGCTGACGGCTTGGGCGCGGATACCGGCAGGATAGGGGCGTAAATCTTCGAGCCGTATTGATGGGCAATAGCGCTGTACTTCACCGAGATAACCGCGTTTGAACCAAGCATTGCGTTGTTCTTTTAGTCCGTGGCGCAGATTTTTTTTCAGCACTTTGCGGATGCCGGCATAGGAAAACATATGCCAGAGATCGCGCGGACTGATGTCGCGTTTGCGATAGCCTTCGCGCGCCATTGCCAATACGGCGGAAGGTCCGACGGTAACGGAGCCGTCAATCATGCGAGTCAAATGCACGCCGAGAAAGGGGACGCCGGATTCCGGCACGGGATAGATGAGGTGCTTGACGATGGCATTGTGGCTTGGCGGCAGTTGATAGTATTCGCCGCGAAACGGGCAGATACGGAAATCCGGCTGAAGTCCTACCATCTCGGCAATGCGGTCGGCATGCAGTCCTGCGCAGGCGATGAGGTAGCGGGCGCGGATTTCTTTGTCGCCCGCCTGCACGATGACTTCTTGGCTGCTCTCGCGGATGCTTTGTACTTCGCAGTCAAAGTGTAGGCTGACGCCGTCTTTTTCGAGTAATGCCGCCATTTTTTCGGCGATTTGCCGGTAGGAAACGATACCGCTTGAGGGGACAAAAAATGCCGCCAAGCCGCAAATATTGGGTTCGCGTTCGGCAAGTTCGGCGCCGCTCCACCAGTGGCGTTCCAGTTCGTTTTCTGCCGCGCGTTGATAAAGTGCTTGCAGACGCGGCATTTCTTCTTCCTGCGTGGCGACGATGACTTTGCCGCAGATATCGTAGGCGATGCCGTGTTCATCGCAAAAGGCTTTGGTAGCGGCATTGCCGGCGCGGCAGAGTTCTGCTTTGCGGCTGCCGGGCGGATAATAGACGCCGGCATGGATGACGCCGCTGTTGTGTCCGGTTTGATGAACGGCAGGGCGGGATTCTTTTTCCACTAAAGTAAGAGAGAGATGCGGAAAGCGACGGCGCACTTCCATTGCGGTGGATAGTCCGACTATGCCTGCGCCGATGATGAGGATGTCGGTGTTCATTCGGTATTTTTTCTCATAAAAAAGCGCTTATCGCGATAATTTTTCTCACGATAAGCGCTTCTGTGTGGTAAAAAATCACTATATTTTGCAATATGATGAATTATTCTTTGACGGTGTTTTCCAGCAGCGTTTCTGCTTTGGCCAGGGTGTCGGCCACTTCGTCCGCCGTGATGCTGCTGCCTTCGATCACGCGCGCGGTGGGGGTGAAGACGATTTGCACGCCTTGTTCGCCTTCGGTCACCAGGACTTTGAGCGGCAGTTGCAGCGCCAGGCGCGGGTCTTTGCGCATCAGCGGCGTGCCGGCTTTGGGCGCGCCGAAGATGATGACGGTGGCGGGCTGCATGTCGAGTTCCGCCTTGCCCGCCGCTGCTTTATGGTCGATGACGGCGAAGATGATCATGCCTTTGCTTTCGATGGCGCTGCTGAGTTTGGCGACGGTGGTGTCAAAGTCCGCCGCCGAAGGGATGACGCGGTAGACGGCGTCGTCGGCGCGGGCGGATAAGCTCAAGGCGGCTAGGGCGGCGGTGAGGGTGAGCAGGGATTTTTTCATAGTGTCTCCTTGGGTTGTGAATGCCGCTTTACCAGTCCTGACCGTTGTCGGCGGAGGGGGCGGCGGGTTTCAGTAGTTTGAATTGGGCGATAAACAGGAGGGCGAAGGCGGCCAGGCCGATGAGGCGGTAGGCATCATGCGGCCACAACAGCGCGATGCCGCAGAAGCCGCAGAGTATCCGCCATAGCCACGGCAAGGGGCGTTCCATGCCGCCTTGCATGGCGGCGGCTATAGTATAGATGCCCACGCAGGCAAAAGCAAAAATTTTAAGGCTTTCGCTAAAATCGCCCGCTAAAAACGGGGTGTAGGCAAAAAGAATCGGCATGATGTATAAGCCTTTTGCCAGTTTCCAGCTGGTAAATCCGGTTGCCATGGGCGGCGTTTTGGCGATAGTGGCGGCGGTAAAGGCTGCCAAACAGACAGGCGGGGTAACGTTAGAATCTTGCGAGAGCCAGAAAATAATCATATGTGCGGATAGAAGCGCGACTTCATAAAATTCTTTGTTTACCGCTTGTTCGCGCAGAGAATAGCGCAGGGCATCGGGCAGTTTTGCATAGAGTTCGCGCGCAGCTTCAGGCGGCATGGGGGCATTGAGTGCTTCCGTGATGCTGGGGTCGGCAAGCATGAGCAGGGGTTTGACGGCTTCAGGCAGGTTGCCGGCAGCGATCAGGTGCAGTATTTCGTTGTCCACCATCATGGCGGTCAGCGCCGGTGCGGAGAGCGTTGCCAAGACGATATAGGCGGCGGTAACCGGCAGTCCCATGCCCAGCACTAATGAGGCGATGGCAATCAGGACAATCGCTATCAACAGGTTGCCGTTCGCCCATTGGTTAATCATCAGCGAGAAGGTGTTGCCGATGCCGGTTGTGGCGATGGTATTGATGACAATGCCCACCGCAATCAGCAAGACGCCCATCATAATCATGCCGCGGCTGCCGCTAATCAGCGCTTCCATGCAGGCGCGTATGCCCATTTTGGTTTTGGTAAACCAACTGGAAATAATGATGGCGGCGATGCCGGCAACAGCGGCGTAGGTGGGGGTATAGCCTATGCCGAGTAGCACGATGAGCAATACAATCGGGATGATGAAACTTGCACCTTGGTCTTTGAGCGCCTGTTTTAGCGGTTTGACTTCCGTATCGGCAACAGCTTGCAGATTATGTTTTTTCGCTTCGATGCGCACAAAAACGGCGACGGAAAAGAAATATAAAAGGGCAGGGAGGAAGGAAACTTTTACGATGTGTTCGTAAGGAATCAGGGTGTAGCTTGCCATCACGAAAGCGCCTGCGCCCATAATCGGCGGCATAATTTGTCCGCCAGTGGAGGCGGCGGATTCAACGCCTGCGGAAAATTTGGCGGGAAAACCTGCGCGTTTCATCAAAGGAATGGTAATTACGCCGGTGGAGGCGGTGTTGGCGACCGCAGAGCCTGAAATTGTTCCGGTGAGTCCCGAGGCAATCACCGCCACCCAGCCCGGACCGCCGATAAAACGTCCTGCCACGCCGCGCGCCAAATCCACCACAAAATCGCCGGCACCGCTTCTTAATAGAAAAGCACCGAAAATAATAAATAAAAACACATAGGTGCTGGCGATGGAGGCGATAGAGCCGAATAAGCCGTCATCGCCGTACAGCGTGCGATAGAGGACAGTGTCAAAAGACAAGCCTTTAAAGGAAAATACGCCGCCCATGAGCTTGCCCAGCCATGTCATATAGGAAAGCGACAGCAGCATCAAGATGGGAATAATCAAACCGGTGGTGCGACGGGTCAGTTCGAGAAATCCGCATAATAAGCAGGTGGCGAAAAACCAATCGACGGCGGAAAATAGCGTTTGCTGTGCGTTTTGGCGCGTGGCAGCCGCATCTTCGCCCAGCATAAACCAAATAATGGCGGCTGCCGTCAAAAAGCCTAATACCGTATCAAAAACAAAACTTTTGCTTTTACCGTCTTTTTTCAACAGGGGATGATAATTCACCGCCAATAGCACGAATACCGCGCCGTGCAGCATATTGCGTTCTAAGCCGGATACCAGCGGATAAAAAGCATTGACGATGCAAAATAAAGCCAAGATCAATGCAGTGAAATTGAAGAGCATCAGCACCTTGGGCGGCATATGGTTGCTGTGTTCGTCAGTAAATCGAAGAGGATTATTCATCAAACATTCCTTACCGGTTGAAATAGGACTTGCCTTACAGGCTTAGGGAAGAAAGCACCATGACTACGATAAAAGACTTCTTAGGGCGGCAATGACCTAAGAAATCTTGATAATAAAAATAGCGGTAATCGCTGAGATTATTTAGCAAGCAAACGCTCAGGAATATCAATGCCTTGCTCTTGATAATAGCGTGCGGCGCCGGGGTGCAAAGGTATCGGTAATCCTTCGATCGCTTTTTCTAATGCCATTACTTTGGTAGCGGAATGAATGCCTTGCAAGAAACCAAGGTTTTCATATACCGCCTTTGTGAGATGGTAAACATCTTCTTCGGAAACATCGGCGGTTGTGGCGAGGAAATTCGGCTGGGCAATCGTTTGAATATCGCGTTCTACGGAAACATAAGTATTTTGCGGAATCACATAGCGCGTCCACAAATTGCGTCCGGCATCCATTTTCGCAAGCTCTTCATCCGTAACGTCTAAAATGGCAATCTGTTTGCCAACCGATGCAAATAATTTCGTCACGGAACCCGCAGGCGCGCCGGCAGGAATAGAAGTACCTGCCGCTTGGCGGTTTTGCAGAGCCTCCGCGCTCGGATCATAGCCGCCATAAATTAAGTTGTAATCTTTGAAAATATCGATGCCTAAACCTTCAAGCATGGCGGCATTCGAGCCGATAGTGCCGGAGTTCTTAGCGCCCAATGCCATGCGCTGCCCTTTAAGCGCGGCATAATCGCTGACCGTGCCTTTGTCTACATGCTTGGCATCAATCAGAAAATGCTCCACGTTCTGCCACAGCATGGAAACGGAGCGCAATTTTTCCTGCTTGCCTGCCGTTTCCATCGGACCTGTTCCCGTCCAAGCATAATAGCCGTACAGACCTTGCAACAAAGCGAACTGCGCCTCGTCTTTAGCCAACATGCTGATGTTTTCATCCGAGCCGCTAGAGCTGATGGCTGACAAACTAAAACCATGTTCGGGTTGAACTTTTACTTTGGTGAGCGTGGAGATAGCAACGCCGACGGGATAATAAGTGCCGCCTGTCGTGGCGGTGGCGAGAATATATTCGCGTTCTTGGGCTTGCGCATGTCCGAAAACAGCGGCGGCACTTAAGGCAAGAATGAGTTTTTTCAACATGTTAGTCTCCTTTGGTTTAATAGTTAATGGCGATTATAAGTCATGTTATTTATTTGTGACAAATTCTGGCGGCTAAACTGAGTGGGAAATGATTTATTGTTTCGTTTATGTATTTGTTTTTAATTTGAATTAAAGAGTGATTGATTGTGTTGTTTCATAGGTAAATTAGACAAATCGATTGGGATTTTTAGTGTTTAAGTGGATTTAGCACAGTAAAATTCATATATGCACAACATTATCACAGAAAAAATCGTTGCTAATCCTCACATTTGTTCGTAAAATTCACAGAAATGTTAAAAGCGATTATTTTTTACAATATTTTTCACAAAACTTTCTTAGGGAGGAAATATGCAACTTTCTTATGCCGAATTAAAACAAGAATTTAAACGTGTGTTGCGCTCGCGTCAGGTCAGCGAGGAAAAAGCAGAGGCTTGCGCGGTGATGTTTGCCGATACGACTTATGCGGGCGTGTATTCGCATGGTGTCAATCGTTTTCCCAAATTTATCGAGCAGATGGATAAGGGAGATATCCGACCGGGGGCAGAGGCGGAAAAAGTGTTGTCATTAGGCGCGATTGAGCAATGGGACGGCAAGCTCTCAATTGGCAATTTAACCGCCAAGAAAATGATGGATCGCGCCATGGCTTTGGCGGATACGCACGGTATCGGCGTAGTGGCTTTGCGTAATGCCAATCACTGGATGCGCGGCGGCAGTTACGGCGTACAGGCGGCGGAAAAAGGTTATATCGGCATTTGTTGGACCAATTCGATTGCGGCAATGCCGCCTTGGGGCGGCAAAGAGGCGCGTATCGGTACTAATCCGATAATTATTGCCGTGCCAAGCAATCCGATTACTTATGTGGATATGTCTTGTTCGATGTTTTCTTATGGAAAATTAGAAGTTACGCGTTTGGCGGGCAAACAAACGCCGATTGACGCGGGCTTTGACGACGAAGGGAATTTATGCCGCGATCCGGGCGTGATTGAGAAAAACCGCCGTTTGTTGCCGACGGGCTATTGGAAAGGTTCCGGCTTATCGATTGTATTGGATATGCTCGGTATGCTGCTTTCCGGCGGCGGATTAACTGTGCCGGAGATTACCGAAGATCAAGGCGGCGAGTTTGGCGTTACGGAAATTTTCATTGCGATTGATGTGAATAAATTGATTGACGGTAAAACGAAAGAAGAGAAATTACAGCGGATTATGGATTATGTGACTTCTTGTCCTGCGGCAGAGGAGGGAACAACAGTACGTCTGCCCGGGCATAATGCCGCCAAAATCAAAGCCGAGCACGATAAAAACGGTATTCCCGTTGCAGACAGCGTTTGGGAAAAAATCCGTTCTTTATAAGGAAATGCCATGTTTTTTGATACCTTAGCCAGCGCGCAATTATCCCTTTATCCTGGCAAAATCGCTCAGGCGATAAAATGGTTGCGCGCGCAAGACTTGTCGGCTTTGCCGGCAGGTCGGCAAGAGGTTGAGGGCGAGATAATGTTCGCTCAGGTGATTGATCATGAGACGAAATTATCATCGGAAATTTTAGCGGAGCGACATCGTCTTTATCTTGACGTGCAATGCGTTTACCGCGGTGCGGAGCAGATGGCGGTTTCGATTGAGACGGGACAAAATGTTTTGCATACGCCTTATGATGAAAACCGCGATATTTTGTTCTACGAAATTCCCGCCCAAGAAAGCCTGCTTATCGTCAATGCGGGGCAGTTTGCGGTCTTTTTCCCGACCGACGTCCATCGTCCGGGGATTGCGCTTGACGAGACGCCTGCGGCGGTGCGCAAAATCGTGGTAAAAATTCGCGTCGATAGCCTCTAGGGGGGACTTATGCGGCAAATTCTCGATAAAATTAATCAAGTGCTGGCTTTGCTCGTGGTGGCGAATCTGGCGCTGATGACTTTTTTAGTGGTGCTGAATGTGGTGCTGCGCTACGGTTTTAATTCCGGTATTACGCTGACCGAAGAGCTGTCACGCGTGCTCTTTGTCTGGATGACTTTTATCGGCGCCATTTTGGTCTTGGATAAAGACGAGCATGTGTCGATGAACGTTTTATTACATAAAGCCCCGCCTTTTTGGCAAAACCTTTGGCTGATTGCCTTGGATGTACTGATGTTGGGCTTAAGCGGCTTATTGCTTTTGGGTTGTGTGCGCTTAAGTTTGCAAAACATGAGCAATCATATGCCGATTACCGGCATTCCGACAGGCGTGAATTATCTTGCCGCTTGTATGATGGCCTTGCTGTTTGTCGTGATATTGATTAGCCGCATTGTGGCACGTGTCCTCATTGTCAAAAGAGGAGAGATTGCATGATTATCGCCGTTTTCCTCATCACGCTCTTGGGTGCGATTGTTGCCGGCGTGCCGATTGCTTTTTCGCTGCTGCTTTGCGGCTTGGCGATGATGATTTATCTTGACGAATTCAGCGTGCAGATTATTGCCGAAAGCATTGTCGGCGGTGCGGACAGTTTCTCGCTGATGGCAATTCCCTTCTTTATTCTGGCGGGGGAAATCATGAATGCCGGCGGATTATCGCGCCGCATTATTGAATTGCCGATGAAATTGGTCGGGCATAAACGCGGCGGCTTGGGCTATGTGGCGATTATGGCGGCGATGATTATGGCGAGTTTGTCCGGTTCGGCGGTGGCAGATACCGCAGCGGTCGCCGCCATGCTGATTCCCATGATGAAAGCGGCAGGCTATCCTGAGAACCGTTCCGCCGGCTTGATCGGCGCGGCAGGCATTATCGCGCCGATTATTCCGCCTTCGATTCCCTTCATTATTTTCGGCGTAACCAGCGGCGTCTCGATTACCAAACTTTTCATGGCAGGCATCTTTCCCGGCATTTTAATGGGCTGTGCTTTAGCATTGATGTGGTATTTCCAAGCGCGTCATATGCAATTGGACGTGCGGGAAAAAGCCTCATGGGTGGAAGTGCGGCAGGCATTGAAAAAAGGTTTTTGGGCTTTGCTGCTGCCGGTGATTATTATCGGCGGATTCCGTATGAAGATTTTCACACCGACCGAAGCGGGAGCGGTGGCGGCCGCTTATGCCTTGTTCGTCGCTATGCTCATTTACGGTGAATTAAAAATGCGCGATTTATACGGCGTATTTTTAGCCTCGGCGAAAACGACTGCGGTCGTGATGTTTTTGGTAGCGGCGGCCAGCGTGCCTTCATGGTTTATCACCATTGCGGAATTGCCGCAAATGCTGGCGGAATTATTGGAGCCGATGTTGGATTCGCCGACTTTATTGCTGGCGATGATTATGGTCTTTGTCTTTGTCATCGGCATGGTGATGGATTTGACGCCGACGGTCTTAATTCTTACCCCGGTGTTGATGCCTTTGGTCAAAGAAGCCGGCATTGATCCCGTGTATTTCGGCGTCTTGTTTATCTTAAACACTTCTATCGGTTTGATTACGCCGCCGGTCGGTAATGTGCTCAACGTCATCACGGGCGTGACTAAAATGCCGTTCGACAAAGCGGCGAAGGGTATGCTGCCCTATGTCGCCTTATTAATCGGGTTGCTGATTTTATTTATCATTTTCCCGCAACTCATTATTGCGCCGTATAAATTCTTTAGCGGCTAGTTTTTACTCACGAGGAGAACAATATGAAACCTACCTTACTTGCAGCAGTCATCGCTGCCGCGGCATTGGCATTTGCGCCGGCACAGGCGGCAACCAAATTAAAATTCGGCTATGAAGCGCCGCGCAGCGATACGCAGCATATTGCCGCCAAACGTTTCCAAGAATTGTTGAAAGAAAAAACCGGCGGCGAATTGGATTTATCGCTGTTCCCAGATAGCGCCCTAGGCAATGCACAAGCGATGATCAGCAGCGTGCGCTCAGGTACTTTGGATATCGAAATGTCAGGTTCGCCGAATTTCACGGGCTTGGCAGGGCGTTTGAACGTAATTGATATTCCCTTTATTTTCCGCGACAAAGAACATGCTTTCAAAGTACTGGACGGCGAAATCGGTGACGGTCTAATGAAAGATTTGGAAGGGCAAGGCTTAAAACCTTTGGCTTGGTGGGATGTGGGCTTCCGTGCTATTTCCAATTCCAAGCAGCCGGTCAAAACGCCGGCGGATGTGAAAGGGCTTAAAATCCGTACCAATCAAAACCCGATGTATATCAAAGCATTTGAAATCTTAGGCGCCAATCCGGTACCGATGCCTTTGGCAGAGCTCTACACCGCTTTGGAAACCAAAACCGTTGACGCGCAAGAGCACCCGGTGGGCATTTTATATTCCGTAAAATTATACGAAGTACAAAAACACCTGTCTTTAACCAATCATGGCTACACGCCTTTGTTGGTTGTGATGAACAAGGCAAAATTCGATGCTTTGCCGGTGGAGCAGCAGGAAGCCTTAATCAGTGCCGCGAAAGAAGCGGGCGCTTATCAACGTCAGCTGAATGCAGATAAAGAAGCGGAAATGCTAGCGCAAATGGAAAAAGAAGGCCTGCAAATCATTCGTGATGTGGATACCACGCCGTTTCGCGAAGCGATTGGCGGCGAAGTGCGGAAAATGTTTATCGACCAACACGGCGATGAATTACCCAAAGCGATTGACGCTTTAGCAGAATAAGCGCATAAGGCTTTTTAGAAAAAAGGGGACTTGTTCCCCTTTTCTTAATAGGAGAGGAAAGAATGGATTATTGGCTTGGAATTGATTGTGGCGGTACTTTTATCAAAGCCGCCGCGGTAAAGGCGAGCGGCGAAACTGTCTGTTTGGCAAGACGCAATCTTGCCGTAATCAGCGAACAGCCGGGATATGCCGAGCGTGACGGTGAGCAATTATGGCAGGTATTGGCGGAAGTGATTCGCGAAATATGTGCGCAAATTTCTGCCGATTCCATTCGCGGGATTGGTATTTCCGCGCAAGGCAAAGGATTGTTTACCTTGGATAAAAAGGGTAATACGCTTGGGCGAGGCATTTTATCTTCGGATCAACGCGCCCTGCCGATCGTCAAAGCCTATCAAGCCCAAGAAATTCCCGCCAAACTCTATCCGCATACGCGGCAAACCTTATGGACAGGGCATCCGGTATCGATTCTGCGCGCTCTGAAAGAACAGCAGCCCGAGCGTTATCAAGCCATCGGTGCCGTGATGATGTCGCATGATTATTTGCGCTACCGCTTAAGCGGCAGTATTGCCTGCGAAGAAACCAATATTTCCGAATCCAATTTATATAATTTCAATACAGGGAATTATGATAAAAACCTCGCTGAATTGTTGGGCATCGGCGAAATTATCGAACATTTGCCGACAATCGTTGCCGCCACCGAAATCGCAGGCAGGGTAAGCGAAGAAGCCGCCGCTTTGACGGGGCTGACAGTCGGAACGCCGATTGTCGGCGGATTGTTTGACGTCGTATCCACCGCCATGTGTGCCGGTTTGGCGGGCGAGCATATGCTTAACGTCGTATTAGGCACTTGGTCGGTAGTCACCGGCATCACTCGGGAAATCGACGACAGCCAAAACCTAGCCTTTGTGTACGGCAAATCGGCACAAGCAGGGGAATATATCGTGCATGAAGCGAGTCCGACCTCAGCCGCTAATTTGGAATGGATTAATGATTTGCTGGGCAATCAGGACTATCGGACCGTCAATCGGATGATTGCCGATTTGCCGCCGGCGGCAAGCAGCGTATTTTTCCTACCTTTTCTCTATGGCTCGAATGCAGGCTTAGGCATGCAGGCCGGCTTATACGGTTTGCAATCATTCCATCAAAAAGCGCATATCTATCAGGCGGTTTTCGAGGGCGTGTTGTTCAGCTTGATGACACATATTCAGCGCATGAGCATACGTTTTCCGCAGGTAGAAATCTTGCGTGTAACGGGAGGGCCGGCGAAATCCGCGGTATGGATGCAAATGTTGGCGGATATCAGCGGAAAAATCGTGGAGATTCCGCAAATTGAAGAAACCGGCTGTTTGGGTGCCGCAATTGCGGCTATGGTCGGCACAGGACTTTATCCCGATGTTAACAGCGCCGCCGCTGCTTTGAAGCATGAAATTGTGCGTTACATTCCCAATCCTGAGCATCAAGCCGCTTATGCGGAAAAATATCGCCGCTATCAATTATTAACGGAACAATTGCAAGCTTTCAATCAATTGCTGAGTGCTTAAAATATAGTACCTTAACTTCAAAATGAGACTTAGAGATACACATTTTGTCAGGAGAAGCGCTTAGAATAATCTCATTTTGAAGTTAAGAGACTATAATAGAGACTTATCGCTAATCGATTATGGTCGAAGAAGTAGAAAAATAGTATCAGTCGCTGGTCGCAGACAGGAAGGCTGTACGGCAAGCTAAGTCCGTAATACTTTTTCAATTCTTCGACTATAGCGTATGATTTTTAAAGAGCTACTGAAATATAGTACCTTAACTTCAAAATGAGACTTAGAGATACACATTTTGTCAGGAGAAGCGCTTAGAATAATCTCATTTTGAAGTTAAGAGACTATAATAGGAAGCTTAAGGCTTCAAGTATTGGTCTTTCTCGTAAATTGATTATAAATTAATGGCTTCGATGTTTATGTCCAAGCTCATTTATCATGGTTTGTTTTTTCGGGCATCAATGCCCAAACTACGGATGTTTTGGCGATTATATCTGTTGTCAGAGCAAAACGATTTATTTAAAACAGACCGATCACATTGCCTTCTGCGTCCACGTCAATCTGATGTGCGGCAGGCTGTTTCGGCAGTCCGGGCATTTTCATGATGTTGCCGCAGATAACGACGATAAATCCCGCACCGGCAGAGAGGCTGAGGTTGCGTACATGGAGGCTGAAGCCTTCGGGCGCGCCCAGCAATTGCGGATTATCGCTGAAAGAGTATTGGGTTTTGGCAATGCAAATCGGCAGTTGGCTTTTGCCGAGGACATTGAGTTGTTCTAGTTCTTGCTTGGCTTCGCTGCTGTATTCGACTTGCGCCGCGCCGTAGATTTTTTTGGCAAGCGCGGCAATTTTGTCTTCGATACTGTCTTCCAGCGCATAGGCAAAACGAAAGGAGGGGTTTGCGGCGTCGATGTTTTTGATGATTTTTTCGGCCAGTTCGATACCGCCTGCACCGCCTTTCGCCCAGACTTCCGTCAATGCGATATCCGCAGCTGCGGCGGCGCAAGCCTCTTGCACGGCGACAAGTTCTTTGTCGCTGTCGCTATTAAAGCGGTTGAGGGCGACGACTACCGGCAAGCCGAATGCCTGTTGCATATTGCAGATGTGGCGGCGCAGATTGCTTAGCCCGATATGCAAGGCTTCGAGGTTTTCGTCGTTGAGTTGTTCTTTGCCAAGTCCGCCGTTGTATTTCAAGGCGCGCACGGTGGCGACAATGACGGCGGCATCGGGTTGCAGACCGGCAAGGCGGCATTTGATGTCGCAGAATTTTTCCGCGCCCAAATCCGCGCCGAAGCCTGCTTCGGTTACGACATAATCGCCGAGATGCAGGGCAAGGCGGGTGGCGATGACGGAATTGCAGCCGTGCGCGATATTGGCAAAAGGTCCGCCGTGTACGAAAGCGGGCGTGCCGGCGAGGGTTTGCACGAGATTGGGTTTTAGGGCGTCTTTGAGGAGGGCGGTCATGGCGCCTTGTGCTTGGATGTCGCGGGCATAGATGGCTTCGCCCGTTTTACTGTAGGCGATTAAGATGTTGCCAAGGCGTTGTTTTAAATCCTGTAAATCTTTGGCTAAGCAGAAGATTGCCATGACTTCAGAGGCGACGCTGATGTCAAAGCCGTCGCTGCGCATCACGCCGTCGCTGCTTTTGCCCATGCCGCTGACGATGTGGCGCAATTGGCGGTCGTTCATATCCAGCGCACGCCGCCACAGAATGCGTTTCGGATCGATGTTTAAGGTATTGCCTTGATGGATATGGTTGTCTAGGAGGGCGGCAAGCAGGTTGTTGGCGGCGGTAATGGCATGAAAATCGCCGGTGAAATGCAGGTTGATGTCTTCCATCGGCACAACTTGCGCGTAGCCGCCGCCTGCCGCACCGCCTTTGATGCCGAAGACGGGTCCTAGCGAAGGTTCGCGTATGGCGACAATGGCTTGTCTGCCTATGTGATTCAGCGCGTCGGCGAGTCCGATGGTAACGGTAGTTTTTCCTTCGCCGGCGGGGGTGGGGTTAATGGCGGTAACTAAAATGAGTTTGCCTTGTTTTGCCGGCAGGGTATAGGCGTCTTGAGGCGCGATTTTCGCTTTGAAATGTCCGTAGGGTTCCAATTGAGCGGCGGATAGTCCGAGTGTGGCGGCGATGTCTTGAATGGGGCGAATCTTGGCTTGGCGGGCGATTTCAGCGTCTGTCAGATGGCTCATGCTAACTCCTTATTCTTCACGGATGCGCCAAAAGGTAGCAAAGCGCGGCAATCCTTTGTCGGTATAGCCGCGAAAGCGGAAAGTGATACGGCTGCCAATCGGTGGCGGCGATTGGCGTTGGGCGTCTGAAAAGCCGCTGCCGATGCGGATGATTCTGCCGTCGTCCAGGCGGCAGAGCAGCGCACCCAAGCGTCCCTGATGTCTACCTTGTCCTTCGAGATGCGCTAATACGCGGCATTCGGCGTCGTCATGGCTTTTGAGCTTGAGCATGAATTCGCTGCGCGTGGCGAGATAGGGCGCTTCGGGCGCGCGCAAGATTAAGCCTTCGCCGCCTGCGTCTTCGATGTTGGCTCTTAATGCTTCGGCATGGGCAATGTCGCGAATCGGGATTTGTTCAATTAGCCGCAGTTGATTTTGCGGCTGTCCTTCCAGCCAGTCGGTAAAGGTTTGAAGTCTGGCATTCAAACCGCCGCCTGCCTGCGGTACGTCGAAGATGTGGTAGCGAATGTCCTGCCATTGCTTATTGCGCAGTCGGCTGAGGGTTTCTTGAAAGCGTCCGCGTCCGAGATAAAGTTCACCGTCCAAAGGGAAGGGCGGCAGTTGTGCAAGAAAATCGGCAGGTGCGTCAAAAATGTTGCCTTTGCGCGAATACAGATGTCTGCCGTCCCAATAGGCGCGCACGCCGTCTAATTTCTCGCTGGCAAGCCAGCCGTTTACGCTTTGTTGACGGTAACTCTGCGCCAGCATGAGGGGCGATGCAATACCGGCTTGCTGCGCTGGTTGCGCCGTCGCCGGCGTCAATAATCCCATGCCGAGTGCAAAACTTGTCGCATATAAAGGTATGAGGATTGTGCGCATGTTTAGCCTTTTTTATCTTTGTCTTGAATAATCCACAGTTGCGGCTGCTGCCAAGCGTCGTAGGCATCGACAATCAGGCTGATGAATTCTTTTAGCGCCGTTTTGTTCAGTTGGTCGACGCCGTGCAAATCCAAAACCAGATGCTCTATTTCGCTGTCTTGCAGACAGTCCCAAGCGGCATCCCAACTTTTGCTATTGTAGTAATCGGGAAAACGGCAGGCTTCGCCCAATGCGGTCAGAATGCGGTTTTTGTCTACACTCGACCCGATGTTCAGTTCGATCGCTTGGGCTGGCGCTTGCTCTTTGCTGCTGCGGTATTGAATGGCGGGACTGCGGCTCATGTCATTTCTCCAATTGACGGAAACTGCGGTAATGGTCTTCGGTGTAGTAATACACTTCGGGCGGATTACCTCCTGTTACGATGCGACGGGTGCCGCGATCGTGCGCTTCGGGCGTCGGCACCGTGTATTCGCGATAATAGCCTTGTTCTTTGCGCGGCAGCAGCCCTTCGCGATTGTAAAAGACTTTGCCGTCATGTTCGGGATAAGGGAAAGGGCCGCCGGCTTCAATGCGCGCCAAACTGCGTCTGAGTTCGGGGTCTTGGGTATGGGCGAAGCTGCTGTGGCTTAGCTCGCTTTCATCGCTGAGGGTGAAAAAATTCACGCCAAAAATACTGCCGAGAATCAGCAGGATAATGATGAGTGCGGTATTGAAGAGTTTGCCTAGAGGGCTGAGTTTGGTTTTGCCGTTTGCTGGCGCTGCGGCATTAGTTTGCGGTGCAAGCGGCGGCAAATGCGGAGCGGTATTGACGGCGGCTGTTGCCGGACGTCCGCCGCTTTTGGGATCGTATTGATAATAAACGGTTAAGCCTTCACGCGGCGCTTCTTTACCAAGCCATGCCGAGAGGTGGAAAAAGATGTCTGCGCCGCCTTTCTCAGGGCGGATAAATCCGTAACTGTTGCCTGCGTTCCAATGTTTGATGGTGCCGACTTGCATCACTATCCCCAATAAATAATTTGGAGGCATTGTAGCGAGTGGTTATGATTTCGGCAATTCTTTTTTGGCATAAGAAAACCGCCGTCTCAGCGGCGGTTTTCATCAGTTTTTCGCGGATTATTTGATTAAGCCGGCGAAATATTTCAAGGTGCGGATTAATTGGTTGGTGTAAGACATTTCATTGTCATACCAAGCAACGGTTTTCACCAATTGTTTGCCGCCGACTTCCATCACTTTGGTTTGCGTGGCGTCAAAGAGCGAGCCGAATTCAGAGCCGATGATGTCGGATGAGACCAATTCTTCTTCGGTGTAGCCGTAAGATTCGTTGGCTGCGGCTTTCATCGCGGCATTGATTTCGTCTTTAGTGACGTTTTTCTCAAGCACGGATACCAATTCGGTTACAGAACCGGTCGCCACAGGCACACGTTGTGCCGCGCCGTCTAATTTACCGTTGAGTTCGGGGATAACCAGACCAATGGCTTTTGCCGCGCCGGTGCTGTTCGGCACGATGTTCATGGCGGCAGCGCGCGCACGACGTTTATCGCCTTTGCGGTGCGGCGCGTCAAGCGTCATTTGGTCGCCGGTGTAGGCGTGGATAGTAGTCATGATGCCGGTAACGATGCCGAATTTGTCGTTTAAGACTTTTGCCATCGGTGCTAAGCAGTTAGTGGTGCAAGAAGCGCCGGAAATGACGGTTTCGCTGCCGTCTAAGATGTCGTGGTTTACATTGAATACGATGGTTTTGATGTCATTGCCGCCCGGTGCAGAAATCACCACTTTTTTCGCGCCGGCTTGGATGTGTTGCTCGGCTTTGTCTTTACTGGTGAAGAAGCCTGTGCATTCCAATACTACATCAACGCCCAAATCGCCCCAAGGCAATTCGCTCGGGTTGGCATTAGAGAAGACTTTAATTGTTTTGCCATTGACAACGATGGCGTCGTCTTTCAGGGTTACTTCGCCTTTGAAACGGCCTTGCGTGGTGTCGTATTTGAACAAATGCACGAGCATGTCGGCAGGGGTGAGGTCATTGATAGCGACGACTTCCAAGCCTTCGACTTCTGTCATTTGACGTAATGCCAAGCGACCGATACGACCGAAACCATTGATTGCAACTTTAATACTCATTAAAAACTCCTGAGTGAGATGGGGTTGATTCGACGCGCATTCGCGTCGAGGCAGAAAGGCAGAGCCTTTGAACGGCGGATTATACCTTTCTCGTCGGATAATATTCAATAAGAAAAGCGGTTTAGAAATAAAACCGCTTGTTTTTTAGTAAATTTCCGTATTGTGATTTCACAGTTTATTCACAAAATCGGGGCTTAAGACGGGATTTCGCCGATGTCTTTGCGGTAGACCATACGCTCGAATTGGATTTTTTCCAATGCGCTGTAGGCCTGCGTGCGCGCTTTGCCAAGGTCGTCGCCGAGCGCGACCACGTTTAATACGCGTCCGCCGCTGCTAAGAAAACCGTTATCGACTTTTTTCGCGCCCGCGATAAAGACTTGGGCGAAGCAGCTGGCTTTTTCCACGCCGCTAATCGGCAATCCGACCGCGTATTCATTGGGATAACCGCCCGATGCCGCGACTAAGCATACGGCGTGTTTTGGCGACCATTGCAGTTCGATGTCCGCCAATTTGCCGTCGATGCAGGCTAAGACGGCGTCTAAAAGCGAGCTTTGCATCAGCGCCAGCACGGCTTGGGTTTCGGGATCGCCGAGGCGCATATTGTATTCGAGCAGGAATACGCCGCGTTCGTTGACCATCAAGCCGAAGAAGATAATGCCGGCGAATTGCAGTTGTTCGGCCTGAATGCCGCGCAGGGTCGGCAGCATGATGTCGTCGATAAAGGCTTGGTATTGCGTCGGCGTAAAGCTCGGATGCGGCGCTACGACGCCCATGCCCCCCGTGTTTTCGCCCTGATTGTATTCGCCGATGGTTTTATGGTCTTTGGCGCTTTTCAGCGGCACGATGTTTTTGCCGTCGCAAAGACTGAGGATAGAAACTTCAAATCCTTCTAAAAATTCTTCAATTACGATTTCCGTTCCCGCCGCGCCGAAGCGGTTTTTCAGCATAATATCGCGCACCGCTTTTTCGGCTTCGGCTTGGTTTTGGCAAATGATCACGCCTTTGCCCGCCGCCAAACCGCTGGCTTTGACCACCGTCGGATAGGGGCAGGTTTTCAGATAGGCAAGGGCTTGTTCGGCTTGATCGAAACTTTGGTAGGCGGCGGTTTTAACGCCGTATTTCTGCATAAATGCTTTGGCAAAGCGCTTGCTGCCCTCCAGCATCGCCGCCGCTTGATGCGGTCCGAAGATGTTCAAGCCGGCGGCTTGGAATCTGTCCACGATGCCGTCTACCAGCCATGCTTCCGAGCCGACGAAGGTCAGCCCGATATCGTTATTGCGCGCGAATTGCAGCAGGGCGTCGCTGTCTGTGAGGGCGAGATTTTCCGCGCGTTCCAGCGAGGCGGTGCCGCCGTTACCGGGCGCGACATAGATATGCGTGATGCGCGGCTCTTGCGCCAATTTCCAAGCGATGGCGTGTTCGCGTCCGCCGTTTCCGATGATAAGGGCTTTCATGGCTGTCCTTTTCTTTAAGTGGAAGAATGCGACATTTTACTGATTTTATGCGGCGATGAACATAGAGCTTGCCGAGTAAAAGGCGTATAATGCGCCGTTTTTTCAATGGATCGTTTATGGAATTAAATAGCACTTATGCCCATATTGACGCGCTGCTCGAGCGAGCGAAGGCGCTTCGGGGGTATCTTTGACTACGAGGGCAAATCCGAGCGTTTAGATGAGGTAAACCGCGAGCTGGAGCAGCCTGATGTGTGGAATAATCCCGATGAGGCGGCAAAGCTCAATCAAGAGCGGGTGTCGCTGGAGGCGGTGGTCAATAATCTCGACCACATCAATAGCGGTCTTATCGATACGCGCGAGATTATCGAGCTGGCGGAAGCGGCGGACGACGAAGGCATGGTCAATGAGGCTTTGCAAGATTTGCGCGGCTTGGAAGCGCAGATTGAGAGTTTGGAATTCCGCCGCATGTTTGCCGGCGAATTGGACGGTAACAATGCTTTCTTGGATATTCAGGCGGGTTCGGGCGGCACCGAGGCGCAGGATTGGGCGTCGATGCTTTTGCGTATGTATCTGCGCTGGGGCGAGACAAAAGGTTTTAAAACCGAATTGATTGAAGAATCCGCCGGCGATGTGGCGGGGATTAAATCCGCTACGATTCAATTTGAAGGCGAGTATGCCTACGGCTGGCTACGCACGGAAATCGGCGTGCATCGTTTGGTGCGCAAATCGCCTTTTGATTCCGGCAACCGTCGCCACACTTCTTTTGCGGCGGTGTTTGTGTCGCCGGAGATTGACGATAATGTGGAAATCGACATTAATCCGGCGGATTTGCGGATTGATGTTTACCGCGCTTCGGGCGCGGGCGGTCAGCACGTCAATAGAACGGAGTCGGCGGTGCGGATTACGCATTTGCCGACCAATATCGTGGTGCAGTCGCAAAACAGCCGCAGCCAGCATCAGAACAAAGACACTTGTATGCGGCAGTTGCGCGCCAAACTCTATGAATTGGAGATGAAAAAGCGCAGTGCCAGCGCGCAGGCGATGGAAGACAGCAAATCCGATATCGGCTGGGGGAATCAGATTCGTTCCTATGTGCTGGATCAGCAGCGCATTAAAGATTTGCGCACCGGCTATGAAACCAGCAATACGCAAGCCGTTTTAGACGGCGATTTGGATCCGTTTATTAAAGAAAGTTTGAAACAGGGAGTTGAGGCATGAGTGAGCAGCCCAATCACATCGCAGCAGATGAAAACAAATTAGTCGCCGAGCGCCGCCAGAAATTGCAAAAAATCCGCGACAGTCAGGCGGTGGCCTTTCCGAATGACGCGCGTCCCACTCATCAGGCACAAACCTTACATGCCGAGTATGACAACGCAGACGAAGCGGCATTGACGGCAGTCGGCGAGGTCAGCATTGCCGGGCGCATGATGGCAAAACGCATTATGGGCAAAGCGAGCTTTACTCAGTTGCAGGACGGTAGCGGTGCGCGTATGCAGGCTTATGTGGCGCGCGACGAATTGCCCGAGGGCGTATATGCCGATTTCAAAACTTGGGATGTGGGCGATATCGTCTTTTTACGCGGTTATTTATTTCGCACCCAGACCGGCGAGCTGACCATTCATGCGCGGGAAATCCGCTTGTTGGTGAAGTCTTTGCGTCCCTTACCTGAAAAATTCCACGGATTGACCGACCAAGAAACGCGTTACCGCCAACGCTATGTGGATTTGATTATGAACGCGCAGAGTCGCGAGGTTTTTGTCACGCGCTCAAAAATCATCAGTTATATCCGTCATTTCTTTGAAAATGAGGGTTTTTTAGAGGTTGAAACGCCGATGATGCACCCGATTCCGGGCGGCGCGGCGGCAAAGCCTTTCCAAACCCATCATAATACCTTGGACATGGATTTGTATCTGCGGATTGCGCCGGAATTGTATTTGAAACGCTTGGTGGTAGGCGGTTTGGAGCGGGTGTTTGAAATTAACCGTAATTTCCGCAATGAGGGGATTTCTACCCGCCATAATCCGGAATTTACCATGCTGGAATTTTATCAAGCCTATGCCGATTATGAGGATTTGATGAGTCTGAGCGAGAAACTGTTGCGCGGCTTGGCGCAGGAAGTCTTGGGCAATACGGCGGTGGATTATCAAGGCACTCTGATTGATTTTGGCAAAGACTTCACGCGATTGCCGATGCGCGAGGCGGTTAAGCAGTATTTGCCTGAGGCGGCGGAGATTTTAGACGACAAAGCGGCGATGGTCGCCTTGCTCAAATCACGCTTTAAAATTGATGCCAATGAAGCGATGGCGCAAGGACAATTGCTGACCCTGTTGTTTGAAGAAGGGGTAGAGCATCAATTGATTCAGCCGACCTTTATCACGCAATATCCGGCAGAAGTCTCGCCTTTGTCGCGCCGCAATGATGAAAATCCCGCGGTAACCGACCGTTTCGAGCTCTTTATCGGCGGACGCGAGATTGCCAACGGCTTCTCGGAGCTTAATGATGCCGAAGACCAAGCGGAACGTTTCAAAGCGCAGGTGGCGGCGAAAGATGCCGGCGACGACGAAGCTATGCATTATGACGGCGATTTCGTGCGCGCTTTGGAATACGGCTTGCCGCCCACCGCGGGACAGGGTATCGGCATCGACCGCTTGGTCATGCTGCTGACCAACAGCCCTTCGATTCGCGATGTCTTGTTATTCCCGCAAATGCGTCCCGAATAAACGCCGCGCTACAGAAAATTAACATTCTGTGCTCAGCTTTTGCCTAGAATGCGCGTTTTTCTGATGTAAAGAGTGAATATGAAAAAACTAAACAGTTTATTGACCGCCGCTGCGATGCTCTGCTTCTCGGCAGTGAGTATGGCGCAGGTAACCGAAGTGGTGCGCCTGCCGCCGCAGGGCGTTGATGTTATCGGCATGGTGCGCCAAGTGCAGGCGGGCGATCAAGATACCTTGCTCGATATCGGACGCCACTTTAATGTGGGTGGCGATGCGATGAGAAACGCCAATCCCGGCGTGGATTTCTGGTATCCCGGCGCCGGCAGCAATGTCTTGGTACCGACGCGCTATATTCTGCCCGATGTGCCGCGTGAGGGCATTGTGGTGAATTTGCCGGAAATGCGTCTGTATTATTTCGATAAACAGGCACAGACGGTGCGTGTCTATGCTATCGGTATCGGACGCGAAGGACGCGATACGCCGCTGGGCGTGCAGGCGATTACCGAAATGCGCCGCAATCCGACGTGGACGCCGCCGGCTTCGATTCGCGCCGAACATGCGGCGCAAGGGCATATTCTGCCGGCGGTGGTGCCGGCAGGGCCTGATAATCCTTTGGGTACGCGCGCGATGCGCCTGACCAATCCCAGTTATTTGATTCACGGCACCGCCAAGCCTTGGGGCGTGGGGATGCGCGTTTCTTCGGGCTGTATTCGTATGTATCCTGAGGGGGTGGAGGAATTGTTCGAGCTGGTTGGCGTGGGCACTAAGGTCAATATCCTAAAAGAGGAAATGAAGGTCGGTTGGTTTGGTGATGAGCTATATTTGGAATATCACCCGCCTTTGGAAGAGGATAATATTTCCTCCGAACAGGCGATGTATGAGGCGATTGATTTGGTCAACCGCAAAGCGGCGCAATACGGTTTGACGGTGGAAGAAAACGTGATTCGCGCGGTGGTCAATGAAGCTACCGGTATGCCGGTCTCGGTGGCTTATCAGCGCCACGGTATGTAAAGAAAGCAAGCGGCGGATTTATCCGCCGTTCTTCTTGCAAAGGATGATTTATGGATGTTAGCGAGATTTTAGAAGGCTTGAATGCCGAGCAGCGCGAGGCGGTCAGCCATCATGAGCGGATTGTGCGCGTGATTGCCGGCGCCGGCAGCGGCAAAACGCGGGTCTTGGTGCAGAGAATGCTGTGGCTGATGAAGGTGGAGGGATTGCCGGCGCAGGCTTTGCTTGCCCTGACTTTTACCAATAAGGCAGCGCGCGAAATGCAGCAGCGTTTGGAAGTCGGTGTGCAAAGCCGTTTGCCGGATTTGTGGATGGGGACTTTTCACGGCATTTGCTATCGCATTCTGCGCCGTCATGCGGAGAAAATGGGCTGGATTAAGGACTTTGTTGTCATGGACAGCGAAGACCAGTTGAGCTTTATCCGCCGCCTGATGCGGGATAATTTATGGTCGGATGATACCATCAGTGCGCAGGATTTGCGCAATTATATCAATAAGCAGAAAGAGCAGGGCTTGCGGGCGAATGCGGTGGTCGTCAAATCCGCGCAAGCAGTCGTGATGCGCGATTTTTACCAGCAGTATGAATATCGCAGTAAAGAGCAGGGGCGGATGGATTTCGCGGAATTGCAATTGCTAACGGTGGAATTATTGCAAAGCCACGATAATGTGCGCGAGAGTTTCCGCCGCCGTTTTGAAGCGATTTTGGTCGATGAGTTTCAAGATACCAACGGTCTGCAAATGCAATTAATCGAATTGCTGTTATCGCCGAGCGGCCGCCTGTTTGTCGTCGGCGACGACGATCAGTCGATTTATTCATGGCGCGGCGCGCGCGTGGAAAACATGTTGGAATTGGAACAGCGTTTTCCGCAGGAAGTGGCAACGGTGCGTCTGGAACAGAATTACCGTTCTACCCAAACCATTTTGGAAGCGGCAAATGCCCTGATTGCGGAAAATACACAGCGTTTGGGCAAACGGCTGTGGAGCGAGGGCAATGCCGGCGAAAAAATTGTCGTCTATCCCGCTTATAACGAATATGACGAGGCGGAATACGTGGCGGCGCAAGTGCTGCTCATATTGGAGCAGGGCGGAAATTACCGCGATTGTGCGGTCTTGTACCGTTCCAATGCGATTTCGCGCGTATTTGAAAAAGTCTTTACCGGTCATCAGATTCCCTACCGCGTTTACGGCGGTCTGCGCTTTTTTGAGCGGGCGGAAATTAAAGATGCTTTGGCGTATTTGCGTATGGCGCTGCAGCCGCATGATGACAATGCCTTCGAGCGGATTGTAAATGTACCGGCGCGCGCGATTGGCAATAAGACGGTGGAAGATTTGCGCAGTCTGACCCAACAAGGCAATCTGTCATTTTGGCAATTGTTGGAAGACGAAGCCTTGCTGCGTCGCCATATCGCTACAAGGGCCGTTAATGCCTTATTGCAATTCCGCAGTCTGATTCTGCATTTGCGCGATGCGCTGGCGGCGCAAAACACGCTGAAAGAAGCCATGGAAATCTTGCTGAAAGACAGCGGTCTGAATGCCATGTACGAGCAAAGCAAAAAAGAAGATGCCTTATCGCGCTTGGAAAACCTGCAAGAATTAGTCAGCGCCGCGGCTTATGCCGATGCGCGTTATCAGGGTGCATCGGTGCCGATTGGCGAGCGTATCGAGCAATTCCTTGCCGATGCCGCCTTGGATGCCGGCGATAATGAGGCGGAAGAAGACGGTAATGCGGTGCAATTAATGACCATGCACAGCGCCAAAGGTTTGGAATTTCCACAAGTGTTCGTGGTTGCCTGCGAAGAAGACATCTTCCCGCATTATCATTCTCTGAATGATAAAAAATCTCTGGAAGAAGAACGGCGTTTGGCTTATGTGGCGATTACCAGAGCCATGCAGAAACTCACCATTTCTTTTGCCCAGCGCCGTCGCTTTCAAGGGAATGAAAAATATCCGGAACCTTCGCGCTATTTGGGGGAAATTCCCGAGCATTTACTGCATGCCGTGCGTCCCTTGGTTTTCCATAAAGCAATGCCGTGGCGTCATGAGACGGAGATTCAACATAAAACACAAAGCAGCAGCGAAGGGCAAACATTTCAAATCGGCGAAGATGTCTTGCACCCCAGTTTCGGACAAGGCACAATCACGCATTTGGAAGGACAGGGCGAACATTCGCGCGCCTTAGTGCGATTTACCGACAAACAGGAAAAATGGCTGGTGCTTGCTTATGCGAAATTAAGTAAAATCTAGCCTCCGATTTGATACTGTAATAATCTAAATTTTAGGATAATTAAGGAAATAACATGAGTCAAAAAATGAATGTGGAAAGTTTTAATCTCGACCACACCAAAGTCAAAGCCCCTTATCTGCGTTTAGCCGATAAAAAAACAGGCGCGCACGGCGATACGATTTTTAAATACGATTTGCGCATCTGCCAGCCCAATAAAGCCCATATGGAAATGCCCGCCCTGCATTCGTTGGAGCATTTGATGGCGGAATTATCCCGCAACCACAGCACGCAAGTCTTGGACATCTCGCCGATGGGCTGTCAAACCGGTTTTTATATTTCCTTAATCAACGAACCCGATTATCAAAGCGCCTTGGATTTGGTAGAAAAAACCCTGCATGATGTTTTGGCGGCAACGGAAGTGCCCGCCTGCAATGAAATCCAATGCGGTTGGGCGGCAAGCCACTCGCTCGCCGGCGCGCAAGCCTTGGCAAAAGACCTGCTCGCCAAACGCGACGAATGGGAAATGGTTTTCGCCTAATCGAAACAAAAACGCAGGGAAAAACTTGCCTTTATTCCCGCTTTACACTACACTGCCGCGCTTTCGCCATGCCAACGCCATCGGCAAAGCGTTAATTAATTGGAGTTTAAAATGCTAACTATTGAAAACAAAGCTGAAATTATTAAAAAATACCAAAAGGCAGAAGGCGACACCGGTTCGACTGCCGTGCAAGTCGCGCTCTTGACCGCACGTATCGAAGATTTGCAAAAACACTTCGCACACAATAAAAAAGATCACCATTCGCGCCGCGGTTTATTGCGTATGGTCAGCTCTCGCCGTCGTTTGTTGGAATACCTCAAGCGCACAGATTTTGAAGGCTACCGCAGCCTGATTGCCGATTTAGGTTTGCGTCGTTAATTAAGAAAAAGGTCAAGCGTGAAAACTACTGCCACATTCACATACGGACAGCACCAAGTTGTTCTGGAAACAGGCGAAATCGCCCGTCAAGCCGACAGTGCCGTGCTGGTAAATATGGAAGGCACAACGGTTTTGGTTACCGTTGTGGCGAAACAAAGCGTAGCCGATGGGCAGGATTTTTTTCCGCTGACCGTTGACTATCAGGAAAAAGCCTATGCCGCAGGAAAAATCCCGGGCGGCTTTTTGAAACGCGAAGGTCGTCCAAGCGATGAAGAAACTCTGATTTCCCGCTTGATTGACCGTCCGATTCGTCCTTTATTCCCTGAAGGATTTTTCAACGAAATTCAAGTTATTGCGACCGTTATTTCTTTTAATCCGGAAATCAATCCGGATATTGCGGCAATGATTGGTGCTTCAGCAGCATTAAAACTTTCCGGTGTTCCTTTCCAAGGACCGATTGGCGCAGCGCGTGTAGGTTATATTAACGGACAATATGTGCTTAATCCCTCGCGTAAACAACTCAAACAATCGCAATTGGATTTGGTGGTGGCAGGTACATCCAGCGCGGTATTGATGGTGGAATCCGAAGCTGATCAATTATCTGAAGAAATTATGCTAGGTGCGGTCATGTACGGTCATGAACAACAGCAGATTGTCATTGACGAAATTAATGCCTTGGCTGAGAAAGTAGGAAAACCGGCTTGGAATTGGCAGACGCCACCGCGTGATGAAGTATTAGATAGCACTATCAAAACACAATTTGCGGCACAATTGACTGCCGCCTATCAAGTAGCGGACAAACAAGCCCGTCAAGCAGCTGTAGCAGAAGTGCATGCTGCCGCGCAAGCCGCCTTAGTTACTGAAGACGGCAAATGGGATGAAAAAACCGTTAGCAATTATGTACATGAATTGGAATATCGCACCGTGCGCGATCGTATTCTTGCTAATGAACCGCGTATTGACGGACGTGATACGAAAACCGTACGTCCGATTACTGTCCGCACAGGTGTTTTACCGCGCACGCATGGTTCTGCCTTATTTACGCGGGGCGAAACACAAGCCTTAGTCGTGGCAACGCTTGGTACAGGACGCGATGCGCAATTGCTTGATACCTTGGCTGGCGAAATCAAAGATAATTTCATGCTGCATTACAACTTCCCACCTTTCTCTGTAGGAGAAGTCGGACGTGTAGGTTCGCCGAAACGCCGTGAAATCGGTCATGGACGTTTAGCTCGCCGCGGTGTTGCAGCAGTCATACCGAATGAACAAGAATTTCCTTATGTACTGCGCGTAGTTTCCGAAATTACAGAATCCAACGGTTCTAGCTCAATGGCATCAGTCTGCGGCACAAGTCTTGCCTTAATGGATGCCGGCGTGCCGACAAAAGCACCGGTAGCAGGTATTGCTATGGGCTTAATCAAAGAAGGCGAACATTTTACCGTTTTAACCGACATTTTAGGCGATGAAGACCATCTAGGCGATATGGATTTCAAAGTAGCCGGTTCTGCAAAAGGTGTTACTGCATTGCAGATGGATATTAAGATTGACGGCATTACCAAAGAAATTATGGAGCAAGCGCTTAAACAGGCACATGAAGGGCGTTTGCATATTTTAAATATCATGAATGAAGCGATTAGTCAGCCGCGTCAGCAATTATCTGATTATGCGCCTCGTTTCTCAACTATGCGCGTCGATGTTGATAAGATTAAAGACGTGATTGGTAAAGGTGGAGCGACTATTCGTTCTATTACCGAACAAACAGGTACTACCATTGAAATTGAAGATGACGGTAGCATCAAAATCGCCGCAACGGATAAAACGGCAGCGGATGAAGCACGCCGCATGATTGAAGAAATTACTGCCGAGCCGGAAGTAGGCAGAATTTATGAAGCTAAAGTCGTTAAATTAACCGATTTCGGCGCTTTTGTAAGTTATCTGCCCGGCAAAGAAGGTTTGGTGCATGTTTCTCAAATCGCTGCACATCGTGTTGAAAATGTTGCAGATGAATTGGCTGTTGGCGATGAAGTGAAAGTAAAATTACTGGAAATCGACAGACAAGGTAGAGTAAGATTATCTATTAAAGAAGCATTAAACAGTTAAACTAAAAACGGAGAGATGGCAGAGTGGTCGAATGCGCACGCCTGGAAAGTGTGTATACGTTAATAGCGTATCGGGGGTTCGAATCCCCCTCTCTCCGCCAACCTATTGAAACCGCTTAGTTTTAAGCGGTTTTTTTACGTCTGAACAAGTCTAAAGTTTAGAATAAAAGAATACAAAATCAAATTCTTGCTAAAATTTAATTGTCTTAAGTTATCTTAAGCAATCTTAAGAAAAACAAAGCAAGCAAAGGTATTGTGGGGGTAATTGAGGGGGTAAAATTTCTAGCGTAAATTCCGCAGAAAATGCAGGAATGAACGATGAGATTAACCGATAAAGCCATTAAACATGCCGACACCGCAGGCAAAAAGCGTTTGAAACTCTTTGACGGCGGCGGTCTGCATCTGATGATTACGGAAACAGGCGGCAAATACTGGCGCTTTCGCTACCGTTATCAAGGCAAAGATTGCACCCTGTCATTAGGCTGTTATCCGCATATCAGCTTAAAACAGGCGAGACAGCTGCACCGTGATGTGCAAACCCTGCTGCATCAGGGCATAGACCCGCATCAACAAAAAATGCAGCAAAAGCGGCAACAGCAAGACAGCATACGCCAAGCGCAGAGCTTCGAGCATATCGCATGCCAATGGTATGAGCGCAGAAAGCCAAGCTATAGCAATGCCAAAGCAGCCCAACAAGTCATAAACACTTTGAAGCAATACGTCTTTCCTGTGATTGGCAAACAGCCCATTAATACGATTAGCGTCGCCGACATCATGCGCATCATTGACCCTATATTCCGCATAAATGTTCCAGCAATGGTGCGTAGCGGTGGGAAGCCGAAAGGCTTGCTGGTTCCTTATTTGCCAGTCTGTCAACCCGCCGTTTACGCATCGCCAAATTGACAGTTGGCGATATTTGACAAATTCAAATAAGGAATATTTATAGAAATGCTGATTCAATTCCCCTATAAGGATGCTAAAGAGAATGCTTTAGAAGCCTTATCTCATTTAATTTCGGTTTTAGACCATATCGAATTAAATTCTTCGGTTGATACACATATGCTAAGTCTAGCGCAGAGTCTTACCCAAAGCGCTATTCAAGCATTGGAGGCTCAATCATGAATTCATTTGCCCCCACAGCGCTTGCAGATTATCTTCCTCTTGTCCGTGATTGCCATGTAAGCCTAGAACTTAGCCAAAGCGAATGTGCAGCGATTTTGCAGGCATACGATTATGGCATTGCTCATATAAGCCCTGATGCACGTGCCTTGCTAGATAAGCTCATCAATCAGCAAAGGGATAAGGTGTATCTATGAAAACCGAGACCATAGCACCGCAAAATGCGGCATTTCCTGCCATTGACTTTGTGCTTGAGAATAATCGCATCGCCAGAGATTACCGCAATGTGATTGCCTTCTTTGAACAAGACGAGCGCTTAATCGGCAGCATTGCCTTCAACACGTTAAAAAATTATGTGGTTTTCCTGCGCGATATGCCTTGGCGAGCCTGCCAAAATCCTCAAGACGGCACGGAATGGAAAGATAGCGATACCTTGGAATGCCTGCGCTATATCGGCGACCAATACGGCGTTATCTTTGCCACTGAGACTATCGACCAAGCGATTATGATGCTGTCGAGGGAGCGCCTGTTTTGCCCGATACAGCAATATGTCAACCGCCTACGATGGGACGGCATACCGCGCATAGCCACCGCTTTTCATGACCATCTGGGGGCAGAGCTTAATGCCTATACCATGGGCGTATCTGCGCTGTTTTTCAGAGCGATTGCCGCGCGCATTTATCAAGCCGGCGTGAAGTTTGACTATGTGATTGTCTTGCAGGGCGGGCAAGGCATCGGCAAAAGCAGTTTTCTGCGTATTCTTGGCGGCGAATGGTATTCGGACGCTATCCGTAAATTTGAGGGCAAAGAAGCGATTGAGGCTTTGCAAGGCGTACTCATCGGGGAAATCCCCGAATTACAGGGCTTCAGCAAGACCGAAGTAGAGGAAATCAAGGCTTTCATCACGCGCACGGAAGACCGCGCGAGAATGGCATATATGGACGGCGAATAGAGAGCTTTCCAAGACGCACCGTCTTTGTCGGCACCACCAATGCCGATGACTATTTGCGCGATGCCACCGGCAATAGGCGCTTCTTTCCGATTATCTGCAATAAAAAGCTAGATTTTGCAGCCCTGTCGGCAATGCGCGGGCAATTGCTTGCCGAAGCGGTAGCACGCTATCAGGCAGACCCTGACAGCCCTTTAATCCTGCAAGGCAAAGAAGCCCTAGCACAGGCGGAAATCGCCCAAAGCAAAGCCAGTTACAGCGACCCTTGGGAAGCCGTCATTTTGCCTTGGCTAGACGAGAAAATCCGCGATGACCATTGGGAATGCGAAGCAGGCAGCACCCCCATAAGAGACCCTCAATATTGCCAATGGCTAGAACGCGACCGCGTGGCAAGTTTAGAAATTTGGGCAGAATGCCTTCAACTGCCCATTGACAAGATGAACTGCAATAACAGCAAACGCATCGCCAACATCATGCGTAAAGCAGGATGGGAGCAAGGCAATTATCGCTACGGCAAACGCTATGGCGCAGCAAGAGGCTACAAGCGGCAAAGTTCGGCGGAGAATTGATGCGCTTGAAATTGACAGCCCCTAAAAAAAGTCATAAGGATAGCCAAGTCCTATTTTCTGGCAAAGTCTTTCATTTCTAGTGTTGCATATGTTGCAGGTATTGAAATTAAAGAAGAAAAAAAGTCAAAAGTGCAACGCTTGCAACACTAGAAAATCTTCCGCCAAACTTTAGACTAAAAACGCTACACTTGCAACGGAAGTGCTACACTATCATGTAGCACTTTTTCTATATTTTAATCAACTAGTTACCCCTGTTGAAACGGTGCAACACTTTTTTCTTTTCTTTAGAGGGGGGGTAAAATAGGGAATTACTGATTTTATTAGCTTTTATTATTTTTTCAAAAAAGGTCAAGTGTTGCGACACAAGCAGAAAATTAGGCAAATTTTACCCCCGCTTTTTACCCCCTGACGAAGCCCAAACAGGTAAGCAAACACCATGGCGAAAGCCAATCAATCATGACTTATACAAATTCATTTCAATTAACTTGTCTTACTGTCTTTGAGTGGATACAATTAAGTTATGAAATACGTTGTTACCCATACCGGCATATTCAAAAAATGGCTAAATAAGCTGCCTGACATGATTACAAGAAAACGCATTACAGCTCGCTTGCGACGCATTGAGGAAAGCGGACATTTTGGCGATAGTAAAGCCCTAGGCGGTGGGCTTTACGAAATAAGAGAACATCACGGCGCAGGTTATCGCATCTATTATTGCCACAAAGGACAAACCGTTATCATCTTGCTTATTGGCGGCGATAAAAGCAGCCAACAACAAGACATAGAGAAAGCTCGCGTACTAATGACCATAGAGGGGAAAGCATGACAGAAGAACAAATGGAACGCCTTGCTGCTGTAGGCTTGACAGCAGAGGATGCAGAAATTACACCATTCAACATACAAGACTACCTACAAACGGAAGAAGACCAGCTTTGCTATCTGCAAGCCGCCCTAGAAGAAGACGATAATGCCTTTTTACAAACTGCCTTAGGGGATATTGCCAAAGCCCGCGGCATGACAGATATAGCCGAAATAACAGGCATGAGCCGCACTAGCCTTTACAAAGCACTATCAGAAAATGCACATCCACGCTTTAGCACTATTCGAAAAATCATAGACGCCCTAGGTTATCAAATTACCCTAACGCATAAATAACAGCTGCTTGCCGAAGCGGTGACACGCTACAGGCAGACCCTGACAGCCCTTTAATCCTAATGACAACTATCAAATATGATTTAAATAACCTGCCTGAATTGACGGAAGAAAGCATCAAACGCATTGCCGCTATTTCTGATGAAGCTATTGATTACAGCGACATTCCCCCTTTGGACGATAAATTTTTTGCCCAAGCGCTGAAGGGCGGTTTATATAAGCTCAAGCCTCAAAAAGAAAAATATATCCGTCAACATTGATAAAGATGTGCTGCTATGGCTCAAACAAAGCGGAAAAGGCTACCAAACGCGCATTAATGCCATTCTATGCAAAGCCATGCTTGATACCATGAAATAACAACCAATTTAGTACCAAAAAATGCTATGCTTAGCATAGAAAAACAGGGGGTAACGAGGGGGTAAAAACTCTTTCGAGCCTTTTTCTATATTGTTGTTATAAAGTGGTTTTTTGCGCAAGGAATATATCCCCTCTCTCCGCCATACCTTACCTCAAACGCCCTCAAGGCGTTTTTTTATTGCCTATTTAATGTCTGATTTCATTGAATTTTTACCTCATACACCCTCAAAGGGCATCAAGTGCAAGCAGCATCTTTTGTTGGTATCTTTTATCATAGTCTAAAAAAAATACCAACAAGGGCAGTAAAAAGCGCGTGGGATAAGGCTTTAGGTAGGTATCGAGTCTTAGAAAAAATACCAACAATACCGAAATACCAACGCCGCAGCCCATTTTTTACGCAAAGATGCCAACGGCGACTACTACCGCCTGATTCAATGGAAAGACCCGCACAGCCGCCAGCCCGTGCGCGGCGTTATCCCGATGGAAATCATCGGCAACCAATGGCAGCCCCTGCAAAAGCTGGGCATCGCCATCGCCGCCAATGCCGGCAAAGGCTATGGCATCTATGACCATCTGCACGGCTTTGACAACGGCGCGCTTCTATCCGAACATTTGGAGCAAGCCGCCAACCGCTATTACGGCAGCGCGGGGCGGGCGTTTATCCAAGCTATACAGACAGACAGGGAAAACGCGATTAAACGCTTAAACAGCGAAATAAGCGCCTTTATGGCAACATTGCCGCAGAAAAGCGGGCAGGCGCGGCGCGTTGCAAAACGATTTGCCCTGATTGCCGCCGCCCTCAGCCTTGCCAAAGAATACGGCATCATTCCCCACAACCAAAGCAGCCTAGGTATCCGCCAATGCTTTGACGAATGGCACAGCCTCAACGGCGGCGGGAAATACGAAGACAGGCAAATCATCGAAACCGCCATCGACTGGCTGCAAACCAATGCCTACAGCCCGCGCCTTATCGAGTGGGGGCATACCATGACCGAGAGAGACCATGCAGGCTACCGCCGCTATAGAAGCCCGCCCGACTTCCTAGGCAGAATACCGAAGGAAGACGACGATAAACCGCAGGAATTTTGGATAATCCCTGCCGTATTCCGCGCCGAAATCTGCAAAAGCTATGAAGAAAAGAAAGTCATTACCGTGCTGAAAGACGCACAATGGCTCAAAACCCAAGGCAAACATCACACCTGCAAGCGGGGGAATAATACCCGCTACTATGTACTGATTGGCATGCAGCCGCCAGAAACCCCAAGCCCTGAACCACCACCCGCCGACGAGTGAAAAACAGCCGCCGCAGTGCGGCTTTTTCTTTGCCCGCACACCACAGAAAAGATTGCCGAAAGATTAAAACCAAGTCATCAAATAAAAAACACTACACGCACGCGTAAAACCAGTGGGAATAGTGGGAATAGTGGGAATATTCATATACACATCTCATTCTATTAGGAAAAATATTCCCACTGTCATTCCCACTCGAAAAAATGAGTGGGAATATTTTTTGCATTCCCACACCCGAGTGGGAATATTCTCACTGCCGAAAGCCAAAAGTGGGAATATTTTTTCACGCTGAAACATGCAATTAAGCCAATATTCCCACTATTCCCACTATTCCCACCATTCCCACCATTCCCACTACTTTTTTGCATCTATACAGCATTTTTTTCGGCAGGCGGAAACATTAACAAAACGACGGCAGAAATAAGCGGGAATTGCGGGCAATGACAAAAGACAACAAGCGGCATCCCTTGCCGGTTTATTGCCTTTTGTATCTTATAGCGATACAGTGTAGGCAGGCTGTAAAGGGTATGTATGATTATCAGCTTCAAACATAAAGGGCTTGAGCGCTTTTACCGCACAGGCAACACAGCAGGCATACAAGCAAAACATGCAGCCCGCATAAGCCGTATTCTTGCACGTTTAGACAGCGCAGAAACGCCCGCCGATATGAATATCGCAGGCTGGCAATTACACCCCTTAAAAGGCGATTTATTACAGCATTGGAGCGTATCAGTGAATGGCAACTGGGCGCATCACGTTTAAACTGACAAACGGCAATGCTGAAATTGTGGATTATCAAGATTACCACTAAGGAAACAACATGCAGCACAATCCCCCGCACCCTGCCGAAATCATCAAAGAAGACATCTTGCCCGCATTAAACCTGAACATCACACAAGCCGCCCGACAACTAGGCATTGCCCGCATAACCCTATCGCGCCTACTCAACGGCAAAACAGGCATCACACCCGACATGGCGATAAGACTGCATCAATGGCTAGGCACAGACAGCCCCAGCCCTGAAAGCTGGCTGCACCAACAGGCAAACTATGACTTGTGGCAGGCGCTGCAAAAACCGCGCCCGCAAATACAAAGCTATCAATATCACAAAGCCTAAGAAAACCTTACAAAGGGAAGCATGCCATCGACATTAGGAAATAGCATGCAGCGACAGCGCAGATAGAGCCGGCAACAGCAGCGACACATAGGAGGGGCGGGCTAAAACTTCAGAAGCGCCAAGCCCTAGACCGCCGCCCATTCAGACGCGTTAACGCTAACCGAGTTTTTTCATTTTTTTTGCTGAACATTTGCGCGTCTTTGTATGAAAATCATGGAAATTGTACGAAGAAAATGCAAACCCTCGCGCGCGCGCATGAGAGCCATCAAACGCTATCGCTACCCCCCCCACACACCGTACAGAGCCGCTATTCATTGCCCCCCACCTTAATTCAGTATCATAAAACCTAGAAAGGAGAAGCAAGTATGCAAAACAGCAAACAGGTATTTACAGCAGGGGCAATCAGCGCATTTAACCTATTCCCTCAAATGCCCAAGCCACAACTCACGTAGCAAGGTTGGCGCACAGATAGGGAAAACCTAGCACAAGACTGGTGGTATTTGCAATGAAAAATGAGAAAGATTGCACGTTTTTCAAGGAAAAAACGTAGGCTGACAGTTATTCTATCAGGCAGGTTTTTGGTGCAGAAAAACAAGGTTTAGCCATTTTTTCATGCAAAAATTGATTGAAGTGCTAAATTTCATCTTATTTTATGAAAATGTTATCAAGGTTTAACACGCTCTAAATATTTTCAAAAAACCTAATAAATTTACAAAAATCAATTTGCAATACACAATCATTTAACACAAATTAAACAATAAATTCATTAAAAATCAATTATTTGCGTTATAGATGATTTTTTGTTATCATGACCTATCTTTTTGGTTTCATCAACCTTTGAATAAAATTTATAAGTTTTGATGATAAATTTTTAAAAATACAGGAGTCTTGTTATGCCATTGTCATCACTACCAAACGTAGAACAAACATCGCTATACATCGGTGGAAAGTATGTATCCGCCAGCAGTGGAGAGTTTTTTGAGACGGTCAATCCTGCCACGGCAGACACGCTTGCCAAACTGCAAAGTGCTTCAAAAGCGGACGTGGATAAAGCGGTACAAAGTGCCAAAGAAGGACAAAAAATCTGGGCAAGCATGACAGCGGTGGAGCGTTCTCGGATACTGCTAAAAGCGGTGGCAATTTTGCGTGAAGAAAATGACAAGCTGGCACGCTTGGAGACGGCTGATACAGGCAAGGCAATCAGCGAGACCGCCTATGTGGATATTGTTACAGGGGCGGATGTGTTGGAGTATTATGCAGGGCTTGCCACCGCCGTTGAAGGGGTGCAAGTGCCACTTCGCACGGGCAAAGAAGAGAGCTTTTTTTATACCCAAAGAGAACCGCTTGGCGTGGTGGCAGGGATTGGGGCGTGGAATTATCCCATTCAAATCGCCCTATGGAAATCGGCTCCTGCGTTGGCATCTGGTAATGCCATGATTTTTAAGCCAAGCGAAGTTACGCCTTTGACCGCCCTAAAACTTGCCGAGATTTATACCCAAGCTGGCGTGCCTGACGGGGTGTTTAATGTCGTGCAAGGTGGTGGTGATGTGGGGGCGTATCTGACCGAACACCCTGATATTGCCAAAATCTCATTTACAGGCTCGGTGGCAACAGGCAAAAAAGTGATGAGTCTTGCAGGAGCATCATCACTAAAAGACGTAACCATGGAGCTTGGCGGTAAGTCGCCCTTGATTGTCTGTGATGATGCCGACATTGAGCTGGCGGCGGACGTGGCGATGATGGCAAACTTTTATAGCACAGGACAAGTGTGTACCAATGGCACACGAGTTTTTGTACCAAGTGCCAAAAAACACGCCTTTGAACAAGCTATTTTGGCACGCCTGCCCAAGGTTCGCTTGGGCGACCCAACTGATGAGACAACCAACATGGGTCCTTTGGTGAGCTTTGCCCACATGGAGCGAGTGCTTGATTATATGGAGCAGGGCAAAAAAGCAGGGGCAACGGTGCTGTTTGGTGGACGGCGTGCGGTGGCGGATGATTTTGCCGAGCATGGCGAGTCGCTGTCCAAGGGGGCGTTTGTGCTACCGACTGTCTTTACTGATTGCACCGATGAGATGAGCATTGTTACCGATGAGATTTTTGGGCCTGTCATGAGCATTTTGACTTATGATGATGAAGATGAAGCGATAGAGCGTGCCAATGACACGATTTTTGGCTTGGCAGGGGGCGTGGTTACGTCTGATTTAAATAAAGCTCATCGCATTACCCACGCCTTACAAGCGGGCATTTGCTGGGTCAATACATGGGGCGAGTCGGATGCCAAAATGCCTGTGGGTGGCTATAAGCAATCAGGCGTTGGGCGTGAAAATGGCATCATGACGCTAGAACATTATACCCAAGTTAAATCCATTCAGATAGAAATGGGTAAATTCGAGTCTATTTTTAAATAACTGGCATATCATCAAAATTTATTAACTGGCATTGTTAATTAATCATACCTTTGGGTAGATTTGTAGGGGCAAATCACAATTGCCCCGTGTTAAAATGTTGATTTTTGGGCGAATGTAATTCGCCCCTACATGTCCAAATTTTAAAATATATCTTTATTAAACAATACCTATTAACTTAAAGGAAAAACTTATGACAGAATATGACTATATTATCATCGGTGCAGGTTCGGCAGGTAATGTGCTTGCCACACGTCTGACAGAAGACAGCGATGTGAGCGTGCTACTTTTGGAAGCAGGTGGCCCTGACTATCGTTTGGATTTTCGTACGCAAATGCCAGCGGCACTGGCATACCCCTTGCAAGGCAAACGCTACAACTGGGCGTATTTGACCGACCCTGAGCCTTATATGAATAATCGCCGTATGGAGTGCGGACGTGGTAAGGGGCTTGGCGGTTCATCGCTTATCAATGGTATGTGCTACATTCGTGGCAATGCCATGGATTTGGACAATTGGGCAAAAATGGACGGACTAGAAGACTGGACGTATGCCGACTGCTTGCCTTATTATAAAAAATCAGAAACCCGTGATGTGGGCGAAAACGACTATCACGGTGGCACAGGTCCTGTGAGCGTAGCGACTTCACAGCGTGGCACGGCAATTGGTAGTAGTGTGCTGTTTAATGCCATGGTAGAGGCAGGCGTGCAAGCAGGTTATCCACGCACCGATGATTTGAACGGCTATCAGCAAGAAGGTTTTGGACCTATGGACAGAACGGTTACACCAAAAGGACGCCGTTCTAGCACGGCTCGGGGTTATCTGGACATGGCAAAATCACGCCCCAATCTTACCATAAAAACCCATGCCGTAACCGACAAAATCCTATTTTCAGGTAAGCGTGCCATTGGCGTGCAGTATTTACAAGGCAACGACACAAACCCCACAACCGTCCACGTCAAACGAGAAGTGATACTCTCAGCAGGAGCGATTGCGTCTCCGCAGATTTTACAGCGTTCGGGCGTTGGGGCAAAAAGTTTGCTTGATGAATTTAAAATCCCTGTCATGCATGACTTACCAGGGGTGGGCGAGAACTTGCAAGACCATTTGGAGATGTATCTGCAATACGAATGCAAGAAACCCGTATCGCTGTATCCTGCCCTAAAATGGTACAATCAACCTGCCATTGGGGCAGAGTGGCTGTTCTTGGGAACGGGCATTGGGGCAAGCAATCAGTTTGAGGCAGGGGGCTTTATCCGTACCCGTCCTGAATTTGAATGGCCAAATATTCAGTATCACTTTTTGCCAGTTGCCATTAACTACAACGGCTCAAATGCCGTAGAAGAGCATGGTTTTCAGGCACACGTTGGCTCCATGCGTTCGCCGTCTCGTGGGCGTATCCGCCTAAAATCGCTAAACCCCCACGAACACCCAAGCATTTTGTTTAATTATATGTCGCACGAGCAAGACTGGCAGGAGTTTAGAGACGGTATTCGTATCACGCGTGAGATTATGCACCAGCCTGCTTTGGATGAGTACCGTGGGCGTGAGATTAGCCCAAGTCGTAACGCTCAAACCGATGCCGAGCTTGATGAATTTGTGCGTAATCATGCCGAGACTGCTTATCATCCGTCTTGTAGCTGTAAAATGGGCATGGACGATATGGCGGTGGTGGACGGACAGGGGCGTGTGCATGGCTTAGAGGGCTTGCGTGTCGTTGATGCGTCTATCATGCCCCTTATCATCACAGGCAACCTAAATGCCACCACCATTATGATGGCAGAAAAAATCGCCGATGTCATGCGTGGGCAAAAATTGCCAAAATCAACGGCAGGTTACTACAAAGCCGACCCTAATGTGCTAAGACAAGAGCCTGTACGAGCGTTTGACCCGAGTACGATGCTTTAAGGGTTTATTATAAAGGGCGGATTTATTCGCCCTTTTTGTTTTGTATTTTTCATTGCAAAATACAAATTATACTCAATTCATAACAAATGCGAACATTATATTTTTAACCTTAGCTTAGACGTTTATGCCAGAAAGCACTCACATGACAAATTTTGTTGGATATAAATATCTAATCTACTGATTTATAAAGAAGTAGATCGGATTCTTAAATCCGACAAATTTATATTTTAAGTAATGTCGGATACAAGTATCCGATCTATCCAATTGAAAAATGATTAATTTTTGCCATGAATTGACTATAAATGAGGGTTCTGTCTTCAGCTTCAAATGCCGCTAACTGCTTAAGAAATAATATAGTCGGAGAAGTGAAAAAGTAGTACAAGGCGGCGAGCCGCAGACAGTACAAGAGCGTACGGCAAGGCTCGCCAACGCCGTAATACTTTTTCAATTCTTTGACTATAGGCGCTGTTGTTTGTCTGCTTTCGGATGTGAATTAAGGTCTTTTTTTTCGAGTAATGCCGACACGTTTTAATGCTATGGCAATAGCTCTGTCGCTACAGTTAAAGCGTCTTGCCCGTTCATAGCACGTTCATAGCAATAGTCATCAGGATAAGCTTGGACGTCAGCCATTAAAGCTTCAGCATCGATTTTTGCCGGTTTGCGTTCGTACTTCTTGCGTTCTATGCTTTTCTTCCAACGTTGAATAGTTGTTGCGCTGAGTCGATATTCTTCAACAAGCTTTCTGTAGCTATGACCTGATGCCAGCTTGTCTAATATCATTTGTCTGTAATCTTTTGAGTATGCCATAAGTTTTAGTGAACCCTTTTTGGATTCCTTGACTATATTTTCGATTTCTTTAGCCCTAAGGAAAAATTCAGCTTGTTTTTATTTTGACTCTGATCTGGCAAAGTTATTCTATTAGGTCAGCGTTTTTTGAAACAAAGCGATTTTTATTGTTCAAGCTTTAAATGCTTCGTTTGTTTGATAACGGCGTTCGTCTTTTTCAATGCCGGCAAGGCGGAATTTGCCGCGGCTTTGCGGGGCTAAGGCAAGGTTTTCTTTGCTGCCGTAGTCTTGGCGCTTCCAAAAGTCTTCGTATTCGCCAAGGCTGAGGGCGCTGCGTTGCACAAGCAGGGCGGCATGGTTTTCTTTGCGACGTTGGCTAAGATAGCTTTCTTGAACACGCAGGGCGAAATATTCGGCGACGCATCCTGAGCCGTAGCTCAACATGCCGACGAGTTCGCCGCTTAAATCGTCGCGGTGGTCAAGAGCGGAGCAGAGGCTGAGGTAAAGCGCGGCGGTATAGCTGTTGCCGATTTCGCGGTTGTAGATCATGCCGGCGGCGATTTTGCTGTTGTCTTGCGCGCAGTTATTGCTTTTGCATAGGCGTTGGTGGGTTTTGATGCCCATTTTGCTGAAGGGCAGGTGGTAGCAGTATTGGGCAAAGTCGGAAAATGCCGCGCCGCCTTGTGCTTGATAGTCTTGCCACGCTTTTTCTGCCGCTTGCATGTAAATCATGGTAGATAGTTTGCCGTCCACTAATGGGGTATTGCGGTGATTGGGGCGCCAGAAGTCCATGACGTCTTGGGTGTAACAGCCGGCAGGTCCTTCTAATGCGGCGATGCGTGGGTTTGCGCTGATGAGCATGGCAACAGCGGCACTGCCTTGTGTGGCTTCGGCGGCGCCGTGCATGTCGTAGCGCGCGATGTCGCTGGCAATCAGCAGAACTTTGCGCTCGGGATGGCTGGCGACGTAGGCACAGGCCATTTGCAGTCCTGCGGTGGCACTGTAGCAGGCTTGTTTGAGTTCTACGGCGCGGCAGTTGGGACGCAGTCCGAGCAGGGCGTGTACATAGACGGCGGCGGCTTTGGATTGGTCGATGCCGCTTTCGGTGGCGAGAAAGATGCTGTCGATGGCGGCGATATCTTCCGCGTTTAGTATGCCGGCAGCAGCATTGGCGGCAAGGGTAACGCAGTCTTCGTCATGACTGGGGACGGCAAAGCGGTCTTGCCCGATGCCTTGATGATATTTTTGCGGGTCTATACCGTCTCGTTCGGCGAGTGTGGCAAGCGCTAAATAATAGGCGGGGGTGTAGAAGGCGATTTTATCGATTCCTATTGCTGTCATGTTTAGTCCTGAAGGAAGTATTGCCATTGTCCGCGCAATTGTTGCTGATTTTTGCATCCGAGCAAAAAGAGGGCGGTTCGGTATTGCTGCTGTAGTTGTTGAATTTGGGCGATGACGGCTTCTGCGCTTTCTTGGGCGGCAGCTAAGAAGGGCGCGGCGATGCCGCATAGTTGCGCGCCTAGGATGATGGATTTTGCCATGTCGATGCCGTTGCGAATGCCGCCGCTGGCGATGAAGAATTGTTCCGGATGGTGTTGATAGGCTTGTTTGAGTGCGCCTGCCATCGGCAATCCCCAATCTTGGAAAATGAGCCCGAGAGTGTCTTGATGATTGCGGCGGCGGTGGTATTCGATGCGGCTCCACGAGGTGCCGCCGCGCCCTGCGATGTCGAAGTAACGGATACCGGCTTTAATGCCTAATGCGATGTCGGCAAGGCTGAGCCCACAGCCGACTTCTTTAAGCAGCACAAGGACGTTCAGATCGCGGTTGATTTGCGCGATTTTATCGCTGAGGTTGCTGAAATCGGTGTCGCCTTCGGGTTGAATGGCTTCTTGCAAGGGATTAAGGTGCAGATAGAGCCCGTCGGCGGAGAGGATTTCTACCGCTTGCTGGCATTCGCGGATGCCGAAATCGTAATTGAGTTGTACGGCGCCCAGATTGCCAATGAGGACGGTATTAGGGGCATATTCGCGCAAATCAAAACTGGCTTGGGCGCCTTTTTCGCGCATCATGACGCGCTGCGAGCCGACCGCCATCGCTACTTGGCAGGCTTCTGCCGCTTGGGCGAGGTTGCGATTAATGCGGCATATCAGTTCGTCATCGCCGCCGGTCATGGAGGAGATAATCAGCGGAAATGATAGGGTTTTGCCGAGAAAATTTACCCGTGTATCGATGTCGTCTAAGGCGATTTCGGGTAGGGCGCGGTGTTGCAGATGGTAGCGGTCGAGTCCGTTTTGACTGCGTTCGATGTCTTGGTCGTCGGCGATAATGTCGAGATGTTCGCGTTTGCGTTGATTGATACGCGCAAATTGTTCTTTCATGCTTTGCGTTCCAAAGCAAGGTGGGCGCGCATCAGTTCGCCCGGATTGGTTTGCGCGGCGAGCAAAGAGAGTTCGCCGCACAGCACCACGGCGGCGCATAAGGCGGCAAGACGGCGCGCATTGTCGCCCGAATCACGTTGTTCGCGGCAGCCGAGTTGCTGCAAATGTTGCTCGACGACTTCCAAGCCCTGTCCTTTGCCGTTACCGACCGTGCCGACAATCAAATTGGGCAGGGTGCAGGAAAAATACAAATCGCCGTCGCGGTTTTCGCAATGGACGATACCTTGCGAGCCTTCGATAATATTAGCGGCATCCTGTCCTGTAGCGAGATAAAAGGCGAGGAGCATATTGGCGAAATGCGCATTGGCGCTGCGTATCGAGCCTGCCAAATTACTGCCGATGTGGTTTTTGCGCGTGTTCAGCGCGACGATGGTCTCGGCATCGCTGCGCAAATAGCGGCGGCAGATTTTTTCCGGAATCAGGATTTCCGCTACAACACGTTTGCCGCGTCCTAAAATGCCATTGACGGCACCGGCTTTTTTATCAATGCAGTAATTGCCCGAAATCGAGCCGTAGCGCATGGTCGGATAATTGGCTAAAAGGTAGTTAATCAGGACATCGGCAGCTTTGGTCGCCATATTGTGTCCTGAGGCATCGCCGGTACTGAAAGCAAAACGCAGAAACAGCAGGTTGCCGACAATCTCATGATGAATATCAAGCAATTTGGCATAACGGCTGCTTTGTGCCACTACTTCTTGTAAATCCGCTTGGCGTGCCGAGATTTCTTGGGCGCATGCTTGGGCTTGAGCGGCAAATTGGCAGTCGAAAATAACCGAGCGCGTCATGCGGGCATCTAAGACGTTGACCATAATGCCTTGCTCCAATAAGCAAGAGATTTTGGCACCGCGTCCGCAGGAAGGCCAAAGCGGGCTTTCATAGGTGGCGAGCGGTACGCTGATGCTTTCGTTAACGGTATTGCCGCTGATTTTGATTGGTCCGACCCATTGGGTGGGAATGGGCGTGTAAGCGATAGTGGAAGACATAAACAAGCCATAAATACGATGGGCGAAGTATAGCATAGATGCTGAAATCGGCTAATCGGTTTATAATAGGCACATCAGCAAACATGAGGAACAGCAATGATTTTAGTCACCGGCGGCGCGGGGTATATCGGCTCGCATACGGTTCTCTTGCTTTTGCAGGCAGGCTATGAGGTTTTGGTTTTGGATAATTTGAGCAATAGCAGCGAGGAGTCTTTGCGCCGCGTGCAAACGCTCTGTGGCAAAGCGGCGCAATTCATCAAAGGCGATATCCGAGACCGCGCTTTGCTTGACCGTCTTTTTGCGGAACATTCGATTGAAGCGGTAATTAATTTTGCCGGACTGAAAGCGGTGGGTGAAAGTGTCGAAAAACCTTTACTGTATTATCAGGTTAACGTACATGGCGCGGCGACTTTGCTGGAGGCGATGCAGGCGGCGAATGTGAAAACCTTTATTTTCAGCTCCTCCGCCACGGTTTACGGTGAGCCGCAGCAAATGCCGATTAGCGAGGCTTGCCCGACCAGTCGCCCGATCAATCCTTACGGACGCAGCAAGCTCATGATTGAAGATATGCTGATGGATGTAGAAATCGCCGATCCGGAGTGGCGAATTGCCATTTTGCGTTATTTCAATCCGGTAGGCGCGCATGAAAGCGGCATGATCGGCGAAGATCCTAACGGTTTGCCGAATAATCTGTTGCCGTATATTGCCCAAGTAGCGGTGGGCAAATTGCCGCATTTGCGCGTCTTTGGCAATGATTATCCGACTGCCGACGGTACAGGCGTACGCGATTATATTCATGTCATGGATTTGGCGGAAGGGCATTTGCGTGCGCTGGAAAAAATCCGCAATCAGCAGGGCTTGTCTATTTGGAATTTAGGCACGGGGCAGGGCTATTCGGTACTGGAAATGCTGCAGGCTTTTGAAGAGGCTTGCGGCAAAACCTTGGCTTATGAAATCGCGCCGCGCCGCGCCGGCGATATTGCGACTTGCTATGCCGATCCGAGTAAAGCGAAAGCGGAGCTGGGTTGGACGGCAAAACGCGGTTTAGCAGAGATGATGGCGGATACTTGGCGTTGGCAATCGCAAAACCCCGAAGGCTATCCGAAAGCATAAACGCTTATTCAAAAGGATAAAATCATAAAAACGCCGCCTTCTTTGATAGGCGGCGTATGTTTGGCATATTAGAATTTATACTGATAAACCCTGCAACGGCTGTTCTTGTCAAGCATCTAAGCTTTTGTGCCTCTATACCGCTTAAAGCGCCTGTTTGCATGGTTTATTCATACTGCTTCTTAAATCAGGGTATCGACAATATCGCAGATAAATAAGCCGACTTCATTATTCATGGGTTTGATGCTGCGCATATCCAGTCCTTGCAAAATATCTTTTCTTTCATTAAGCGATTGCACGGCTTTGTGAAAAGTTTGATGTTCGTCTGCAAAGCTAGGTGATAACAGCATAGTATGAAACAGCACTGATAATGAGCTGGTAATAATCGGGCAATAGCGTTGTTTGAGATTCGGCGACAATTGATGGAAAACATTGCTACGCATGATGCCGACCGTATTAATACTGCCGCGTACTAAACGTAAGATGCTTTGATAGTTATCCATTCTCTGCCAATCGACTTCTTTGCGGTAAATACTGCGCGGCTCTAATAGGATTTCTCCGATTCTTTGCACATTGACATCATTTAAGCAGATAAATTTGGTGGTTTTATCAATATCGTCTAAACACAGAATGAGAGAGTCGCGATCTGAGAAAATAATGACTTCATCACTGGCGGCTTCGGGGCGCGCAAGAGGCAGATATTGGTAATTGCGCATAATTTTGGCGGTATCGTAAGATCCTACATGCACCAGAGTAGGATTAAGTTCCATATAGTGATAAAAATCATTGAAATTAATCGCCAGTTGTAAATGTATGGGACGGGCAAGAAAATGTCCTAAGGCAATTGTTAGGCGGTACCAATCCAGTATGTAACGGGGCGGATAATCCGGAGCAATCAATAGGGATAACTCAGCCATTTTCTTTTTCCTCCTCAAGTAGTTTTTTATATACCTCAGTGTAATAGGCTATTTTTTCACGAGAAGGTTGCCGGCGGACGGAGGTGTAGCCTTCAATGATATCGCCATGATAATTCGGCACCACGGTGGCATAAACCCAATAAAAACGTCCGTCTTTACGCAGATTTTTCACATAGCCGTGCCATTTTTTACCTGCTTGGACGGTATCCCATAAGTCTTTGAATGCGGCTCTCGGCATATCGGGATGACGTAAAATAGAATGCGGTTGTTTGAGCAGTTCTTCTCGGGTATAGCCGCTGAGAATCACAAAGGCTTGATTAAGATGGGTAATGTTGCCCGCTAAATCTGTTCTGGAAATAATTAACTGTCCTTCCGGATAAGGAAATTCTTCATTAATATAGTTAATTTCTTCTTGTCTTCCGTCATAGAATTGATGTGTTATTGTTTTCATGGATTTTTGCACTTGGATTGTAAATTCAAGAGAATAAGTGGGAGATTTTTTGAGCGCTGGTTTTGATTTCGTGAAATATCATGCCGATATTGGCTTGTTCTCTGATAAGAGCGACTAAAATCATATCGTCTTTGACTCCGGTCATAATTAGAGAGCCCTGCTTGCTAAAGATATGCACTTGCTGCATTTCGCCGCGATATAAGAGATGACTGCTTCTTTCGGCGATGCTTTTAATGGCGGCAGCGGTGGCGCCAATTTCGTCAATTAATGTATCTCTCTGATTTCCTGATAAAATTAAACCGTCAACCGTAAAGAGATAGGCGGATTCGATATCCGCATGGGAGTCGCTAAGGTTTTGGATAATATCGTTGAGTGAGTCTGACATACAACATCCTTTCAGAAAAAAATTATGACTATTTTATGCAAAATATTTCTGAAGGGGTAATGTTTACGCTATTAAATTTTTTAATAAAAAAATATTTATTTTTTACCATTTTGGCTAATTAAATAATTTTTAAGATATTTTTGTTTTTCAACGATTAATATTTGCAAATTTTTTATTGAATAGTATTGAAAAAATTAACTGCAGATGAGAAACATTCATATTGATTAGTAGATACTGATGATTTTATATGCGGAGATATTAGGCGTATCTTTATTATTTTAATAAATTGATTTTAATGAATTATTTTCTTTGCGTTGTCAGGCTATAAAGATTGTCCAGATTTTCGCTGCCGCCTAAGGCAAGTGCGAGTGCGATGCGACGGCTGATGCGCTGATAGCGGTTGTCCAGCATGGCTGATTCGATTTCGCGGCGCGACTGCTGCGCATCCAGCAGTGTTTGCAGACTGTCTGCGCCCGCCTGATAGCGGATTTGGCTAAGTCGTTCAATTTTTTGCGCGTTTTTCAAACGTGCGGCAATGTGGGCGGCGTTGTCGTCGCTTTCTACCACTTTGCTCAGAGCTTTTTCAACGTCGGCAAAGGCGCGATAGAGCGTTTGTGTAAAGTTCGCCAGATTAGCCTGATATTGTGTTTGCGCGTTTTGCAGCGCCAAATTGCGTTCACGTTGTTGCAAAAAGGGCAGGCTGATGCTGCTTGCAAGACTGGCGATCGGATTGCGCAGTAAATCGCCTAAGATGTTGCTGCTGCCTGAAATACCGCCGTTAAGGTTGATGTCGGGATAAAAATCGCGTTCTGCCACGGCAATATTGCCCAAATCCGCTTGCAAGCGGTATTGCGCCGCACGCAAATCCGGACGTTGATGCAGCAGGGCGGCAGGCAACTGCGGCGCGATTGCCTCGATAGCGATGTCATTCAGGCGGCTGGAGCTTATGAAGCTTTGCGGAGCTTGTCCGAGTAAAATGCTGAGCGTGATTTGTGCTTGTTCGATTTCGGCTTCAAGACTGCGTTTGCTGACGGCAAGTGCGCTAAGGGCTTGTTTGGCATTGCTGTGTTCCAATTCGCTTGCCGCGCCTTCGCTAAGGCGTATGCCGACGAGGCGGTAGGTTTGTTCTTGGTAGGCGATTTGGGCTTGATTGAGTTCGAGTCGTGCTTGAGCGTAAAGCAGTTGTAGCCAAGCGTTGGCGATTTCGCCTTGCAGGGAAAGACGGGCGGCAAGCAGGTCTTGGGCTTCGGCATCTGCGTTCCAAGCGGCGGTTTGAGTGGCGGCGGCGAGTTTTTGCCATAAATCCAGTTGGTAGGCGGCGGAGAAAGAGGCGCTAAAACCGTTGCTATTGCTGTTAGTGCCGTAATGATGTGCGGCATTGGCGCCGAGATTGCCGTTGCTAATAATGCTTTGCGCCAGCGCTTGACTGTCAAGAGCAATCCGCGCACGTTGCCAAATAAGGGCGGCGGCTTTCAAATCTTGATTGCCGAGCATGGCTTGCTGCATGAGCGCGTTTAATTCCGCACTGGCAAATTGCTGCCACCATGCCTGTTGCCGAGCTTCGGATTGCTTGGCGGCGGCAAGCATCCATTGCTGCGGAATGTGGATTTCCCGCGCCAGTTCCGTTTCAATATTTTTAATCGGCGCAATGCTGCATGCGCCAAGCAATAAGGTTAAGAATAGAGTGCTTTTATTCAATGGCATGTTATTCTCCGCTGAGGGCTTGCACAGGATCGAGTTTGGCGGCATTTTTTGCCGGCAAATAGCCGAAGAGTATGCCGATGCCGGTGGCGCAGGCAAAGGCGAGAATGATGGATTGGGTGGAATAAATCATGCTGAAGCTGCTGCCGCTGAGCGCGATGGCTTTGCCTAAGCCGAATGCCAATCCGATGCCGATAATGCCGCCGATTAAGCACAGCAATATGGCTTCAATTAAAAATTGCCGCATGATGTCGCCTTGGCGCGCGCCGACCGCCATGCGGATGCCGATTTCCTGCGTACGCTCGGTAACCGATACCAACATGATGTTCATCACGCCGATACCGCCGACAATCAAGGAGATGACCGCAATCGCGGAAATGAGCAGGGAAAGGGTCTGCGTGGTTTGCGTGATGGTTTGGCGGATGGAATCGTTATTGAATAAGGTAAAGTCTTCTCTGCCGTGGCGGCGGATCAAAATCCGTTTTACCGCGTCTTCTGCGACCGCGCTGTCCACGCTGTCGGAAATACGCAGAATGATGTTAGAGACGTAAGTTTGCCCCAATAAACGGCTCATGACGGCAGTGTAGGGCGACCAAATATTAAGACTGTTACTATTGGAAAAGCGGTTTTGATTGCTAACATCCACAATGCCGATAATCGTCAGCGGTACGTTATTGACAAGCACCGTCTGTCCTAGCGGATTTTGCCGGTCGAATAATTGCTGAGCGCCGGTATTGTCTAGGTAGGCGACCGCCTTATGCTGCTCGATATCCGCAGGCATGAGTTTGCGCCCCTGAATAATCGGAATATTTTGCACTTGGAAATATTGCTCGCCTACGCCCGTAATGGAAGCGTTGATTTCCTGTCCGCCGATACGCAAAACGGCGCCGCTGCTGACACTTGGCGTTGCGGAATCAATAAAACTTTGCTGGGCTAGGATATCGGCATCATCGCTGGACAGGGTACGGATACGTCCTGCATGCCGATCACCGAAGCGGCCCGGAAAAATTTGAATGGTGTTCGAACCCAAATCGCTGATGCGCGACAACACTTGCTGCTGCGAGCCTTGCCCAAGCGCCACCATGCTCACAACCGAAGCGATGCCGATAATAATGCCGAGCATAGTTAAAAAAGCGCGCAATTTATGTCCCATAATCGCCCGCACCGCCATGGTAAAAGCCGAGCTTAAGGCTTTAATGGCCAAAAAATCGCGACCGCGGGCGAAAGTTTTAGGCTGCGGCGGCTTCGCATTGCGCGTCTGCTTGCTGCTGTCGCTGATAATCCGTCCGTCTTTGAGCTCGATAATACGATCGGCGCCGGCGGCAATCGCAGGATCATGCGTGACTAAAATCACGGTATGTCCTTCGCTGTGCAATTCGCGCAAAATCCGCATCACTTCGCGTCCCGATTCGCTATCCAGCGCGCCAGTCGGCTCATCGGCAAAAATAATTTTTCCGCCGTTCATCAAAGCACGGGCAATAGATACCCTCTGTTGCTGTCCGCCTGATAATTGCGCGGGTTTATAGCTGCGGCGTTCGCCTAATCCGAGACGGCTCAGCAAAGCATCGGCGCGCGTCAAACGTTGCGCCTTATCTACGCCGGCATAGACGGCAGGAATCGCGACATTTTCACGCGCCGTCAAATCATTGAGCAAATGATAACGCTGAAAAATAAAACCGATATGTTCGCGACGCAAACGTGCGCGTGCGCGAATGCTCAATTGCTTGGTATTTTCGCCCTCCAACCAATAATTGCCGGCACTAGGGCGGTCAAGACAGCCTAAAATATTCATTAAGGTCGATTTGCCCAAACCCGATTGCCCGATAATCGCAATCATCTCGCCGGCATGAATTTCAATATCCAAGCCATGCAAGACCGTGACCTCGGTTTCGCCGCTGCCATAGCGTTTAGTCAAATTCTGCGTTTTAATCAAGACCGGAGGCATCAGAATATTCTCGGGCCCATTGGCGAATGCGGCGAAGCACCGCCGTGGCTGACAATTACCGCTTCGCCTTCTTGCAAACCGCTCAAGACCTGTGCCTGCACGCCGTCTTCCAAGCCCACTTCAATATGGCGTTTCTCCGCCTGAGCATTGACTAAAACTGATACCCTTGCCTCGCCATTGGGGGCGTATTCAATCGCCGTCATCGGAATTAACAGCGCATCCTCCGCTTTATCGACCTCAATGGCAATCGTCGCTGTCATACCGTAGCGTAAAAATCCCTCTGCATTATCCACATCAATATGCCCGTAATAATAAATCGCGCTACTGCTGCTGATACTGCCGTTATCGGAAATTTCTTTCGGCGCCGGATCAATAGCGGATAATACGCCTTGATAACTTTGGCTGTTCTTGCCGAGCAGCACCACTTTCACAGGCAAGCCGACCTTCATCACGGCAATATCCGCCTCCGCAATTTCCGCTTTAATCGTCATCACATCCGTACGTGCCAAAGTAACAATCGTCGGGCTGGATTGCACCGCATTCACACTTTGTCCTTCTTCTACCGCTACCGCAATCACCGTGCCGTCAATCGGTGCGCGTACCTGCGTATAACCTAAATTCAAATTCGCATTGGCAATTGTCAGCTCACTTTGGCGAATATTCGCCTGTGCTTCAATCACCGCATTTTTGGCGCTATTCAGACTTGCCAAAGCATTCTCCTGCGCTTCTTTTGAGCCCGCGCCTTGTTTGTACAAATTATTGGCGCGATTATAAGCCTGCTGCGCCTGTGTCAGCGTCGATTGCGCGCGCGCCAAAGCGGCTTGCTGACTGTTCAACTGCGCCTCAGCAGTCGATTTTGCATTCTCCTGCGAACGGGCATCAATCTCGGCAATCACATCGCCCGCCTTAACCGTATCGCCAATCTCAACATGCAATTGCGCGATTTCCCCCGAAACCTGCGCGCCGACCTGCACGATTTTCTGCGGATATACCTTGCCGCTGGCGTTTACTAAATAAGACAAATCGCCGCGGCGAACCTTTTCGGTAATATATTGCTGCGCCGAATCAGCTTCCTGCCGCTTGGCCTGATGCTGCTGCCAAGCATAGGCTGCACTGCCCAAAATAACGAGAATAATTAGAAATTTCAGCCAAGAAAAACCTCGGCTACGGATTGATTGCTGCATAGTGTCCTTCCTCATTCGGCGGCAATTATAGTGATGTGTGCCCTAAGATAGACTACAAGGCGGTAACCTTGATACATGTTTGCATCAGCCGCATAAGTACTGAATTGATGCTAAGCGCTACGATTGGGTTTCATTTGGGCAAAAAAAAGCCCCGTGTGTCGGGGCATATATTTCTGTCACATTGCGATGGAGCACATTATAGGGAGAAAAAGGCGGTGATGCAAGTTTTTCTTTAAAAACAATATAGTATGAAAAAGGTTCTATATTAAATAATTGATTTTTTGAATTTTTATTGTCGTTTTTTATTATCTTTGCCAAATAAAAATTTGCAGCGTCGCTGCATCCGACTCCGCAAAACAGAAATATTGCTATGCTTGTTAATGGTAGATAATTAAAAATCATTTAAAATCATTGTCTTGTAAGTAAGTTGCTGATTTTGTCAAAAATATATTTGCTATTCTTAATGCCATTTATTATTATTAACCGCGACAGAGCTGTCATGTACTCTGTCACATTGCCTCATGATGATTTTACCCCGACCCATTGGTCGGGGTTTTTTTTGTCTTGAAATCTGTTTGCTATCGATTAAGTCTGCGGAGGTTCTTGCTTTGCGCTAAAATAGGCGCAAAATTTTATTGTTCACAAACTAAGGAAAAATTATGACTCAGTATGTTCTCATCATTAATTGCGGCTCTTCAAGCCTGAAATATGCAGTAATCGATCCGGTCACAGGCGATTCGCCTTTAAAAGGCTTAGCCGAAAAATTGGGGCATCCGGTCGGAATGTTCACGGCAAAAACCGCTTCGGGCAAAACGCAATATGATTTGAATCCGGGCACGCATGAAAAGGCTTTGGAAGTTTTGGTTGAGGTGTTGAAAGCCGAAAATCTGATGAAAAGCATTCAGGCGGTCGGGCATCGTGTGGTACATGGCGGCGAATATTTTTCCGAATCGGTTTTGGTTAATGAAGACGTACGGGCGAAAATCGCCGATTGCATCCGTTTGGCGCCTTTGCATAATCCCGCGCATGTAGAAGGCATCGATGCCGCCCTGCATCATTTCGGCGATTTGCCGCAGGCGGTGGTCTTTGATACCGCTTTCCATCAACAAATGCCGGAAAACGCTTATTTATACGCGCTGCCTTATGAATATTACACGAACTGGCATATTCGCAAATACGGCTTCCACGGCACTTCATACCGCTATATCGCTTCTCAATTGCCTGAATTACTGGGCAAGGAAAAAGTCAAATCGATTGTTTGCCATTTAGGTAACGGCGGTTCTGTGGCGGCGATTGACAGCGACCATTCGGTGGATACCACTATGGGCTTAACGCCGCTGGAAGGTTTGGTGCACGGCACGCGTACCGGCGACATCGACCCCGCCATTCCCAGCATTTTGATGGAACAATTCGATGTTGATACCAAAGAAATGAGCGATATTTTATGGAAACGTTCCGGTTTGCTCGGTTTATCCGGTATTTCCAATGATTGTCGCACTTTGGAAGAAGAAATGGAAAAAGGCAATGCCGCGGCGATTCGGGCGATGGAAGTCTATTGCTATCGTTTAGCCAAACATATCGGCGCGCAATTGGTGGCTTTAGGCGGCTGCGATGTTTTGGTCTTTACCGGCGGTATCGGAGAGAATTCCGATTATGTCCGCCGCCGCACCGTCGAGCATTTGGCTTTCTTAGGCTTCAGCCTCGACCAAGCGCGCAATAAAGAAGTGCTGTTCGGCAAAACCGGCGCGATTCATGCTCAAGGCAGTTTGCCGGTTTGGGTAGTGCCGACCAATGAGGAATTATTGATTGCCCGCGATACCGCCGCTTTAGCAGCTAAATAAGGAAAATTGATGAGTAAAAGTATTTTATTAGTCGGTACTTATGCGCGAGTAGGTCTGACTTCCGCCGCGCTCGGTTTATATCACGCGCTGGACCGCAAAGGAGTGAAAACCGGTTTTTTCAAACCTGTGATGCAATATGTCGAAGGTCAGCAAAGCGATGTCAGCTATGATTTGATGGCGAAATATTGCCGCGGCAATGCCGAGCCTTTAAGCCCCGAAACGGTGCAGGAAGCGCTGGACAGCCATTCGCTTGACGAGTTGATGGAAGAATTATTGCGTCGCTACGAAGATGCGCGCGGCGATGCGGATGTCGTGATTTTAGAGGGCTTATTGGAATCCTCCGCCGTGCCTTATGCGGCGCAGGTCAATCAGGCGGTCGCCCGCGCTTTAAATGCGGAAGTCATTATCGTCAGCAGTGCGGATGTAGAATCCGCCTCGCGTTTAGATAATCAAATTGCCTTCGTGGCGGAGCAATTCGGCGGTTTTAATGGTCGCCAATTGCTGGGCGCGATTATCAACCATGTGGACGGGAAAGGACTCAGCCGAGTACAGGTAGAGGGATTGGCCTGTTTTAAACAGACGAATTTCCTGCTCTTAGGCGCTATTCCTTCCAAGCCGGAATTAAGCGCGCCGCGCGTCAGCGATTTGCAAAAGCATCTTAATGCCAGCGTCTTATTTGCCGGTGAAATGGAAAACAGACGTGTGCAGGAGTTTGTGATTTTTGCCCGCACCGTCCCCAATGCCAGACAATATCTCATTCCCAATAATTGTATTTTCTGCCCGGGCGACCGCGACGATGCTTTGATGGCGGTTACGATTTCCGCTTCCGCAGGCACACAGTTGGCCTGCTTGATTCTCACAGGTCCGACGGAGCCCTCAAAAACGGTATTGGAATTATGCCGTCCTTTGATTGAAAAATCAGGTCTGCCATTACTGCATGTAGATTCCAGCACTTGGGGCTTGGTGGATTTAATGAAAGGCTTTAACCGCTATCTGCCTCTTGACGACTCGACGCGTTTGAACAAAACGCAGGAAATTTTTGCCGATCATATTGCCTATGATTGGGTGCAGGATTATCTGCAAGACGTGCGCGAAAATATCTTATCGCCGGCTTCTTTCCGCTATCAATTGGTGAAAGACGCGATTGCGGCAGATAAAAACATTGTACTACCCGAAGGCGACGAGCCGCGTACGGTAGTGGCGGCAAGCCAAGTAGCTGCACGCGGCATGGCGCGTTGCGTCTTATTGGCCACTCCTGCCAGCGTGGCGCAAGTGGCGGAGCAGCAAGGCGTTACCTTGGGCGAAGGCGTTACGATTATCGACCCCGACGCGGTGCGGGAAAATTATGTGGCGCGTTTGGTGGAATTGCGCGCCAACAAAGGCATGACCGAAGTCATGGCGCGCGAGCAATTGCGCGATAATGTGATGCTCGGTACGATGATGTTGGAAGCCGGCGAAGTGGACGGCTTGGTCTCTGGCGCGGTACATACCACGGCCAATACCATGCGTCCGCCTTTGCAAATCATCAAAACCGCTCCGGGAGCGAAAATGGTGTCTTCCGTTTTCTTCATGTGCCTGCCCGACAGCGTGATGGTTTACGGCGACTGTGCGATTGTGCCGAAGCCTAATGCCGATGAATTGGCGCAAATTGCTATTCAGTCCAACGATACCGCCAAAGCTTTCGGCTTGAATCCGCGCGTGGCGATGATTTCTTATTCCACCGGTTCTTCCGGCAGCGGCGAAGATGTGGAAAAAGTCAAAGCGGCGACTGAAAAAGTACGTGAACTGCGTCCGGACATCATTGTTGACGGCCCCTTGCAATATGATGCGGCGGCAGTCGCTTCCGTAGCGGCAAGCAAAGCGCCGAATTCTCCGGTCGCCGGTCAGGCGAATGTATTCGTATTCCCCGATTTAAATACCGGCAATACGACCTACAAAGCAGTGCAGCGTTCGGCAAACGCCATTTCCATGGGCCCGGTTTTACAGGGAATGCGCAAACCGGTCAATGATTTGTCGCGCGGCGCTTTGATTGACGATATCGTCTATACGATTGCCATTACCGCAATTCAAGCGGCGCAAAATGACTGATTGGCTGTCGGAAGTACGTTTCAATGAGCAAGGATTGGTGGCAGTCAGTGCAATTGATGCCGACGACCGCCAACTGCTCATGCAGGCATGGATGAATGCCGAAGCCTTGCAAGCTACGATTGCCCGCGGCGAAATGGTCTATTACAGCCGTTCGCGCCGCCAATTGTGGCATAAGGGCGAAACTTCAGGGCATACGCAAACGCTGATAGCCCTGTATTTGGACTGCGACGGCGACAGCTTGCTGGCGGAAGTGCGGCAAAAAGGCGGCATCGCCTGCCATACCGGACGCCGCAGCTGCTTTTATCGCCAATTCATTGACGGGCAATGGCAGGAATGCCTGCCCGTTTTAAAATCAGCGGAGGCCATTTATGGAAAATAATGCCTTATCGGAATTGGAAAAAATTATCGCTGCACGGCGCAGCGCCGCTGCTGAGAACAGCTACACCGCACAGCTCTTGCAGGCGGCGCCTGAAAAATTGCTGAAAAAAATCGGGGAGGAAGCGACGGAAGTCGTGATTGCGGCGGCCGGTCAAGGACGCGAAGCCGTATTGTATGAAAGTTGCGACCTTATCTATCACTTAATGATCTTATGGGCGCGCGAAGGTATCGCTTTGCAAGATATTTCGCTAGAATTAGCGCGACGTTTCGCCCTCTCGGGCTTGGAAGAAAAAGCAAATCGTAAATAATGAGGTATTCTTATGGGTATTAGTCCTATTCAACTGTTAATCGTATTAGTCATTGTGGTCTTGATTTTCGGCGGCAAACGCCTGCGCACCTTAGGCTCGGATTTGGGTAGCGCCATCAAAGGCTTTAAAAACGAAATGAAAAGCGAGGAAGAAACTTCGCAGCCGCAGCAACGCGTCAGTTATGAGCAAAGAGATGATGGCGTAATTGACGGCGAAGTGACTTCAAAAGACAAAACCGTTTAAGCGTCGGGAAACAAGCCATGTTCGATATTGGCTTTTGGGAGCTGGCTGTGATTGCCGTTATCGGTATCGTCGTGGTCGGTCCGGACAAATTGCCTGAAGTGGTGCGCAGCATTATGGTCATGGTGCGTAAAATACAGCGTATGTTCGGCGATGTGCGCGGCGACATCGAACGCGAACTGCATTTGGACGAAGTGCGGCGCAGCGTGGATGAAATGGATTTGCAAGAACATATCCGCAAATTAAATCAATCGGTTATCGATGCTGACAAAGAAGTGCGTTCGGAAGGTAAGAAAATTTTGCAAGATATTGATTCGGAGGTTAAAGCTGTTGAAAAATCTCTGCAAAATATTGCCGATGAGCGCGAACAAACTGCGGGTGGACATGAGCGGATAACGCAATATGAGGCACCTGCCCAATCTGATGCCGAAGCCGAGCGAGACAGCGGCATCGAGCATATCGGCGCCGCCGTCGATAATCCTGCCTCCGACACTTTAGCCGAAACCGCTTCTTCCGCCAAGCCGAGCTGAATCATTTATGAGTACTTTAGCGCCTAATACTGAAAATGAAGACGAAGAAATGTCTTTAGTCGAGCATTTGGTCGATTTGCGCCGCAGCCTGATCAATATCTTATTGGTGATGCTGGGCGTATTCGTCTTAATGCTGCCTTTTAATCAATCCATTTACGAACTCTTTGCCCGTCCTGTCTTGATGAACCTGATGCCGGGGCAAAAAATGTTGGCGCAGCAGCCGATAGATGTTTTTCTGACACCGATTAAAGTCTGTTTTTTCATGGCGGTGTTGATTAGCATTCCGTGGACGCTGTATCAAATTTGGCGCTTTGTCGCGCCGGGCATGTATCGGCATGAAAAGCGCCTGATGCTGCCGATGGTGGTGTCTTCAACGCTTTTATTTTATTTAGGCGTTTTATTCGCCTATTTTGTGATTTTGCCGCTGATGTTCAGTTTCTTAGTCAAAACGGGAGCGTCTTTGCAAGGCGTTGAATTAATGCCGGATATTACTAGCTATGTCAGCCTGAGCTTGGCGATGTTCATGGCATTCGGCTTGGTGTTTGAAGTGCCGGTGGCAACTGTGATTCTAATCCGCATGGGTGTGGTGGAAATTAAAACCTTAACCGCCAAGCGGCCTTATATCATTCTGATCGCTTTTGTGGTGGGAATGGTACTGACACCGCCCGATATTTTTTCACAGACTTTATTGGCAGTGCCGATGCTTGTGCTATTTGAAATCGGCATTTTGGTAGCGAAATATTGGCAAGGAAATACTGAAGAGAGTGAAGAAGAAAAAGCCCGCTAAGGGCTTTTTTAATGCTTGATTGAGGCGCTATAGTCAAAGGATTGAAAAAGTATTACGGACTTGGCTCGCCTTGCCGTACGTTCTTGTATAGCTTCTTCAGATTAAAATGAAACAATAAAAATTTTCAACATATTGAAAAATATTTCAATATGTTGTTTAAGGCGTATCATTTTAATCTGAAGAGACTATACTTTCTTCAGCTCTCTGCCTTGTGCTAATTTTACACTTCTCCGACTATAAAGGCTGTTATAACCAATAAACCTTGAAACAACACCAACCATCCCCATATCTCCATCACCATTTACTAATCACTACTTCAAATGGCTTATTCACTAGAAATCAGACAAAAAGCCTTGGCTTATTATGACAAATGCAAGAACATTGACCTTGTTATAGAAGCTTTTGGTGTATCAAGACACACCGTGTTTCGTTGGAGACGACAACTTAAAGAAACAGGCAATCTGTCTTGTAAAAAACCCACCAACAGACCCAGAAAGTTTGACAGAAAAGAGCTTCTTGCTTACGTAGAAGCAAATCCTGACAAATACCTACGTGAAATTGGTGAAGTATTTGGGTGTAGTGATATGGCAATCCATAAAGCACTCAAAGCAATGAACATTACTCTTAAAAAAAGACCACAACTTACTTCGAGCAAGACCCAAACAAAGTCAAAGAATTCCAAGATAAATTAACACAACTACAAGCTACGTCCAAACACGGTTACGAGCTTGTCTATATAGATGAGACAGGCATTGATACTTACCTATACCGTACTCATGCAAGAAGCCTAAAAGGTCAAAGAGCCTATGATAAAGTCAGTGGCAGACGCTATCAACGAGTCTCCTTAGTGGCAGGACAAATAGGCAACAAAGCCAAAAACTTGATTGCTCCACTCATCTACAACAATACAATGGCAAGTGCTTTGTTTGAAACGTGGTTTGAACAAATGCTACTGCCTTGTCTTAACAATCACACCAAACAAACAGGCAAGCCTTGTATCATCATCTTAGACAATGCAAGATTTCACAGAATGAAACACTTGCAAGAGCTTATCAATAACACACCATATGAACACATCATCTTACCATTACCACCTTACTCACCTGAGCTAAACCCAATAGAGCAAACTTGGGCAACGATTAAAAGATGGCTTAGAAGTCATCTGTCACCAGATCTTGATACGATGGAGGAAGGTTTGAAGTGTTATTTTGGGGTTTGATGAGTATATTACCTCGTTTGAATAGTCTAATGGCTAATCCAGGAAACTTGGACAGGAAATGCCCAAGATACTTATCGTCAGAAGATGTAATAATCATCTCGTTGTCATCAGAATCAAGCAGTTCTTCTGCTAATCTCATTAGGGCATTATAAATGCCTTCTGACATCATCTTGGACTGCTTGATGTGTGTTGGTGTATTAGCACTTACGGTTAGTGAATATGGCTTACGGAAAGCTAAATCGTTGGCTTCAAAGCAGCCTACAAAGTCTCCATTAGCGTTGATTAAACCACATTGGCTGGAAACGCCTACTAACTCTCGAGACGAGTTATTGTTCACTTCTGTAGGAAGTTTATTGGCGATAGCGGATAAAGGACGAGAATATCTCTTAGACATAGCTTACTCCTAAATAACTGATTGAGAAAGAAATTGTATTGTCTGTTTAAGTAATTGCCAGTTATATAGTCAATGCAGAATAAAACAACATATGACTTTTGCGCATCAGTTCAAATAACAGATAGTTTAACAATTAAGTATTTGTTTTTATTGTAAATTAACTATATTTATTATTTTTAAATCCAGGCGTTTTTATTTGATATGAAATAAATTGCCGGTGTTTGTTTGTGTATTAAGCTGTATGCGCTGCTGCTGTTTTGTAGCGTCATTAGCAGCAACCATAGTGGCTTTAGCGCCGTTTTCATTACCTTGCGGCAGTATGCGGCGGGCGCCGGCGTATCGGCGTTTCCAGTTCGGTTTTTCGATGCTTTCAATGCGCACTTTTTCGCCGCTTTGCGGCGAGTGCAGCATGTTGCCGTTGCCGATATACATGCCTACATGCGTAATTCGACCGGATTTACCGCGGAAAAAAACTAAATCGCCGGGAGCCGGCGTATCTACGGCATGTAATTTGCTGAATTGTTCATTGCTGGTGCGCGGCAGACTAAAGCCATGTTTACCGTACACATAACTGACAAAACCCGAGCAATCAAAGCCTTTAGGTGTGGTGCCACCCCATAGATAAGGAGTGCCGATTAAGCTGCGTCCAAGGTGAATCAATTGTTCGCGTTGTGAGCGTTGTTGAGACGTATGGTGTGTCGAAGCACTGCTTTGTTGGGTGCTTTTGTTTGCTGCGGGAGTAGCTTTGCTAACGAGATTTAAAGTGATTTGAATGTCTTGGCTATTGTTTGTGCTGCTATTGACAGCGGTAGCGATGGGGTTGCTAGTGAGTCGAATGCTTGCGGAGCTAGGATTGCGTAGTGTTTGTTCGTTGGAAAATTGCAAACTGCTGATAGGGCTAGCTGAGCCGTAAGCGCAAGCAGCGAGGCTGAGGCTGATGATAAGCGGTCGGAACATTTTTATCTATTTGAATATGAATTAAAAAATGAGCGACCGCTTTGGTCGCTCGCGAAAGCCTTGGCATTCTACCTGCTCGAGGCGCGAATGTCACGCTTTGCGTGTTTGCGAATGTCTTCGCCTTCGGTGGCGAAAATAGTCGATTCGGCGATGTTGATACAATGATCGCCAATGCGTTCCAAGGCTTTGGCTGCCATGAGTACGTCTATGCCTTGTGTGATTTTGCTGGTGTCTTCGATCATATAGCTTGAGATGACGCGAATGGCGTTGTGATATTGCACGTCAAGTTCTTCATCGTCTTTAATAAGGATGTAGGCGGCTTCGGTGTCGTTGCGTGCCAGTATATCAATGGTGCGGGAAAGCAGGTTTTTAGCCAGTCTGGTGGCAGGTCGCAGTTCTTTCCAAATGGCATTTTCGAGCTCGACCTCGCTGTTTTTTAAGAAGCGCGCGATTTTGCAGCATTCGTCGCCGATGCGTTCCAAATCGGTGGCGATATTGAAACTGGCGGTAATATGGCGTAGGTCGATAGCGACAGGTACACGTTTGGCGATGAGGCGGATACATTCTTGATCAATATCGATGTGGTATTGGTTGATGCGGTTATCCGTGCTTCAATGTTTTCTAAGATGTCGAGGTTGGCTTCGCGGCGCAAGTATTTGCTGACACTGTATAACTGGCTTTCGCAAAGCCGTGCCATTTCCATTAAGAGATTTTGCAGGTTTTGCAATTTTTCGTCGTAGCGTTTGTGGGTGTGTTTGTCCAATGCCATAGGTCTTTCTCAAATGAAAATGAGTAGTGTAGAGAAGGTTTGTGTCCGTTTTATGTCGGATAGATGTTGAGTTTGACCCAGCGGCTTTCGCCGGCGGCAGGGTCGATTTCGACGATTTTGCCACTGAGTTTTTGGTGTTTGGCTAAGAGTTCATGCAGCAGTTTGGCATGTTCGCTAGGCACATAGCCGATTTTATTGCGATTCCAAAAGATCATGACGGCATTGGGGTCGTGCGGATTATTGGCTTCGTGTTCAAGGCTGAGCATGTCGCCGCGCTGCATGAGGGTGGCAAGTTCGGCGGCGCGGTAGTATTTCAAACCGGCTATGGGTAGGCGCGCGATAATCGGCGCGCCTTTTTTGGCGAAGAGTCTGCTAAAGCGTTTTAGCATGGTCATTGCTTATTGCACCTCGATTTTTTCAATGCCCGCCATATAGGGATGCAGGGCTTCGGGAACCAGAATGCTGCCGTCGGCTTGCTGGTAGTTTTCCAAAATAGCGACAAGCGTACGCCCGACGGCAAGCCCCGAGCCGTTTAAGGTATGGACTAAGGCGGGTTTTTTCTGGTCTTTGGCGCGATAGCGCGCTTGCATGCGTCGGGCTTGGAAGTCGCCGCAGTTGCTGCATGAGGAGATTTCGCGGTATTTGTTTTGCCCCGGCAGCCAGACTTCGATGTCGTAGGTACGGCGTGCCGAAAAGCCCATGTCGCCTGTGCAGAGAATGATGACGCGGTAGGAAAGCCCGAGTTTTTGCAGAATGTTTTCGGCATGGGCGGTCATACGCTCAAGGGCGGCGTCGGAGTCTTCGGGGCGCGTGATGTGTACCATTTCGACTTTGTCGAATTGATGTTGGCGAATCATGCCGCGCACGTCGCGTCCTGCCGAGCCTGCTTCGGAGCGGAAGCAGGGGGTGTGGGCAACCAGTTGCAGCGGTAATGCGCTTTCTTCAAGAATACTGTCGGCAACGAGGTTGGTCAGCTGCACTTCGGCGGTGGGGATAAGGTAAAAATGGCGTTCGCTGATGTTGGTTTTGAATAAGTCTTCCGCAAATTTGGGCAGTTGTCCCGTGCCGAAGAGGGTGTTTTCATTTGCCATATAGGGCAGGTAATGCTCGGTGTAGCCGTGTTCTTGGGTGTGTGTGTCGAGCATGAATTGGCTGAGCGCGCGGTGTAGGCGGGCAAGCTTGCCGCGCAGCACGGTAAATCTGGCTCCTGCCAGTTTGGCGCCGGCTTCAAAATCCAATCCGATGCCGTTTAAATCGGCGTGTTCTTTGGGCGTGAAATCGAATTGGCGCGGCTCGCCCCAGCGGCGGATTTCGACGTTGTCGTTTTCGTCCGCACCTTGCGGGACTTGCTCGTCCGGCAGGTTTGGAATGCCGGCAAGCAGGGCGTCTAATTGGCTTTGCACGCGGCTGTATTCGGCATCGGCTTGTTGCTGTGAGGCGTCTAATGCGGCGACTTCCGCCATGAGTGCGGCGCTGTCTTCGCCTTTGGCTTTGGCTTGCCCGATGGCTTGCGAGAGTTTTTTGCGCTCGGATTGAAGCTGTTCGCTTTGGGTTTGGCTGCTTTTGCGAGCGGCTTCTAAAGCGGCGTATTCGGCGGCAGGGAAGTTAAAGCCGCGTGCGGCTAGGCGATTGACGATGCTGTCAAGGTCATTGCGTAGTAATTTGCTGTCTAACATGGTCTTTTATTTGGCTTCTATGGTAAGAGGGATTTCTTGCACGCTGCTGACGAGATTGTTCGTGTATTGGATGTGCAGACGGCGCTGATAACGGCGGTCTTCGCTGCCGCTTTTAAAGCTGAAAGCGTAGATGTCGATATCGGGGTGGAAAGGATCGATCAGGCTTGGGGTGCCTAAGATTTGGCGCACTTGTTCGCGCGGCATGCCGATGCCGATAGCGGCAATTTGCTCGGCGGAGTAAACGTTGCCTTGCGTGATGTCGGGTTTGTATAAAAAAGGCGTAAAGCCGCAGCCGCTAAGGGCAATCAGGCTGATCAGACAAAGGGAGCGTACATGAATCATAGTATTTCTCTTAGTTAATGATGGCGGCATTATATAAAACTATGCTTGAGAATGGGGACTTTCCTGAGTCTTTTCTTGATAGCGCTTCAGATATTGGTAAAACAGCGCAATCAGCAAAAGATTCGTCCAAAAGGCATAGAAGATACCGCCGAGCAAATCCGCCGGCAGGTGCATACCTAGCCATACGCGGCTTGCCATGACTGCTGCCGACCATAGCGCAAGGGCAAATGTCAGCCAGCGATAGGAGCAGAAAACGACGAACAGCAGCACCCAGCTGACGCTGAAAATACTGTGTCCCGAAGGAAATCGGTAGGCAATTTCTTGGATGCGGTGCCGGCTGAGCCAAGCGTTTTTGCCCTGCTGCTGATGCCAGTCGCGCACGATGGCTTGTTTTTCCGTTTTCTCAAGAGCGTAAAAATCTTGATTGCTGCGTTGTTGTTCTTGGTTGATAGCGGCAATATAGGGACGTGCTAGGGCGAAATGCTGTTTGAGCAATTTTTGTTCTAATTGCGTGCAGATAATGCTTAGCGCAATCAGACATAGAAAGGCTTTGAGCGGTAGACGGCGGCGGTTGTGCCGACAGAGCAAGGCGATGAAGAGGGCGCTAGTAGCCACCGCATAAGGCATTGAGCCGCTTTCGGTAATCAATAAGAGCGGCAATAAAGGCAAATTTTGATCTGCTGCGCTGTGCCACTGCCAATTGCAGAAGATAAAAGCAAGCGGCACAAGGCAAAGCAGGACGGTATAAGCGCAATATGCCCTTGAGGCACGGCGCGGCGGTAGTGAAGTCGTCATTTGTATCCAAAAAACCGTATTATACGGCGAAATATAGTCTCTTCAGATTAAAATGATACGCCTTTAACACAACATATTGAAAGATTTTTCAATATCTTGAAAATTTTTATTATTTCATTTTAATCTGAAGAAGCTATACAATCCATATTGAACAAGGACTAAGAGATGAATTCAGATGAAAAAATAGCGCGTTTGGAAGAACGTTTGGCATGGCAGGAAGATTTGTTGGATGCGCTGAATGCGCAGGTGGCGCAATTAAATGCCGAACAGGCGGCTTTGCAAAGACAATTGCAATTGCTGTATCGCGAGATACAAAGCATTCAGGGCGGTGCGGCGAGCAACAGTGCTGTGCAAGAGATTCCGCCGCATTATTAAATCTGTCTGCTGTAATAAAGCGGCTCAAAAAGAGTAGAATTTTATCGAGTGGGCGGTAGTTAAACGGTTTTTGGCTAAGAAATCATAATGAGGATTGATGTTTTCTTCAAACATCAAATCATCATGTTGGATATCGGCGATAGTGATAATTTCATTGCCTGCTAAGAGTTGAATTTGATGTGCGCTGATTGTCCAATCGCCTGTAAATCCGCTAAGCATAGGATGTGCGGTTTCTTGGATGTCGGCGGTGTATTCCCATTCAAAAATCTGCCTGCCTTTGCTGCGATAAAGTTTGAGTATTTATTTGTCGTTTTGATAGATGGCGTAAAGCGTAAAACGGTTTTTTTCGCGTAGGTCTTGGATAGAGGCGGGGATAAGAAGCAGGCAAAGCAGCCATGTGCCGGCATCGGCAAATAGAAAAAGCCAAAGGGCAGGTGCTGCTTCCGTTCTTAATATGCAGGCAAGGGCGAAGAGGATGAATCCGATTAGCGGTAGGATATGTTTTTGCATGAGCCATGCGCAGAGGTTATAAGCGACAACAAGCGCGAATAGGATAAATAAAAGGTTTGAGGCGGTATCCATTTTTATTCAATAAGATGCGGCTTTATTCAATTGTAGGTTCGTCGCTGTTTAGGGCGGCTTTGATGCGTGCGCTGAGTTCGCGGTAGCTGCTGCGCCTTTGGTGTCCGATGATGTCAAGATGCGGTAAGCCGCTGCCTTTGACGAGATAGAAGCCGCCGTCAGGGTGTTTTTCTACGCCTTCAATAGTTAATAAATCGCCGCGCAGTGTGGCGCTAAAACCGAGTTTTTCATAGGGAAAGCTGCTGAGAATGCGCACGAATTGTCCGATGGCGGCGGAAGAACCGCCGATTTGCGTGAGCAGTTGTACGGCTTCATGCGAGATGCGGCGTTCGCCGGGATTGTCTTCGTCGGTCATGATGCTGGCGTCAAAGGCGATGGGTCGCCAGTTGGCAAGAACGACGTCTGTGATGAATCCGCTGACGCGTCCGCGGATTTCCGCAATCCCGAATGCACTGGTCAGGCGTTGTAAATCGATCATGTTCAGCCCGAGCGAGAAGTAGAGCTGGGCTTGGTTGCTGAAGATCTTTTCGATGCGCAGGTCGCTGATGAGGATGTGTCCGCCAAAAACGTTGAGATGTACCGGTCGCTTGAGGACAAGGCTGTTGCTGCTGAGGCGGACTTCGGGCAGTTCCGCGCTGATGTCGCCTTGAAATACGGGCAGTTCAAGGGCACGATTGAGTTCGGCGAGGTCGATGGGGTCTAGGCTGATGTTGAGCAGATGTTGTCTGTCGCGGTCGGCGCGGATGTCGTTGATGACTAATGCGCCGTTAAGTATGGGGATGCGCCAAGGTTCGAGCAGCTTAATGGATTTGTCTTGCCAGAGAAAACGCAGTTTGGATGCGCCGAGCGGCAGTTTGCGCCATGTGGCGGCGGCGATGTCGAGGCGCGATTCGCCGCTTTGTCCGATTTGTCCATCAATACTGGGAAAGCGGAAGCGTTCTTGGCGGTCGGTGATGCCGAAGCGGTGCAGCACGAGTACGCTGTTGCGCAAGCCGCTGTTTCTGTGCCAGTCGCCGCTGGCGTAGAAGCTGCCTTGCCAGTCGCTGTCGGCAAAGAGGCTGTCTGTGCCGAGGTAGGGTTTGAGGTAGTGTTGGTAGAGGGCTTGCGCTGCGCCTGAAAATTGTTGCAAGGAGAGTTGTTCTAATTGCTGTGTGCGACTGTTGTAGCTCAATCCGCCTGCGATGTGCAGCTGACCGTCATTAGCGCGCAGGTTTTTAAGGCTAAGTGTTTCCTTGCGGTATTGCCAGTCGCTTTCCAGTTGTAGCGGTGCTTGTTTGAAGTTGAGATAGAGTCCTTGGAAGAGGGTTTCGCCTTGCGGGATGTGTGCGCGAAGATGTCCCTGCCAGCCTTGTTCGGGCTGATATTGCATGGAGATATTGAGACTAGCGCTAAGATTTTCTACGGCTTGCAGGTGGTCCGGGCTGTGCCAGTTGCGGATGCGTAAGTCGATGTCGCCGCTGAGTTGCCATATGTCGCGCTTTTGTTTTAGCAGCAGTTTGAGGCTGATGTCGCCGTCTAGGGGCGGTAGCGGCGGCAGGTGTAAGAAGGCAAGTAGCGCATTGAGTTCCGCTATGTTCAGGTTTTTTTTGACGAGTTGTAATTCGCGTTGCTGATGATGCCAGTCCAGTTGCAGGAAGGGCGAGGCTTGTGCTTGTCGGCTGATGTGCAGACTGAGCGGGGCAAGGTCGAGTTTCTGCCGTAAGGCGATGTGTTGCGGAGCGGAAAAATATAAGGCGTTTTTTTCTGCCTGCGCGGAAAATCGGGGGCGGCTTAGGGAGAATTGCCCGTTTTTATAGTGTAGCCATGTTTCGGCGCGCAGTTGCTGCCAATTGCCTTGCGGGTGCTTGAGTTGCGGGGCTTGGGCGCTAATCTGCCAGTCGCGTCCGTTGGTACTGTTGGCGCGGATACGGATATTTTCGCTGCGGCTGTCGCCGATGCGGGCGTTGCCAATGTCGATTTCAAGTGTCCATGCGCAGAGAAATGACAGGCAAAAGCTGAGTAAAAAGGGCGTTTTCATGCCGATATTATGCACGAGCCTTGAAAAAAAAATAGCCGTCCTCATATTGTCGGACAATGATTTAAGAGAAAACATAGGTGTGTTATGTCAAACGAAGAAATGGAAAAGAATGCTCAAGCTGCAGCAGAGGTATCTGAAGCGATGGAGATGGCGGCGGAAGAGCCGATGTTAGATGTGGATACGGTGCTGAATGCGCAATCGGAAGAGGTGGCGCAATTGGCGGAGCAGGTGGCGGCATTAAAGGATCAGGTGATTCGCGAGCGCGCGGAAAATGAGAATTTGCGCAAGCGTCAGGAAAGAGAATTGTTGAATGCGCATAAATTTGCCAATGAGCGGATTGTGAAGGAATTGCTGCCGGTGCTAGATTCTTTGGTTTTAGGGCTGAAAGCGGCGCAGGAAAGCGCGGATAAGCCCGAGGCGATGGCGCAGTTTATCGAGGGTTCGGAATTGACGCTGAAGATGTTACGCGAAAATTTAGCCAAGCACGGAGTGGAGGAAGTCAATCCCGCCAGCGGCGATAAATTTAATCCCGATGTGCATGAGGCGGTGGCGATGTTGCCGAATCCTGAATTGGAAAACAATACGGTCATGCATGTGGCGCAGATTGGCTATGTGCTGAACGGGCGTACGGTGCGCGCGGCGCAAGTAGTGATTGTGAAGAATAGTTAAAGCAGGCAAAAAAATGCCGCAGACGGCTTGAAATTGGAAAAAGCGGCGGCATATAGCGTGCATCAAAACATTTTTATTTTATTTTTATGAGGAAAATCTAATGGGTAAAATTATCGGTATCGATTTGGGAACGACTAACTCTTGTGTTGCGGTTATGGACGGCGACAAGGCGCGTGTGATTGAAAACGCGGAAGGCGCGCGTACCACGCCTTCGATTGTGGCTTTTGCCGAAGAGGGCGAGGTTTTGGTCGGACAGCCTGCTAAACGTCAGGCGGTTACCAATCCGAAAAATACTTTGTTTGCGATTAAGCGTTTGATTGGCCGCCGCTTCGATGAAAAAGAAGTGCAGAAAGATATTAAGCTGGTGCCGTATAACATTGTGAAAGCGGATAACGGCGATGCTTGGGTGGATGTGGACGGCAAAAAAATGGCGCCGCCTGAGATTTCTGCACGCGTGCTGATGAAAATGAAGAAAACCGCCGAAGATTATTTGGGCGAGAAAGTGATCGAAGCAGTCATTACCGTGCCGGCGTATTTTAACGACAGTCAGCGTCAGGCGACGAAAGATGCGGGTCGTATCGCCGGTTTGGAAGTCAAACGGATTATCAATGAACCGACCGCTGCCGCTTTGGCCTATGGTATGGATCATGAAGTGAAAGACGCCAAAATCGCCGTGTACGATTTAGGTGGCGGTACTTTCGATATTTCTATCATCGAAACGATAGATTTGGATGAAGAAGGTCAGCAGTTTGAAGTCTTGGCGACCAACGGCGATACGTTCTTGGGTGGCGAGGATTTCGACAGCCGCGTGATTGATTATTTGGTCAGCGAGTTTAAAAAGGATCAGGGCATCGATTTGTCTAATGATGCCTTGGCTTTGCAGCGTTTGAAAGAAGCGGCGGAAAAAGCGAAGATTGAATTGTCTTCCAGCCAGCAAACCGATATCAATCTGCCTTATATCACAGCAGATGCGACCGGTCCTAAGCATATGAATATCAAGCTTAGCCGCGCGAAATTGGAATCGCTGGTGGCGGATTTGATTGAGCGTTCGCTCGAGCCTTGCCGCATTGCGATGAAAGATGCGGGCTTGTCTAACAGCGATATTACCGATGTGATTTTGGTCGGTGGTCAAACGCGGATGCCGAAAGTGCAAGAAGCGGTGAAAAATTTCTTCGGCAAAGAGCCGCGTAAGGACGTGAACCCTGATGAAGCGGTGGCAATCGGCGCGGCGATTCAGGGCGGCGTTTTGGGCGGTACGGTTAAAGATGTGTTGTTGTTGGACGTAACGCCTTTGTCTTTGGGTATTGAAACGATGGGCGGCGTGATGACTAAGCTGATCGAGAAAAATACCACGATTCCAACCCATGCGGCGCAGGTGTTCTCAACGGCGGAAGATAATCAATCCGCGGTAACGATTCATGTTCTGCAAGGCGAGCGTCAGCAGGCATCGGGCAATAAATCTTTGGGGCGTTTCGACTTAAACGATATTCGTCCCGCACCGCGCGGTATGCCGCAAATCGAAGTGTCTTTCGATATTGACGCAAACGGCATTTTGAACGTATCGGCAAAAGATAAGGAAACCGGCAAAGAGCAATCGATTGTGATTAAAGCCAATTCCGGTCTGAGCGATGAGGAAGTCGAGCGTATGGTGCGCGATGCGGAAACGCATGCCGAGGAAGATAAAAAATTCCAAGAGCGTGTTGAAGCGAATAATAGCGCCGAATCGATGATTAACGGCGTGGAGAAAGCGATTACGGAATTAGGCGATGAAGTCAGCGCCGATGAGAAATCTGCGGTTGATACGGCGGTAAGCGCCTTGCGCGAAGCGATGAAAGGCGAAGATGTAGAAGCGATTAAATCGCGTACGGAAGAGCTGATGACTGCCGCTTCGCCGGTAATGCAAAAATCTTTTGCGAAAATGCAGGCGCAAGCAGGCGCGGAAAACAATGCTGCCGGTGACGACGGTATTGTCGATGCCGATTTCCAAGAAGTGAAAGACGAGAAAAAAGACTAATTGTTTCATTGAACAAAGGGCGGGAAACCGCCCTTTTTACCCTATAAGAACATGGCAGAAAAAGATTTATATGCAATTTTAGGCGTGAGCAAAACCGCTAGCGCTGACGAGATAAAAAAAGCCTACCGCAAGCTCAGCATGAAATGGCATCCTGACCGCAATGCGGATAAAAAAGAAGAGGCGGAGGCAAAGTTTAAAGAAATCAGCAAGGCTTATGAAATCCTCTCTGATGAGGAAAAACGTGCGACTTACGATCGTTTCGGTTTTGATGCGGCAACGGGACAGGCGGGAGCAGGCGGATTCGGTGCAAGTTTCGGCGGCGGGAATTTTTCCGATATTTTCGGCGATGTTTTCGGCGATGTTTTTGGCGGCGGCGCAGGAGGTAGAAGGCAGCAGCATCGTGGCAGCGATTTGGTCTATACGGTGGAATTAACGCTGGAAGAAGCGGCAAACGGCAAAGAGCTGAATATTAAAATTCCGACTTTGGTCAAATGTACGCATTGCGATGGCAGCGGCGCGACTGAAAAATCGAAGAAGAAAACCTGTACGACCTGTCGCGGTTCCGGACAAGTGCGAACGCAGCAAGGCTTTTTCTCGATTGCACAACCTTGTCCGACTTGTCATGGCAAAGGGCAGATTATTGAAAATCCCTGCGATAAATGCCGCGGAGAAGGTCGAGTCAAAAATACGCGCAATTTAACCGTAAAAATTCCCGCCGGCGTGGATACCGGCAACCGTATCCGTTTAAGCGGCGAAGGAGAAGCGGGAGAAATGGGGGCGCCGGCAGGAGATTTGTATATCGAAGTCCATGTGCGTCCGCATGACATTTTTACGCGCGAGGGCGCGCATTTATATTGCACGATGCCGATTAGCTTTGTAACCGCCTGCTTGGGCGGAGAGATTGAAGTGCCTACGCTTTCAGGGCGCGTCTCATTGGTCATTCCTGCGGAAACGCAAACCGGCAAAGTACTCCGTCTACGCGGCAAAGGCATGCAGCCATTACGCGGTGCCGCGGCAGGCGATTTGCTGTGTACGGTCGTGATTGAAACGCCCGTGAATCTCTCTAAAGAGCAGAAAGAAATGTTGAAAAATTTTGACCGTAGTTTGCATGAGGGCGGTCAGCGTCATGCGCCGAAAGAGAGCAGTTTTCTCAATCGGGTAAAAGATTTTTTTGACGGTTTGTAAATAAATGGACGTTTTTGCGGCTAATGCTAGGGAAATGCTTGCAATGCAGTAGCTTGCCCTCTATAATCAGCCGCTTTTTAAGCAATACACAAATTTGGAGCTAAAATGCAAAAAGATATTCATCCTAATTATCGTCCGGTTGTCTTTCAAGATGTAGGCGCAGATTTTGCTTTTTTAACAAAATCAACTGTTCATACAAATGAAACCATCAAATGGGAAGACGGACAAGAATACCCTTTAGTTCGCGTGGACGTCAGCAGTAAATCGCACCCATTCTATACCGGCACGCAAAATATTGTCGATACCGCAGGACGCGTTGACCGCTTCCGCCGTAAATACGGAAAAAAATAAGCGTCAAAAGCGCCTTTGCGCTTGACCCTAATCCTCCATTAAGGTAACTTAATCAAAAATAAGTTACCTTAATGGAGGATTTTTTTATGAGTGAGAAAACAATCATCGTTATTGATAAAGAAGCGCAAAAACAAGTAGAACTTCCTGTTATTCAACCTGTTTTAGGTCGTCCGGGAATTGATATTGCGACTTTGCCAAAGGAATTGGGTTATTTTACGCATGACCCCGGTTTCGGCGTTACCTCATCTTGCGAAAGTAAAATTACTTTCATTGACGGTGGTGCCGGTAAACTCATGTACCGCGGTTATCCTATCGAAAGTCTCTGTGAAGCAAATATTTCTTTCTTAGACGTGGCTTATCTTCTTTACCACGGCGAGCTGCCTAATGAAGAAGAAAGTAAAAAATTCAATGAGCAAATTCGTTACTACCGCATGCTTAATAAGCGGGTGCAGAATTTCTTTGAAGGTTTTCATCATGATGCGCATCCCATGGCAATGATGACGGGAGTCGTCGGTTCATTAGCGGCTTTCTACCATGATCGTTTGGATATCAATAATCCTGAAGATCGCTATATCACAGCGATGCGATTAATCGCCAAAATGCCGACTATCGCAGGCAGCACACATCGGCATGCTCAGGGTTATCCTTTCGGTTATCCGAAAGAAGAAGATGATTATTTCGAACATTTCCTGCGTACAATGTTTTCTCGTCCGGGTAGCCGTTTTGAAGCGGATCCTTTGGCTGTTAAGGCGCTGAATCTTTTGTTTATCCTACATGCGGATCACGAGCAGAATGCTTCAACCTCTACCGTTCGTCTAGCAGGAAGCACAGGGACAAACCCTTATGCTGCGATTTCAGCAGGTATTGCCGCTCTATGGGGTAATGCGCATGGCGGTGCAAATGAGGCAGTGCTTAATATGCTTGATGAAATTGGTAATGTCGCCAATATCGATAAATATATTGCACGCGCTAAAGACAAGGATGATCCTTTTAAACTGATGGGATTTGGGCACCGAGTCTATCGCAATTACGATCCGCGTGCTAAAATTATCCAGAAAGTTTGCTATGAGGTGCTTGAGCATTATGGCGACGATCCTCGAATGGAATTAGCGATGCGTTTGGAAGAAGCGGCATTGAAAGATGATTACTTCGTCGAAAGAAAACTTTACCCGAACGTTGATTTTTATTCAGGAATTATTTACAGTGCGCTCGGCATTCCTGTTAACATGTTTACAGCAATGTTTGCTGTATCGCGTACAGCTGGCTGGATTTCTCATTGGAATGAAATGATTAGTGAGGGCTATCGTATTGGCAGACCTCGCCAAATGTATATGGGTGAGAAAGAAAGAAGCATTTGAAACCGTGACCTAGTCCCGGCAACTAAAAGGAGTTAATTATGTTGGGAAATCCCGAATATATCGGAATAGATATCGGGCAGTATGCAATAAAAATTGCACGCGTAAAAAAAGCTGGAAAAAGCTTTGTAAGCAATTACTTTGTTTATGAAATTTTGCCAGAAGAAATGCGTGGCGGCAAAGATAAGGAAGGCTTAAAAAACCTAATTGCGAAAATCCTAAAGACCCATAAAATCATAAAAGGTCAGCCGGTGATTCATGTCAATTCCGGTGATACGATTATGCGCAATATCGTATTGCCCGAAAATACTAGCCAAGAAGCTGTTGAAGGTGCTATTGAATTAGATTTAGGACAATCATTGCCTTTTAGTCTGGATCAAGTTTATTTTGATTTTGACGAAACAAAAGATGCAAATGGCGGTCACTTAGCTATTGCGGCACGTCGGGATTTAATTGATGATAAAACGGCATTATTTGCAGGCAAAGCAAAAACTTTGAATAATCCGCAAGTGGATGTAGATGTTTTTGCTTACGAACGTTTAGTTGAAAATCTTGTGCAAGCAGGAAGAATATACGGATCAACTATTGCCATAATGGATATCGGTTATACGCATTCTCGAATCAGTGTTTATCAAGACGGTAAATACGTATTTGTCAGAGAGCCTCAGATCGGCGGCAATCAAGTAAGTGAAATTATTCGAGATGTTTATGATCTGGATTTGGAATCGGCAGAGTCGAAAAAACTAAATCAAAATCTAGGTGAAGAATATCAAGAACTTGTCCTGATGCCTTATGTTTCTTCTTTAAGCGAGCAGATGAACCTTGCTTTAGATTTCTACGAAGCAAGTAGCCCTGATGCTAAGGCTATCGAAAAAATTTATATCACAGGCGGTGGTGCTCAGCTGAAAGGCTTAGTGCTAGCGTTGACAGAAAAAGTTAATGTGCCATTGGAATTGTTAGATCTTTCTCAGTTTATTAAATTGCAATCAAAGCAAACTGATTTGCTGCAAGATGGTATTAATCATGGTTTGGCAATCGCATTAGCATTGGAAGGTAAATAATGGCAAGAAAATTTAATCTACAACCTTGGCGTGCGGAACTACGAGCCAAGCAGAAAAAAGATTTCATGACAGCTACTGCAGTGGTTTTTTTAGTAGCAGCGGGATTATGCGGAGGATATTGGTATTTTAAAAATCAATATTTAGAAAGTCAAAATCGTGCAATTAGTTTGTTAGATAATAATATCGCTGAATTGAAAAAAACCGAAGCAGAAGTTAATAAAATGAAAGCGCTTAATGAAGAAGTGCTTAAGCAGATTTTAGTAATTCAAGGATTGCAAAATCAGCGTAGTCTTTCGGTAGAAATTTTAGATTATCTTGCGATAAACACGCCTAAGTCTGTATTTCTAGATAGTATTTCTTACAAACAAGGGCAAATTACCATTACCGGTACTGCTGAAAATGATGTAGGAGTATCTTCATTTATACGCGTATTAAACGATTTTAAACATTTTTCAATAGTTCGCTTAGTAGATATGCAAAAAGCAAAAACAGGAAATCGCTATTCTGTGACAGATGAAACAGGGGTTAGGGTCTTTACTTTAGTGATTACAGTTGAGCCTAAATTCGGAACAGAAGCAGATATAGCTGCAAAATGATTATTAAGGAATGATGTATGAAATTTGTACCAATTAATCAATTAGATCAGAGTAATCCAGGCACATGGCCGATATATTATAAAGCTATTATTTGGATTTTACTTTTTGGTGGTATTTTATTTGCGTTCAATCATTTTAAATTAACTGAAATGGTTGATATGGAAAATAGAAATAACAATACTATTCAAGAAAAAGAAAAAACATATCGTGAATTGTTGCAATATACTGTTGATTTAGACGCTTATAAAGCAAGAAGTGAAGAGCTTTTAGATCGTTTAGAATCTTTACTTACTTATTTACCTGCACAAAATCAAATAGCAACATCGATTGAAGAGGTCAACACTGCCGCTGCCGATGCAGGAATTAATCTTAGTGGATTCAAACCGGCTGATAAATATCTCCCAACAGAATATTATGATATTGCACCAATAGCCTTGAATACTACAACTTATTTTACTAATTTTGCTAATTTTTCTGAAGGTTTAACTAATCTGCAAAGGATTATGAATATCTCAGATTTTAATTTAGTTGTTTTAAAAAATTCATCTAATAGTAGAGATTCTTCTGATACATGGGCAGAAAATGCAATTGCTGTTACAGATACGCAGCTGCAAACATATATCTATAATGGTGATATAGAGAAGCTCCGCAAAGGGGAATTGCCACAATCTTCAACAGCAGCTAAATAATAGGAAAAAGTGATGAAACGGAATATATTATTGATTTCTATTGTATCAAGTTATCTAGGCATAACGGGCTTTGTTTTTGGAGATGCAGAGTCAGATGCAAGTGATTTTTTACGACAAGTCAAAGCGCAAACTAAACCTAGTGCTAATTTAGATCTTTCACCCTTACCAGAAGTTAAGCCTTACGAAGCTTATGAATATAAAGGAGGTATTGAAGATCCATTTAAGCTTAAGCCTTTTGTTGTAGAAATTTCAAAAGAAACAGGAGCGCCTTTAGCAGAAGCTGAATGTAATTCTAGTGAATGTAGTGCTTCTGCACCTGTTGCTCATACACCATATTATTTAGAGAGTTTTGAGCTTTCTTTTTTACAGATGACAGGCACGATGTTATCTCCAAATAAACAAATAATCGCTTTAGTAAAAACTCCTAATTCGGGTATTCAAGAAGCTAGAGTGGGGGAATATATCGGAAGAAATCATGGTTTGATTAAAAGTATTAAACCTGATCATATTGTGATTGAGGAAAAATATAAAGTACCTAGAGGCTGGCAGGATAGAACGGTCACTTTGGAATTGTTTTAATAATTTGAGTTTAGGATAGACTTATGATGAAAAAAATATTATGTAGCTGTATTTTATTAGCTAGTTCTGGAAGTTTTGCTGCAGCAATTACGGCTGTTAATGCTTCGAATGCACCGTCTGGTGCTTATGAAATTGTCTTTAAAAATGCAGCAGTATTGCCAACGTCCTTTAATACAACATCTCCTGCTTCAATTGTATTAGATTTTCCTAATACAAGTTCTGCTTTAGCTAATAGAGAAACAGCTGTCAATCAAAATGGTATCTACTCTGTAAATGTTATTCCTGGAGATGCGCGTACTCGAGCAGTAATTAATTTAGCAGCTCCAGCTGCTTATGACGTTCGCTTAGTAGGCTCGGATGTTCATGTCGCCTTAAGAGGGAACCAGGTAATTGCAGCAGCTCCTGCGATAAATACTTCTAATAACTCTGCTTTGTTTAACCAAACTTCAGCAGCACCAATGGTTCCGGTAGCATTAAATACTCAAGCTCCTGCACCTATTAATAATATGGCAAAATCTGTACCTGATTTGGCGCCGATGTTCCATAAAAATGCAGATAAGGGCGGTGTACTTACTTTCACTTTACCAAGTAAAGATACATTGGTATCTGTAAAAACAGAAGGTGCTTCTATTGTTGCAACAATTTCTAGCTATAAAGTGCCTAAAGCTGGTCAAAAACGTTTAGATGTGGCTGATTATGGCTCACCTGTTCGTTATGTAGATATTTTACCTAGTGGTGCAGACAGTAAAATTGTCTTAAATATGGGGCGTAATGCTTATGAATACGTAACCTATACCAATGGCAATGAATATAATATCGAGATTAAACGTCCTTCAACAGATGAGAATGCTCAACGCCTACGTGAATTGAGCGGTTTTGGCTCCGGAAAACAATATACAGGACAGCCTTTATCATTAAATTTCCAAGATATTGAAGTGCGCGCTGTATTACAAATTATTGCGGAATTTACAAACAATAATATTGTGGTAAGTGACACTGTAGTTGGTAATATTACTTTACGTTTGGATAATGTGCCTTGGGATCAAGCGCTTGATATTATTATGAAGACCAAAGGTCTTGCCATGCGCAAAGTAGATCGTGTGATCTATATCGCACCTGAAGCAGAATTGAATAAAATGGAAATTGATGCTTTAGCAGCTTATAAAGAGAAACAAGGATTACAACCTTCAAATACAGAGCTTATTCAGTTGAAATATGCAAAAGCTTCTGATATTTTGAAAATAATTTTAGAATCACGTAATAATATCAATAGTAATAATAATGCTAATGTTGGTGATAGAAATGAAGATTCTATATTATCTTCAAAGGGTAGTGTTGCTGTTGATGAACGTACTAACTCTTTAATGGTAACTGATATTCCTGAAAATATTCAAAGAGTTAGAGATTTAATTGCTAAATTAGATGAGCCTGTACGCCAAGTGTTAATAGATTCGCGTTTGGTAATTACTTCTGATGAATATTCTAGAGCTTTTGGTTCTCGTTTTGGAATAAGCTTTAGAGGAGACAAAGGAACTGATAGTTGGAGTGGAAGTGGGACTTTAAGTGGTACGAGTGCGGGAACTCTAGGTGATCGTTTAGGAGTTAATCTTGCTCCAAATTTCTTGTCAACCGATATAACAGGTACGAATCCTACAGCTGGGTATGGTATTTCAATTTTAGGTCAAGAAGTATTAGTTGATTTAGAATTACGCGCCTTACAAGCAGAAGGTTTGTCGGAAATTGTTTCTAGTCCTCGAGTGGTTACTCAAGATGGTTATAAAGCCCTTATTTCTAAAGGTGAGGAAATTCCTTATTCAAAAGTAAGTGATTCTGGTACAGAGACTGAATTTAAAGATGCTAAATTGAGTATGGAAGTTACACCACGCATAGCGCCTAATGATCGTGTAAGTATGGAAATCCATATTACTAAAGATGATGTTTCTAATCGACTAGTTAATGGTGAGCCTGGAATAAATACTAATGAAATTCTAACTAAAGTTGAAGTACAAAATGGCGAGACTATTGTTTTGGGTGGTATTTATGAACAGACGCAAACAACAGGAGAGGCAAAAGTTCCATTATTAGGCGATATCCCTGTAATTGGCAATGTGTTTAAAAATACTAATAAAATATTTAATAAGGATGAATTATTAGTGTTTATTACACCTCGAATTATCGATAGAAAACTAACAGATACTGATAAATTCAGCAATTTGCGTCAGTAGTTTATTTTGCTTATAATTTTGCCCCACTGCATGGTGGGGCTTTTCGTTTTAGGTATTGTTATGATTTATGAAGCGGTTATTGGTTTAGAGTTGCATATTCAGTTGGCAACGGAAAGTAAATTATTTTCTTCTTCTTCTGCATCTTTTGGCGCGGAGGTCAATACTCATGTTAATGAAATTGATTTAGGCTATCCGGGGGTTCTACCGGTATTAAATGAGCGAGCGCTTGAATATGCGGTATTATTTGGTTTGGCTTTAGGTAGTCAAATTAACCCGAATGCTTTTTTTATGCGCAAAAATTATTTCTACCCTGATTTGCCGAAAGGTTATCAAATTAGCCAGTTAGCTGATGCGATTATTTTAGGTGGTTTGGTAGATTTACCGGAGTTCGAACGGCAAGTGAGGATTAATCGCGGACAATTGGAAGAAGATGCGGGTAAGTCCGTACATGATGCTTTTACAGATCGTACGGGGATTGATTTAAATCGTGCAGGTGTGCCTTTGATTGAGTTAGTCTCTGAACCTGATATGCGCAGTGCGGCTGAAGCGGTGGCTTATATGCGGAAAATTCATCATCTTGTGCGTTATTTAGGTATTAGTGACGGCAATATGCAAGAGGGCTCTTTCCGCTGTGATGCGAATGTCTCAATTCGTGAGAAAGGTAGTGAAGTTTATAATGCTCGTGTTGAGTTAAAAAATATCAATTCTTTCCGTTTTGTTGAGCAGGCAATTGAGCTTGAAATCGAAAGACAGATTGATGTAGTGGAAAACGGTGGCACGGTTGAACAGGAAACGCGTTTATTTGATCCTGATAAGATGGAAACGCGCACGATGCGTTCTAAAGAAGAAGCCAATGACTATCGTTATTTCCCGGATCCTGATTTGTTGCCTTTGCAATTAAGCGCAGAATGGATTGAGCAAATACGTCAAAATTTACCGGAATTACCGCATTTGCGCGAGCAACGTTATGCAGAACAATATGCTTTAGATAAAGACAGTTTACGTTTTTTAGTGCAAGACAAAGCAACTGCGCAATATTTTGAAGAGGCATTGAATGCCGGTGCAGAGGCAAGAACGGCGGCGATTTGGATGCAGTCTGAATTGGTGAAATTATTGCCGGAAGGACAGGGCTTTGCTGATTGTCTGCTGAATCCCAATCAATTTGCTGTTTTGCTTGCCCGTGTGGCGGATAATACGTTGTCTGCTAATGCCGCGAAAAAGTTATTGCCTGAATTATGGGGAAATGCCGATATTTCCGTAGATGCTTTGATTGATACTAAAGGTTTGCGTCAGGTTAATGATGACGGACAATTGCAGCAATGGGCGGAAGAAGTTTTAGCTGCAAATCCTGATCAGGTAGCGGCATATAAAGGCGGACAAGTGAAAATGCTAGGCTATTTAGTCGGACAAGTATTAAAGAAATCACAAGGAAAAGCAAATCCGAAATCAGTCAATGAATTATTGCAGAAATTATTGGCTTAAACACGGAAGTTTTTAAATATATAGTCGAAGAATTGAAAAGCTATTACGGCGTTGGCTCGCCTTGCCGTACGCTCTTGTACTGTCTGTGGCTCATCGCCTTGTACTACTTTTCACTTCTGACTATATAGCCGCCCTCATAAAACCATTTAGGTTTTACGGGCGGTTTTGTTTTTTAAGAAGAGTTATACTCAATTCATGACAAATGCGAACATTATATTTTTAACCTTAGCTTAGGCGTTTATGCCAGAAAGCACTCACATGACAAATTTTGTTGGACATAAATATCTAAGTTACTGATTTATAAAGAAGTAGGTCGGATTCTTGAATCTGACAAATTTATATTTTAAGTAATGTCGGATACAAGTATCCGATCTATCCAATTAAAAATGATTAATTTTGCCATGAATTGACTATATTTTATTGTTGAATAATGAGCGTAATCGCTAATCCGATGCCGCCGATGATTTGCAGCAAAACGGCATGCCAGAGTCCATTTTCTCTCGCGGCAATAAAGGCATAAGTAGGCAAAATAAAATGGCGCAGCAATTCTTGTCGCTGATGCCGGCAATGCCATGCGCTAATCAGCCAACCGCAGATAAAGATTAGAATAAATAGCGTGAGAAAAAACATGCTTTATTCTTCCATATTCACAGGTTGCTCGCATAAATCGGAAACGATGCAAGAGGTGCATTTGGGTTTACGGGCGGTGCAGGTATAGCGGCCATGCAAAATCAGCCAATGATGGGCATCTAACAGATAAGCTTCAGGCACGCGCTGCAGTAATTTGTCTTCCACTTCGCGAACGTTTTTGCCTTTCGCAAGTCCTGTGCGATTAGACACGCGGAATATATGCGTATCGACCGCCATGGCAATTTGTCCGAAAGCGGTATTGAGGACAACGTTTGCGGTTTTGCGCCCTACGCCCGGCAGGCTTTCTAAAGCTTCGCGTTGATCGGGAACTTTTCCATCGTATTTTTCTAGCAGCAAAGCACAGGTTTTGATGATATTGCTTGCCTTGCTATTGAATAAGCCGATGGTTTTTATATAGCTTTTCAAGCCTTCTTCGCCAAGGGCTAAGATGCTTTCCGGCGTATTGGCAATTGGGAAGAGTTTGCGTGTCGCTTTATTGACGCCGACATCGGTGGCTTGCGCAGATAGCATGACGGCAATCAGCAGCTCAAATACCGAATCGTATTCTAATTCGGTACTTGGTTTGGGATTTGCTGCTTGTAAACGCGCAAAAAAAGTGTCGATATCAGATTTCTTCATGCCTTATTTTTTATCGGCACGAAGTTCGCCGCCTTGGCACAGATTTTCAGGTTTTAAGTCTTCAATACTAATCCAGACCGCAGCTTCCGCAATGCCTAAGCTGCTGGCAATGGCTTGGGTAACTTTTTGGGTCATTTCGCGTTTTTGTTCGATGCTGCGACCTTCAATGATTTTGATGTTAACGATTGGCATATGAGGTTCCTAATGTAGATGTTGCTGATGAAAACCGAGTCTGTCTATTCCGCAGTTTGAGAGGATTGGGCGCTAACAGAGGAGGACACCGGCGCTTCTTCGGGAAGATTTTTGCTGAGTTTGTCTAAAATACCGTTGATAAATTTATAGCTTTCGTCTGCGCCGAATTTTTTCGCCAGTTCCACCGCCTCATTGATAATCACGGTCGGATGGATGTCTTTGCGCCGCGTGAGTTCAAAGGCGGCAATCCATAAAATAGCGCGCTCAATCGGGTCAAGGGCGGAGAAGGAGCGGCGTTGCAGAAAGGGCAGAAACAGTTCGCCGAGTTTGAGGCTGTGTGCAGTGATGTAATGCCATGCTTCATCGAAATAAAAACTGTC